>NZ_FYDN01000002.1:0-598157 GCF_900187485.1 Pseudomonas sp. Irchel s3a12
CACCGGGCGGCAAGGGCTACAACGAATTCCGCATCGAAGACAAGAAAGGCGTCGAGCAGATCTACATCCACGCCCAACGCGATTGGGACGAGAACATCGAACACGATCAGAAGATTCGCGTCGGCAATGAACGGCACGACACCGTTGAAGCCAACGCCCTCAGCGAGTTCAAAGTTGAAGAACACCGTATCACCAGTCTCGATCGCAAGACCGAAGCGCGGGCCGATGACCATTTGACCGTCGGTGCCACCCGGCACTTGAAGGTCGGCACTGCACTGTTTGTTGAAGCCGGGTCCGAAATCCACTATTACGCCGGTGACAAAGTGGTAGTCGAGGGAGGCATGGAACTTACCGCCAAGGCTGGCGGCAGTTTTGTCAAAGTCGATGTCGGTGGCGTGACCATCAGCGGTGCGCAAGTGAAAACCAACTCCGGCGGATCTCCGGGATCAGGAACCGGCATCGCAATCAAACTGCCGATCGCATTGACACCCGCAGAT
Source organism: Pseudomonas sp. Irchel s3a12 (assembly GCF_900187485.1). Lineage (NCBI taxonomy): Bacteria > Pseudomonadati > Pseudomonadota > Gammaproteobacteria > Pseudomonadales > Pseudomonadaceae > Pseudomonas > Pseudomonas sp. Irchel s3a12. The sequence continues at coordinate 498 of NZ_FYDN01000002.1, forward strand.
GCCGACACGGCCGGCAAAACCCTCAGTGCAGCCCCCATCAATGCACCACCAACAGCGGCACCGCTTGCAGCACCAACATCGGCGACCACTGCAGACTTCCGGCTCGTACAGCAAAACATGCAGGCGCAAACATTGGTGACCGCCTCAGAAACCGGCAAGGCCTTCTGCCAGATCTGCAACCAATGAGCCAGTTTCGTCCCAGCCTTAACGAATGGTTGACCGCCGAACTCTGGCCCCTGGGTTCGCGCCCGGGCGCCGCCAAGGTCTACGCCTTGCTCGACGGCGCCCGCGACCCACGCATCGAACCGCTGGTGCGGACCAGCGGCGCTGAATTCTCCTGCCTGTACGCAGGCGAACTCGCCCCTAGCCTGTCGGCGGCCGCACCTTATCTGCTGCACCTGGATCCGCAGCAGGCCTACACCTGGCGATTATTGGAAGACAGTTGGGGACAGAGTTGGGGCATTTTCGTCATCGCCCCTGCGCAGGTTTCCCTGGACGAATTACGCGGCCACTTTCGCACGTTGCTGCGTGTAAGTGACCCGGATGGCAACCTGCTGGTGTTCCGCTTCTACGACCCCAGAGTCCTGCGCGTTTACCTGCCGACCTGCACGCCCCCGGAGCGCGCTGCAATATTCGGCCCGGCGAGCAAGCTGATCGCCGAAACCAGCACTGGCCAGTCATTGATTGTTTACCCGGCAGATCCTGCGGGCGGCCCGGCGGCGCGGGTCAGTGGCTGGCCCTCGGCGCAAGCGCTGGGCTGAGTCTGCGGTTCTTCAGACTGGAGAAATCGTTGCCAGCAAGCCGATCAAAATAGTGAGAACCAGAAAACCACCCAGGAAAATCGCCATCTTGTTCATGTTGCTCTCCTCAATGCTCAGCTTGCGGTGCACCGGATGCTTCGGGATGAAGGCTTGTCGCGAGTGACCGAACTGTGGGGCTATTTTGAGCGGATGACTGAACCGGTAACAGAGGCAGATCCAGCGAAAAAATACGGATCAGATGCGCATCTGATCCGCTTGAGCCATTGGCCGACATTCAGATCGCCGCACAAGGGTTCACTTTCCGAGCGATTGAACTAGAGTCATTGCCGTCGCGAGTACAACAACAAAAATCCCGGAGTGAACATGACTGACCTGAACCTGCAACCCAGCGTCGCCGAATCCCTGAAGCAGTGGCACGAAATGATCCGCACCGGCAACCTCAGCGCCCTGCCCGGTCTGCTTGATCCGCAAGCCGTGTTCCGCTCGCCGATGGCCCACACGCCTTATCCGGGCGCACCGGTGGTGTCGATGATTCTCAACACCGTATTCGAGGTGTTTGAGGATTTCCGCTATCACCGTGAACTGGCGACTGCCGATGGCCTGAATGTGATTCTGGAGTTCAGCGCCAAGGTGGGTTCGAAGGAGCTGAAAGGTATCGACATGATTCGCTTTGATGAAAGAGGGAAGATTGTCGAGTTTGAAGTGATGGTGCGGCCACTCAGTGGATTGCAGGCCTTGGGCGAAGAGATGGGGCGGCGACTGGGTGCTTATCTGGCGTCCGCCAAAGCCATGTAGGAGCTGCCGCAGGCTGCGACCTGTTGATCTTGATCTTTCAAAAGCAAGATCAAGATCAAAAGATCGCAGCCTCGTTTCACTCGACAGCTCCTACAAAACGCTTTGCCACAAAAAAGCCCACTGACCGTCGCCGGTTCAGTGGGCTTTGTGCGTCTGGCGTCTAGTTACAGCGCCATGTCACGTGCAGCGTTTTCCTTCGGAGCTTCAGCTTTTTCAGCTGCAGGTGCGGCCGGGGCAGCAGCCTGACCGATCACTGGAGGTGTCGGCAGTTCGAGGATCTTGGCGGTGTAAGCCCACTCTGCAGCCACTTTGGCTGGATCGTTGTTCAGCTGAGTGCCGTAGCTTGGAACGATCTGGTGCAGCTTGGTTTGCCACTCTGGGGTCGCGACTTTGTCTTTGAAGACTTTCTGCAGCACGCTCAGCATGATCGGTGCAGCGGTCGACGCGCCTGGCGATGCGCCCAACAGGCCGGCGATGGAGCCGTCTTGTGCAGCAACGATTTCGGTGCCCAGTTTCAGCACGCCACCAGCGGCTTCATCACGCTTGATGATTTGCACGCGTTGGCCGGCTTGCCACAGGCGCCAGTCTTCGGCTTTGGCGTTCGGGAAGTATTCCTTCAGCGCGTTCAGACGGTCTTCATCCGACAGCATCAGTTGGCCAGCCAGGTACTCGACCAGCGGGTATTCCTTGATGCCGACCTTGGTCATAGGCCAGATGTTGTGGGTGGTGGTGCTGGTCAGCAGGTCCAGGTACGAGCCTTCCTTCAGGAACTTGGTGCTGAAGGTCGCGAACGGGCCAAACAGGATGACGCGCTTGCCGTCCAGGACACGGGTGTCCAGGTGCGGAACGGACATCGGTGGTGCGCCAACCGATGCTTTACCGTAGGCCTTGGCCAGGTGCTGTTCAGCGATGGCCGGGTTATCGGTCACCAGGAACGAACCACCAACCGGGAAGCCAGCGTATTCCTTGGCTTCAGGAATACCCGACTTCTGCAGCAGGTGCAGTGCACCGCCGCCCGCGCCGATGAAGACGAACTTGGCGTCGGTTTCGGTTTTGGTGCCGTCTTTCAGGTTTTTGTAGCTGACGCGCCAAGTGCCGTCGGCATTCTTGGTGATGTCCTGGACTTCGCTCGACAGTTTCAGATCGAAGTTAGGCTTGGTCTGCAGGTACGTCGCGAACTGGCGGGTGATTTCGCCGAAGTTCATGTCGGTACCCAGCGGGCTCCAGGTGGCCGCGATTTTCTGGTTCGGGTCACGCCCTTCCATCATCAGCGGGACCCACTTCTTGATCACAGCCGGATCTTCGGAGTACTGCATGCCGGCGAACAGCGGGCTCGCTTGCAGGGCTTCGTAGCGCTTTTTCAGGAACTTGATGTTGTCATCGCCCCACACGAAGCTCATGTGCGGCGTGGTGTTGATGAACGAGCGAGGGTTCTTCAGAACGCCTTGCTGAACCTGCCAGGCCCAGAACTGACGGGAGACCTGGAACGCTTCGTTGATCTCGACGGCTTTCGGGATCGTCACGTTGCCTTTGTCGTCTTCCGGGGTGTAGTTCAGCTCAGCGAGCGCCGAGTGACCGGTACCGGCGTTGTTCCAGCCGTTGGAGCTTTCCAGGGCGACGCCGTCGAGGCGCTCGACCATTTCCATCGACCAGCTTGGCTCCAGCTCATTGATCCACACACCGAGGGTGGTGCTCATGATGCCGCCGCCGATCAGCAGGACGTCGACTTTCTTTGCTTCGTCAGCATTGGCGGATGTCATCCCCATCGCCAAAGCCAGACCCAGCAGGGCTGTGTTCACTTTCTTAAACATCTGTTGCACCTATGATAAAACGCCTTCCGCCCGCCGCTGTTATCTGTATGCGATCCGCTTTGATGACGCTCAGGCTAGCGTCGCAGATTCCGGCACACTTCAATTTTGACGGGTGGGCACACAAGGCCGACATGCTGCATCGACCTCAGTTAATGTCCCTTCTGAACTGACTTCTTATCATTATTGGCTCAGCTACTTGAGCGACAGGGATTCCGTCGGCCCGCCCGAAGGCAGGCAAACCGAATAAGGTCAAACCAAGTTGGCGCGAAGAATATCACGTCAGGGCAAACCCGCGCGTCTGTTCCCGACTTGAGAGTCTTTTTCCACTCAGGGACTTATCGGCCGCCAGTCGCTGAACATGACCCTCTGATGAGTGCGTCGACGCAAACCATCCTGCATTCAAGTGTAGTTGCCCAGAGATTGAGCACTTTTGGGCAGTGCCTTGCTCAAGCATTATCTGCTACGTTGTACGACGACTGACAAATTAGTCGTCAACCCCATAACAACAAGGAAACAACCTCAATGACCAAGACCCGACTCCTGATCGGCTTTCTCTGTGCCTTCAACGGTTACGCGATGGCCGCCTCTGCCCCGGCGGAAAAAGACGTTGCCCAAGCGGTGGACCATCTGACCCAGGCGATGCTGCACAAGGACATCGCCGAACTGAACGCGCTCACCGCGCCCAACCTGACTTATGGCCATTCCAGCGGCAAGATCCAGGACAAGAAGGAGTTCATCGCCGACATCGAAACCGGCAAGAGCGCGTTCAAGACCCTGGAAATGCAGAACCAGACCATCACCCTGTCCGGCGACACCGCGCTGGTCCGCCACCACTTTTCCGCGCAGGCGTTGAAGGGAACCGAGGTGGTGCCGACCGAGATCGAAAACTTTCAGATCTGGCAGAAGCAGGACGGCAAGTGGTTGTTGGTGGGGCGGCAGGCGTTCAAGTTCTGATTGATAAAAAGGACTCCGCCTGAAATGAGTAGAGGCAGAGTCCTTTCCCACAAAAAACTGGCGCTATACCTGAGTCGTCGCATTTCCCACTCCTGTTTCCATCCCGCCCTGATATGCTGCACCGCTATACCGCATCAGCTCGTCTCTATGGAGTAATCAATGACCCGACTACGCGTCAAGCATTTTGGCCCTATCCGTAACGGTGTGAAGAACAATGGCTGGATAGAGTTCAAACGTGTGACCGTATTTGTGGGCAATCAGGGCTCGGGGAAGAGCACATTGGCCAAACTGTATTCAACCTTCTCGTGGATTGAAAAGGCACTGGTGCGCGGCGACTACGACGCAAAATGGTTTGAACGAAAAAATAAATTCATCAAGCCCTACCTCATGTATCACAGGCTCGAAAATTATCTTTCTGCGGATACTGAGATCGAATACGAAGGTGAAGCCTACGTAATCCATTATTTGCGCGGACAGCTGCATGTCAGTGAATTGAAAGACAGAAAATATCACCTGCCTCAAATCATGTATGTGCCTGCAGAACGCAATTTCATCGCCTACGTCCGGCACCCCCGGGAATTGAAGCTTTCTTCTGATTCGCTGAAAGAGTTTTTGACTGAGTTCGACGCGGCGAAAGCCAATATGAAGGGGGCACTACGCCTACCGATCAATCAGGCGGAACTCGAATACGACAAACTGAATGACATACTCAACATCCGCGAATCAGACTACAAACTGAGATTGGCTGATGCGTCCAGTGGTTTTCAATCAGCTGTACCGCTACATCTCGTGAGCCACTACTTAGCCAACACCGTTCAAGAGCGAAGTGAAGAGCGGCAGGAAACCATGAGTACCGAAGAGCTGGAGCGTTTCAGAAAGGAGGTTGTGGAGATTTTTTCCATCGACTCACTGACAGAGGAACAACGCCGTATTGCTCTCTCTGCATTGTCAGCCAGGTTTAACAAAACTGCTTTTATAAACATTGTTGAAGAACCCGAACAGAACCTTTACCCACGATCACAATGGAGCGTTCTGCAAAGCCTTCTTCAGTTCAATAACCAAGGGCAAAACAACCGTCTGGTACTGACAACTCATAGCCCTTATGTGGTGAGTTATCTGACGATCGCTGTGCAGGGCAAACATCTGCACGACAGTATATTGGAGAAGCGCGCAGAGGCCCTGCTAACCAGCCTCGCCAAAGTAATTCCCCTGCACGCGTTGGTAGACGCTAATGAACTGGCGATTTATCAAGCCGATGAAACAACTGGAAGCATCGAAAAATTGCCCATGTCGGGAGGCATTCCGTCGGACCATAACTACCTCAACGAATCACTTCGTGAAGGTAATGATTTGTTCGATCAACTTCTCGATATCGAGGAGGCATTGGAGGCGTGAATTTCCTCAATGCTCAATGTCAAAGTGGCCCTTACCACCAAGAACGGTTTGGCCTGTGCGACAACACATCGCGTCCTGTCGCCTACGCCGATCCAGAGTCAGAAGAGACCTGGATCGCCACAGTCAAAAACCCGGATAGTAAAGCGGTCCTTTTCACAGCCATCGACAAATGCGTGATTGGTGACACTGAAGAACCGGGGCGAGGTCGATGTGACTGCATGCTGACCACAAATAAGCAGCTTTACTTGGTCGAGTTGAAAGAAAGAGGCGGTAGCGCATGGAAAAATCATGCGATTGAGCAGCTCGAGTCGACAATTCAATTTCTGCAGACAACGCATGGTGAGGAGTATCTGGATAACTTCAGTCCTAAAAAAGCGTTCGTTTGCAATCGCAAGAAAAAGCCCTTTGTCACCATTGAAACAGATAAAAAACAACATTTCTTCAGAACATATAAATTCAAACTGGACATACAAACGACGGTACTTATCGTCTGAAAGCATTCCTGTTACCTATTTGCCTGACATTCAACTCAGGTTCGGGTCATTCCCCCGCTTTCACAACCGAAACCGATCCACCGACTGCGCCAACTGCCCCGCCAGGCTCGACAACTCATCGGTGGTATTCGCCGTTTGCCCGATCACCCGGCTGTTGCCTTCGGACATCCCGGCAATCATTTCCACCTGATGGGCGATCTCGTTACTGGCCTGGCTTTGCTCGCCAATCGTGCGAGTGATGTCGTTGACCAGTTGCGTCGTGCTCAACGTCGCCTCGAGAATTTCGCGGATGGCCCGCTCGACATCCGCCGTCACCGCCATGCCCTTGTCGACCTGCGCGACACCCGCCTCCATGCTGCTGACCGCCTCGCGGGTGCTGTGCTGAATGCGCGCGACCATCGCGGCGATTTCCTGGGTAGAAGCGCTGGTGCGTGCCGCCAGACTACGCACTTCATCCGCCACTACCGCAAACCCCCTTCCCTGCTCGCCGGCCCGAGCCGCTTCAATGGCGGCGTTGAGCGCCAGCAGATTGGTCTGGTCGGCAATGCTCTTGATCACCTGAATGATGTTGAAAATGGCTTCGGATTCCTGATCCAGCGTGCGGATCACCTGCGCCGACTGTTGTGCTGATCGGGCGATATCGTCCATGTCGCTGACCACTTGATGAATGACACCGCCGCCCTCCTTGGCCAGGGTTTCGGCCTGACTGGCCATGCTCAGGGCTCGTTCGGCGTGGCGGGTGATTTCCTCGATGCTCGCGGTCATCTGGCTGGCGGCAGCGGCCATGGTGCCGGCAGCGACGCTTTGTTGCTGACTGCTGTCGGCGACCTGATGGCAGCCGTGGCTGAGTTGTTCGCTCATGCCACTGACGCCGTGAGCATTGCGCCGCACCACATCGATCATGTTGCGCAAGTCGCGCTGCATGGTTGCCAGTGTGCGTATCAGAGTACTGGCTTCGTCCTTGCCGGATGGCTCGGCGATCGGCTCGCTGAGGTTGCCGTGGGCGATGCTTTCGGCGATGCGACTGGCGGTCTTCAACGGCGCCATGATGCTCAGAATGACCCAGCGCCCCTGGATCAAGAGCAGCACAAGACTGGCGATCAACACCACGCCGAGCGCGATGTTGGCGCTGCGGATGGCTGACTCGGTGCCTGCGCTGGTCTGCAGCGTATTGGACTCGATCAACTCGCTTAACGCGGCCATTTGCTCTTCAAGCTGACCAAACGCCGTGTTGAAGGTGCCCAGTTCCTGTTGAGCCGCATCAGGGTTGTCCAGCGCCAGCCCGACAATCCGTTCGCCCGCGCTGATGTAGGTATCGAGGCTCGGTTTGATCTGCTCCAGGGCCGTGCGCAATGCCGGATTGATCGGCAATTTGAGGTTTTCCTCGAGCACTTCATGAAAATGCCCGGCATGCTCGTTGATCGATTCGCGTACCTCGCTTGCCGTGCTGGTGCTTTTGCCCAGCCCGACCAGCATCGCCGAGTAGACATCGGCGCGCAGGGCGTCGTGCATCATGTCGGCTTCCATGTGGTTGCGCAGCGCGCTCATGCTGACCGCGTTATCGCTGACCGCCGAGGCCATCCGCTGATTGCCGACATAACTGACCAGACTCACGATCAAGGCTGTCAGCAGACTTGTCACAATCAGCAACACTAAACGCAGTTTGATCGACACCGGATTTTCCTCACTCATCACGCCCGTAAACGCTTGTCAGCCTTCAGTTAAGCCTATTTGCGCAGGTCTGCCGCGCCAGAGCGTGTCAGCAGGTGTCGGCGTGCTGGCCAAAGGCAGCAAAACTTTCGGATTGCGCGGCAAGTCTCACTTTTCAACGCGCACGGCCAACGCCTTCATCACCGGTTAATGCCGGCAGGCTATTGAGTCCGTCGTTCTGAATTCTCATGCAGCAAAAGGAAACGCTATGAAACGCGCATTGTGGTTGGGTCTGCTCAGCACGTTCGCCATCGGTACCGCACACGCGGCGACGGAAAAAGTCGCGATCAATCTGGTCAGCGCTGACGGCGCGCCGCAGGCGATCGGCTCGGTCACCATCAGTGAAACGGCGTATGGCCTGTTGTTCACGCCTGACTTGAAATCTCTGCCGGCCGGCGTGCACGGTTTCCACGTGCATGAAAACGGCAGCTGCGAGGCCGGCATGAAGGATGGCGTGAAAGGTGCTGCGCTGGCCGCTGGCGGACATTTCGATCCGCAGAAAACCGGCAAGCACCTCGGCCCCTACGCTGATGGTCATTTGGGAGACCTTCCGGCGGTTTACGTGACTGCCGATGGCATCGCCAACTACCCGGTATTGGCGCCGCGCCTGAAAAAGATTTCCGAGATCAAGGGCCACGCCCTGATGATCCACGCCGGCGGCGACAACCACGCCGATATGCCCAAACCACTGGGCGGTGGCGGTGATCGTATGGCCTGCGGGGTGATCTGACTCATTCCAGCGTGAAAGACGGGCAACCCGCCATGGCGTTGCCCGCGTCTGTTTTGCAATAACGCAGACTTTGCTGCGCCACGGAACTCCCGCCGCGCGCGCCCCTCTCACATTATGTAATCCTTCCCTTTTTGCTTCGCGCTTGTGGAGGAACACCGTCATGCGCAAGTTAGTGCTCGTTTCTTCTTTACTCCTATGCCTGCCCGTTGGTTCCGCTCTGGCCAAAGTCGATGCCGGAGATGTCGCCACCTCGGCCGGTGTCTCCGCGTCGCTGTACTCGACCTTCAAGGATCACAAAATGGTGATTCCGGCCCGTGACGACTTGTCTGCATTTGTCGCCAGTGGCGGGGCCATTCGTGGGGTTTATCTTGAATCGGTGCTGCAACAGGCTCGCCAGGAAAATCCTGGCCTCAATGCCAGTGATGAAGATCTGGCCAACGCGATTCTGGTGCATTACGAAGGCTTGAATCAGTAGCCGTCACGGATAAAGCAGCCGATGGATGGCCGCTGACGGCGCATAGGCAAAACTGTCCGACGGCCTCTATGATGGAGGCCATGACGACTTCTGTGCCCTTGCGCTCACCCTGCCCGCCCGGCGCCTGCATTTGCGGGCGCGATCCGTTGCTGGAGACGCCCGGCGCGGATTTGCGCATCCTGCGTCTGACCCGAGAGGAAGAAAAACGCCTGCTCGCTCGCCTCGAAATGCTCAAAGACCTGAATGACCTCAAACACCTGCAACAGCGCATGTTCGAGCAACTGGGCGTTCGCGTCGACGTCGCCCCCGGTTTCAACGAAGTGCGCACCATGCGCGGCATTGCAATTCAGATCGACGAGTTGCCGGGCCTGTGCCGCAAGACCCGCGCAGCGATTCCGGCGGCCATTCGCCGCGGACTGGAAAATCGCCCGGAGATCGCTTTCGAACTGCTCAACGCCCACGACTTGCTGCGCGACACCTGATCACTTTTTCAACCCCAAGCGTTTGCGCATCTCGACGGTAATGCTTTGCCGGGTTTTCTTCATGTCGGCCCACGGTTCGTCACCGACTTCAACCAGTCGCTGGTGAACGTTATGCACATTCCACTGATTGCCGCCCTTGATCTCGGCGACTTCCTCGCGAAACAGCGGCACCGACACCGGCAGACCTTCGCGGGTGCGCGCGGCGTAAGCGCAGATGGTGGTGGCGCCCAGACCGTTGCGCAGGTAATCGATGAAGATCCGCCCGACGCGATTCTTCGGCCCCGACACCGCCGAAAAACGGTCCGGCAAAAGTTTGGCGATATGACTGACGATGGCGTGGCTAAAGTCCTTGACCTCGTCCCAGCCAAGTTTGCGGGTCAGCGGCACCACCAGATGAATCCCCTTGCCGCCACTGGTTTTCAGGAATGCTTTCAACCCCAATTCATCAAGCACGGTCAATGTCAGCGCCGTCGCTTCGACCATGCTTTTCCACGGCAGCGCCGGATCCGGGTCAAGGTCGAGGACGAAGCGATCGGGCTTGTCCAGATCGACCGTGGTGGCGTTCCAGGTGTGCAGTTCGACGGTGCTCATCTGTACCGCGCCGATCAGCGCTTCGGCGTTATTGATCAGCATCACCGGTTGCCCGGTGAGATCTTTGTCCAGCGTGGTGATGCCGGGTATTGCCAGGCGCTCGGCGTTTTTCTGGAAGAACAACTCGCCGGCAATACCGTCTGGAGCGCGCACCAGAGCCACCGGGCGATCCTTGAGCTGCGGCAGGATCCATTCGGCGACGCTGGCGTAATACTCGGCCAGCTGCATCTTGGTGGTGCCGCTGACCGCGTCGATCACCCGATCCGGGTGCGTGATGCGCACCTTGCCGTTGGCCAGTCCGAGCTGTGACGGCGCGGTATCCGGATTGCTCGCCGGGGCTTTTTGCGGCGGTTTTTTCGTGGCTGGTTTCTTCGCTGCAGTCTTCACCGGTTTCGCTCGCTCCTCTGTGATGCCCTTGGCCGGTTTGTCGTCGCGCAAGCCATGGAACACGGCGTGGCGTACCGAACCGTCCTTGGTCATTTCGGCGAATGCGACTTCCGCCAGCAGTTTCGGCTTGAGCCAGTGCACGCCTTTGACCTCGAAGCCGCTGGGTGGATTGACCACCGCCGCCTTCTTCACCTGCAAGGGCTTGAGTTGGGCCAGAATGCTTTTCAACGTCGATTCGTTGAAACCGGTGCCGACCTTGCCGGCATAGCGCAATTCACCGCTGTCGCGGTCATGCAGCCCCAGCAACAACGCGCCGAAGGCACTGCGCGAACCTTTCGGATCGGTGTAACCGACGACCACGAATTCCTGGCGGTGTTTGCACTTGAGCTTGATCCAGTCGCCGCTGCGCCGCGACACATAGGGCGAACCAAGGCGTTTGCCGATCAGGCCTTCCATCTGCATCTGGCAGGCGCTGTTGAGCAGGGCGTCCGGGGTTTCGTCGAAGGCTTCGGAGAAACGCAACAAGGGTTGCTCATGACTGCCGAGCACCGTGGCCAGCGCGGCGCGCCGCTCTTCAACTGGCACTTCACGCAGGTCGACACCGTTGAGATAAGGCAGGTCGAACAAGTAGTAGAGAATGTTGCCGCTGCGTCCGGCTTCGAAAGCATTTTGCAGGGCCTGAAAGTCCGGCACACCCTGTTCGTTGGCGACGACCATTTCACCGTCCAGCCATGCGGATTCCAGCCCCAGCGCGGCCACTGCTTTGGCTTGTTGCGGCAACTTGTGCGTCCAGTCATGTCCGTTGCGGGTGAACAGTTGCACCTGATCATGATCGATGCGCGCCATGATCCGGTAGCCGTCGAACTTGATCTCGTAGCTCCACTGCCCTTCCGGCGCGCTGTCGACCAGCGTGGCCAGTTCCGGCTTGAGTTGCGTCGGCAATTTGGCCTTGTGCGCGCCGGTGAGCTTGCCGCTCGCGGGCTTGAGGGTTTTCGCCGCAGGTTTCTTCAGCGGTTTGCTTTGCTCGGCGGCCAGTTTGGGTTTGCCCACTATCGTGCGTTCGCTCAGGACACTGTCCGGCTCGGCCAGCAGCACGTCGTAATCATCCTGCGGCCGCGCGGCATCGTCCTGATGCTTGATCAGAAACCATTGTTCCTTCTTGCCCGGCATGTGCGTGCGCACCAGATTCCAGACACCGCCGAGCTTTTCGCCTTGCAGCTCGAACTTGAGTTTGCCCTTTTCGTAGGCCTTGTGCGGATCCTCCAGCGGAATCCACACGCCACGATCCCAGACGATCACATCCCCGGCGCCGTAATGCCCTTCGGGAATGCTGCCTTCAAATGTCGCGTAATCGAGCGGATGATCCTCGACATGCACCGCCAGCCGCTTGACCTTGGGGTCGAGTGACGGCCCTTTCGGCACCGCCCAGCTTTTCAAGGCGCCATCGAGTTCCAGGCGAAAGTCGTAATGCAGGTGTGAAGCGTCGTGCTTCTGGATGCAGAACTGCAAAGCATGCTCGGCAGCGGTTTTACGTCCCGAGCGCTTGACGGCAGCCGGTTCCGAGGTCGCCGAAAAATCGCGCATGCGGTTGTAGTCGTCGAGGTTCCTGTTCATCGTGCACCTGCCTTGTTTCAGCCCATTCGGGTCACGGTCAGCGCCACCACTGCGATGCGGTCGACCCGTTGATAGCCGGGGTTGAGCAGTTCTTCGCCAAAAACATCCGGGTCGAGTTCGCGGTACGTCCAGCCGAAGCGTTTTTCATCGAGGCGCGGCAGCACGGTGTCGAGAAACGGATCACGACCATCGACCATCGCCACACCGGTGTAGAGAAGCAGCGAGCCACCAGGCGCCAATCGATTCAAGGCCTGTTCGACGATGCGCAGTGACAGTCCTGCCCCCAGCGTCCCGCCACCGTGGCGATAGGCGCGTTCCGCCGGGTCGGCCATGTACGGCGGGTTGGCGACGATCAGGTCGAACTCGCCGTCGACGCCCTGCAACAGATCACTGGCGCGCACTTCAACGTTGGCGACTTCCGCCAGTGCCGCATTGATCGCAGTCAGACGCAACGCCGCAGGGTTGATGTCCAGCGCCAGCACCTCTGCCTCGCGACGGGCGCGGCCGATCAGAATCGCACCGACGCCAGCGCCACAGCCGATGTCCACCGCGCGATGAATCGGCGCGAAGTTCTGCTGCAGGTGGGCGTGGATCAGTTGCGCAAAACGGTAGGTGTCGGGGCCGAAAAACACCGCGTCAGCGGCCTCGGTGGGAAATGCCGAATGGACGAACAGCAAATCATCCAGGCTCGACCAGCGCACCCGACTCTTCAGCTCACCTTCGTAGGTATCAATGATCTGTGCGTCTTGCAGTTGCCGCTGTTCATCGGCGGATAACAATCCCGGCGCGAACGGACGCGACCAGCCGAACACATCACGCAAAGAGTCGGCCATCTGGCCTTCGTCACGCTGGTTGACCCGTTGATGGGTCAACGGCGTCGGCGTGGTGAACCGATATCCGTCTGCCAACAAGCGCCGGCCCAATTGCAGCAGCACGAGGTCGTTGGGGCAGAGTTGTTCTTCCTGAGTCATCGGCGGTGTCCTTAAGGCAAACGGGATTTGAGTTCGATAAAACGCCGGGTGGCGAGCAGCCCGGCCGGGTGTGCATGGCGGGCCGGGGCGAGCCAGGGGATCAAAATCGCCATTTGCGCCGAGGCATCCTGACCTTGCAGCGCGGTGTTGAGCGCCTGTACGTCGGGGTCCTGTTCAAGCCCTTCGATGGGCGCTGCGGTCTGACTGTGCCGCCGAACGGGTTTCGCTTTATCCGACGGCGTCCAATCGCCGGCGATCCAGTCGTGCACCAGTTGTTTTTCGTAGGCATTGAACACACCAAACATCGCCGCACCGTCGCCCGCGATCAGTTGCCAAAAACGGCTGGCCTGCGGGTCTTCGTGGCGCTTGATCCAGCCCTTGTTCTGCAACGCTTGGAGGAAACCGGGTAATTGCTCGGGTGCAGCCAGCCACTGATTGACGGTCTGCCCTTCGAAACGGCAGTAATCAGAATGCATGTGTTGGGCGAATGGGCACTTGCGCTCGAGCATCGCCAGCAATTGCTGCTCAAGGTCGAAGCCTTCAATGATTGCGCGGCTGCCCTGCCCCAGATCGTTGAGCCGATAGCCCAGCGCTACCCGGCGCAGAAACTCAGCGCGATCGGCCTCAAGCGGCAGCAGGTCAAGCGCCGCCTGCACGGCTTTTTGCGCATGGCCGGTGCTGGCGTTGTCGATGGTCACATGGAGGGTGAAATAGTACGGATCGATCCCCAGTTCACTGAGTTCGTAACTGCTGATCAACAGGTGCAAGGGCAGTTGTTCATAGCCGAGGTTGTAGCCGATCACCTCGGGCAGATAGTCAGCACCACAGACACCGAGGGCCAGTTGTATCGCGCCTTGCAGGTAGCGTTCATCGTCGATGGCGCTGCTGTCCTGCAGATCGTGCTCGGCGAGCAATTTCTGGTAAATCACCACGTGGTTCTGCGCCGGATTGCCTTCGCCCAGCTCTTCCAGAAAGGTTCGCAGCAGCCCTTGGAAACGCGGGTCTTGCCAGCGCGGCAATAGACCATAGAGCCAAGCGCCGTCGACCAGTTTGGTCGGTGCCACCGCTTGCAGGAAATACAGCGCCTGCGCCTTGCCACGGAAGAATTGCCGAGGCCCGCCGGCCTTGCGCTGCTGGAGATAGTCGGCGTATTGCCGGGCGACATCGGCGCAATGTTCGGCCACCCAGGCGTGCCACGTTGCCGGGTCTTCAGGCAACGAATCGGTAAGTTGCGCGGCGTGTTGCAGTTGCTCCTGCAAAAACGCCTGCGCAAGGTCCTGGGAATCGTCATTGCGCAACAACGCTTCATAGACCTGCCGCATGTTCCCAGCGGCGTTCATCAGGTGCGGTTGGGCAGGCGCGGCTTGCAGAGGTGTCAGGACAGTCATGGCAAAATTCTCGGTCGGTTGGCAGGGCGCTGTTCCACACGCCTCTACAGCAGCAGAGAGGCGGCGCCTGCGAAAAATTCAATCGACGTGAAAATTGCCCGGACGGACGGCGAAGCAGCTCCTTGACGGAGCTGCGGGTGGTTATGATTTTTTGCCGTTACATCAGGCCTGGCCTTTGGCCTGCTGCTCCAGATGCACCTGCAAATCCGGGTCGATCCGCAAGGCTGCTGCCAGTTCATCCAGATAACGACGCTCGGCGTCCTGCTGGTCATCTACCAGCATCACGCTGGCCAGGTACATTTCGGCGGCAACAGCTGGGTCACCGTTCGCCGACTGCGCCACTTCGGCGGGATCCAGCGGCTTGGCAACTTCATCGTCAAGCCATTGCTGTAACTGTGGATCATCGGTGTGTTTGCCGATTTCGCTGCTGATCAGGTGTTTCTCGGCATCATCGATACGCCCATCAGCCCTGGCAGCGGCGATCAAAGCGCGCAGCACCGCGTGGCTGTGTTCTTCAATCTCCGGGCCGGCCAGGAGGTTAGCTGTTTGCGGCGTTTGTTGCGGTGCCGAACTCGCCTGGCTGCGTTGCCACGCCTGATACGCCTGGAACGCCATCATGCCCAGCGACGCCAGCGCCGCATAATTGGTCCCGCCGGAACGACTTTGCGTACTGCCCGCGCCGCCCAGCGCCCCACCCAAAGCGCCGCCAAGACCACCACCGGCACCGCCGCCGAGCAAACCACCGAGCAAGCCGCCCAAGCCGCCAAGTCCACCGGCAGATCCGCCGCCGCTGGCCGCGCCCGAGCCGCCACCGAGCATTCCACCCAGCAACCCACCCAAACCACCCAAACCATCGCCGGCAGACGCTGAAGATTGTTGGCCGGTCGAGGCCTGGCCTCGCAGCAGTTTTTCGAGCAAATCGCTGGTGTTCATGACTTTATCCTCAAGCATTGGCAGTGACTGCGTCTGGCAACGATAGACCCCTTAAGCCATAGCGCCAGCACCGTTTGGCTGACGCTCGAAGCCCTGACGGATTTCGCCCGCGTATTTTTTCGCCGGCCAGCTAAGATTGATCAGTGGTGAACCTTATCCCGGCCAGACCGGTCGATAGCTGCAACCCCGACCCGGTTTGCCGGCGCCCTGCGACTCAAGGGTGATACCCGGCTTGCTTCACTTTCTGGAGAACGCCCCCGTGATATCGACCGTACACATCGCCAGGCTCAAAGCATGGGGCGCCCATGGTTTTACCGCGACTGGCGTGGTCACAGCCTTCCTGGCCACCCTCTCCCTGCTGGAAAACCAGCCGACCCATTGCCTGATGTGGCTGGGCGTGGCGCTGATTGTCGACGGCCTCGACGGCGCACTGGCGCGCAAGGTCAACGTGCAGTCGGTGCTGCCAAGCTTCGATGGCTCGATCCTTGATCTGGTGATCGATTACCTGACGTATGTGTTCATTCCGGCGCTGTTCATCTATCGCTACATTCCGCTGCCGGATTACACCCTGCTGCTGACCGTGTCGCTGATTCTGGTGTCGTCGTTGTTCTGCTTCTGCAACGTCAATATGAAGAGCAAGGACAACTACTTTGTCGGGTTTCCGGCGGCGTGGAATGTGGTCGCCCTGTGCCTGTACATCATCGGACCGGGACCGTGGATCACTTTTCTGACGGTTATCGGTTTGGCGCTGTTGACCGTGACGCGGATGAAGTTCCTGCACCCGTTTCGGGTACGCCGGTTCATGCCGATCAACATTGCAGTGACGGCGATCTGGCTGCTATGCAGTCTGTCGCTGGTGCTCAACCATCCGGTGATCAACCCGTTGGTGATGGGGTTGTGGTTGCTGATGTCGGCGTACTTTCTGGGGATCTGCATCTGGCGCACGGCGCTGGAGTGGTTTGATCGGCCGCAGGTGAAATAGGCTCAACTACCAAAATACCTACCCCTGTGGGAGCGAGCCTGCTCGCGAAGACGGAGTGTCAGACAACATTTTTGTTGAATGACACAGCGCTTTCGCGAGCAGGCTCACTCCTACAGGGGTCGCAATAGATTCGAAAGTCGGGGGTGAATCAGCGCTTGGTGATCACCACCTCCAGATACTCGCTCGGCACCACCAGCGAACCCTCTCCCGCCCGATTCAACCGATTTAGCAAATCCGCCAGATCACTCTCCAGCGCCTGCCCGCTCTCCGGCGGTAATGCCGCAAAGGCCTTATGCACCGGCCCATACCAATGGCGGAAAATATCAATAAAATGCGCGGCCGAGCGATAGCGAAAATTGAAATCGCGCCGTGTCACACGCAGCAGAAAATCACGGTCATCGAAATGTTTGTGCAGCCAGGCATCGGAGCCCCAATTCGAGGGCGGCTGGGCGCCGGCAGGCGGCGGCAGATGACGGCTGAGCGTCTTGAACATCTGCCCAACAAAACCTTCCGGCGTCCAGTTGGCCAGACCTATCCGCCCACCACGGCGACAAACCCGCCCCAGCTCGGCCGCAGCCGTGTCCTGATCCGGCGCGAACATCACACCAAAGGTCGACAGCACCGCGTCGTAACTCTCATCGGCGAACGGCAGTGCCTCAGCATCGGCAACCTGAAACGTCACGTCCAGATGCTCTGCTCGGGCCCGATCCTGGCCGCGCTCCAACAAAGCTGCAACGTAGTCGGTCGAGGTGACCTGGCAGCCACGGCGCGCCGCCGCCAGCGTCGCATTACCGTTGCCGGCAGCGACATCCAGCACCTCTTCATCGCAACGCAGGTCACAGGCTTCGGCAAGGTTTTCGCCGACGATTTGTAACGTCGTACCAATCACGGCGTAGTCGCCACTGGCCCAGGCGACTTTCTGGCGTTCTTTCAAGGCAGTCAAATCAATCGGGGTACTCATAAGAGTGAACTCCGCTGCGGGTGGGGTCGGTGATCATTCGGCCGTCGTCGGATCGATGACCGTCATCACTCGCGCCACACTGTTGGCAGGAAATCCTCCAAGCCTGGCGTGTTCGCGTACCTGCTCTTCGTCAGGCGCGATGTACACGCAATAGATCTTGTCAGCGGTGACATAACTCTGCAGCCACTGCACTTGCGGACCGAGTTCGCGCAAGACATCACAGGACGTTTTCGACACAGCTTTGAGTTCTGCTTCCGACAGCTTCCCGGCCCCTGGAATCTCGCGTTCAATCACGAATTTCGGCATGGCAACCTCGCGCTCTTGTTATGGGGCAAGGCCGGCAGTGACCCTGCTCAAGCACTATCGCGCCGAGACCGCTCGGCGTCCCTGCCAATCGTCTGGCAACCCCGTAAAACCGGGGGTTTGCCGATGAGCGGTGGAAATCTGTAAAGCGTCTGGAACACCTTGAAGATTGCCAACGTTCGAGGATTGGTTTCTGATGCCCGCTCGCTTCTGGAACGGACTCTACCGATGTCACTGAAACTCGATTGGCTCGCGCATCACATGCACCATAGCGACCGTTATGCTCAATGGATCCACCAGCAATTCCCCTACGAATACATCGACCAACCGTTGGCTGAATGGCAGCGTGAATTTGCCGAGGGCCAAGGCAATGGCGACTGGTCTTGCCTGATCGCCATGGACGGTGAACATCTGGTCGGCGGCGCGGCGCTAGCACGCGATGACCTCGCCTTGCGCCCCAATCTCGGACCTTGGCTGGCCTGCGTGTTCGTCAGTCCTGAAGCGCGCGGGCAAGGGCTGGCGGAGCGCTTGGTTGAAGGGATTTGTCAGGAAGCGAAAGAGTGCGGGTTTGCGCGTTTGTATCTGCATACGCAGACCAAGCAGGACTACTACGCCAAACGCGGCTGGCAAGTCCTGGAGCGTTTTCGCGCCTGGGGCAATGAACAATGGCTCATGGTCCGCGACCTCTGAGCCAGTGGTTTGCTGATCACGCCGCAGGCGCCTTAGCCTCCTCCAGCAACTGCTGGATCATCTGCTCCTGCGCCTCGTAGCGACCTTCGCCGAAGTGGCTGTAACGCACCTGCCCCTTGGCGTCGATCAGGTAATGCGCCGGCCAGTACTGGTTGTCGAAGTTGCGCCAGATCGCGTAGTTGTTGTCGATGGCCACCGGGTAGGTGATGCCGAGCTTTTTCACCTGATCCTTGACGTTCTCGATGATCCGCTCGTAGCCGTATTCCGGGGTGTGCACGCCGATCACCACGAGGCCGTCCTTCTCGTACTTCTTCGCCCAGTCCTTGACGTACGGCAGGGTGTGCTGGCAGTTGATGCAGTCGTAGGTCCAAAAGTCCACAAGCACCACTTTGCCGCGCAGGGCTTCAGCGCTCAGCTCGGGCGAATTCAACCATTGCACGGCGCCAGCGAGTGACGGCATCGCGCCTTTGCCCTCCTCCATCGGCGAGTCCGCGCGGACTTTGCTGACAAAGTAGTCGACCACTTTCGGCACGTTTTCCAACACGCGTTTTTCGACACTGGCGACGCCTTCGGAGGAGGTGTTGGCCAACAAGGTTTTATCGAAGCCGGTGGCAATCACCGCTGTCGTCGCCAGTACCGCAACCCCGGCACCACGACGCAACCAACCGGTGAACGGGATCGACGGTTTCAAACGGTTGACCAACCCGCGCCCGGTGAAGATCAACGTGCCCAGCGACAATGCACTGCCGGCGCCGTAGGCCAGCAGCAACAGGCTGGTCTGCGCGTTGGCGCCTTGCAGCATGGCACCGGTGAGAATCACCCCGAGAATCGGTCCCGCGCACGGTGCCCAAAGCAGTCCAGTGGCCACGCCGAGCATGACCGAACCCATCGGCCCGGCCTTTTTCCGGGTGTCCGGGTCCAGACGATTGCCGAGCATCACGAAGGGGCGTGTCAGCCAGCCGCCGATGCGCGCCGAGATCAGCGACAGGGCGAACACGCTCATCACGATCAGCGCAACGTAACGGCCACTGTTGCTGGCCTGGATCACCCATTCGCTGCTGACCACGGCAAGGCTGGAGATCAGCGCGAAGGTCAGGGCCATGCCGCCGAGGGTCAACAGTATCGAAGCGCGACTGCGTTGGGCGCCGGCAAACAGAAACGGCACCACCGGCAGGATGCAGGGGCTGAGCACGGTCAGCAGACCGCCGAGAAATGCGATGAGGTACATAGTGAGTCACCCTTGATCAATGATTGTGGCGAGCCGTTCAGACGCTCTGGCTTTCCAGCCATTGGCTCTGCGGCGTACGGCTGGCGCCGTTCTCGGCGAACATCTGCCCTTGTGGCGTGCGGCTGGAGCCGTCCGCTGCAATCACGCCGTCGCTGCCCTGCTGGGCCCCCGGCGTCAGTTGGAAGCAGGTGCTGCTGTGGCAGCTATGCTGTTCAACCGCAGCGTTGGCATGGGCGGCGACGCCGGCCAGGGAGAAAGCGATGGCGGTGAAAAAGCGCGCGACGTTGTTCATGGTGTTGTTCCTTCTATAAAGAGTTGGCTTGGTTGCCGTTGATGACTCAGTTGTCGTTGTTGCAGCCGTCGGCAAATTTGCTGTAATCGAGTACGCGGGTTTTGCCTGCAGAATCGAGGTAGGTCATTCGCGCCTCGACGATGCCGCAGGACACCGAGTTGTCCTGTTTCAGCGAGATCACTTTCTGGATATCCAGGTGGGTGCCGTAGGTGTAGGTTTGCGCGGTAACAGCGGCTTCGGCCCGGGCCGAGAGCGTGCAGATGTTCAGCGCGGCAAACAGGCAGGCGGCGATTACGGAGTTGTTGTTCATGGCGTTTCCTCAAGGCTTCAATGGGGTTTGAGCCGAGGCGATCTGTGTGGGCCTCGATGGAGCCTATTTGAGGCTCGCGAGGTATCGCCTCTGTGTCAGGAACTGGCGCGTTTCAATCGCTGTGTATCCTTGCCATCGGGGGATACACAGCGATACAAACCCCTGAAAAAATCGCGTTTTTGCGTCCCCGTGTATCCGTAGTCACGGCAGATACACTGCAATACAAAGGCAGGCAGGCGGGCCACCGCAGGCTCGATACACTGCACGGCAGTCCCTTTTGATAGAGGTTTGCACCGATGGATCATGTCGATCACATTCTCATCGTCGACGACGACCGCGAGATCCGTGAACTGGTGGGCAACTACCTGAAGAAAAACGGCCTGCGCACCACGGTGGTCGCCGATGGCCGGCAGATGCGCAGCTTTCTCGAGGCCAACACCGTCGACCTGATCGTGCTCGACATCATGATGCCCGGCGACGATGGCCTGCAGCTGTGCCGCGAATTGCGGGTGGGCAAACACAAGGCCACGCCAGTATTGATGCTGACCGCGCGCAACGATGAAACCGACCGCATCATCGGCCTCGAAATGGGCGCCGACGACTACCTGACCAAACCATTCGCCGCCCGCGAATTGCTCGCGCGGATCAACGCCGTGCTGCGCCGCACGCGCATGCTGCCGCCGAATCTGGTGGTCACCGAGGCCGGTCGCTTGCTGGCCTTCGGTCGTTGGCAACTGGACACCTCGGCCCGTCACCTGCTCGACAAGGACGGCACCATGGTCGCCCTCAGCGGCGCCGAATATCGATTGCTGCGGGTGTTTCTCGATCACCCACAACGGGTGCTCAGCCGCGACCAACTGCTCAATCTGACCCAGGGTCGTGATGCCGATCTGTTTGACCGCTCGATCGACTTGCTGGTTAGCCGTTTGCGTCAGCGCCTGCTGGATGATGCGCGCGAGCCGGCCTACATAAAGACCGTGCGCAGCGAAGGTTACGTGTTCTCACTGCCGGTCGAGATTCTCGGGGCCCCGGCATGAGCGTCAATCTGCACTGGCCGCGCACCCTCGCCTCGCGCCTGTCGCTGATTTTCCTGATCGGCCTGTTGCTCGCTCAGGCGCTGTCGTTCGGTGCGCAGTATTACGAGCGTTACCAAAGCGCCAAGAACACCATGCTCGGCAATCTGGAAACCGACGTCTCGACCTCGATTGCGATCCTTGATCGCTTGCCTGCCGAAGAGCGCCCTGCCTGGCTCGAGCGTCTGGCGCGAAAAAATTATGGCTACCTGTTGAGCGAAGGCGAACCGGGCACACCGATCGAGGCCAGTGATGTGCCGGTGGCGGTCACCTCGATCACCGAAGCCATTGGTGAACGCTATCCGCTGACCTTCACCGATATTCCCGGGCCGAAGAAACACTTTCAGGGTCATCTGCGCCTGAGCGACGGCAGCCCGGTGACCATCGACGTGCGCCCCGCCATGGTCCCGTTGTCACCCTGGTTGCCGGTAGTACTGCTCGGCCAATTGGCGCTGATGCTCGTCTGCACCTGGCTGGCGGTGCGCATTGCGGTTCGCCCCCTGACCCGGCTGGCTAACGCGGTGGAAACACTCGACCCCAACGCCCACCCGATCAACCTCGACGAAAGCGGCCCGAACGAAGTGGTCTACGCAGCACGGGCGTTCAACACGATGCAGGCGCGCATTGCCGCTTATCTCAAGGAACGCATGCAACTGCTGGCGGCGATTTCCCATGACCTGCAAACCCCGATCACGCGGATGAAACTGCGCGCCGAACTCATGGACGATTGCACCGAGAAAGACAAACTGTGGAATGACCTCAGCGAGATGGAACACCTGGTGCGCGAAGGCGTGGCGTATGCGCGCAGCATCCATGGTTCGACCGAAGAAAGCCGCCGCACCAACATGGATTCCTTCCTCGAAAGCCTGGTGTTCGACTATCAGGACATGGGCAAGCAGGTGCAACTGGTCGGCAAGAGTGCGGCGGTCATCGACACCCGTCCTCATGCGTTGCGCCGGGTGCTGGTGAACCTGACCGACAACGCACTGAAATTCGCCGGCGCCGCCGAAGTCTGGGTCGAAGCCAACAAAGGCAACCTGGCGATCACCGTCATGGACCGCGGCCCGGGCATCGCCGACGCCGAACTGGCGCAGGTGCTGCAACCGTTCTACCGCGTGGAAAACTCGCGCAATCGCGATACCGGCGGCACCGGGCTGGGACTGGCGATCGCCCAGCAACTGGCCATGGCGCTCGGTGGTTCGCTGACGTTGAGCAATCGCGAGGGTGGCGGGCTGTGCGCTGAACTGAAGCTGCCGCTGCATCCATAAACGCTTTAACGGCGCCTGTTTAAACGCTACGCACCAATACCGGTCGGTAGCCTGCACACCGCCGCGCCAATGCCTACAACTTCATCAGAATCCACTGACTGTGCGCCTTGGCTGATGCGCTTATGGTTGTGTTGCCCGTTTCGCACTGTTCACCATTGGTCGCCACTGTCAGATCTGACAGTAGCAAGTCAGCGCCGGGCTACGGTTCCATGACAATTGGCCCAACCTGTCGAGGCGCAACATGACTCTGCTCGAATCCGTTACCCACGTGTGTACGCGCCTGGCGCCTGGCGGCTGGCATTCACTGATGCTCGCCCACGGCCTGGACTTGCTGGCTGAACCGCTGGCGGCGGAACTGCACAAGCCCCTGAAAATCGACCGGTCAATACCCGGATTTACTGATTTCGCAACGACCGGCAGGCGGGCGATCGAGGCAGGCGCACCGGCGCACAGCCTGCTGTATCACGCGCTGGCCTCGCCAAACGTGCTCAGCGATGAAAACGGCCAGACATTACAGCTGTTCCCCACTGCCGCCGAGATCGAGACCGTGCTCGACTATGTCTACAGCGTCAGTCCGCCCACGCTCGACAGCCTGCGCCACAAAGCCCGGGGCGCGCCGTTGGCGGTGGTCGCGTTTGCCAGTGAATATCGCTGCGCCGCCGACACCGTGCATGGCCGGCATGCCGACCTGTGCTTCTCGCGTACCGGAATCGCCCGCGTCGGCACCGCCCCCCCGTGTTATGACGCAACGCTGCGCAGTTTCCTGCCCTTCGTCGACGATGATCCGCACGGCATCCGGGTGATGCCAGTGCGCTACAGCGCCTACATTGCCGTGCAACTCAAGGGCGATGCCGAGCGCTTCGGGCCGATGGATTTTCAGATGGACCTCGACCCCGGACTGGATTTCTGGGTGCCCGTGCACAAGCTGTTCAATGGTTCGCAGTGCCTGGAGGGTCTGAACCTGACGGTGACGCTGGGCAACCACCAGATCAACGAAAAACTGCGGCATGTCCATTTGCGCCACAGCGGCACCGGTTGGCAGGAACCGCAGATCAGCCAGCCACCCTTCGTCGTCACGGAAAATCTTGCGCATTGGGCCTCGACTGTAGATCTCGGCCCCGGTCTGCTGGTGCCTGAAGCCAGAGCCCGGCTGGTGGCGCCCGTCGAATATCAGGGGCAGCCCTTGTCCTTTATGCTGCCGGCCAATACCGGCGGCATGGTGCATGGACGTCACCGGGTCGAAGCGGATGGCAGCATCGAAGACCTGAACGAGTATGAAGGTGTCGAGGCGTTGGTGCGTCAGGGCGGTTATCGCGCCTTGCATTATCAGGACGGCACTGCCGATGGCTGGGTGTTGCCACGCTGCCCGATGCTGGAAAACCATTTGCCGGCCGTCGCGGCCTATTCGCTGATCGGCCCCCCGGACTTCTATCCGTTATGCAGTCAACGCAAGCTGTTGCACTGGGTCAGCGACGAACCAGCGTTACCAAGTGCCGGTCTCTGGCACGCCCGACTTGAAGCGCTCTCCAACGTACGCTACTGCGCCAACCTCGATCTGCAGGATCAACTGTTCTCCCCGACTGACCGAGGGGTGAGCGCCATCGTTGCCCTCGCCGATCAAACCGACACGGTGCAATCCACTGCCCCGCTACCACCGTCATCGCGGCCGACCTCACTGCCCGACGGCGCCGCCGGGGTGTTCGGGCCTGGCTGGGAGGTCGGCTGGGTTCGCCAGCGCACGGCAGACGACGAGTGGATCAACGTCCTCGCCGGCTATCAGATGGCCAGCCCGTTTCCCGAGGATGCGAAGATCTGCGCAGCGCTAGGTTCTTTCTGGCCCGGCGTGGCACCGGATTCGGCACGGGTATTTGAGCCGCGCTCGACGCTGCACAGCATCATTCCCCTGACCGATGAAGAAATCGGCATGGGCGGCCTGGCCTGGGATAATCAGCGCGGCCCTCAACTCATCACTCAAGACGATCGGCTGATCGTCCAGTACCACGCGTACGCCCATGCCGATTACACACAGGTGGCCCTCGATGGCCAGTTCTCCCTGAGCACGACCGGCCACACGGCGCAAACCGTGTATCAGCAGCGCGTGCGCTCGATGTATCGCGTGTACCGTGCGCTCGGCGCCGCCAGCGATAAACCCCTGCGCAATGCCTGGCCACTGTTGTCGTTCGTTGACGTGCAGCGGCCGAACGCGGAACTGGACAGCGCGCAGGCGCAAGCCGGGCAACTCCTCGACGGCTGGGTGCAGCGCTTTTTGCTGTACAAGCGCGGCGCCGTGCAGATCCCTGCAAGTGATTTCAGGTTGCGCCACGTCGAAGTCGAAGAGCTGGTGATCTTGATGCTCAGCGCCGATGCAATCCTGATCAAACGCGACACCCTGCCATGGCGGGTCGCCCATGAAACATTTTGATGTTGTGGTCGTCGGCGCCGGCCCTGCGGGCTGCGCAACGGCAATCAGTTGCGCCCGTCACGGGCTGCGCGTGGCCTTGATCGAACGGCAGGCGTTCCCCCGGTTTCGCCCCGGCGAAAGCCTGCATCCGGGCATCGAACCGCTGCTACGACAACTGGGGGTCGCCGAGCAGCTATGTGGCCGCGCGGCACGGCGCTTTGACGGCCACTGGGTGCACTGGAACGGTGTGCCGCGCTTCAATGCCTTTGGCGCCGATGATCGCGGCGCCTGGCAGGGCTTTCATTTGGAGCAGGCGCAACTGGACGCGACGTTACTGGCGCAAGCGGCGACGTTGGGGGTGGAGATCAGTCAGCCCTGCCGGGCACGGCGAGTGCTGACTCAGGCCAGTCGGGTGATCGGCGTGGAGACCGACAGCGCACGCCTTTACGCGACCTGCCTGATCGATGCCAGTGGCGCTTGCGACTGGCTCGCTCGCCAACTCGGTCTGCCGGTTCGCCACTGTTCACCGCCGCTGGTGGCGCGTTACGGCTATTTGCAAGGTCACAGCGCAACCTATGCAACAACCGCGCACTTGCTGGCCGATCCTGACGGATGGACCTGGATCGCCCAGGTTGAGCCGCAGTTGCTGCACTGGACGCACCTGACGTTCGAGAACAACAGGCGATCGACGAGGCTTCCCGAGGCCCTGCAAGCATTGCCAGCCGTAGGGCGGATACGCGGCGCCGATGTAACCTGGCGCATCACCCCGGCCGTCACCGGTGCTGGTTATTTTCTGGTGGGCGATGCTGCCAACCGGCTCGACCCGGCGTCCTCCCACGGCGTGCTCAAAGCGTTGATGAGCGGTATGCAAGCCGCGCAAGCCGTAACGGATGGTCTGCGCCAACCGGCCTTGCAAACAGCGGCGCAGGCGCAATATCGCCAATGGCTGAACGCTGGATTCGCACGCGATGTGGCGCACCTGCGCGACTTCTATCGTCTGCATCCCTGCCCGCCGTCGTGGCTGCCTGCGGCATGACTTACAGGACGCTGGCGAGCACGCCCTCTTGGTGAAACTGCCGCAACAACGCCGATCCGCTGTCTATGAACGTTTCGGTGTCGGCCACCCCTGCTTCTACTGCCAGATCTTGCAATTGCTGGCGGCCATCAAGGTCAGGAAACGCTTCAATGCGCTGTAACAGGCGCCAGGCCAGCGGGCTCAGCTCGGAAAACTGCACATTCCAGTCTGCCGTGCGCCGCACCAGCAACAGGGTCGGATGCGCCGGCGGTGTGGCGGGCTGATGGTTCGGATCAAGTGCATGCACCGGCCACACATACGCCAATGGCCAGGCCAGTGCCGAGATCTGCAGCGGACGCTCCAGCAACAGCGCCGGATCGCTTGGCGGCAGCGCCTGAGCATCGGACTGCTGCAAGATCATCTCGACCCATTCGTAATGCGCCAGCTCCAGCAGAAACGCCGGCCACTCGCCATCGCGCAACACCTGCGGTGGCGACGCGAGATAGTCGAGAAACGTTTCGGCAATCTCTCCAAACTTTGGGGTCTGCGCCCGCCACTCGCGCAAAAAGCCTCGTACCAGCAGGCCCCAGCGTTGTTCCCCGATGATCCGGATCAACACCGGAAACGTGCCGCTCAACAATTGCGAAACGTTGTTGAACACCAGATCGCGATAAACGTTGACCCGCGCCACGTTCATGTCGGCCGGTGGCGATTGATGTTCAGGATCGCGCAAATACCGGGTCAGCGCCTGTTGTTGCAGTATCAGGTTATCCATGAGGGCGACCTCCGGCTTGCAGTTGGCGAATGGTATGCAACTCAGCGACCAGTTCGGAAAATGCCGGGAAATTGAAATCCCGCTCAAGCAGCGTTGGCTGCGCGCCAAACCGCCTGTAAGCCTCCGCCAGCAGAGACCACACGACCGGTTTGACTGAGGCACCATGGGTGTCGATTTTCAGCGTATCGGACTCATCGAAATGACCCGCCACATGCATCCCGACCACCCGGTCCGGCTCGATACCGGCGAGGAAGGTTTGCGGATCGAAGCCGTGGTTGATCGCGTTGACATAGACATTGTTGACGTCCAGCAGCAGGTCGCAATCGGCCTCGCGCAGTACGGCATTGGTGAAGCTCACCTCGTCCATGTCCTGGCGCGGGGCGGCATAGTAGGAGACGTTTTCCACGGCCAGGCGCCGGCCGAGAATGTCCTGAGCCTGACTGATCCGCGCGGCAACGTGCTGCACCGCTTCTTCGGTGAACGGCAACGGCAGCAAGTCATACAGATGCCCGTCATCGCTGCAGTAACTCAGGTGCTCGCTGTACAGCGGCACGTTGTAATGGTCGAGAAACACCCGGACCTCCTGCAAGAATCCGACATCCAGCGGCGCCGACCCGCCCAGCGACAGCGACAAGCCGTGACAGGACAACGGATAGCGCTCGGCCAGTTCACGTAACGCCGCACCGTGCGCGCCGCCTACTCCGATCCAGTTTTCCGGGGCGACTTCGAGAAAGTCGAAGGCGCCGCCACGGGCAGCCTGCAGGTCTTTCAGCAGACCACGGCGCAGGCCGAGGCCAACACTGGGTGGCATTGATGAGGGCGGCGTATGCATGGGATGTACCTCAGCAGTGGGTTTGCCACATTTGAGCCGCCGGATGTATTGCGGTTGTGTGCAGATGACCGGGCATTTGCAGCCCTGTGTGTCTCACCATCACGGCGATACACAGTGATACAGATTCTCTGCCGATCAATATTGTGGGAGCGAGCCTGCTCGCGAAAGCGTCAGCACTGCCAATACCAGAATTGCCTGAAATGCCGCCTTCGCGAGCAGGCTCGCTTGTACAGGTTTTCGTTGCTCACAAATACAGCGCCGCTCCCGGACCGGGGCTAGACTCCTTTATTACCCAGTCGAGGGGGACGCAGGACGTCAGCCGTGCCCTGCCCAACTCCGTGACCACCGCCCGGTGGCGCACGCCTCGACCCTCGACGCCGCCGGACCGTGATCCTGTTTCAGGAGCACACATGATGGATGAGGCGAAGCTCAACGAATTCATGGGCAAACTGGTCAACGACATGGGCGGCGCGGCGATGCTGGCCAATGTCATCGTCGGCGAAGAGCTCGGGCTGTACCGGGCAATGGCCGACAGTCAGGCGATCAGTGCCGATGCCCTCGCCGCCAAAACTACCTGCAACCCGCGTCTGGTTCGTGAATGGCTCAGCGCCCACCTGGCGTCCGGCTACATGGAACACCACGACGGCCAGTTCCGTTTACCCGAAGAGCAAGCGCTGGCCCTGGCCGTCGAAGACTCGCCGGTCTACGTCGCTGGCGGCCTCGGGGTGGTGGCGTCGTTTTTTCACGACAAGGACAAGCTGGTCAAAGCCATGCGCGGCAACGGCGCTTTGTCCTGGGGCGATCACCACCCGTGTATGTTCACCGGTACCGAGCGGTTCTTCCGGCCCGGCTACAAAGGTCACCTGATTGCCGAATGGCTGCCGGCACTGGACGGCGTGGTGGCCAAGCTTGAGCAAGGCGCGAACGTCGCCGATATCGGCTGCGGTCACGGCGCCTCGACCGTGATCATGGCCCAGGCGTTTCCCAACTCGCGTTTCGTCGGCTATGACTATCACGCGCCCTCGATCACCGTCGCCACCCAGCGCGCCGAGGAAGGTGGCGTCAGCAGCCGGGCGAAGTTCTTTCAGGGTTCGGCGAAAAGCTACCCCGGCGACGACTACGACCTGATCTGCTATTTCGACTGCCTGCACGACATGGGCGATCCGGTCGGTGCCGCCCGTCACGCCTATAACTCGCTGAAAGACGATGGCACGGTGTTGCTGGTCGAGCCGTTCGCCAACGACACACTGGACGACAACAT
The DNA here is from genome assembly GCF_900187485.1 of Pseudomonas sp. Irchel s3a12. Taxonomy (NCBI): domain Bacteria; kingdom Pseudomonadati; phylum Pseudomonadota; class Gammaproteobacteria; order Pseudomonadales; family Pseudomonadaceae; genus Pseudomonas; species Pseudomonas sp. Irchel s3a12. The sequence goes on from NZ_FYDN01000002.1 coordinate 29,380, forward strand.
CACCCCGGTTGGACGGCTGTTCTACGCAGCCTCGACGTTTATCTGCACCCCCAACTCGCTGTCGCAGGAAGTCGGCCTGGGCCTGGGGGCGCAGGCCGGGGAAGTGCGTCTGCGCAAAGTATTCGCCGAGGCCGGTTTCAAGCAGTTCCGCCGGGCCACGCAAACGCCGTTCAACCTGATTCTGGAGGCACGTAAATAATCCGCTTTTAAAACTGTGGCGTGGGAGCTTGCGCCCTCGCCACCAAGGTTGGTGCTAACCTGCGCGCACTGCCCACTTCGGAGCGCTGACCATGCTCGACAACCCGACCCGCGAACACCTCGATACGCTGCAAGAGGTGATGGCTGATGGCGATTTCCTCGTGCTGACCGGAGCCGGCATCAGCACGCCGTCGGGCATTCCGGATTACCGCGACAGCGACGGTGTGCGCCGTGGCCGGCAGCCGATGATGTACCAGGAGTTCCTCGCCGCCCCCGAGTCGCGCCGCCGCTACTGGGCGCGGGCCATGCTGGGTTGGCCGAGGGTGCGTCAGGCGCAGCCAAATGCCGCGCACCAAGCGTTGGCCGGATTGCAGCGCCATGGGCTGATCCACGCCTTGATCACCCAGAACGTCGATACCCTGCACGATCAAGCCGGCAGTCACGATGTGATCGAACTGCACGGCAGCCTGCATCGCGTCCTCTGCCTGGACTGCGGCCAGCGCAGTGAGCGCGATTCGATTCAACAATTAATGGAAATGCACAACCCGTATCTGGCCGGGGTCGATGCAGTCCAGGCGCCGGATGGCGACACCCTGCTCGACCCGGCCTTCGAAGCGCGCTTTCAGGTGCCGCGCTGCCCGCATTGCGCTGGCGAGCGGATGAAACCGGACGTGGTGTTTTTCGGCGAGAACGTCGCGCAGCCCACGGCGGCAAGGGCGATGGCGGCGGCAGAGAATGCAGCGGGGATGTTGGTGGTGGGGTCTTCGTTGATGGCGTACTCGGCGTTTCGCCTGTGCCGGGTGATTGCCGATCGTGGCAAGCCGTTGATTGCGATCAATCTGGGCAAGACCCGCGCGGATGACTTGCTGGATTTGAAGATTGAAGCGTCGTGTGAACAGCTTTTGCCGTTGTTGGTTGAAGTGCTGGATCGGTGAGTTGCTGCACTTTGTGCTCGACTCCGGACCCAAGCCCCTCACCCTAGCCCTCTCCCAAGGGAGAGGGAACTGACCGAGTTGTCAGGACTTAATACTGCGACCTGAAAATTTCGAGCCGAACCCATCTTTTGAAATGCCCCCGATCAGCTCCCTTCCCCCTCGCCCCCTCTGGGGGAGAGGGTTGGGGTGAGAGGGTAGATCTCACAGTCGCCCCAGATCTTCGGCCTTGAGAATATCGAACAACGCCTGCGCCGCCGCCGACAGTTCATTGCCCGGCTCAGTCAGCACGCCGATAGCCCGCTCCACCGAGTCATCCAGGGTCAGGCAGTGGGCGCCGAGTTCCTGCATCTGCTCGGCGCACAACGCCGGCACGGCACTGACGCCCAGACCACTGGCGACCATCCGCCCGACCGTGGCCAGTTGATGGCTTTCAAATTCCACCGGCAACTTCATGCCTCGCGCCTGCAGGTGCTCTTCGAGCATCACTCGCACCGTCGAAGGCCGCTGCAAGGTGATGAACGGCTCCTGCAATAACGTCTGCCAATCGATCTCGCCGCGCTGCGCCAGTGGCGAATCCTTCGACACCACCGCGACGAAGCGATCCACGTACAACGGCGTAAACGTCATCGAAGTGTTTTGCATCGGCTCGAACGCCACGCCCAGTTCCACCTGACGGTCACGGACCATTTCCAGCACTTGCTCATTGATCACGTCATTGACCGTGACGTTGACGTTCGGGTAGCGCGCACGAAACGTCTTGAGGATCGGCGGCAGCAGGTTGCCGGCAAACGACGGCATCGCCGCCAGCGTCACCCGCCCGCGCTGCAAGCTGAAGCGTTGGCGCATTTCGTCTTCGGCGTTATCCCAGTCGGCGATCAGCCGCCGCGCCAGCGGCAGCAAGGATTCACCTTCCGCAGTCAGCGCGACATTGCGTGTGTTACGGCTGAACAGGCGACCGCCCAGGCCCTCTTCCAGCGCTTTGATGGTCAGGCTCAAGGCTGATTGCGACAGGTGCAGACGCTCGCAGGCCACGGCGAAGCTCAGGCTCTGTGCCACAGCGAGGAAGGCGCGGATCTGTTTGATGGTCATACTCGCTTCGCTCCAGTTGTAAGCTACAAGCGTTAAGCGGCGAGCCATGATGATCGTTCCCACGCTCCTGCGTGGGAACGCAGCCCGTGACGCTCCGCGTCACTGGACGCGGAGCGTCCCTAGAGGCATTACCACGCGGAGCGTGGGAACGATCAAAGCAGCACGCCATAACGCGATTATTGAGTTTTATCTATTAATCAACCTTAAAAATCAACTTAACAAATATATCCTCCAGCGAGACACTCCAACCATTCGGCTAGCCAGCCGCCCGCAAATAATAAAAGAGGTGCATATGGCAGGTTTCGACAAGCGCGTGAGTTCCTACGAGGAAGCCCTGGCCGGGCTTGAGGACGGCATGACCGTTATCGCCGGCGGCTTCGGTCTGTGCGGCATTCCGGAAAACCTGATCGCCGAGATCAAACGCAAAGGCACCCGCGACCTCACCGTCGTTTCCAACAACTGCGGCGTCGACGGTTTTGGCCTCGGTGTGCTGCTCACCGATCGTCAGATCAGCAAAGTCATCGCCTCCTACGTCGGCGAAAACAAGCTGTTCGAAGAACAACTGCTCAAAGGCGACATCGAAGTCATCCTGACCCCGCAAGGCACCCTCGCCGAGAAGATGCGCGCAGGCGGCGCCGGCATTCCGGCCTTCTTCACCGCCACCGGCGTCGGCACCCCGGTCGCCGAAGGCAAGGAAGTACGCGAATTCAAAGGTCGTAAGTACCTGATGGAAGAATCCATCACCGGCGACTTCGCCATTGTCAAAGGCTGGAAAGCCGACCATTTCGGTAACGTCATCTACCGTCACACCGCGCAGAACTTCAACCCGCTGGCGGCTACCGCCGGCAAGATCACCGTGGTTGAAGTCGAAGAAATCGTCGAACCCGGCGAACTCGACCCCTCGCAGATCCACACCCCGGGCATCTACGTCGATCGGGTCATTTGCGGCACGTTCGAAAAACGCATCGAACAGCGCACCATCCGCAAATAATTCAGGCTGACGGAGAATAAAACCATGGCACTTACCCGCGAACAAATGGCTCAGCGCGTCGCCCGCGAAATGCAGGACGGCTTTTATGTGAACCTCGGCATCGGCATTCCGACCCTGGTCGCCAACTACATTCCCGAAGGCATGGAAGTCATGCTGCAATCGGAAAACGGCCTGCTCGGCATGGGTCCGTTCCCGACCGAAGACACTATCGATGCCGACATGATCAACGCCGGCAAACAAACGGTGACTGCCCGTATCGGCGCGTCGATCTTCAACTCCGCCGAATCGTTCGCGATGATCCGTGGCGGTCATGTCGACCTGACCGTGCTCGGCGCGTTCGAAGTGGACGTCGAAGGCAACATCGCCTCGTGGATGATCCCCGGCAAACTGGTCAAGGGCATGGGCGGTGCGATGGATCTGGTGGCCGGCGCCGACAATATCATCGTGATCATGACCCACGCCTCCAAGGATGGTGAGTCGAAACTGCTATCCAAGTGCAGCCTGCCGCTGACCGGCGCCGGGTGCATCAAGCGCGTGTTGACCGACCTCGCCTATCTGGAAATCGAAAATGGCGCTTTTGTCCTCAAGGAACGCGCACCTGGCGTCAGCGTCGAGGAAATCGTCGCCAAAACCGCTGGTAAACTGATCGTCCCGGATCACGTACCGGAAATGCAGTTCGCTGCCCAGTGAGGAATTCGAAAATGCAAGACGTCGTAATTGTTGCCGCCACGCGCACCGCGATCGGCAGTTTCCAGGGCTCCCTGGCCAGCGTGTCCGCGGTTGATCTGGGCGCGGCGGTGATCCGCCAGTTGCTCGAACAAACCGGTCTGGACGGTGCGCAGGTCGATGAAGTGATCATGGGCCAGGTGCTGACCGCCGGCGCCGGCCAGAACCCGGCGCGTCAGGCCGCGATCAAGGCCGGCTTGCCCCATGCCGTGCCAGCAATGACCCTGAACAAGGTTTGCGGTTCGGGCCTCAAAGCCCTGCATCTGGGTGCGCAAGCGATCCGTTGCGGCGACGCTGACGTGATCATCGCCGGCGGCCAGGAAAACATGAGCCTGTCCAACTACGTCATGCCGGGCGCACGCACCGGTCTGCGTATGGGCCATGCGCAAATCGTCGACACCATGATCAGCGATGGCCTGTGGGATGCGTTCAACGATTACCACATGGGCATCACTGCCGAGAACCTCGTCGACAAATACGAGATCAGCCGCGAACAGCAGGACGCCTTCGCCGCAGCCTCGCAGCAGAAAGCCGCCGCCGCGATTGAGGCCGGTCGTTTTGTCGATGAGATCACGCCGATCCTGATCCCGCAGCGCAAAGGCGATCCGGTTGCTTTCAAGGTTGATGAACAGCCGCGTGGCGACACCACTGCCGAATCCCTGGCGAAACTGCGCCCGGCATTTAAAAAGGACGGCAGCGTCACGGCCGGCAACGCTTCGTCGCTGAATGACGGCGCCGCTGCGGTCATCCTGATGAGCGCCGAGAAAGCCAAAGCCCTCGGTCTGCCGGTTCTGGCGAAAATCGCTGCCTACGCCAACGCAGGTGTTGATCCTGCAATCATGGGCATCGGCCCGGTTTCGGCCACCCGCCGCTGCCTCGACAAGGCCGGCTGGAACATCGGCCAGCTCGATCTCATTGAGGCCAACGAAGCCTTCGCTGCGCAATCGCTGGCGGTGGCCAAGGATCTGCAATGGGATCTGGACAAGGTCAACGTCAACGGCGGCGCCATCGCGTTGGGCCATCCGATCGGTGCATCGGGTTGCCGCGTGCTGGTGACCCTGCTGCATGAAATGATCAAGCGTGATGCGAAAAAGGGTCTGGCGACCCTGTGCATCGGTGGCGGTCAGGGTGTGGCGCTGGCGCTGGAACGCGCATAACCAGAGTTCAACAGTGAATGGCGGATCCACGACATCCGCCGCTTGCTGGCAACAAAAACCCGGTGCGACTTGCGTTGCACCGGGTGTTTTTTTGCCTGTTGGAAATGTGCGTTGAGTGTTCCGGCGCCTTCGCGAGCAGGCTCGCTCCCACAGGGAATGCATTTCAAAATGTGGGAGCGACGGTGCGACGATTCGACCTGCTCGCGAAGAGGCCCGCCCGGCCAGCGAAAATCTAAGGCTTGCGCAACAAATACGTATCCATGATCCACCCATGCTCGGCCCGCGCCGCCTTGCGCACCCGCTCGATCTCATCCGCAACATCCGCCAGCCTGCCGCTGATCAAAATCTCGTCCGGTGTGCCCAAGTAGGCGCCCCAGTAAATCTCGGTATCCTGATCGGCCACCCGGTGATACGAATCTTCAGCATCGAGCATCACCACCAGACTGTCCGCATCACTCACCTGCCCTGCCGCCAAACGCCGCCCGGTGGTGATTTCGATGGAACGACCGATGGTGTTCAACGGCACCTTGTGCTGCGCCGCCAACGCCTGAACGCTGGTGATCCCGGGGATCACCTCAAACTCGAAGGCACACGCGCCCGAGGCCAGAATCGTCTGGAGGATACGCACGGTGCTGTCGTACAGCGCCGGGTCACCCCACACCAGGAACCCGCCACACTGACCGTCAGACAATTGGTCATTGATCAGGCGTTCGAAGGTCTGCTGCTTGGCGCGGTTCAGCTCATCGACACTGGCGGCGTAGTCGACACCGCCGCGTTCGCGCTCCGGACTGTGGGCCTCGACGAAGCGGTAGTCAGGATTGTCGATATAGCGCTCACAAATCTCGCGACGCAGGTCGATCAGCTTGTCCTTGCTCTGGCCTTTGTCCATCAGAAAGAACACGTCGACCCGATTCAACGCCTTCACCGCCTGCATCGTGATGTAGTCGGGATTGCCGGCACCGATGCCGATCACCAGCAGTTGTTTCATCACAAAGCTCCTTTAAGACACAGGCGCCAGCGCCCGGTGAAGCGCAGTTCGAGCAGCGACAACGGTTCGACATCGATGTCATGCAACGCCGAACCGCGCAGCACGTGGATCAGTGCAGCGCGGATGACAAACGGATGCGTCACGGCCACGACATGTCCCGACGTGCCTTGCAGGTTAGCTAGCCAAGTCGCCACGCGCTGGCACAACTGCGCCACTGACTCACCGTCATGCGGAGTGGCGTGGGGATCTTCCAGCCAGGCGTGCAGCGCGGCGTCTTCCGAGGCTTGCAGGGCTTTGATCGACTGGCCATGCCAGCGTCCCCAGTCACAATCGCGCAGCGCCTCATCAATCTGCGCATCCGAGCCAAACCATGCCGCTGTCTGGCGCGTGCGCAACTCCGGCGCGCAAATCAAGCGTCGCGCGGCGTCGAAACGCTCGGCCAATTCGCCCGGTGTCAGCGGGCTATTTTCAACAGGTTCATTCGTAGGAAAACACGCCAATTTCTGTGCGACGGTTCGCGCATGGCAAATCAATGTCAAACGAGTGGTCTGCACAGGGATCGCTCCGGTGGGCCTTCATGAAAATCAGCGGCGCAAAGCCGTTGTGTCGGCAATTGTGCCGTAAACCGAGGGTTGCAGGGTTGTTGGATCGCCCCGGCATGTGCGGACAAAAGCAAAAATACGGCAATCTCTGACACTAACGTGGGCGATGGACTACAAGCCCTGTCGAAGTCCGTGTGGCCCTTGTTACACAGGCGTCTCGCCCCATTTTGGGGCCTTTTCAACACGCGGAAAAATTCACTAGACATGTAACGCCAGTTACATAAATACTGTTTTAACGGATTATGAAGCGAATTCGACACCCCCCCATCCAGCAGGAGCCCGGATGCCCCCTCTCAGAGACCTGATCACCGATCCCGGCCTGGATCTTACGCCGTCGGAGCGCAAAGTCGTTCGCGCCTTGCTTGATCAGTACCCACGCAACGGTCTGGGGCCGATGGCGCGTCTGGCCGAACATGCCGGCGTCAGCGATCCGACCATTGTGCGGCTGGTGAAAAAACTCGGTTTCGGTGGTTACGCCGAATTCCAGGATGCCCTGCTCAGTGACATGGATCACCGCCTGCGCTCGCCGCGCACGCTGTTGCAACCGCGCGCCCATCAACACAGGGACGACGCCTGGAGCCACTATCTGGGCGACAGCCATCGCCTGCTGGTCGAAACCCAATCGCTGACCCAACCCGAAGACGTGCGCATTCTCACCGACTGGCTGCTCGATGCCCGGCATCAGGTGTATTGCTTCGGCGGGCGCTTCAGCAGCCTGATGGCCACCTACCTGCTCAATCACCTGCGCTTGCTGCGCCCCGGTTGCTTTGCCCTGGAAGACAACGCGCAACTGCCTGATCGCTTGTTTGATCTGCAACGCCAGGATGTGGTGTTGCTGTTCGACTATCGCCGCTACCAGACCCAGGCCTTGCGAGTCGCCAGCGCGGCAAAAAACAACAACGCGCGCGTGGTGTTGTTCACCGACATCTATGCCTCGCCGCTGCGCGAACTGGCCGACCTGATCATCAGCGCGCCGGTGGAATCGGCTTCGCCGTTCGACACCATGGTGCCAGCGCTGGCTCAGGTCGAAGCACTGATCGCCTGCCTGACCTTGCGCACCGAAAACCTCGCCGATCGCCTGGAAGGCATCGATGCCCTGCGCAATGACTTCAACACCCACCTGCTGGAGGATAAATAAGGATGTTCAGCCTTCCCCACCGCTCGCCGCGAGACTTGCCGTTTGTCACCGATCACACCGCACTGTTGCTGGTGGACATGCAGCGTGCCTGGCTCGAACCGCAGTTCGACGCGCACCTCAACGGGCCTGACGCCGAGTATTTCCTGACCCGTGCACACATGCAGGTGGTGCCCAACCAACGTCGTTTGCTCAGTGCCTTTCGCGAGGCGCGGCAGAACGTGCTGCACACCATTATCGAAAGCCTTACGGCTGATGGCCGTGACCGCTCGCTCGACCACAAACTCTCGGACATGCACCTGCCCAAAGGCAGCGTGCAGGCGCGGATCATTGAAGACCTGAGCCCGGTGGAAAACGAAATCGTCCTGCCAAAGACCTCGTCCGGAGTGTTCAACTCGACCAACATCGATTACGTGCTGCGCAACCTGCAAACCCGTCACTTGATCATCGCTGGCATCGTCACCGATCAGTGCGTCGACATGGCCGTGCGCGACGCCGCCGATCGTGGCTATCTGGTCACCCTGGTGGAAGATGCCTGCGCCACCTACAGCGCCGAACGCCATCACGCCTGCCTGAATGCGATCAAGGGTTACTGCTGGATCACCGACACCGACACCGTGCTCGCCCGCCTGCAGGAGATGCAGCCATGAGCACGCGCCTGACGCCGCTGCCGATGACCACGCTGGTCACCACAGACCTGATCGGCATCACCCGCGGCCGCTCGTTTCCCACTGATGAGCTGGAGCATTATCAAGCCGCCGGCTGCGGCTGGGTGCCGGCCAACAGCGCATTGACGCCGCAGGACATCATTGCTTCGACCAATCCGTGGGGCGCCTATGGCGATCTGCGGTTGATTCCCGATCTGAGCAGCCGCGTCACCGTTGGCAACGGCCCGGACGCTAACGCGCCGGCGCTGGATTTTATCCACGGCGATATTCGCGAAACCGATGGCCGCCCGTGGGGCGCCTGCCCGCGCACGTTGTTGCGTGATGAAATCGAACGTTATCGCGATGAACTGGGCTTGCAGGTCAACGCCGCGTTCGAACATGAATTCAACCTGCACGCCGGTTTTGCCGAGCATCTGGCGTTCTCCCTCGAAGCCCAGCGTCAAGGTGCCGAGTTCGGTGGCTGGCTGCTCAGCGCCCTGCGCGCCGGCGGTGTCGAGCCGGAAATGTTTCTGCCGGAATACGGCAAGCATCAATACGAAATCACCTGCCGTCCGACGCTCGGCGTAGCGGCGGCCGATCGTGCCGTCAACGTGCGCGAGATCACCCGCGAGATCGCCCGGCAAATGGGCCTCGACCTGAGCTTCGCGCCGAAAACTGCGGCGGATGCGGTGTGCAACGGCGTGCATCTACACGTCAGCCTGCTCGATCTGGCCGGCCAGCCAATGCTCTATGACCCCGGTACCAGCAACGGTCTGTCGAGTCTTGGCCAGCATTGGGCGGCGGGGATCCTGCATTACTTGCCGGCCCTCTGTGCCTTCACCGCGCCGACGCCGGTGTCGTACGAGCGCTTGCAGCCGCATCACTGGAGCGCCTCTTACGCTTGTCTGGGTCAACAGAACCGCGAGGCGGCGCTGCGCATCTGCCCGACCGTGAGCCTCGGCGGCAAATCCGTGGCCCAGCAGTTCAACCTTGAGTTCCGCGCCATGGACGCCACCGCCTCGCCGCATCTGGCCATGGCCGCGCTGCTGATCGCCGGACGTCTGGGCATCGAACAGCGTCTGGCGCTGAACGCCATCACTAACGAAATTCCCGATTCACTCAATGACGAGCAACGCAAGGCCCGGGGCATCATCGCCCTGCCCGCCTCGCTGGCCCAGGCGCTGGATTGCCTGCGCAACAGTGGCACCTTCACTGCATGGCTGCCCAAGCCACTGCTCGACACTTACTACGCCCTGAAAACCGAGGAACTGGCGCTGACGGAACAGCTCTCGCCCGCTGACTTGTGTGAGCACTATGCACGCCTGTACTGAATCCGCCGAGCTGGGGTTGTACACCCGACCGGCCTACAACCTGAGCCGCGCCGACTCGACGCACCCTGTGATTCTGGTGTGCGAACACGCCAACCGCTACATCCCCGAGGCCCTGAACAATTTGGGCCTGGACGAGGCTGCCGCCGCTGAACACATCGCCTGGGACATTGGGGCGCTGCAACTCGCCGAACAGTTATCGGAAAGGCTCGGCGCAACCCTGTTGAGCGCCAATTACTCACGCCTGCTGATCGATCTGAACCGGCCCCGCCACGCCCCGGACAGTATTCCGGCGCAGAGCGAAATCTATCAGGTGCCGGGTAACCGCGAGCTGGACGAAGCCACCCGCGAGTACCGCCGCCAGACCTTATTCAAACCGTTTCACACGCGCTTGCAAACGTTGATCGACGAACGTGTGGCACAGGGCCAAGCGGTGCGTGTGGTGGGGATTCACAGTTTCACCCCGGTGTTTTACGGCCAGCCGCGACCGCTGGAGGCCGGCGTGCTGTTCGGTCAGGCCAAGGCCTACGCGCAACGCCTGCTCGACGGCCTCGGCGAGCATCCGCTGAAAGTGGCCGGTAATCAGCCCTACAAGATCGATCCGCTGGGCGACATGACCGTGCCGGTGCACGGCGATGCCCGTGGCCTCGACTCGGTGCTGATCGAGGTGCGCAACGATTTGCTGCGCAGCCCCGAAGCCGTATCGCGCTGGGCCGGATACCTCGCGCCTTTGCTGTAATGAATGAAAGACTGCTGACGCTGTAAACGATGGATCGATAACAACTAAAACGACCGACTGGCTGACAAGGAGTTGCGCTTCATGGAAATTGAAGAATTCGGCTACAAGCAAGAGTTGAAACGTAGCCTGACGCTGACCGACCTGGTGGTATACGGGATGATCTTCATGATCCCCATCGCCCCGTTCGGTGTGTATGGCTACGTCAACGCCGAGGCACCGGGGATGGTGCCGCTGGCGTACATCATCGGCATGGTGGCGATGCTGTTCACCGCGCTGAGTTACGGCAGCATGGCCAAGGCTTTTCCGATTGCCGGTTCGGTCTATTCCTACGCGCAGCGTGGCCTCAATCAGCATGTAGGCTTTATCGCCGGCTGGCTGATGCTGCTCGATTACCTGCTGATCCCGCCGCTGCTTTATGTCTACGCGGCGATGGCCCTCAACCATTTGTACCCGGACATCCCGAAAGTCGGCTTTATTCTGGCGTTCCTGGTCAGCGCGACCTTCGTCAACCTGCGCGGCATCACCTTCACGGCACGGATGAACATCATCTTCCTGCTCGCGCAACTGGTGGTGCTGGGGATTTTCCTGTTCTACGCCTGGAATGCCCTGCACAACGGTGGCGGTAACGGCGAGCTGACCCTGGCGCCGCTGTATCACGCGGAAACCTTCAACTTCGCCCTGCTGATGCAGGCGGTGTCGATTGCGGTGCTGTCGTTCCTTGGCTTCGATGCGATCTCGACACTCGCTGAAGAAATCAAAGGCGATCCGGGCAAGAGCGTCGGCAAAGCCGCGCTGATCACCCTGGTGGTCATGGGCGTGATTTTCGTTGCGCAAACCTGGATTGCCACCGATCTGGCGGCCGGCATGGGTTTCAAATCCGCCGACACCGCGTTCTATGAAATCGCCGAAATCGCCGCCGGCAGTTGGCTGGCGACCCTGACCGCTGTCGCGACGGCATTGGCTTGGGGCGTGGCCGTGGCGATCACTTCGCAAGCCGCAGTCTCGCGTCTGCTGTTCGGCATGGCCCGCGACGGCAAGCTGCCGAAAGTGCTGGCCAAGGTGCATCCGAAACACAACACGCCGTACCTGAGCATTTATCTGGTGGCGGTGCTGTCGCTGGTGATCTGCTACCTGTTCATCAACTCGGTCGACACCCTGACCTCGCTGGTCAACTTCGGCGCGCTCAGCGGCTTCATGCTGCTGCACCTGACAGTGATCAACTACTACTGGCGTCGGCAGAAGTCCGGCCAAGTGGTGCGTCACCTGATCTGCCCGGTCATCGGCTTCATCATCGTCGCGGCCATCATGTACAACATGGGCGTCGATGCGCAGAAGCTCGGCCTGATCTGGATTGCCCTGGGCCTGGTGTATCTGTTCTTCCTGAATAAACTCGGCGCCAGTACCGCGCTGCCTGACCCGAGCAACGGCTGACAAGAAAAAGAGCGGCGTCTGACAACAAATCAGGCGACCGCCGATTTATCGCGTGGACACCGACAGTGATAGTCAGGTTTGGCGACATCGCCGAACCTTTTGATACAGGAGTACATCCATGCTGGTCTTACGCCCAGTCGAACAGACTGACCTGCCCCAGCTACAACAATTGGCCCGCGACAGTCTGGTGGGCGTAACTTCCCTGCCGGACGACAGCGAACGCCTGCGCGAGAAAATCGCCGGCTCCTGCGCCTCGTTTGACAGCGAAGCGGCATCCCAAGGCCCGGAGAACTACTTCTTCGTGCTGGAAGACCTGGACCGCCAACGGCTGGTCGGCTGCTCGGAGATTCTCGCGACGGCGGGCTTCGACGAGCCGTTCTACAGCCTGCGCAACCGCCATTTCACCAGTGCATCCCGCGAACTGAACATTGAACATGGCGTGCCGGCGCTGTCGCTGTGCCATGACCTCAGCGGCCACACATTGCTGCGTGGTTTTCACATCAATGCCGAACTGGTGCGTACGCCGTTCTCCGAATTGTTGTCCCGTGCGCGCCTGTTGTTCATCGCCGCTCACACGCGGCGCTTTGCCGAAGCGGTGATTACTGAACTGGTCGGCTACAGCGACGAGCAAGGTCATTCGCCGTTCTGGGATGCGCTGGGCAAACACTTCTTCGACCTGCCCTACGCGGAAGCTGAACGCCTGTGCGGGCTGCAGAGCCGCACGTTTCTCGCCGAACTGATGCCGCAATACCCGATTTACGTGCCGATGCTGCCGCAAGCGGCGCAGGACTGTATCGGTCGTATTCACCCGGACGGTCAGGAAGCGTTCGACATCCTTGAGCGTGAGGGTTTCGAAACCAACAGCTACATCGACCTGTTCGACGCCGGCCCGACCCTGTATGCGCGCACCAGCAACATTCGTTCGATCGCCCGCAGCCAGACGGCAACAGTTCAGCAAAAACCCCAAATCGATGCCCGCGGTCGTTATCTGCTGAGCAACGACGCGCTGCACGGCTTCCGGTCGATCATGGCCGAACTCGATTACCAGACCGATCAACCGTTGTCCCTCACCCCTGCAATGTGTGCGGCGCTGAACGTAACCGATGGCAGCCCGATCCGGCTGATTGCCCTGTGAAACCCGCCCGGTTGCGCAGTCAACGACAGTGCCCGAACAGGCGCGCAGAAGGAGTTACAGCATGATTGTCCGCCCGGTCAAAGTCAGCGACCTGCCAGCCTTGATGGCGCTGGTGCAACAGGCCGGCCCGGGGTTCACCACCCTGCCGGCCAACGAAGATCGCCTGTCCCACCGGGTCCGTTGGGCGCAACGGGCGTTCGCCGAACAAGTGGAACGAGCCGACGCAGACTATCTGTTTGTGCTCGAAGACGACGACATGCGCGTGGTCGGCGTCAGCGCTCTGGCCGGGGCGGTCGGCCTGCGTGAGCCGTGGTACAACTATCGGGTCGGATTGACGGTGAGTTCGGCGCCGGATCTGGGCATTCAACGGCAGATCCCGACACTGTTTCTCAACAACGAACTCACCGGCCAATCTGAGCTGTGCTCGCTGTTTCTCGGCCATGACCAGCGCCACGGCAGCAATGGCCGCTTGTTGTCACTGGGGCGATTGCTGTTCGTTGCCGAGTTCCCGCACTTGTTCGGCGAGAAGATGATTGCCGAACTGCGCGGCAGTGCCGATGAACACGGTTGTTCGCCGTTCTGGGACAGCCTGGGTCGGCATTTCTTTCAAATGGACTTCAGCCATGCCGACCACTTGTCCGGGCTGGGCAACAAATCGTTCATCGCCGAACTGATGCCGCGCCAGCCGCTGTACACCTGCCTGCTCACCGAACAGGCCCAGGCAGCGATCGGCCAGGCACACCCGAATACCGAACCGGCGCTGAAGATCCTCCAGGCCGAAGGGTTTACCCACAAAGGCTACATCGACATCTTCGACGGCGGCCCGGTGATCGAAGCGCCGGTGCGCAATATCCGCACCGTGCGCGAGAGCGTCGAGCTGGCCCTGAGCCTCGGCAGCCCGGACGAACAGGCGCCACTGTGGCTGATTCACAACCGGCGTCTGGAGAACTGCCGCATCACCGTCGCTCGCGCCCGCCGGGTCGGCAGCAGCCTGGTGATCGACCGCCTCACCGCCAAGCGCCTGCAACTGCAACCGGGCAACTCGGTACGCGCGGTGATGCTGCCCAATCAACAGCAACAGGCGGTGGCGGCCTGACGGTCACCACCGCAAAAAGGTAAATCCTTTCAGCAAAAGGGTCAGCGACAACCTGTCCCTTGCAAATTCGTCATGATCCTTGACCCATTCGCGTGATAGCCTTTTCATTCTTCGGCGTTGACACCTTTGTTCAAGCCTTTCCATTCCTTTGTATTGGTGGAACTCGTATGACCCGGCTTTCCCATCAAGATTTGCGCCGTAACTTCCGTCAACTGCTGGCCTCCGACACCTGCTACCACACCGCGTCGGTGTTCGATCCGATGTCCGCGCGCATCGCTGCTGACCTGGGTTTTGAAGTGGGCATCCTCGGTGGTTCCGTGGCCTCGTTGCAGGTGCTCGGTGCCCCGGACTTTGCCCTGATCACCCTCAGCGAGTTCGCCGAACAGGCCACCCGCATCGGCCGCGTCGCCCAATTACCGGTGATCGCCGACGCCGACCACGGCTACGGCAACGCCCTCAACGTGATGCGCACCATCGTCGAACTGGAACGCGCCGGCGTCGCCGCCCTGACCATCGAAGACACCTTGCTGCCGGCACAATTCGGCCGCAAATCCACCGACCTGATTACCGTTGCCGAAGGCGTCGGCAAGATCCGCGCGGCGCTGGAAGCCCGGGTTGATACGGAAATGGCGATCATCGCCCGTACCAACGCCGGTATTTTGCCGAACCAGGAAATCATCAGCCGCACTCGCCAGTACCAGGCTGCCGGGGCTGACGGCATCTGCATGGTCGGCATTCAGGATTTCGATCAGCTTGAGCAAATCGCCGAACACCTGACCGTACCGCTGATGCTGGTGACCTACGGCAACCCGGCGCTGCGCGACGACAAACGTCTGGCCGAACTCGGTGTACGCGTGACCATTGATGGCCATGGTGCTTACTTTGCGGCGATCAAAGCGACGTATGACAGCTTGCGTGAACAGCGGCAGATCTTTACCCAGGCCTCCGACCTGAGCGCGACCGAGTTGACGCACACCTATACCCAGCCGGAGGAATACATTCTCTGGGCCAAGGAATACATGAGCGTCAAGGAGTGATGGGTTGACCGGGCTGACGCCATCGTTGGCAAGCCAGGCTCCCACAGGTTATGCGGTTCGACATCAATTGATGGTTCAACACCAAACCCTGTGGGAGCTGGCTTGCCAGCGATGAGGCCTGCCGCTACACCGCTAAACCGGCGTCTTGTAAGCCTCTTCCCGCTGCACCGCCCGCGCCTGAATCACATTCAGAATCGCACAGCCCTCGCGCATCAACAGATGCACCGCGCTGGTCACCCGCGTCAGATCACAATCGGAAATGCCTTTGAGGTTGAGGCTGGCAAAGGTGTCGGCCAGATCGCGCACATCCACCGCAACCAGAGCTTCTGTCGGACTTTTCGGTAGTTTTTGTACGCCGTTCGCGACTTCCACTTTTCCCACAAAAGCCCCTCACCCTAGCCCTCTCCCAGAGGGAGAGGGGACTGATTGGGGGATGCTCTGGATCTACGCCGACGTGAGAGACCCGTTGAATGCGAATTTGCATTCAACTTGATCTGCTGGTTGTCACATGGACCACAAACAACACGGTCAGTCCCCTCTCCCTCTGGGAGAGGGTTAGGGTGAGGGGCCGATTTATCTGGCACCCCGCCGACCTCATCACACCGCAAACCACCTCACCGCGGCTTAATGATCGTTCCCACGCTCCGCGTGGGAATGCAGCCCAGGACGCTCTGCGTCCCACACAAAGCCGAACGCGGAGCGTCCGTTGAGGCATTCCCACGCAGAGCGTGGGAACGATCCCCCCTTCACCGCGGCTTGGCCAACTCCATAATCATCCGCGACAACAGATAAATCCGCGGCGCCACGCTCGCCACTTCGGCGTATTCCTCCGGCGTGTGAATATTGCCGCCGACAATCCCGAAACCATCCAGCGTCGGCGTGCCGACCCCGGCCGACAAACTCGCATCCGCCGCGCCACCACTGCCCTCCTCGGTCAGCTTGCGGCCAATCTCGCCGTAAATCCCCTGGGCCATGGCCATCAGGCGATCCGACTCAGGCGTTTGCGGCATCGGTGGCAAGCCGCGTTGTAATGAAGTCTTCACTTCCGTCTCAGCAATCAATTTGTCCTGCGACACCCGTGCCAGATCCTTCTCGATCCGGTCAAACTCCTCCGGCACCGCCGCGCGCACGTCGGCCTTGGCCGTGGCTTGATCGGGAATCACGTTGGTGCGGTCGCCGGCCTTGAGCACGGTGAAGTTGATGGTGGTCTTCTTCGCTTCATCGCCGAGTTTGCCCAGTTGCAGAATCTGGTGCGCCGCTTCCATCGCGGCGTTGCGCCCCAGTTCCGGGGCGACGCCGGCGTGTGCGGCTTTACCCTTGACCTCGACCAGCGCCGTCGCGCTGCCCTTGCGCCACACCACCAGGCCATCAGCCGGGCGTCCCGGCTCAAGGTTGAGGGTCACGTCGTGCTGTTTGGCGGTTTTCTTGATCAGGTCGGTGGCGACGTCCGAACCGGTTTCTTCGCTGGCGTCGAGCAGGAAAGTGATTTGCGCGTAGTCCTTGAAGTCGAGGTTTTTCAGGACTTTCAGCGCATAGATCCCGGCGACGATGCCGCCCTTGTCATCCATCACCCCCGGCCCGTAAGCGCGGCCGTCCTTGATGTGGAACGGCCGCTCGGCTGCCGAACCTTCCTTGAACACCGTGTCCATATGCGCCATCAGGAGGATTTTCGCCTTGCCGGTGCCCTTGAGCGTTGCGAGTACATGGTTGGATTTTTCCGGCGTATTGGGCACCAGTTCGATGGTGGCGCCGAGTTTTTTCAACTCATCGATGGCGATGTCGCTGACTTGCTTGAGGCCCGGTTCATAGCCGGAACCGGAGTCGATATTGACCAGCCGTTCCAGCAATTTCAGCGCTTCTGGCTGGTATTGCTCGGCATCAGCGAGCACTTGTTTGTGCGGTTCGGCAAAGGCGTGGGCAGCGGAGAAAGTGAGAGACAGGCCGAGGCTAGCGGCCAGCAGGGAGCGAGAAAATGAGCACGTCATGAAGCGATCCTTGTTTCGCGTCGGGGGGATTTAACCGTACCCGACATCGGCGCGAGGCTCTACACCGAATGCGACATCTCCCTGACCACCACCGAACACGTGTAGGAGCTGCCGAAGGCTGCGATCTTTTGATTTTGATTTAGAAAAAACAAAGTCAAAAGATCGCAGCCTTCGGCAGCTCCTACAGGGGATTTGTGGTGATGCGGATCAAACCGAATCCAGTAACGTCTGCCGGGACTTGTCATCGCAATTGCAGATCACCCGGTTACGCCCGCTGGCCTTGGCCTCGTACAACGCCTGATCGGCATCATTGAGCCAGCGTGTTGCGTCGGCATGCGCCGGATCGTACGCCGCCAGGCCGATGCTCAAGCTGACCTTCAACGCCGGATTCTGCTCATAACCCAGAATCGCGAAGCGCTCACGCAACGCTTCCATCGCCTGCGCGGCGTTGAACAGCGGCAGATCCGGCAAAATCACGCAGAACTCATCACCGCCGTAACGCCCGGCAACGTCAGTCGCCCGCAGGTTTTGTTTAAGTAACTTGCTCAACTGGCGCAACACGATGTCGCCCGCGACATGGCCGTAGGTGTCGTTGATCGCCTTGAAGTGATCGATGTCGATCAGCGCAATCGCCGCACCCTGCTTCTGCCGCTTGCAGCGCTGAAAAGCGATCTCCAGTTGATCCTTCCAGGCGCCATGATTGAGCAACCCGGTCAGGCTGTCGGTGCGGCTCAAGGCGAGCAATTCGCGTTTATGCAAGCCAAGCGTGTAGGTCTGACGAAAGCAGATCCAGCCCAGCGCCAAGGGGTATAGCAGCAGAAGCGGGAAACAGGCATACATTTGTGCAGGTGTGGTTTGCGGAATGAATGCCGGAGCAAACACCACCAGCCCGACGCCGACCCCGAGCAACTGCGCCGCAGAGCCTGCCAATAGAAAGCGTGAACCACCAATAGCGACGTTGTTCATCGCCATCATCGAAATGGTCGTCGCCGTGGGCAGCGGATTGAAATGCATGGCGGCAAGCCAAAAGCCGCCGAAAAAGGCGTCGATCAACAGATTGCGGTGTTCAGCGTGGTAAGGAACCCGGGCGCGGCGCGCCCATTGAAACGCCAGATGCGGCCAGACCAAGCCATTGAAGAACATCAACGCCCAGACCCAGAGCGGCGGATCGAGCGAATACATCGCCACGCTCACGCACACAAGCCCCAGAATCAACCCGAGGATGCGCGATGTATAAAGCCTCCTGGCCAATGAAAGTCCCTTTCCTCCGGTATTTCCCATAAGGACCTCGATCACGCACACCGCAGGACGGATGTGCTGGAAGTCTAACAGGGCGACGTTAAATAGCCATCACCGGCCAGCGGGCTGAATAGCGCGACATCAGGGCCGCGCACAGTGCAAATATTTGGCTATACATGAAAGGAGCAAAATGGAAAAAAAACTATAAGAAGGAGACCCATGCACACCTATCACGTGTTGATCATCGGCAGCGGTTTTGGCGGTCAATGTGCTGCGGTCAACCTGCTCAAGGCCGGGATCGACGATTTTCGCCTGCTGGAGCGACGGGACTTCTTTGGCGGCACCTGGTGCCAGAACACCTACCCCGGCGCGGCGGTGGACGTGCCGTCGCCGCTGTATTCGCTGTCGTTCGCGCCGTACCGCTGGTCGCAGATGTTCGCCGGACAGGCCGAACTGCAGCGCTACACCGAACATGTCATCGAGGAATTCGGTTTGCGCGAACGCGTTGAGCTGGAGGCCAATGTCGAGCGCGTCGAATGGGACGACACGGAAAAACGCTGGGCTGTGCACACCGCCAGCAAAGGCACCTTTTATGCGCAGTTCCTGATCAATGCCACCGGACCATTGAGCCAACCGGTCATCCCACACTTTCCCGGCCAGGATCGCTTTCAAGGCAAGACGTTTCATACGAACAACTGGGATCACAGCTACGACTACCGCGCTAAACGCGTGGCCATCGTCGGCAGCGGCGCGAGTGCGGTGCAAGTGATTCCGACCATTGCGCCGCAGGTCGAGCAATTGCACGTGTTTCAGCGCACGCCACACTGGGTGCTGCCCCGCGCCGATCGTCAGTTCGGACCGCTGCAACGCTGGCTGCTTGGCCGCAAACCCGCCTACAAACTGTTGCGCTGGCTGATTTACTGGCAATTCGAAACCCGCGTCATCGCGTTCAAATACTCGAAAGCGGCGATTCACATGGTCCAGCAGCACGCCCTGCGCTTTCTCAAACGCCAAGTGCCAGACCCGGCGCTGCGAGAAAAACTCACCCCGGACTTCACCATTGGCTGCAAACGGGTGCTGGTGTCCAGCACCTATTACCCGGCGCTGAACCGTTCCAACGTCGCCTTGCATACGCGCGGGCAAGGCATTGCGTCCATCGACGAAACCGGGATCGACACCGAGGACGGCCAGCACATCGATGTTGATCTGATTATCTGGTCGACCGGGTACGACGCCACCGACGGGGTGATTTCCTACCCGGTCAGCGGAAAAAACGCCGTGCAACTCAGAGATGTCTGGGCGCAATACCCGCGCGCCTATCTGGGCACCAGTCTGCCGGACTTTCCCAACCTGTTTATCGTCACCGGCCCGAACACCGGCATTGGGCACACCTCGGCGCTGTTCATCATCGAATCGCAGATGAACTACATCCTTGACTGCATTCGCACCGTGCAGGCGAAGGGTCTGCGCAGCATCGAAGTGCGCCCCGAAGCGGAACGTACCTACACTGAGATGATTCATCGGGAAATGGAGCGCACGGTCTGGAAGTCCGGCGGCTGCCACAGTTGGTATCAAAGCAAGAGCGGTCATGTGATCGCGATGTTTCCCGGCTTCAGTTTCAGCTACCACCGCTTGACCCGAGCGCTGAAACCGGCCGACCACATTCTGTCCTGAACACGTAAAAGGAATACGTCGATGCTTTTGCTGTTTGTCGCCCTCGCGGTTTTCGTGGCCTGGAGCTGGTTGAGTTATCCGGCGGTTGGTCATTGGCTGTACGACCTGAACATGGCCATCGAGGCCAAGTTGTACAAATTGCACAAGATCGAAGTGCCGATTGCCGAGATGACCGTCTCGACTTGGCAGGGCGGGCCGTATGAAGCGGCCAGCGCGATTCTGATGCTGCATGGCTACAGCGCCGACAAGAACCTGTGGCTGCGCTTTTCCCGGCACTTCGTGCGCCAGTATCGGGTGATCATCCCGGACCTCGCCGGCCATGGTGAAACCGGCTTCAAGGCGGGCGGCGGCTACGACATTCCGTTGCAGGCCAAGCGCATGATCCAGTTGCTCGACGTTTGCGGCGTGGAGAAAGTCCACGTAATCGGCAACTCGATGGGCGGCTACATCGCCGCGTGGCTGGCGGCGACTTATCCCGACCGGATCGCCTCGGTGGCATTGATCGACCCGGCGGGCGTCACCGCGCCTGAGGCCAGCGACATGGAGCGGCATCTGGCGCGCGGGCATAACCCGTTTCTGATCAATTCGCGGGAAGAGTTCCAGCAGTTCTACGCGATGACCATGGCCACGCCGCCATGGGTACCCAAATTGGTGCTGGACGCCATCGCCCAGCGCTACGAACAACAACGCGATGAACTGGAAGAGATTTTCCGCGATTTTCGCGCCAGCCCGCCGATGGAGCCGAAACTGGCCGACATCAAGTGCCCGGCGCTGTTGCTCTGGGGGCGCAAGGATCGGCTGATCGACGTCAGCAGCGTGCCGGTGTGGAGCAAGGGCATCGCCAATTTGCGTGTGGATGTCTGGGATCACGTCGGGCACATGCCGATGGTTGAACAGCCGGGGAATACTGCGCGCCTGTATCGCGAGTTTCTGGGAAGCCAAAGATGACAATGCACTCTTCCCCTGATCGTTCCCACGCTCTGCGTGGTAATGCCTCAAGGGACGCTCCGCGTCCAGTGACGCGGAGCGTCACGGGCTGCATTCCCACGCAGAGCGTGGGAACGATCAAGGGTAAGGGCTTGAGATGAACATTCTTTATGACGAACGCTTCGACGGCCCGTTGCCGCAGGTGAACAAGGCCGAATTCCTCAAGTCATTGCAGCAAACGCTGCCAGATCTCGACATTTTGTGGCGCGAGGAAGAACTCAAACCCTACGAATGCGACGGTCTCTCCGCCTACCGCACCACGCCGATGCTGGTCGCCCTGCCCCGACGAATTGAGCAAGTGCAAACCCTGCTCAAACTCTGCCATGAGAAAAACGTCCCGGTGGTTGCCCGTGGTGCCGGCACCGGGTTGTCCGGCGGCGCCTTGCCGCTGGAACAGGGCCTGCTGCTGGTGATGGCGCGCTTCAATAATATCCTGCACATCGACCCGGCCGCGCGCACCGCGCGGGTTCAACCGGGGGTGCGCAATCTGGCGATCTCCCAGGCAGCGGCGCCTTTCGGCCTGTATTACGCGCCAGATCCATCCTCGCAGATCGCCTGTTCGATCGGCGGCAACGTCGCCGAAAATGCCGGCGGCGTGCATTGTCTCAAGTACGGTTTGACCGTGCACAACCTGCTGAAAATCGAAGTGCTGACCATCGAAGGCGAACGCCTGACCCTGGGTTCGGACGCCCTCGATTCAGCGGGTTTCGATTTGCTCGCGCTCTTCACCGGCTCCGAAGGTTTGCTGGGGATCATCACCGAAGTCACGGTCAAACTGCTGCCCAAACCCCAGGTCGCGAAAGTCCTGCTGGCCAGTTTCGATTCCGTAGAAAAGGCCGGCCGTGCGGTCGCTGAAATCATCGCGGCGGGGATTATTCCCGGCGGCCTGGAGATGATGGACAACCTCGCCATTCGCGCCGCCGAAGATTTCATCCACGCCGGTTATCCGGTCGACGCCGAGGCGATTCTGCTGTGCGAACTCGATGGTGTCGAAGCCGATGTCCACGATGATTGCCAACGGGTGCGCGAGGTCATGACCGCGGCCGGCGCCACCGAAGTGCGTCAGGCCCGCGACGAAGCCGAGCGCGTGCGTTTCTGGGCCGGGCGCAAAAATGCCTTTCCGGCCATCGGTCGTTTGTCACCGGACTATTACTGCATGGACGGCACCATCCCGCGCCGCGAATTGCCCGGGGTTTTGCAAGGCATCGCCCGCCTCAGCGAAGAATACGGATTGCGCGTGGCCAACGTATTCCATGCCGGCGACGGCAACATGCACCCGCTGATTCTGTTCGACGCCAATCAACCCGGCGAGCTGCACCGCGCCGAAGCCTTGGGCGGCAAGATCCTCGAACTGTGCGTGCAGGTCGGCGGCAGCATCACCGGCGAACACGGCGTCGGCCGCGAGAAAATCAACCAGATGTGCGCGCAGTTCAACAGTGACGAACTGAACCTGTTTCATGCAGTAAAAGCCGCGTTCGACCCACAAGGCCTGCTCAATCCCGGCAAGAACATTCCGACCCTGCACCGCTGCGCCGAATTCGGCGCCATGCATATTCACGCCGGACAATTGCCGTTCCCCGAACTGGAGCGTTTCTGATGGCCGACGTCGATGCCGCCAGCGCCCTGCTCGATCAGGTCAACGAGGCCCGGGCCAATGCCACGCCGCTGAAAATTCAGGGTGGCAACAGCAAAGCCTTTCTCGGCCGCGAGGT
Organism: Pseudomonas sp. Irchel s3a12; assembly: GCF_900187485.1. Taxonomy (NCBI): domain Bacteria; kingdom Pseudomonadati; phylum Pseudomonadota; class Gammaproteobacteria; order Pseudomonadales; family Pseudomonadaceae; genus Pseudomonas; species Pseudomonas sp. Irchel s3a12. The sequence continues at coordinate 52,211 of NZ_FYDN01000002.1, forward strand.
TGCCGGTGAAGTGCTCGACACCCGCGCCCATTGCGGCATCGTCCGTTACGAGCCGACCGAACTGGTGGTTACGGCGCGCGCCGGCACGCCGTTGTCCGAGCTGCTGGCGGCGCTGGACGCTGCCGGGCAAATGCTGCCGTGCGAACCGCCAGCGTTCGGCGAGGGCGCCACCGTCGGCGGCATGATCGCCACGGGTTTATCCGGGCCTCGGCGGCCGTGGTCGGGCTCGGTGCGCGATTTCGTCCTCGGCACGCGGGTCATCACCGGCCTCGGTCAGCACCTGCGCTTCGGCGGCGAAGTGATGAAGAACGTCGCCGGTTATGACCTGTCGCGGTTGATGGCCGGCAGTTACGGCTGCCTCGGCGTGCTCACCGAAGTGTCGCTGAAAGTCCTGCCGAAACCGCGCCAGTGCCTAAGCATTCGCCTCGACATTGAATGCGCGCGGGCACTGGCCAAGCTTGCCGAATGGGGTCAGCAACCGTTGCCGATCAGCGCCGCGTGCCACGATGGCCAGAGCCTGTATCTGCGTCTTGAGGGCGGCGAAGGCTCGGTGACGGCGGCGCATCAACGCCTCGGTGGTGAGCCGTTGGATTCAGGGTTCTGGCGGGATCTGAATGAGCAGCGTCTTGCATTTTTCAACGAAGGTTTGCCGCTGTGGCGCTTGTCGTTGCCGAACAATCTCGGGCCACTGGATCTGCCCGGCGAGCAACTGATCGACTGGGCCGGTGCACAACGCTGGCTGAAATCCGACGTCGAGCACATGCATATTCTCGCTCAGGAACTCGGCGGCCATGCCACCTGTTTCACCCACGGCGCCAGTTCTTCGCCGTTCCAGCCGCTGGCCTGGACACTGCTGCGCTATCACCGACAACTCAAGGCGCAACTCGACCCGCAAGGGCTGTTCAACCCCGGGCGCATGTACGCGGAGTTCTAGCCATGCAAACCACCCTCAGCGAACAGTCACTGCAACTGCCCCGTGCCGCCGAAGCGGAAAAAATCCTCCGCACCTGCGTGCATTGTGGCTTTTGCAATGCGACCTGTCCGACCTATCAGTTGCTCGGTGATGAACTCGATGGCCCGCGCGGGCGCATCTACCTGATCAAACAAGTGCTCGAAGGCGCACCTGCGACGGCGCAGACGCAACTGCACCTGGACCGCTGCCTGTCGTGCCGCAACTGCGAAACCACCTGCCCGTCCGGCGTCGACTATCACAACCTGCTCGACATTGGCCGCGCGGTGGTCGATCACGCGGTGCCGCGTCCGGCGGCGCAGCGCCTGTTACGTGAGGGCTTGCGCGCATTGGCGCCTAATCCGGGATTGTTCAAAGGCTTGTTGCGGGTGGGCACGACGTTTCGGCCGCTGTTGCCGCGCTTGCTTGAAAGCAAATTGCCGCAGCACTTGCCGGTTAACGGCTCGCGCCCTGCCCCTCGGCATGCCCGGCGGGTGTTGTTGCTTGAAGGCTGCGTACAACCGGGGTTGTCGCCAAATACCAATGACGCCACGGCGCGGGTGCTGGATCGTTTGGGCATCAGTGTCACCCCGGTGGCCGAGGCCGGGTGTTGCGGCGCGCTGGACTATCACCTCGACGCGCAAGCCAAAGGCCTCGATCGCGCCCGGCAGAATATCGATGCCTGGTGGCCACACCTGCAAAACGGTGCCGAAGCACTTGTGCAGACCGCCAGCGGTTGCGGCGCATTCATCAAGGATTACGGGCATTTGCTGGAAGACGATCCGGTGTATGCGGCCAAGGCCAGGGAAATCAGCGAGCGGACGGTGGATCTGGTGCAGATACTTGATCGGGAAACGCTGGAAAAAGTCTGCGCAGCGAGCGAGCGACGGATTGCCGTGCATTGCCCGTGCACTTTGCAGCACGCGTTGAAACTGGGCGGCGCGGTGGAAGCTGTGCTGACACGCCTGGGTTTCAATCTTACCGCCGTGCCCGACGGCCATTTGTGCTGCGGCTCGGCGGGTACGTATTCGTTGACGCAACCGGTGCTGGCCCGGCAACTGCGCGACAACCGCCTCAATGCGCTGGAAAGCGGCCGCCCCGAGCTGATCGTCACCTCCAACGTCGGCTGTCAGAGCCATCTGGCCAGCGCCGGACGCACGCGGGTGATGCACTGGATCGAACTGGTGGATCAGTCGTTGGCAGAATGAAGTTCGTAGGATTCTTCGTTTGCCCGCGTGCAAGAAGGCTGCGATCTTTTCCCTCATCCATTCCGTGACCGTGGCAGGAATTTTTTTCATGACCGTGCAGCCGTTCGTCAGCCCCGACCTGATCCGCCAACGCTTCTCCAAAGCGATGTCCGACATGTACCGCGAAGAAGTGCCGCTGTACGGCGCGCTGATGCAATTGGTCGAGCAAACCAACCGCGAGGTGCTTGCACGTCAGCCGGACATCGCCTGCCAGCTCGACAGCACCGGCGAAATCCAACGGCTGGACATGGAGCGCCATGGCGCCATTCGTGTCGGCACCGCGACGGAGCTGGCCACCCTCGCCCGCCTGTTTGCAGTGATGGGCATGCAACCGGTGGGTTATTACGACCTGACCCCAGCGGGCGTGCCGGTGCATTCCACAGCGTTTCGCGCCGTGCATGAAGAGGCGCTGCAAGTCAGCCCGTTTCGCGTGTTTACGTCGCTGTTGCGCCTCGAGTTGATTGAGGATGCGCAACTGCGTGCCTTTGCCGAATCAGTGCTGGCCAAGCGTTCGATCTTTACCTCGGAGGCGTTGCGCCTGATCGCGCAAGCTGAAAACGCGGGCGGACTGAATGAAAGCGAGGCCGAGGCATTCGTCCTGCAGGCACTGGAAACCTTTCGCTGGCATCACAGCGCTACGGTTACCGCTGCGCAATATCAATCTTTGAGCGCCCAACATCGCTTGATCGCCGATGTGGTCGCATTCAAAGGCCCGCACATCAATCACCTGACCCCGCGCACGCTGGACATCGACCGCGTCCAGGAACAGATGCCGGCCCATGGCATCACCCCGAAAGCCGTGATCGAAGGTCCGCCGCGCCGGCAGTGCCCGATCCTGCTGCGCCAGACCAGTTTCAAGGCGCTGGACGAGCCGATCGCCTTCACCGATCAGAACCAAACCCGTGGCAGTCACAGCGCGCGTTTCGGCGAGATCGAACAGCGCGGCGCGGCACTCACGCCCAAAGGCCGGGCGCTGTATGACCGCTTGCTGAATGCCGCGCGCGATGAACTCGGTGACTTCCCCAACGAAGGCAATGCCGCACGCTACAACGCGCTGATGGCTCAGCACTTTGGCGAATTTCCTGACAGTGTCGAGGGTATGCGAGAACAAGGGTTGGCGTACTTTCGTTATTTCGCCACGGAAAAAGGGCAGGCTGCTGGAGGGCTTGGGCAGTCGTCTCTGGAGGACTTGTTGCGCGGTGGTTATGTGAAAGCGGAACCGTTGGTGTACGAAGACTTCCTGCCGGTGAGTGCGGCGGGGATTTTTCAGTCGAACCTTGGCGACGCGGCACAGGCGCATTATGGCGAGCATTCCAATCGGCAGGCTTTTGAGCTGGCGCTGGAGCGCGCGACCATTGATGAGTTGGGGTTGTATGCGGCGACGCAGCAGCGTTCGATTGATGAGTGTCTGTCCCGATTTGCGCGTTGAAAAATCAAAAGATCGCAGCCTTCGGCAGCTCCTACAGGGGAAATGCATGCCAAAGGTAGGAGCTGCCGCAGGCTGCGATCTTTTGATCTGAAAGTCTTGAAGCAGCCACTCCAGCCAAATGAAGGCACCTGGCCATTGTGCGCAAGAAGTTGCGCACTTGTTTTGCAAAAAAGCCTGATAAAACCGCTGAGAGCCACGTCGCACAAGGCCTGCAGCCAAGTGCGCAAGAAGTTGCGCAGTACTGCGCAACTTCTTGCGCACTTTTGCCTTGAGCGAGCGCTTTATTTCGCACAAGCGCCTGAAAAATCAGACAAACACCCCGGCCCGCATGGTCGCCACAATTGTTGGCACGCTCCTTGATAACAGTCAGGCACCCACCGGGCGATTTCGCCTCCCGGGCACCTTAAATTATTCCGCAAGGAGAGCACCCCATGGCAACACCAGCGTACATGTCGGTTACCGGCGAAAAACAAGGCCTGATCACTGCAGGCGCTTTCACCGCTGACTCCGTAGGCAACACCTACCAGGAAGGCCACGAAGACCAGGTTATGGTTCAGGCTTTCAGCCACGACGTGATCATCCCGCGTGACCCACAATCCGGTCAGCCAACCGGTCAGCGCGTTCACAAGCCAGTTGTGATCACCAAGGTCTACGACAAAGCTTCGCCTCTGCTGCAAGCCGCTCTGACCTCCGGCGAGCGCATGAGCGAAATCGTTATCCAGTGGTTCCGTACTTCTGCTCAAGGCACCCAAGAGCACTACTACACCACCAAACTGGAAGACGCGATCATCGTCGCCATCAACAACAAAATGCACAACTGCCAGGATCCAGGCAATTCGCACTTCACCCACCTGGAAGAAGTGCAGTTCACCTACCGCAAAATCACCTGGACCCACGAAGTATCCGGTACTTCGGGTTCCGATGACTGGCGTGCTCCAGTCGTGTAATTACGGCTGATCGTTACAAGCATCGGCCAGCTCTGCTGGTCGATGTTGTTTTCGCCCTCCAGAATTTCGCGTAAGTTGAGCCGCTTTGCGGTCGTCGACGTACGCCGCTGTACAGCACGAGGAACAAGGGATGTTCGCGCCGGCCAATGAAACCCACTTTGCCCTGACCATCGAAGGTCTTTCTGCTGACTTTCAGGTATTCACCCTGCAAGGTCGCGAAGCCATCAGCCAGCCTTTTGTGTTCGAGGTGGAGCTGGTCAGTGAGCAGCCGTCGCTGGACCTCGAAACCCTGCTGCACAAACCGGCCTTCCTGCAATTGTCGCCCGACGGCAGCGGCATCCATGGCCAGATCTACCGCGCCGCGCAAGGTGATTCCGGCAAACGCCTGACCCGTTACTCAGTGACCCTGCGCCCGCAATTGTCCTACCTGGCGCACCGCGTCAATCAGCGCATCTTCCAGAACCTCACGGTGCCGAAAATCATCGGCATGGTCCTCGAAGAGCACGGCATTCAAAGCAACGCCTACGAATTCAAGACCGGTTCGATCTATCCCGAGCGCATCTACTGCGTGCAATACGATGAATCGGACCTGCATTTCATCCAGCGCCTGTGCGAGGAAGAAGGTATCCACTACCACTTCGAGCACACGGCGACGGCGCACAAACTGGTGTTCGGCGATGACCAGACGGTGTTCCCGAAACTCAAGCCTGTGGCCTATCAGCAAGACTCCGGCATGGTCGCCAGTGACCCGGTGATCAAGCGCTTCGACCTGCGCCTGGAAACCCGCACCAGCCGCACCACCCGCCGCGATTACGATTTCGAAAAACCGCGTATTACCCTCGAAAGCGAAAACCGTGGCGACGCCCTGCCCGACCTCGAAGACTACGATTACCCAGGTCGTTTCATCGACCGCGAGCGCGGCAAACACCTGGCCAAACGCGCCCTCGAACGCCATCGCAGCGATTTCAAACTGGCTGAAGGCAAGAGCGATCAGCCATTGCTGGTCAGCGGCCACTTCCTCGCCCTGACCGCGCATCCGAAAGCCAAATGGAACGACCTATGGCTGCTCACCGAAGTCCACCACGAAGGCAAGCAACCGCAAGTCCTCGAAGAGTCGGTAACCAGCGACACCACCGCGCTGAAAGACGATTTCCACCAGGGCTATCGCAACCGCTTTCAGGCCACCCCATGGGACGTGCCCAACCGCCCGCCCCTGCGCCACCCGAAACCGCGCATCCTCGGCAGCCAGAGCGCTGTGGTCACCGGCCCGAAAGGTGAAGAGATCCACTGCGACGAATACGGCCGCGTCAAAGTCCAGTTCCACTGGGACCGCGAAGGCGAAGCCGACGACAAAACCAGCTGCTGGTTGCGCGTCTCCAGTGCCTGGGCTGGCGCGCAATACGGCGGCATCGCCATCCCACGCATCGGCATGGAAGTGCTCGTCACCTTCCTTGAAGGCGACCCCGATCAACCGCTGATCAGCGGCTGCCTGTACCACAAGGAAAACACCGTCCCGTACGAACTGCCGGCGAACAAGACCCGCAGCACCTTCAAGACCCTTAGTTCCATGGGCGGTGGCGGCTACAACGAACTGCGTATCGAAGACAAAAAAGGTCAGGAACAGATCTACCTGCACGCCCAGCGCGACTGGGACGAAAACATCGAGCACGACCAGAAAATCCGCGTCGGTAACGAACGCCACGACACCGTCGAAAAGAACAGCTACAGCGAATTCAAAGCCGAAGAACACCACACCGTCTACGCCGACCGCAAAGTCGAAACCCGCGCCAACGACCACCTCACCGTCGGCGTGAACCAACACATCAAGATCGGCACCGGCCAGTTCATCGACGCCGGCCAGGAAATCCATCTCAGCAGCGGCATGAAAGTGGTGATGGAAGCCGGTAGTGAGCTGACCCTGATCGGCGGCGGCAGCTTCATCAAGATCGACGCCGGCGGCGTGACCATGAGCGGGCCGGTGATCAATATGAACTCCGGGGGAAGCCCGGGGAGCGGCACCGGTGCGGCGCCGTTGTTGCCGGGCGTCGTGAAACAGGCTGACGCTGACAAGGCTGGCAAGGTGTTAGTCCCGCCAATGACCAATCCGTTTGTAAGAAAAAGCGTTCAAGGCCTACCCCTTGTTCCGATCTGTGGAAAGCAAGCCAATGGCGCTTGCTCGCGAGAGGTTTGCCCATGTCTGAATGGCTGAGTCATTTCCTTGAACAACCCGTGGCCACGACGCCATCGGGTAGCAGTGGAAACCGCACCCTGTATGGCATCATCGACAGCGTTCGCCAGCCCCGGGCTCTGGAAAAGCTTTACCAACAGTCCGGGTTGAATGGTGTTGAAAAGCTGTTTCAGGACACGCCGTTTGCCGAAATGAATGATGTCAGTCCGATCTGGCTGCAACTGACACCGGGAAGTCCTGCCGCCGCCCAAGCCATTGAGCTATGCCGCGACAACCGCGCCGGAATTTTGCTGACCTCGCGTGAAAAGCCGGAGACCGCGCTCTTGCATGCTCGTCGCCTCCTGCGCATGAACGACCCGTCTCATGGTGACTCGCTGGCGCGCTACTACGACCCGGCATTCTGGAGCGCGCTGGCGTTGACGGTACCCGCCCGAGCACTGTTCGGCCCTTGGGTCAGCGTCTACACCCCGCCCGCCCACAGCGACGATCAACAATGGCGTGTTTGGGAACAAACAGAAAAAGTTGATGCCTCTAATGGCGAACAAAAATATCCGCTGCACCTAAAGAGCAACACGCTGATAGCGTTCGATGAGATCCGCTGGTGGTACTGGATTCGGCTGCGGAACGCCGAGTCCGCTGCGAGCTTATCGGATTCGCAATTGTCTGACGTGGCCGATAATTTGCAACTGCTGGTGGATCACGGCATTGAAGAAGGACGTCATCTTGAGCACCTGCTGCCGAATCTGAACCAAGGTCCGTTGCAGGCCCGCACCGACGTCATGAACGTGCTGAGCAGCGACATGCCGGCATTCGAGAAAGTACAACGACTGGAAGTCTGAGATGACAGGTACGTCCGAACAAACACCCGCGCCAGAACAACCACCTGTTGTCATTCCGGCCGATCAACCAAAAAAGGCTGCCGACGCGGAAACGTTCTGCAAAGACAAGAAGCCGGGCTGCAGCAGCAGCTATGACGACATCATCTACGTCACCGGTCAGCGCCGTTTCTGGCTGTTGCCCAAGCGCACGTCCGAGAAACTCAAGGAAAGCGTCAGCCTGCTCAAACAGAAAACCGTCGACGCTGATAAAGCCACGCGCATGAGCAACATCGCCGACGCGGGTTTGATGGACTACTTCCTCACCCCGGGCCCGGAAGCCTTTCTCGAAGGCGAGCAACATAGCAGTTACCTGGCGTCGAAGTCGGCAATCCCCGAAGATACTGCCAAAAAGGCGCAGTGCCGCAAGGATTGGGAGGCGGCAAAAGCCAAGGGTGATAGCGACGCCACGATGCACGCCGAGCGCGAGATGTTCCACGCTGGACAACGCATCGAGAAAAACCAGAAAAACATGGAAACCCTCGAAAAAGTTTCCGACGAAAAAGCAAAAACGTTGGGGTACAAACGAGAAAACGGCGTCTTCTATACCCCGCGCGCGTTAAAGGCCTGTGAAGCCATCGATACGTACATTAAAGAGCGCGACAAGGCGAAAGCCCACGGCTACAAAATGTTCGATCCAGGCACCAAGAAGATCGCCTCGGCTTGGGAACATCTGAAAGAATATAAGGCCCTTCACAAAAAGTTGATTGAAACCGGCGAGATCGACGAAAAGAAACTCAAGGGTGTGCAAATCAACATCTTGGCGTTGAAAGACCTGATGTCCAAGTACATCAATGCCATCGTCGAGCTTGCCGAGTGCGGGATTGCAGTTCCCGAGTTTGCGCTGAGTCCCGATGACCAATACGCCGGTACCGAGGATTTTCAGGCATTCATCGAGCTGACCACCAAACGCGATGAGCTTGAGAAAAAGATCGAAGAACGTTACTCCCAATGGGTCTCGGCCACTGGCGGAAAATCTGCGCCACCCGGCGTGCTCTTCGTCAGCTTGCAGAAACAGTGGTACGACCTGAATGACGAGGCAGAGCGAATTCAGAACACCGCCGAAGCACGCGTTCGAGCACTGAAGCCGCCCCGCCTGTTTCTCTGGGACGCGGAAAGCTACAAGCCAAAACCCCTCGAACGACTGGCCAAAACAAACATTCCACTGCGTGAGCTCAGCAGCGCATCGTCGACGACGATCCTGAACCACATCAGCCTGAAACATCTGGCGCAGGTCAGCGGCAACGCATTCGAGGGTCAACTCAAAGAACTCGCGACCAGTTTGCCAAAGTCGATTGCCAAAGAATCCGACGACGACCGGATATTCAGTGATTGGCTGGAACAGGAAGGCGCGCTGCAGTTCGATGAAAAGGGACCATGGTTCGATGAACATGGACTTTTCGTGCCTGAAAAATTCTTCACCGCACTGGAAGCCAAAGGCTACAGAGTCGAAAGCATCAAAGCCGAAGCCAAACGCAAAAGTTGGGGCGAAAACCTCAAAGCCATGGTTTTCGAAGATAAACAGTTGCGCAACCTCATGCTGTTCGACAACAGCCCGCAGGCCCAACTGGTTCGATGCTTGCTCCCGGAAAGTGCCAACCTGCTGTCCGAAGTCAAAATGGAAGGCCCCACGCTGAAAAGTGGTTCCCCTCAGATTGCCAACGTAGAAGTAGCACTGGATGTAACTGCGTGGCGCGGGGAAGTCAGCTTACTCAAAGTCGAATTCCCGAAACGGGCAAAAGCCGATCCTTGGGTCGCGAAATACAAGGCCCAGGACGGCAGCGTGCGCAGCGTCAACTTCGGCAAACTGTCTCTGGATCTGGAAGCCAAGGCCTGGGGATTCGCTGGCGCAAGCCTCATGCTGTCACGCGACCTGACCCTGGACCAGAAAACCGGCTACACCAGCCTGGTCGGTGTGGACATTGCCGAGAAATCCGGCGACCTGGCGAAGTTCGAAGTGTTTGCCGGCGCTCAAGCGGGGTGCAAAGTCACCGGCAAACTGTTCTGGTGCCCTCCCCCAAGCGTCCTCCCACCTGCTCCCGTGCCCAATCGCATTTCAGCCAACCAGTGGCGCCCTATGGCCAAACTGGAAGTTGAAGTGGCCGTGGCCATCGGCGCCGGCTACACCGGCGACATGCAACTGCGGATGCAAAACGGCCTACTGCTGTTATCGATCAAGGGCGCGCTGGTTTGGGGCGCAGGCGTCAAAGGGTATTTGACCTTTGAAGTCGGCTACGACAGCATCGTGGCCTTGACGGAACTGGTGCGACAGGAAATGGCCGCGAACCAATACAAGGATCTTGAGTGGGTCGATGGCGAAGCCTTGGACTACCTGCAAAAACTGAGCTTCCTCGGCGCCACCGGTATCGATGTGGCGTTTGCCTATGTGCGTGGGTATGCGATTGTTAAAGGGTTATTTGATGCACTGACCGAGGGGGGACGTGGGGGACAAATTGCTCACACACTTATCTTGGATAAAAACCAAAAAGTAATGCAGGATTGGGTTTACAACCTAACCCCACAGGCCCTAGGCCCATTACTAATGGCTTTAAGTACTTCACCTAAGTCATTTTCTGCTGAAGATGATGAGGACAGTAAACGCTACAACAACGACGAGGCATACCTCATTCAACAACAAGCAATTGAAAGATGCCTCAGTTGGATTTCAAAAAAACCTAATGCGAATTTGCAATTTGAAGAAGCAATTATTTGCATGAATCGTGACGGGATTCGTCCCCCGCAGGCAGGACTTATGTTCTGCAAAAACAAGTTAAAACTCGATCTATTCATGAATGAAAGGGTTTTAGGCCACATCCCGGGCAACAACAGAATGCGGGAGCGATACTCAGAAAACGCTAAACTTCTAGGGGCGAGAATGAATAGCCACTGCACTTACTCGAGCACATATACCGGCCCTGCATTTGCACCCATTCAAGAAGTCAAGGCTTTCTACAAAGGACCAAACATTGATTAAAACACTATACGCCATTATTTTATATTCAATATTTCTATCCACTTCAGCTTTTGCAGAACTTACGACCGATCAACAAGTAGCAAAAAATAAAGGCCTTATCCTGTATCAGCAAAGTGATTGGTACGATTCTCAGCCGCTACTGAAAATTGCGGCAGATGCGGGAGACAGTACAGCGCAATATTACTTGGGAGAGGCTATCCGCCTCAGCAACCGCTACACCACCGAAGACGCAAAAAAATGGTACGAATCAGCAGCTAAGCAAGGAAATTTGTATGCAATGCTTCGGTTGAGTAATTCGCATGATTTGTGCAAAGAGATGGGGAGTTGCTCAGGTAAAAGTAATGAAGAATGGCGGAATTATGCACTACAGGTTGCAAATGAGCGCGCCAAGAAAGGCGATACTGAGGCAATGATTGTTTTATTTACTGCCAAGCAAGGTTTGCAATGGTTGGAAAAAGCAGCGACGGCAGGCAGTGGATTTGCTCAAAAAGTCCTTGCCGGTAAGTACAAAGATGGTGAAGGCTGGTTCCTTATTCCTGGCAGCCGCGAAAAAGCCGTTGAGAAATGGTTCAAAGCTTCAGCGGAGAGCGGCTACCCACCGGGTATGTACCTTTACGCAAATTTTTTATATGAAAATAAAGCAAGCAAAGAAGACGTAGGATATTGGCTAAAAAAGGCCGCTGAGTCAGGTCACATTGATGCCGCTGGTGGATATGCCCTCACTGTAGCGCATCTCCCTGACAGTTACGGATTTCCGTTGGACTTAGTAGAAGCCTATGGAATCACCTACCTTATCTCCCATTTGCAGGGCGGTGGCGTAGCCCCTGAGGATGCTAGAAGAAGCCTTTCTGAAATTGCCGAAAAGATGAGTCCTCAAGAAATCAAGGATGGGATCCGTTTTGCCAAAGATTGGGAAAAGACTCACCCACCACTTTCCTACTTTGTTCCGGCTTACGGCTATTGATCTAAGGAAGTTTATCTGTGTCCGCTTTCCGCCCTATTTTCTTGAGCATCGCCTTGTGGGTTTCCACCACATCAATTTCCAACGCCCAAGTCATTGAAAATCAAGCGGCAGCGAAAGAAACTGGCATTATGCTTTACCAGCAAAGTGCATGGACTTCCTCGCGGACTTTTTTACAAACCGCTGCCGAAGCAGGCGATCGAGACGCTCAGTATTACTTAGGCGAGGCCATCCGCCTAAGTAACCGTTACATGACAGAGGACGCCGTAAAATGGTACGAGGCCGCAGCCGAAAAAGGACACATCTATGCCATGCTGCGTCTTAGCAACCAAGAAGATCTATGCACTTTAGTCGAAACCTGCACGCAGAAAAATGTTAAGGACTGGAGAACTTTGGCCTTAAAAACTGCACACGAACGCGCGGAGAGAGGCGACACCGAAGCAATGGTTGCGCTCTTTACAGCCAAACAAGGTTTGGAGTGGTTAGAAAAGGCTGCAGACTTTGGTGATAACTTTGCCCAGCAACTTCTAGCAAGTGCCTACCAAAGTGGACAGGGTTCGTTCCTGATCCCAGGCAGTCGAGAGAAAGCAGTCAAGAATTGGTTTAAGGCGTCTGCGGAAGGGGGCTATCCTCCTGGAATGTACCTTTATGCTAACTACCTATATGAGCACAATGGGAAAAAGGAAGAGATAGGACACTGGCTTAAAAAAACAGCTGAAGCAGGACATATCGATGCACTTGGAAGCTATGCCCTCAATATCGCCCACCTTCCGAATAGTTACGACTTTCCGCTCGATTTAGTCAAAGCCTATGGCTTTACGTATTTGATAACACAGCTCCAAGGAGGGGGAGCAGCACCAAGGGAAGCGAAGATCAGCCTCCCTGAGATTGCAGAAAAAATGAAACCTGAAGAAATCGAAATGGGGATTTCATTCGCAAAGGAATGGGAAAAAACACACCCCCCACTTTCCTACTTTGATCCAATTTACGGATATTAAGCCAATTCATTCCCAGGGCCACCGCCAAACGCTATAAGTGCAACTAGCCCTTGGGCATTTGTAGAACCAACAATTGCATAACAAGAAATTAAAATTTTATAGATCCCACCAATGATCAAAAATATTATTTTTATTGTTCTCGTTAGCACTGTCTAACCCAGCTTACGCCGGAATGACAGCAGCGCAAAAAGAGGCCGGAGAAACGGGAATTATTCTTTTCAAACAGAGTGACTGGTACGACTCCCAGCCCTTTCTGAACATTGCCGCAGAGGCAGGGGATCGTGACGCACAATATTATTTGGGCGAAGCTATTAGACTCAGTCAGCGCTATATCACTCCAGACGCAAAAAAATGGTATGAGGCCTCAGCTGAGCAAGGTTTTTTATATGCAATGCTCCGCTTAAGCAACAAAAATGATTTGTGCGGAAGTATGGGAACTTGCACAGATAAAAATGGAGTCGACTGGCGAGAGCGTTCACTAACAACGGCTCAAGAACGAGCAAAAAAGGCGACACAGAAGCAATGACCGTCCTGTATACGGCTGGTCAGGGCCTGCCATGGCTTGAGAAAGCGGCCGAAGCAGGTGACAGTTACGCACAACAAATGCTGGCTAGCGCTTACAAAAGCGGTGCCGGGTGGTTTTTGATTCCAGGTAGTCGAGAAAAAGCGATTATCAAATGGTTTAAAGCGTCATCGGAAGGCGGTAACCCGAGAGGTATGTTCCTCTATGCGAATTACTTATACGACCATAATGGTAGTAAAGAAGAGATCGCATACTGGGTGAAAAACTCAGCGGAACACAGCAATATAGATGCAGTTGGCACCTACGCATACAAAATTTCAGATCCGTCCAATGAACTTGGCTACCCAGAAAATCTGATTGAAGCATACGGCTTGACGCTTTTACTTTCAAAACTGGAGGCAGGAACAGCACCAGAAGATGCAAAGCGACTGCTCCCGGATCTGGCTAAAAAAATGAATCCTGTAGAAATAACAGAAGGGATTGAGCTTTCGAAAGAATGGAAAAAAACTCACCCTCCTTTATCTTATTTCGATCCAATATACGGGTACTAGACAATCAAACATCCTTAATATATCAACCGTCGATCAACTGCAATCAGGGTAGAACACGGTTTCTTTTTTCTAGATGAAATTTGCCCCGGAATGCCTTTCACCTTTACGCACTCTAAACATGGTCTGTCCCTGAGATCCCCCTGAGAAATCCCAGCATCAACTTTGAGGGTCTAGCTTAAAAAGGCACCTAGAGTAGTGCCTTTTCACATTGAAAACCTCAGAGCAGCTTGTCCGACTGAATCGCACATCGGAAACTTGTACCTGGATAGTAAGCATCCTCGTTTGGATTTTCCGGCCAGCGCCGTACAACCGGCGCTGCTGACAATGGGGCTTCGGGGTAATTTGAACCACGTTTTACTTTCTGCTTACCATTTTTTGGACCTTCAGGATTTTCTACCGGCGAATTCTGATAGTACTCATCGTCGTACCAATCATTTACCCAATCGGTTGCATTGCCTGAAAGGTTATATATGCCCAACGGATTAGGAAAAAATCTATCAACAAAGAATGTTTCCCCCTCCCCTTCCATTGGAAAATTTTTACCGAAATCCAAGCTCCCACTACTAGTTGGAAACAATATATGCTGCCCGCGATTTCTCGCCGCGAATTCCCACTGTGCCTCCGATGGAAGATCTACACCATAGCCGCTGATGCCTGCTATCCACTGACAATAATCCTTAGCTTCCTGCCATGTTTTTGTAGGCGCAGGAAGCCTAGGAGAATACATACTCTTTAAATTTTCTCTATCACGAAGTTTAGCATCAAACACTTCTATACCTTGCGACATAAAGAAAACATCAAAATCACGCACGGTCGTCTGAAATTTTGAAAGATAATAAGAGCTCAACTTAACCGTATGTACAAAATCGTCATCTGCATTGCGGCTAATATTACAAAGCTGGTCCGTTTTTTGCCCACATGGCCAGGTACAAACATTTTCTTCGTCGTACTCACAAGCCCAACCAAAATCCCCCATATCAAACTGGCCACCTTCAACAAAAACCATATTGTCGATTGACTGCACTACCGTATTCAGCACTTTGTCACGAAGTTCGCTGGAAAGGTCAGGGTATTTCGTTTTGATTGTCGTCGCGATCGAGGCCACCTTTTCAGGGGACATACTTTGACTGCTGGGTAAAGAACCCGATTTTGCACCGCATCCGGTGAAAAGCATCGTGCTTGCCAGGGCTAACGCATACGGACGTATCACTAAAAATTCCTTATAAAGTGCCCGAAAGGCAACGGCTAACCCGCATAAAAACCGCGAAAAGCTGAAGAGCAACAGTACGTCATCAAAGCTGAAGCCCCGCATTCACAATGCATCTACTCAACCAGTTCGCCCGCCACTGCATACTTCACCACGACCCGATTCCGATAAAGCCTCTCCCTTTCCACCAACTGCCCCACCTGCCCCTTTTCCCTGACCTCTCGCCAAATCTCGTTCTCGCGAAACACCCTGCTGCCCTCTCGCACAAACCGGTGTGCCTCCTGGAACACGTGGTAGCGATATTCCCTCACCCGATCACACAGCAACTCCCCTTCGAGTTGTGTCTCGCCGACGTTCAATTTCAGCTGAAAGTGCCGATCCGTCGGGTTATGCAGCACCAGATCAACGTAGTTGTAGAAAATCGCCGCCCCGGACCCGAACGGCAGCACCCTCCCCTCATCCGGAAACGGGTCGAAGCTGTGGTTGGAGCGTTCGACCACCACCAGCGGTGAATGAATGGCCATCCAGTGAATCAGGTTGCTCAGTTGGCAAATGCCACCGCCTACCCCGCGTCGTGCCTCGCCGAAGGACAGTTCCATGCCTTCAACGTAGCCGCGCTTCAACGTCGGGCGGCCGACGAGGCGGCAGAAGGAGAAGTGTTCGCCGGGGCCGATGATGACGCTGTCGATGGCGGCGACGGCGAGTTTGAGGTTGATGACTTTGTTGTGTTGCAGGGCGAGGTCGGAGTCGCCGAGTTTGCGGATGAGTTTTGAGGTGTGTTTGAGGTAGCGAAATGGCAGGCGCTCGGCTGCGGCGACGGGGCGTGCGTAGCGTTTGCTAGAGCAGCGCCAGGCAAGCTGGCGGAACAGTCTTTTTTGCCACACGCGCAGCCAGTACAAGGCCGGGTGGTAGAGGGAAAGTGGTTTCATCCGTGACACAACGGCGTGCGCCGTTTCTTCCTTGAACCGTGAGAGGGGCGCGCATTTTATCCGGTAATGACCGGCAGCACCCCATGCATTTCATAAGACCAACCGCCTCTCTTCGGCATACATCTACCGTCACATCCGCAAATTAAGGTTCGCCTAAGGTTGCCTCGCTACGATCGCGGCCACGAAACCCTGATGCCCTTGAATCGCAGATGAGTCCTTCCGACATGAAAGCGTTTGATTTACCAACCCAGCCATCGTCGAATTTCAGCCTTGTCTTGGTAAATTACAAAACCCCGGACATCACCAGAATGTGCCTCGAGCTTTTGCGTGAGCACGTCCAGGAGCAACGCATTCCGGTGTGGGTGGTCGATAACGATTCGGCGGATGCCAGTCTGGATTACTTGCGCTCGCTCGACTGGATCAACTTGATCGAACGGCCTTCGCCGGGCAAGGAAGTCGGCCATATTGCGCATGGCAAGGCCCTGGATCTGGCGCTGGAAAAAGTCGACACCGATTATCTGTTTCTGTTGCACACCGACACCTTTGTCTACGACAAAGAAGTGTTTGCCATGATGATGCGCGAGTGCACGAAAACCCCGGACATGGCTGCAGTCGGTTGTGTCGAACAACTCAATCGGGGAGTTTTGCGTGATACGTGGCGACTAACTTCGCGCTTTTGCAAGCACTATGTTCGCAAAGCAAAAGTGCGTCTAGGCCTGCGCTCGAAAATGCCAAGACCCTACAAAGAAACTCATCTGAAAAGTTTCTGCACATTGTGGAATGCGCGTTTGATGAAGTCCCAGGGCCTGCACTTCTGCATGGATGAAGAGGTGCCGGGTTATACGCTGCAAGATCGAATGAGCAACCTGGGCTATGGCATCAAGTTTTTGTCGCCGCGAAAGATTTTCAGTTATCTGGACCACATCCAGTCAGGAACCGTCGCCGCTGCAGGCACCTACGGCAAAAATCACCGCAGGACGAAAATGTATCAAGCGACGTTGAAGCGCCTCCAAGGACAACAAGCCTGAGGGGCAGACCTCGACTTAATTCATGGCAAACAAAAAGGGCGACTTCAAAGTCGCCCTTTTTGTTTGTGAAAATTGTATACAACTTCTCCAAAGAGGTGTTCGCCCAGTGTAATGGCCTGGCAATCCATGCACCGGTAAAGAGCCCTGACACTGGGCGAACGGGAGGGATTTTAATGGAAGTTGGCAGATATGTCCTCATGCTTAAACATGAAATTTATGTACCAGAAAGTTAAAAAGTGTGTACCACCGATATTTACCGGGAAACTTCCGACAGACTTTTTTATATGATTGTTCTCATACATAAACCTGTACAAGAACAGTCATCCTGTAGAGCTAATACTCAACTTTCGTGTTGACTGGTCACTTTTAAGATATCGGTGTAAGTGACAATAACGCTCTGCCCTTCTTTCAGATCTTTCAGCTTGGCTTGAATTTCAGGCTGTTTCACGTCGAGGACTTTCGATTGACCTTGCGGGTTTTGCAGGGTCACCTGATTTGTCTTCAAATCAATTTTGGTGATTTTCAACTGCACCTGAACCTGACGATACGCCTCGCCGCCGGGGTTATCGCTGCCCGGAGCCTTACGCAACTCACCGGTACGTTCGGTAGTGCCAGGCAGACCTTTATCCACATCGGTGTCGAGGTAAGCGGCGACAGAACGCTGTACCTGGATGTTGACCTGATCGCCCACCTTCAGATTGGCGAGGTTTTTCGCCTTGTCACTGAGCTGAACGTGAACCGGCTTGCCTTCGGCCCCTTCGAGCACAACCTGATGGTTGGCGGCATCGACGGAGATCACTTTGGTGGTGACCTGATCGGCTTCAACAGTGGCAGACAGCGGAATATCGGCAGCCAGAGCGCCGAAGCTGGTGGCGGACAGTACGGTTGCGAGGGTGATGGCCTTGGCCAGTGCGTCGAGCTTCATAATCAATACTTTCCCTGTGATGAATGGCAGCGCCCGGCGTTGAAGCGGCTTCGACGCCGGGCGTGCCACTGAGCATAGACGCTGTTCAGGGCTTGGCGGGTGTTTGTTGTTTTGCGGTGTCCTGCGCGGTGGATTCGCCGCTGGGCGTGCCTTTGCCAGTGTTTTCACGCTGTTTCGGGTCGGTGGGGCGCAGGGCGTCGTTGTCGCGTTCGGTTTCGCCGGGTGGACGGGGTTCGTCGGGGTGTTCGCCTTGGGTGATGGGTTTCATGGGGTTGTCCTCAGGCTTCGGGGTCGTCGAGTTCACGGGTGACGTTAATCGCGGGTGAATCCTTGTGCAGGTCGTCGGCTTTGGCGCGCAGGATCTGCCATTGCTCAAGGTCGATGGCGCCTTGGCCGAGCAGGTCGTCGGCGACGCGTTGCAAGTCAAAATAGTGCGCGTCGGGGGATTGCTGCCAGTAGGTCTGGTCGTCGAAAAGGCGCTGCCAGGTGGTCATGTCTGGGGGGTGCAGGTCGTCGCTCATGGCTAATCCTCGGCAGATTTTTCTGTAGAGGACAACACCCAACCCAAGTTCAAACCGATCCTTTGTAGGAGCTGCCGAAGGCTGCGATCTGTTGAGGTTGCTTTTAAAACCAACATCAAAAGATCGCAGCCTTCGGCAGCTCCTACAGGGATTCGTGGGTACCTTTTCAGTACCCGGTCATTTCCAGATAGCCCTGGCCGGGATGGCTGCCGCTGATGTGCACCGGGCCTTCCCAGTACGGGATGCGCAGGTTCATCCAGGCATTGGGGTTGAGCGCGTCGAGGGTGATGTCGAGGTGTTTGTCGGGGATGCTGATCGACCATTTCACCGGCATCGCCCGGCCGGCGACTTTTGCGGTGTCTTGCGGGGTGAGTTGGATCTGCGAACTGCGCAGGGTTTGCGTCTGACCGTCAGCAGCGATCCACGTGCCGGTGAGATACGGCGCACCGTCCTTCTGACGCATGCGGTAAAGCATCACGTGTTCGCCGCTGTCCAGGTGCAGAGAGAACCAGTCCCAACCGGTTTGATTGGCGGTCAGCGGCTGGCTGCTCCATTCGCGATCGAGCCACGCGGGGCCACTGACGGCGTAGCTCTGGCCGTCAATCTGCAATGTGCCGCTAGCCTGAAAAAACGGCTGACTGTAGTAATACGACGCCTGACCTTCTTCGGATTTCTGACTGAAACCCTTGTCGCCCTGCAGCACCAACGGACGACTCGAGGTGAGGTGCAGTTGATAGGCGAAATCCTTGTCGCGAGCGCTGAGTTGCAGGTCGCTCAGGGGATCCTGCGCCTGACTGGCGAACCGCCAATCATCGATCCACGCCTCGAACGGTGTTAGCCGCACACCGGCCTGCCCCACCCCGCCTCGGGCGTAACGTTCGGCGGCGTGATGCACCGTGCTCGAAGTCACCGCCGCATGCCCCAGCCAGATCGTCTGATCAGCCCACCCGGCCTGCTCCGCCACTGGTTTCAATGCACTGCGAAACAGCGTCCACTGCACGCCGAATTCGTTACCCTGCTGATCCTTGAGATTGGCGGTGACGTACCACCACTCGATGCGAAAACCCGCATGGGCAGCGTGATCTGCCGGAAAACTGAACACCCGCCCCGGCACCACCGGCGTAAACGCCATCGCCTGATTGCCCATCCCGGCGAAGCCCTTCTGCTCCGGTGCCGATTGATCGCAACCGCCGAGCAGCAACAAAATCATCAGCACAACGAAGTTAATCCTCATGGGCAAACGTCCTCAACAGGTCCGCCGGTTGCGTGCGGTACAGCGAGTACAGTGGCCACGCCGAGGCCAGTAACGTCGCCAGCAACGCCAGCCCCATCAATTGCAGCAATTGCAGCGGAAACACCCGCAACGGCAACCGCCAGCCAAACGCCTGAACGTTAATCACCGCATCCAGGCACCATGCCAGCGCGATCCCCAACGGCAACGCTAACACCAGCGTCAGCACCGCCAACAGCCAGGTCTGACCAAGATTGAGCAGCATCAATTGCCGCCGCGTTACGCCCAACGCCCACAGCGGTGCGAGTTGACCTAGGCGACTCTGGCTTTGCGTCAGCAGGCTGATGAACAGCGCCACACCCGCCACCGCCAGGGTCAAACTGTTCAACGCCGCCGTCGCCGCAAAGGTCCGTTCGAAGACCTGCACCGACCAGCCCTTGAGCCGCGCCTGATCAACGATGCGACTGTCATCGAGTTGAAAACGCGTCTGCAATGCTGCTAAAAGTCCCGGGATATTCTGCGGGTCAATACGCAAATTGAAGCGGTTCGGCGTCAGTTGCGGCCAGCCGCGCAGCAGGTGGTGGATGCTGACCAGCAAATGCCCCTTGGGATTGCCGTAGTCGGCGTAGATGCCAACGATGCGCGGCGACCAAGTGCCGTTGGGTGTCGGAATCGCCACGTGTTCACCCACGTGTAGTTTCAGGCGCCGGGCGATTTGCTCACTGAGCATCACCGCATCATCCGTGGCCAGATGCGCCCACGGGTCGCTGCCACTGACATCGAGCAACGGCCAGTGCTGGCGGTAATACGCGTGATCGATGATGCCGAACACTTCCGCCGGCCAGCCCTGCAACGTCACCGCGACCTGCCAGTTGGGCAGAATCGCCGCAATGTTCGGCTGCTGTTTTAGCCAGCTGTACATTTCCCGCGACTGCGCCGGATTACTCGGATTGATGTAAAGCTCGGCGCTCAGACGTTGTTCCAGCCAGTCGTTGAAAGTCTGGCGAAAACCGGCGGTCATGCTGCCGGCGCCGATGTTGGCGGCAAGCGCCAGGAGCAACGCCATCAACGCCAGACTGAGTGCCGGCAGTTGCTGACGGCAATCGGCAAGAAACCACTGCCCCAGCACCGAGCGACTGCGCCCGAGCAACTGATTCAACAGCGCGCTGAGCAACACTGGCAAAGCCAACGCTGCGCCGATCAGCAACCCGGCCATCAGGACAAAACCGCTGGCCAGACTGTCGCCCCAGATCAATGCCACCAAGGCCAGCAAACCGAGCACTGCCGCCAGCCAGCCTTGTCGACGCAGCCAACGTGCATATTGCTGATGCCAGGCTTGCGGATCCGCTACGGCCAACAACGGCAAACGGGCGGCGCGCAGCAGACTGTTGGACCCGGCGAGCAAAGCGCCGAGCAGGCTCAAACCGATGCCGCTGAACCACCACCACGGACTGAGGCGCAACTGCCCCGCCACTTCCGCGCCGTACAAACCGCGCAGGCTGGCGGCGACATCCGGCAGCAAGACACTCGCCAGCCAATAGCCGCTGATCACACCGAACAATCCGCCGATCAGCGCCAGCACTCCCAGTTCGACGATCAGGCACACGATCAACATCCGCGCGCTGACCCCGCAGGCGCGCAACGTACGCAGCAGACCGCGTCGTTGCTCAAGAGCCAGGCCAATCGCAGCGTGGACGATGAACAAGCCCACCACGAATGACAAAAACCCTAACGCATCGAGATTCAGGTGAAAACTCTCGGTCAACCGCGCCAGATTGTTTTCCTCGCCGCTGCTTTTGATTTGCAACAGACCTTTGAAGGAGGCCGGCAACTCGGCGTGAAAATCCTTGGGCAGCAACAGGCGCGACAATTGTCCGGGTTGTTCAAGCAGGGTTTGCGCGACGCCGATGTCCACCAGCAATACGCCGGGCGCCATGTCCTTTTGCGCGAGCAGCGGCGGCAATCGCAGACCATTAGCCGTTTGCGGCGTGTCGCCTTCACGCAGATCCAGCGCCTGCAAGGTTTCCGGTGAAATCCACGTACTGCCCGGTGGCGTGAAAAACTCGACAACGCGCTCGATCGGCAACGCCTGCCCGGCCACCGCCGAATCGGCCGGCAACGACACCGGTTCGATACCCATCAATTGCAGCCGCTGATTCTCAATGCCCTTGAGCAGCAACCGCCCCTGCAACAGCGGCGATACCGGCCAGCCCGCTCGGCGCAGATCAACGAACCATTGCTGCGCAAAAGTCGCCCCGTTCGGCGTACTGAGACTGGCCTGCGGTTCGCCACCGATCAATTGGCTGGCCCGCGCGTAACTGTCGCGCGCCTGACTGTTCAGCGCCTCCACGCCGGTGAGCAGACTGGTCGCCAGCCACAAGCCGGTCAGCACGCTGAAAAACTGCACTGGATGACGCCGCCAATGGCTGAGCAGCGCACGCAGGGTTTGTCGGAAAACGATCACGTCAGCCGCCCGCTGGACAACACCACTCGCTGCGCCAATCGGGCCGCGACTCGCGGGCTGTGGGTGACCATCAACAAAGTGGTTGGCGTGTCATCGAGCAATTCCAGCAACAACCGCAATACTTCGTCGCTGGTGGCTTCGTCGAGGCTGCCGGTGGGCTCATCGGCCAACAGCAATTTCGGCTGCGAGGCCAGCGCCCGGCCCAACGCGACCCGCTGCTGCTGACCACCGGAAAGTTGCTCGGGATAACGCTTAAGCAAATCGCCCAAGCCCAGACGCTGCACCAGATGCGCCTGCCAACGCGGCTCGTGGCGCCCGGCCAGGCGTGCCTGAAACGCCAGGTTGTCCTCGACGCGCAAACTGCCGATCAAGTTGAACTGCTGGAACACCAAGCCGATTTCGCTACGCCGCCAGTTCGCCAGTTGCGCTTCGTTCATCGCCTCAAGACGATGCTCGCCGCTGCGAATGCTGCCGCTGTCGACTTTGTCGAGGCCGGCCACCAGGTGCAGCAAGGTGCTTTTGCCACTGCCGGATTCGCCCATCAGTGCCAGGCTGCTGCCGGATTCCAGCGTCAGGTCGACGCCTTGCAGCACCGGCAATGGGCCTTGCGGGGTGAGATAGCTTTTGAAGACGTTTTCAACACGAAGCATGCCGCCACCTGATCGGTCAGTGTGGGGCAAGGATAGCGGATGGCGATGACAGACTTGAATCTTGCAGTGAACTCAATGGCCTCATCGCTGGCAAGCCAGCTCCCACAGGGAATGACGTTGCTCACAAATATTGAATTCACCCTAAAACACTGTGGGAGCTGGCTTGCCAGCGATGGGGCCAGTCCTGCCAGCACAAAGTCTACTGACCAGCCGCCACACTCGTCGGCGCCTGCGACGGCGTGACAATGCTGCCCAGATCAATGTGCTTCCACTCAGGCTTGGCCCCCAACCGCGCATTGAAGCGGTAGTTGAAGGTGAACTCATCCGCCGTCGCGACACTCAGTGGCTTGCCATAAACAGCCTCGATCCCCGCCAGGTCATAGCCCATCAACTGCAACAGCGTCGGGAAAATGTTGTAGTGGCTGGAACGATCCTTGTTCGCCGCCAGTTGTGCCGACCAGTCCAGCGTCTTTAGAGCACTGCCTTGAATCACCACCAGCGGCACCAACCCTTCCTCCTCCACCGGATCACCACCGCAATGGGTGTTCAACCCCGGATTACCGCGCTCGTGCAGATCCTGGCCATGATCAGAGGTGTAGATCAGCAGCGCATTGTTCAGATTGCCTTGGGCGAACACCCGCGCGAAAAACTCGCCGACGTTCCACAACAGGGTGTTCTTGTAGGCATTGCGATACAGCACCCAGTCATCCGGCTGGCCATTGAAGCCGTTGCGCTCGCCGGTATCGGCCACTTCGGTGAACTGCCCGCGCGGCAAGGTCGGGCGGTAAGCCATGAACGCATCCGGGTATTTGTCGTGCACCGGAAAATGCGCGCCGACCTTGTTGATCACCACCAGCTCCGGCTTGTCGTCGTTGAGCAGTTCGATCAGCTTCGCCGCTGCTGCCATGTCGCGGTCGCGCACGCTGGTCTGGTCGAATTGCACGAACTGATCGATGTCCTTCTTCTCGGTATCGGTCATCAGGTTCTGCAGATTGCCGGCGGTGCGCTGGGCGTCGATGTACACGGTGCGCAGCCCAGCCTTCTTGGCGTACTGCCAGATCGACGGCAACGTGGTGTTGATGCGCATGTAGTCGGCGCGGGTGCCGCCGTAACGCAGGGTCACGTTAGTGTCGGCGCTGCAATTGGCGATGGACGCGGCGAAGCCGTAATTGAAGATGTCGACGCCGGCGTGCGCCTGCTTGAGGTTACTGTGCACGCCGAACGGCGCGTTGATGTCCAGGTAATTGCCGGAGATGCTTTCGTCGATGATCAGCACGATATCGTGGCCGACCGCTTGCGAGTTGCGCGCCAGCGTCACCGGTTCACGCGGGCCGACGGTGTTGTGCAGCGCTTCGTAGGCAAACAGGTTGAGGTAGGCCAGCGGCGTGTACATGATCGGCAAACCCCGGGCGCCCTCACCCGCACGCAAAAACAGCACAGCACTGAGCAGCAGCACACCACACAGCGGCGCCGCCACACGCAAGGCGTTGGGAATCGCCAGGCTATGGCGGGGTTTCAGACCGATGGCGAACAGCAACAGCAAACCGCTAAGCACGCCACGCAGGATCGCGTCCCGGTACTGGTACGCCGCTTCCTGGATGAAACCGCCGGAGTAAACCAATGAAACGAAACCGCTGTAGGTCAGGTAATCCGCCGTGACCCGGGTATAGACATCGAAAAACACTGCCGAGACAAACATTGCCAATGCGAAAACGTGGCGAATGAGAGCCTGTTTTATATACGCCGTTAGATATAACGCTAAAGTCAGCGCCAAAAACATCGCGCCAAAAAGAAGTACAGAAAAACTGAGGCCGATAGCATTTAACCGATCAATGTAATATTCGGAATAAATCAGTAAATAAACAATTAAGAACATTTCTTTGGCATATCTGAACATGGCGATACCGATCGGGCAAAACGGCAGGGAGTCAAAGGTTTGTCAGTCAGAACCTGACACTAGCACCCGGCCATCAAAGCGCAAGAATTGACTGTTTTCAGTAGAAAGCGTCAAAAAAACGGTGACTCAAATCTGACACAACTCAAACGCTACAAGCCTTTAAATTAAAGGCTTAAGACCGTTTATCGCTTATTTAAAATCTGAACAAATCTGCACAAAAGCAACAAATTCAATCGCAGCAATGACTTGATGGCCAATCGCCAAAAAATGCTCAAGTGTTATACAGATGCAACATGTCATTTTGCTGACACGCTTTTCAAACGCTGCGCTATACCCCTTTAACAATCTCATTCCGTAGTTAACTTTTGGTATTATTGAGGTGCGCAGATGGACGTGAGCGTATTTGGCACTGGCTATGTCGGACTTATACAAGCCGCCGCACTTGCAGATGTCGGTCATCGCGTTTTATGCGTGGACATTGACCCAAACAAAATTAAACAACTGCAACAAGCAGTGCCGCCCATTAGTGAGCCAGGTTTGTCCAGCACGCTTGAGGAAAACATCAAGGCCGGCCGCCTGTTGTTCAGTACCCAGGCCAGTGACGCGGTCGAGCATGCCGAGCTGATTTTCATCGCCGTCGGCACCCCCGCCGATGAGGACGGCTCTGCCGATCTCAGCCACGTGCTCAACGTCGCCCGCCAAATCGCCTCGCACATGGAGGCCGATCGCACGCTGATCATCAAATCCACGGTGCCGGTCGGCACCGCCGATCAGGTGCTGGCCACCGCCAACAGCGAATTGCTGCGTCGCGGCAAGACTGATCTGCAAGTGCGGGTGGTGTCCAACCCGGAATTCCTCAAGGAAGGCAGCGCCCTCGCCGACTGCATGCGCCCGGACCGGATCATCGTCGGCACCCGCGATGACGCGGCCCGCGAGCAAATGAGCGAGCTGTACGCGCCGTTCTGCCGCAACCACGAAAAACTGATGTTCATGGACAACCGCAGCGCCGAGCTGACCAAGTACGCCGCCAACGCCATGCTCGCCACGCGCATCAGTTTCATGAACGAGCTGGCCAACCTCACCGAACTGCTCGGTGCCGACATCGAAGCAGTGCGCAAAGGCATAGGCTCGGATCCACGCATCGGTTACCACTTCATCTATCCGGGCTGCGGCTTCGGTGGCTCGTGCTTTCCCAAAGACCTGCGCGCGCTGCTGCACACCGCCGAACACAACGGCATGCCGCTGAAACTGCTGCGCAGCGTCACCGACGTCAACGACCTGCAGCGGCACATCCTCTTCAGCAAACTGAAAGCGCAATTCCCGCAAGGCCTGGCCGGTAAGTCCATCGCGATCTGGGGCTTGGCGTTCAAACCCAACACCGATGACATGCGCGAAGCCCCGAGCCGCTATCTGATGGATGCGCTGTGGGCCGAGGGAGCCAGCGTGCAGGCCTACGACCCGGAAGCGATGTCCGAATGCCGGCGCCTCTACGGCTACCGCAACGATCTGCACCTGTGCGCCACCCGCGACGACACCCTGGAAGACGCCGACGCACTGGTGATCTGCACCGAGTGGAAAAACTTCCGCGTGGTCGATTTCGAGTTGCTCGCCGAAAAGCTCCGTTCGAGGGTGATCATCGACGGCCGCAACCTGTACAACCCGGAACAAGTCGCCGCCGCTGGTTTGCATTACAGCGGCATCGGCCTGCGCCACATTGCGCCTGAAGGACTACGGCCATGAAGGTGCTGGTCACCGGTGCGGCCGGTTTCATTGGTGCCCATTGCGTGCTGCGGCTGCTGCGCGACGGGCATTCAGTGGTCGGTCTGGACAACTTCAACGCCTACTACAACCCGCAATTCAAGCACGACCGCGTGCAGTGGGTGCGCGAGCAGGCCGGCGATTTCCAGCTCGCTACGGTTGACCTGGCCGATGCCTCGGCCATCGCAGCGCTGTTTGTCCGCGAACGTCCGCAAGTGGTGATTCACCTCGCCGCGCAAGCCGGGGTGCGTTACTCGCTGGACAATCCCAAGGCGTATCTGGACAGCAACCTCAACGGTTTCCTCAATATTCTCGAGAGCTGCCGGCATCACCCGGTCGAACACCTGATCTACGCGTCATCGAGCTCGGTTTACGGCGCCAATCAGCACACGCCCTACTCCGTGAAAGACGGCGTCAATCACCCGCTGTCGCTGTACGCCGCAACCAAGAAAGCCAACGAGCTGATGGCGCACAGTTACAGCCACCTGTTCGGCATTCCCTGCACCGGCCTGCGCTTTTTCACCGTGTACGGGCCATGGGGTCGGCCGGACATGTCGCCGATCCAGTTCGCCCGGGCGATCAGCGAAGGCACACCGCTGAAGCTGTTCAACTACGGCGAGCACCAGCGCGACTTCACCTACATCGACGACATCATCGAGAGCATCACCCGCCTTATCGATCAGCCACCGCAGGTCAACCCGCAGTGGGATCGCGAGCAGCCCGACCCGGCCAGCAGCATGGCGCCGTGGCGCCTGTTCAACATCGGCGGACAGCACCCGGTCGAGCTGAAAACCTACCTGGCGCTGCTGGAAAAACACCTTGGCCAGAAAGCCATTGTCGAGCTGCTGCCACTGCAACCGGGTGACGTACTCAACACCTGCGCCGAGGCCAGCGATCTGGCCCAGGCCACCGGATTTCAGCCCCGGATAGAGCTGGATGAGGGACTCGGACGCTTTATCGCCTGGTTCCGCGACTACTACCCCACTGCCTATCGCCCACGCGCCGTTCGCGGCTGAATTCATGTGGAGGACTCCATGACTGGACATGAGAAAGGTGTACCGATCCTAGAAATGCGCCGCGACAAGCGCGTGGATCCCGAGCACCGAATGCGTCTCGACGCGGCGATTCATCGCCAGGGTCGCGGCTGGTTCACGGGCCGCGACGGCGGTCGGCCATGGCAACTGTCACGCACCAATCGCGTGGTCGCCTGCCTCGGTGCGCTAGTCATTCTGGTACTGATTTCACCACTGTTGCTGGGCCTGGCACTGGCCATCAAATACTCCAGCAAAGGCCCGGTGATGTTCGTACAAAAGCGCACCGGCTACCGCGGTCGCAAATTCGGCATGTACAAATTCCGCACCATGGTCGCCAACGCCGAAGAATTGAAAGAGTCGTTGCGTCACCTCAACAAGCACGGTGCCGACGCCATCGATTTCAAAATCGACCA
Source organism: Pseudomonas sp. Irchel s3a12 (assembly GCF_900187485.1). NCBI lineage: Bacteria > Pseudomonadati > Pseudomonadota > Gammaproteobacteria > Pseudomonadales > Pseudomonadaceae > Pseudomonas > Pseudomonas sp. Irchel s3a12. The sequence goes on from NZ_FYDN01000002.1 coordinate 79,910, forward strand.
CGATCCGCGCATCACCCGCATCGGCGGTTTCCTGCGGCGCACCAGTCTTGATGAGCTGCCCAACCTGATCAATGTAGTGACCGGCGACATGCGCCTGGTCGGCCCTCGCCCGACCTCGTTCAACGCTTACCGCTACAAGGACAATCACCTCGCGCGTCTGGCGATCTACCCCGGCATGACCGGCCTGTGGCAGATCTCCGGACGCAGCAATATCGACTTCGACCAGCGCGTTGAGTTGGACCTCAGCTACATCGCCGAGCAGAGCCTTCTGCTTGATCTGAAGATTCTGTTGAAAACCCCCTTCAAAGTATTCAGCGGCCACGGAGCAAGCTAATGGACGGTTCAACCAACAAAAGCCTGAACATCGCCAACCCCAGCGAATCGAACCTGACCTCGACCGTGCTGGATCTCGATCTGCGGATCCTGTTCCTGACCGCCGCCAACCCCGGCTCAGGCACCACCACCAGTGCGCTGGCGCTGGCCAGCCAACTGGCGCAAATGAGCAGCGGCCAAGTGCTGCTGGTCGATGCCAGTCAGTCGGCGAGCAATCTCACCCAGCAGTTGAACCTGAGCAAGGAGCGCGGCCTGCGCGACTTGCTGTTCAACCCCGACAAACCGCCGCTGTTGCAGGACTGCGTGGTGCAGGTCTCGAGCCTGCCGTTCCACGTGCTGCCCAACGGCCGGCCGATCCGCACCCTGGAGCACTTGACCGCCGAGCGTCTGAGCCCGTTGCTTGATCAATTGGGCAGCCAGTACCGCTTTGTGGTGATCGATGGCGACGCGGTGTACTCCGACGCCGACACGCTGGTCATCAGCACTCAGGTCGATGGCGTGGTGCTTGTCGTACGCGCCGAAGACACCCGCTGGGAAGTCGCGCAAGCCGCCGTGCAACGCCTGACTCAGGCCGGAGCAAAAGTGGTCGGTAGCGTGTTCAACCGGCGCAAGTACTACATGCCCAAATGGCTTTACAAAAACCTGTAAGCGAACGCAAAGGATGACGCCATGAACGCCAAAATGCTTGTCCTGCTGTTGCTGCCGCTTGCAGGCTGCTCCAGCAATTCCGACACCCGCAACATGCCGGTGAATATCCTCACCGCCACACCGGCCAATGCGCAAGCCACCGACATGCCGAGGGTCGAGCAGACCCTGCGCCCGAAAGACGTGCTGGATGTGATTTTCCACATCAGTACCAGCGGCTCGGACGCTTACCGCGTGCAGTCGGGTGACCAGATCGGCCTGAACTTCACCGCCGCCAGTCAGCTCAACGGCACGCAACTGGTGCTGCCTGACGGCACCATCGAACTGCCGGGCGCCAACACCTCGGTGAAAATCGCCGGGTTGACCAGCGACGAGGCGCGGCAGGAAATCCAGCGCGCCTATCAACGCAAACAGTTGTTCCAGCCCAACCGCAATCAGCTCTCGGTGCAGATTCTGAGCCCGCTGAGCAATGAGCAAAACCTTAAAAGCGCGCTGAACCACCCGGCCACCGGCATGAGCCGTGAAATCACCGTGGGTACCGATGGCTATGCGAGTTTTCCGGAAATCGGCGCTGTGCCGCTGCAAGGCATGACCGTCAATCAACTGGAAACCTTCCTCAACAGCAAGTACGCGCAACTGCCAGGACGGATGACTGTGGATGTGCTGCTCAAATCCACCGCCGGCAACGAGATCTACGTGCTCGGCGAAGTCGCTCAACCGGGCTCGTACCCGATCCGCCGGCCGGTGTCGGTACTTGAAGCCCTGACTCTTGCCCGAGGTACCAACGTCAAGGCACGCCTGGATTCGGTAGTGATCATGCGGCGCAACGGCAATCAGGTGCAGGCCATGAACTACGACGTCGAGAAAGCACTGTCGGGCGATGCGCCACAGATCGCCTACCTGCAACCGGACGACATGCTCTACGTACCGAAAACCAAACTGGCCAGCGCCGGCGAACTCGCCCGCCAACTGGCCGATGTGGTGCTGTTCCAGGGCGTGGGGTTCAGCTTCGGCTACCGCGTCGACAACAAAGGCAGTGACAACTGACTCTCAGGTGAACGACATGAACCCAAAAGAAAATTACCTGCACGAGTTCTTCAGGATTTTCTTCGCCAACAAGCAACTGGTGAAGCGCATCTTCCTGATCTTTGCAGTGATCGCGCTGTTGCTGCCGCTGTTGCTCAAACAGAGCTTCGATATCACCGCGCAGGTGATCGTGCAGTCGAAAAAGCTGTCTCAGGGCGATGCGACCACCTCGCTGACCCAGGACAGCGCCACCTTCATTCCGCCATCGCTGGCGGACATGGAGACCGAAAGCAATATCCTCCGTTCGCCGGCGCTGATTCGTCAGACCATCAGCGAACTGCGCGATCAGGGTCAGTACAACCCGCCGCCGGGGATGCTCAGCAAACTGGCCGAACCGTTCAAGCGTTACGTCAGCACGCCGCTGCGCGAATACGTGATCAATCCGCTGCGTGATGCATTGGGTATGGAAACCGATCCGGTGCGCGACACGGCACTGGATGGCTTGACCCAGGAAGCCATTGACAATCTGAAGATCGAAACCCTGCCGGGTTCCAATGTCATCTCGATCGTCTACAGCTTTCCTGACCCCGCCCAAGGCACGACGTTCGTTGCCACGCTGTTGCGAAACTATCTGGTCGATCGTCAGGCGTTGCAATCGATCGAGCTGCCGCACTCGTTCTACGAGACCAAGAAGCATCAGTATCAGGTCCGCCTCGATGGTCTGGAAGGCGAGCGGCTGAGCCTGCTGGAAAGCGTCGGTTCGTCCGATCCGAAAGAGGAAATCACCTTTCGCCTCAACGCGATCAACACCGAAGAGCAGGCACTTAACCTGTATCGCGATCGCTTGCTGCAAAGCCAGCGCTGGCTCGATTACCTGAAAACCAGCCTGGCCACCGCCAACACCAACAAACTCAATGACTACACCTTTCCGTTCACCTTCACGACGACGGTGGACAACATCGCGTTCGAAGATCGCGAGATCCGGCAGATGGGCGAGGCGCTGACCACTCAGGTCAGCCGCTATATGAACGACCTGGCGATATTTCAGCCCAGCAGCGAACCGATGTTGCTGGCCCGCGAGCAGATTGCCCGCACACGCCAGCAGTTCCTCAAAGTGGTCAACAACCGCATCCAGGAACGCACGATCGATCTGTCGGTGGTCAGCCAAGTCATCGAGCAGAAAACCGCGCGCATTGCCGAGTTCAAGAATCGCATCCATCAATTGCAGCAAACCCAAAGCAAGCTGCGCCAGATGGACACCGAGATCGGCGCATTGCACGCAGCGTTTTCAACTTATGCGCAACGCTTTGCCGAAAGCAGCACGACGCGCGCGCTGGACAACGACTTGTCCAACGCCCGTGTCTTGAGCCCGCCGTATGAACCGACCGAGGCGGCGTTTCCCAAACCGATGTTGATCATTCCGTTTGGTCTGCTCACCGGTCTGCTGCTGGCCATTGCCTTCGTCTATGTACGTGAGTTCTTCGATCACCGCTTCAAGCATCCGGCGCAAATCAGTCATGAACTGGGCCTGCCGGTGCTGTTGGTGCTCAACGAAGAAACGTCGCAGCCGGGCAATCCGCACAAGAACTGGACCGTGCCGAGCCTGGTTCACTGGGTGCGCAATTGAACGCGGCGTCCACCCCGTGCGTCGCCCTGCCGATCATTCATTTGCTCAGCAGCGGCGGCTTCTACGGAGCCGAGCGGATGTTGCTGGATCATTGCCTGGCGACGCCGGGACAGCATCAAGTGTTGTTCCTCGACGCGCCACCAGAGCTGATCGAGCGTTTTCGCCAGGCCGGGGTGGACGCTCGCGGCTGTGCCGGGCTCGGCGGACTGCTGCGGCTCTTGCATCAGCGCCGGGGTGACAAGCCATTGCTCAACACGCACAACTTCAAAGGGCTGCTGTTCGGCTGGGTCGGCGCCACTGTGTTGCGCCTTCCGCTGGTGATCACTCAGCACGGTTTCACCCCGCGCAGTCGCAAGCAGAAGCTCTACACCTGGCTAAGCCTGCATCTGTGCCGCACTGCCTCGGTGAGGCGGGTGGTCTGCGTCGCGCAAAGCATCGCTGTGCTGCACCGCGGGGCTGGCGTTCGTGCCGAGAAGTTGCAGGTGATTCCCAACGGTTTGCCAGCGGCGCCAGCGATGCCGCCGGCGCTGGAACGACAACGCTGGCTGGTCGGTTACGTCGGTCGGTTGAGCAGCGAGAAAGGCCCCGATCTGTTTCTCGATGCGCTGATTGCTTTGTGTCACCAGCATCCGCAACTGGACGCCGTGATGCTCGGTGACGGTCCGGAACATGAGGCCTTGCAGGCGCGTATCGACGCTGCCGGTTTGCAACAGCGGATTCGCTTGCCGGGCTATCAGACGGCAATGCAAGGCTGGTGGCAGCAACTCGATGCGCTGGTGATCAGCTCGCGCACCGAGGGTACGCCGATGATTCTGCTCGAAGCGATGCAGGCCGGTGTGCCGGTGGTGGCGTTCGCGGTCGGTGGCATTCCCGATGTCTTGCAGGACCGCCACAACGGCCTGCTCGCCGCACCGACCGATACCGCCGCCCTCACCCGTCAGCTCGACACGTTGCTGGCCGAACCGAAGCTGGCCGCACAACTACGCGACAACGCCAGACGCACACAACAGGAGCGCTACGACCTCAAGGCTTTGGCTGAACGCTGGTCGCAGCTGTACATCCACACGGCACGGGAGGCACGCGCATGATTTTCCCGCTCTCGATCGTCAGCCTGCTGGCACTGGTCTGCATGGCTTTGCTGGTCAGTCCTTATCCGTATCTGGCGCCGGGGGCAGTGCTGGGGCTGCTGGGTTTCACGGTGCTGTACCGCAAACCGTCGTGGGGCCTGCTGGGCATTGCCACGCTGGTGCCGTTTGAAGGATTCTTCAAGGACAGCGCGTTTTCCGGGAGCAAATTCCTCGGTGCTTCGCTGGCGCTGATCCTGGCGTTGCAACTGGTATTGCACCAGATTCCATCGCAGCGCCTGCGCAGCAATCTGTGGCGCTACCTGATCGGTTTCATGGCGCTGTACCTGCTGAGCCTGCTCGCCACCGACAACATGGGCATGTCACAGAGTCATCTGCGTGAACTGAGCGTGGGCCTGATTCTGTTCGTGATCACTTTGTTGATCGGCCGCGAGCTGAACCTCGATCTGTTCGCCCGGCTGGTCACGCTTAGCGTCAGCGCCACCTGCGCGATGGCGATGTTTTCCAGCCGATTCCAGGACAAGGGCCGCGCCGCCGGCCTGCTCGATGACCCGAATGCCTTTGCTCTGCTCATCGCCTTCGCCGTGCCGCTGGGCCTACTGCTGGTGATTCGCGGCCCGAACCTGCTACACCGCTTGTTCTGGGCGGGCTGCTGCCTTTTGCTGCTCGGCGGCATGACCAAAACGGAGTCGCGCTCAGGCCTGGTGGTACTGGCCTTGAGTCTGGCGATCGGGGTCTGGCATTACCGCCAGCACCTCAACCGTATCCGTCCGCGGCATTTCGGATTCGCCATGCTCGGCGCCGCCATCGTGCTGCCATTGGCGATATATGCGATGCCTGCCGGTTACCTGGCGCGCATCCAGTCGCTGAGTATCTTGAGCGCCGGGGCCAAGGCTCAGGATGAATCCCTCGGCCGTCGCGCCTCGTACATTGTCGTCGGCAGCCAGATCATCCGCGAGCATCCGCTGCTCGGCTCGGGCCCCGGGACCTTCCCGTTGCACTATGCGACCACCGGTTATGCCAAGGCATTCTCGGCCAACCGCAAGATCGGCGACCTGTATCGCAGGGCGCATAACACTTACCTGGAGATTTTCAGCGAATTGGGGATTCCCGCCGGCCTGCTGTTTGTCGGCATGCTCGTGCAGGGTTTCTACAACCTGATCCGCGCACGACGCGAATGGCTGCAACGGCGCGAATGGCAGCACGCCGACCTGATGACCCATCTGGGAATGAGTTTTCTGTCGTTGACATTGTTTCTGATGTTTCTCAGCGCGCCGAACCTCAAATACCTGTGGATCATGCTTGCGCTGACCTGGGTGCTGCGCCTGAAAGCCGAGCAAGCGCCGCTGACGGAGGCCAGAGCATGAGCCGAATCAGCATTGTCATTCCGATGTACAACGAGGCACGGCACATCGGCCGCACCCTCCTGGCCGCTCGCAAAGCCGCGAACGCCGCCGACATCGACTGTGAACTGATCGTCGTCGACAACGGTTCCACTGATGACGGGCCACAGATCGCCCGCGCATTCGGTGCACAGGTGCTGGTGCTGCCCGGCCTGCTGATCGGCGCCTTGCGCAATCGTGGCGCAACGGTTGCCAACGGTGAATGGCTGGCGTTCATTGATGCCGATATCGAAATGCCCGAAGACTGGCTGAAGCAGATGTTCGCCCTGGCTGCGGATGCCCAGGGCGACGTCTTCGGCCTGGACCTGCACACCCCTGCCGCCGCGCCATGGTATGCCGCCGCGTGGCAGCGTCGCTCTTTGCGTCCGTCGAGCCGCGCTGCTCGCACCGTGCAATGGCTACCCAGTGCGAACCTGCTGATGCGCAGGCAGTGGTTCGAAAACGTCGGCGGTTTCAACGAAGCCCTGCGCACCGGTGAGGACAAGGAATACACCCTGCGTCTGGGTAGGCACGGTGCTCGCTTGCTGTCGGTCAATACCAGCGTCGCCCTGCATTGGGGCTATGAAATGACCTGGCGCGAATGGATCGGCAAGGAGCTGTGGCGTCAGGGCAGCCACCTGCAATTACTGCGCGCCCACGGCATGAGCCTGCGTCTGCTGCGTTTTCCGTTGCTGTCATTGCTGGTGTGGTTGCTCGATGCGCTGGCGATTCTGGCGTTGTTGACTGGCTACACGCAGCCAGCACTGATGCTGTTGTTGCTGGGCCTGCTGCCGAGTCTGTTGCTCAGCGTGCGGCAAAGCATTCGCCACCATAACGTCAACCTGACCTTGCAACTCTGGGGTCTGCACTGGGTGCGCCTGCACCTGGCCAGCGCGGCATTGATTCTCGGTCTGTGTCATTGGAACGCCAGGAGGCCCGCCCGTGGCTGAATTCATTTTTTGCCTGTGCCTGCTGCTGCCGGCGTACGCCTACATCGGCTATCCGCTGCTGCTGACCTTGCTGGCGCCGCTGTTCCCGGCCTGGCGGCACGCGCCGGCACCGCCGCTGAACGTCAGCATCGTCATCGCCGCGCACAACGAGGCGCGGCACATCGAGCACAAGTTGCGCACCCTGCTGGCCCAGGATTATCAGCCCGCCACGCTGCAGATCATTCTCGCCAGCGACGGTTCCAGCGATGACACCGTGGCCTGCGCGCACAAAGTGATCGATCCGCGCATCACCGTCCTCGACCTGCCGCGCCAGGGCAAAGCCGCCACACTGAATGCCGGCGTCGCCGTGAGCAGTGGCGACATTCTGGTGTTCACCGACGCCGACAACCAATGGTCGCGCGACACCCTCGGCCATTTGCTCGCGCCGTTGAGCGATCCGCAGGTCGGTGCCTGCGCCGGGCACATGGTGATCCCGGTCACCGGTGGCGGCCTGAGTATTGGCGACAGCCTCTATCGGCACTACGAAGGCTGGTTGCGCCGGGTCGAGAATCGCACCGGCTGCATGGTCTCCGCCGACGGCGCCCTGCTCGCCTTGCGCCGCGAGCTGTTCCAGAACGTACCGGCCGAGGTCAACGACGACTTCTTCATCAGTACCTGCGCGCCGGTCGCGCACAAACGCATCGTTTACGTACCCCAGGCGCAAGTGATCGACCAGGGCGTCGACGAAGCGGGCAAGCAATGGCGCCGCCGCCAGCGCGTTACCGTCGGTGGCCTGCAAAGCCTGGCGCAACGCAGCGCCCTGCTGAACCCGTTCAAGTACGGTCTTTATTCCATTGCCTTGATCAGCCACAAACTGATCCGCCGTCTCGCGCCGATTCTCTTGCTGCCGCTGCTGCTGAGCAATTTCTGGCTGTGGAACGAGCACGGTTTCTATCGCCTGAGCCTGGTTGCGCAATTGCTCGGTTACGCGGTGGCCATCGCCGGCCTGCTGGATTCGCAACACCGTTTGCCGAAGCCGTTCCGCCTCGCGGCGTTCCTGCTGGTGACGCTGGCCGGCATGAGCGTCGGTCTGTGGCAGTTCCTGCGCGGGCAACGTTACGCACAGTGGAATCCTGACCAGAATCGTTGAGAGGACTCATGCCATGGCGATCAAACAACTGCTAAAACGCACCAGCGGCTGGCTTTATCTCAACTCGTCAGTGGGCCGCAACCAGTTGCACGGTGCCGGGGTCATTCTGATGCTGCACCGGGTACTGGCCAACGACCGGGCCGCCAACCTCCCGCACCGCAATGAACTGTGCGTCGGGCCCAAGGCCTTCGAGTATTTACTGCTGTGGCTGCGTCGGCATTTCGATTGCGTGCCGCTGATGGAAATCCTCCAGCCCAATTCGCTGCGCAGCGAGCGCCCACGGGTGGCGCTGACCTTTGATGACGGCTGGCGCGACAACGCCGTCAACGCCTTCCCGCTGCTGCAGAAACATCAGGTACCGGCGAGCATTTTCCTCTCCACCGATTTCATCGGCAGCCGTCAGCGTTTCTGGTGGGAAAGCCTTGGCGAAACCCTGTGGGGCAGCCACGGTGAAAAAGCGCGGATGCACTTGATCGAGTGCCTGCAGTTCATGCATCACCCATTGCCGGTAATGCTCGATGACATCGATATCGACCGCCGCAGCCTGGCGCTGCTGCATTTCCTCCAAGGGTTGAAGACGCTTGACCCGCAGGAACTGGAAAAACTCACCGATGAGTGCCCAGCCGAATCACAGCCGCAAGCGCTGGACTGGCATCAAGTGCGCGCGCTGGAGGCTTCCGGTCTGGTGCGCTTTGGCCCGCACGGTGCCAGCCACGCCATCCTCACCGGCCTTGATGATCAGCGCCTGAACGAAGAAATCAGGCGCAGCCGTGATGCCTTGTACAACGGCTGCAACCGCCCACTGCCGGTGTATTGCTACCCCAACGGCGACAACGATGAACGCGTGCGCGAGCAGATCGCCAATCACGACTATCCGTTCGCCCTCGGCACCGGCACCGGCATTTATCGCGGCGAAGGCGACCCGCTGAACCTGCCGCGCTTCGGCGTCAGTCAGCGCATCGCGTGCAATCCGGCGTTGTTGTCGTGGCGCATTTATCGCGGGGCACGGCCATGAGTCGCAGTAGCTACCTCAAGCATCTGGCGCTGAGCATGGGCACCAAACTGGCAATGATTGCCTTGCGCCTGCTGCGCAATGTGTTGCTGGCGCGGATTCTCGGCCCGAGTGAACGCGGTTTGTTCGCCCTGCTCAGCACCCTGCCGGATCTGATCAGCGCGGCCACCAGTGGCGGCTTGAATTCGGCAGTCGGTTATCAAGCGGCCAATCAGCGGCCGATGGGCTTGTTGCTCACTCAGGTGTTGGTGTTCGGCTGTCTTCTGGCCGGGCTGCTGACCTTGCTGGTGGTCGCGCTGGCCCGTGAGTTCGGCAGCGAACTCGATGTGACGATGCAGCTCGGTCTGCTGGCGTGGCTGTTGCTGCTGGCGGTGCCGTTGACCGTACTTAAAAGCGGTTTGCTGACCTTGCACAACGCATCGGGCGGCGTGGTTGCATTCAATGTTCTGCGGCTGATCGAATCCCTGGCACCGCTGCTGTTGTTTGTTGCGCTGTTCTGGATGTGGAAGGAGGCAGCACTCGAAGCCGCGCTGATCAGTTGGCTGGCCGGCATCAGCCTGGTGGTGCTGGTCGGCTGGATGTGGCTCAAACGCGCACAACCGCTGCAACTGCAATGGGACCGTGCGAGCCAGAACGAGCTGCTGCGATTCAGTGCGCGCAGCCATCCGGACCTGCTCTTTCAACAGATCATTCTGCGCTCCGACTACTTGTTTATCGGCGCCCTGCTGGGCAGTACCGCGCTCGGCCACTACGCCATGGCCAGCGCCGCCGCCGAATTGTTGCTGATCGTTCCGGAGGCGGTCACCACACCGCTGATGAAGCGACTGCTGCAACAGGACAAAGGCATGGACAAGGTCACGCCGCTGGCGCTGCGCCTGACCGCCACGGTGATGCTCGGCGCCTGCCTGACCATGGCAGTGATCGGCGAATGGTTGATCGTCACGCTGTTCGGCGCGGCGTATCAACCGGCGTATCCGGCGCTGCTCGCGTTGCTGCCCGGTCTGCTGGGCCTGTGCTATGCAAGCATTCTGCGCCTGGATCTGATTGGCAAGGATCGCCCCGGCACGGTGTCGTTGCTGATGGGCATCGGCGCGCTGCTCAACCTTGCACTTAATCTGCTGTTGATTCCTGCCTTCGGCATTGTCGGTGCAGCGGCGGCTTCATCAATCGCTTATCTGGCGGTGACGGTGGCGATGCTGGTGCTTTATTGCCACTTGAGCAACGTGCCGTTCTGGCAAACCTTGATCATCCTGCCCAGCGACATCACCCCGATGTGGTTGATGCTGCAACGTCGGAAGACCGCATGAAACGCCTGGCCCTGCTGTGCGGACTCGGCCTGACGCTGAATGCCTTCGCTGCGCCGATGCAGTGGGGTGACCTGCGAGACGGCAGTTTGTACCTGCAAACCGATCGACCGGACTCGGTCACCGTGCGCTGGGTTCCGGCGTGGCAGGCCGAGGCCAATGAAGAGCATATTTATCTGCTCGACGGTCAGGGCAAGCTGCAGGGCGAACGACTGATCAAAGCCAGCGAAACTCGCGGTTCGCAGAGCTGGCCGTTGCTGCCCGGGGCTGCCAGTTATCGCCTGGAAATTCCCGGCTACAGCTTCCGCAGTTATCGCGTCGAGCATGACGATAAAACAGTGGCGCTGTTCAGTCCGGCCAAGGTGCATTTCAGTGTCGAGACCGGCAATGGCGATGAGCTGTTTTTCAAAGTAGCACCGGGGGAACACGCGGTGCTGAACGGCAAATATCATGGCGGGGTCAACGCGCTGCAAGCCCAGCGTATGGACGATGGCCAACAACTGTCGTTGGCCCTCAAACCTTACCGCGCCTATTGGCAATTCGATCAAGTGGCCTTGCCGGTCAGCGACCAACCCCAGGTCTGGCGCTTGCGCCTGCAGGGCAGCGGCAAAGCGGCATTCTGGCTCGATGGCACGGCCAATCTGTTTGCGCAAAATCCGCAGCAGCTTCAACCCTTGCGTGAAGAGCCGGGCCAGGTACGCCTGACCCTGCACGATAAGGTCCTCGGTCGCACCCCGGATCTAGGCATTGCCCTGCCCAATCTCATGCCGCCCGCAGCCAGTTATGCCGCACTGGATGCCTTGAAACCGAGTGCAGCGAGTTATTACAGCTATGTTGACGTTACTGCGAAAAATGCCCGTTTCGAAGACCCGGTTCGTCAGCTCTATCAGACTCGCTTCGGCATCCGCCAGGACATCACCCTGCTCGCTGGCACCGGGCGTCGGGCCGATCTGCGTGCCGACGTGCAGAGCAACAACGGCCTTGAGGCCTGGCTCGCCGGCACTCGTGCGCTGGGTGGTCAAGGTACACATTACATCGGCTTCGCCGACGAACCGAACCTGAACTATTCGAGCTACGAAGATTATCGAGCGATTTTTGTCAGTATGGCCCGCCAGGTGCGCAGCGATCCGGCGAATGCCAAGGCCGGCGTGCGCATCGCCATGCCCGCCAGCTCACGTTTTATCAACGGGCCGTTCACCCGCAACGCAGCGGACAAGCGCGGCATCGATTGGGCGCGGCGTCTACTCAGTGAATCCGCCGATCAAGTCGATGCATTGGCCTGGCATGAATGGATGGTTCGCGACTTGCTGGCGACCCGGGTCTACCGCGACAGCGTGCGTCGCGCAGCAGAGGTGGTGGGGCTGGACGCTAAAGGTCAGCCACGCAAAGCGTTGCTGCTGGATCAGACCAATCTGTCCAGTGGCTCAGCCCTGAGCCCCTACGATCAGGAAACCCATTACACCGCGCTGTGGTGGGCGTCGGTGGTCATCAACGCCTCTCAGGACGGCCTGCTGAGCATGCTCAACTGGTTTCAGGCCGCCGACGAACCACCCTACGGCAAAGGCATGGTGCGCATCCATGACGATGGTCGCTTCGAGTTGAAACCGGTGGGCCTTGCCCAGCAATTCATCGCCCGGCATTGGCTGCCGCAAGTCCTGCAACTGGATAACGACGCTTTTGAGGTGGATGTTCTGGGGATGGCCGGCGACAAGCAGCGCGCACTGCTCGGGGTGAACAAAGGCACGCGCCTGCAACAGGTTGATCTGAGCGGCGCCCGGTGCCCGCTGAACCAAAGCGCCCTGCGTTTCTTCGGCGCTGACAATCGCAGCCACGACGCACCGTTTGTCTGTGAAAACGGGCGCGTGCGTTTTGAATTGCCGGGTCAAACCCTGTTTACCCTGAACTGGAGCGCTTCATGAACTGCCCTTCGATGTTCTGTCCCGCGAGCCTCTTGCTGTGCGTGGGATCCTCAACAGGAGAAGAGACCATGGATGTTTTGCGAAGACTCAGCGGACATATCCGTCGTAAAGGCCTGCGAGCGACCTTGGCGAAGATCCGCAGAATGTACATTTTTGCCCATCAGGAACTGCTGTGGATGGAGCGCGATCTGGTCAGCCCCGTGCCGCCGCACAGCCTCAAACCCTACCCGCCACTGCGCATGCTGAAGATCACCGCAAACAACGTCAGCGCCTTTGCCCGCCACTTCGGCAACCGCGTCGGCGTCATGGCCGAACTGGCCAGTGACGGTCACACCGGGCATATGCATGTCGACGACAAAGGCGATGCCGTGGCGTTTATCTGGGGCACGCCGCGCGACTATTTCGATCGGCATTACTACCGTTGCCGGTTCCCGGTTAAACCCGGCGAGTTTTTCGAGTTCGGCGGCGAACTGACCCGTGCCTACTGGGGCACCGAATTGTCGGTAGATCTGCAACTGCGTCTGTGGAAAGCCATGGCCGCCCAAGGCTGCCGCAAAGTGGTCGATGTCTGTGACTCGAGCAATGTCCCGGCGCTCAAGCTGCACCTGCGCATGGGCTATACCGAACAACAGCGGATCATGAATATCTACACGCTGTTCGGCCGCTGGCGCTTCTATCGCGAAACCCGCTACAGCGGCTCGCGTCTGGCGGCGCTGGGTAAAACTTCCCGTCCACCTGTCACAGCAACGGCGGCCTGAACCCATGGTGATGCGATTCGAATGGCGCACGTCCCTGTGCGCTGCCGACTTCCCGGCGACGGCCTACGAAGCACTGCGCCTGCGCGTGGCCGACCACACGCCGTTCAACAACCTTGGCTGGTTGTGCGCAACAGAGCAGGCCTTGGGCGAGGATCAGCACCTGCATATTCTGCTCGGCTGGGAAGCCGAGCAATTGCTGCTGTGCCTGCCACTGGTGGCCAGCCGCGAACGCTTCGCTGGCGTACCGTTTCGCGTTTTGCATCACTTGGGTTATCCAATGGCCGATCGCCTGGCCTTGCTGTCGTTGCTCGGCAGCGAAGACATGCACAAGGCACTGGTGCTGATCCGTAAGCATTTGCCCCACGCGCTGCTGCAACTCAACGAACTGTCGGAACCTGCCGGTGAAGAAAGTGCGCTCACCGAATGGATGGCGCGCAGTTCCACGGCTGAACGACGCCTGAGTTGCCGAGTGCCGGTGCATCTGATCAACGAAGCCGATCATCAGGAGATCTCCGGCGACCCGCGCTACAAGCTGCGTCGGGCGCGCAAACGGATTGCCGCATGCGGTGCGCAAGTGCGGCGACTCACCCCCGATGCGCTGTCGATGCCTAGGATTTTAGACGCGCTGCAGGAAGTCGAGTCGGTCAGTTGGAAAGGTGACGAGGGCGTCGGGATTTTCGCCACCGAACGCAGTCGTCAGTGGATGCAAAGCGCTTTCACCGCCCTCGCCGCTCAAGGCCTGGTGCGGGTCGTGACGCTGGAGCTGAACGGCCGCTGCATCAGCTATCGCCTCGGCCTGCTCGAACAGGGCCGCCTCTACGATTACAACCTGGCGTTTTTGCCGCAATACGCCGACCTCGGTAGCGGCCGGGTGTTGCTGGAGGAATGGATTCGCTGGGGGCTGGATGAGCACTGGCGCTGGATCGATGCGTCGCGGGTCAGCCTGGAAAACTCCAGCCATCAACTGCACGAACGCATGACCGGGCAACTGGAACACTGGCGCTGGAGTTTCTACTCGTGGCGCCCGAGCGGTTTGCTGCTGGGCCTGGGGCTACGCCTTTGGCACCGCGTCAAACCGACCCTGCAAAAATGGCGCGCCCAGCGTGCCGGCAACTCAACGGCGGCGAACACATCCGAAACTCAACCGGCAACACCATCCAACACACCTGGGCTAGCGCCTCGGAGGGCATCATGAGCGTCATCGAAAATCTGCTTCTGCGCATCAAACAAAAAGGCCTGCGCCGCACCCTTGGCGCGCTGTGGAAACGTTACGTGTTCGCTCACCGTGAATTGCTGTGGATGGAGCGCGACCTGGTCACGCCGATTGCCCCGAACAAACTGCGTCCCTGTGAAGGTTTGCGCAGAGTCGACATCACCGAGGACAACGCCAAGGCATTCAGCAAGTACTTTGGTGACCGCGTGGAGACCATGGCCGAGTTGGCCGCTGAAGGGCATACGGGGCATATGCACCTGGACCAGGACGGTCACACCGTCGGGTTTGTCTGGGCCAGTACTCGCGACTATTACGACCGCCACTTCTACCGCTGCACGTTCCCGGTCAAGCCCGGTGAATACTTTCAGTTCGGTGCCGAAATTACCCGGCAGTATTTCGGCAGTAGCTTGACCGTCGATGCACAGACCGCACTATGGCAAGTCATGTCTGCCCGTGGCTTTAAAAAAGTCGTGGATATCTGCGACAACGCCAATGTACAGGCCCTGAAGATGCATATTCGCCTGGGCTATCAGGAGCAAGGGCATATCACGCATGTTTACGACCTGTTCGGGCACTGGCGTTTCTTCCGCGAATCAAACTACAGCGATTCAAGACTGGAGGCGCTGCGCAAGCCGGAAAGACCGGTAGTGACGGCGGCGGCGCAGGCTTGATTCAGTCTGGATATTTGTGGCGGCGTTGATGCCGCCATCGCGAGCAGGCTCACTCCTACACGGGTATGCATTTCAAATGTAGGAGCGAGCCTGCTCGCGATGAGGCCGGCAGCCGCACCGATCAATCAGGCCTTGGTGGCGACGAGGGTAAAGCACATCGGCATCTGCGCCTCTCGATTCAGATACTGGTCATACACCTCTTCCCGATTCGAATGCGGGTATTCCTTGAAGTGCGCAATATTCAGCCCTGCTCCGATGGCACCGCTGAAAATCGCCCCCAGCGTATGCACAAACCAATACGACTTTGCCGACTGCTGCTCGACTTTGCCGACATAGACAATCGGTTCTTCCTGCACAAACGGCTCGGCGCGGAAGTAGGAACTGGCGAGGCGATACGGATCCTCTGCGTCGGGATCGACCATCTCCAGAAACGGATGGGTTTCGTAGATCACCAGTTTGCCACCCGGTTTCAGGGTCGAGGCGACGTGGCGGAAGAACTCGCCAATGTCCGGCATCCAGTTGAGAACGCCGATGGTGATCAGCGCGACGTCGAAGCGATTCAGCAATGACGCTGGCAAATGATGGATATCGCTTTCGATGAACTCGGCGTTGTGCGGTGAACGCTTGTTCAGCTCACGCGCCTGATCGAGAAACGCCGCCGACTGATCGACACCGACCACGCTTCTGGCACCGAGCGCAAACAGGGAGAGACTCTCACGGCCGTTGTTGCAGCCCAGTTGAATGACATCTTTACCGTCGACTTCCAGCAACCCGCTCAAGGTCTCATCAAGACAAGAGAAATCCGCCTGCGCAACCTCGCCGAGCAAGGCCTGCCAATCAGGCGAATCCTGATGATGGCGGGCGGAATCGTTCCACGCCTGTCGATTGCTTTCGATGGCGGTTTTATTGTTGGGCACTTCCATGGCGCACTCCGGACGATGCTCGTGATTGAGCGGATCCGAGTCTAGATCAGCCCGGCAATTGCGGTTGTTGCAAACTTGTAAGCCACTCCGTGTAGGAGCTGCCGCAGGCTGCGATCTTTTGATCTTGTTTTTAAAGGTCAAGATCAAAAGATCGCAGCCTGCGGCAGCTCCTACAGGGATCCGATGTGGATCGAGCGTTGGGGGCGTGGGCAGCTATAGTTAATAGCCTTGGGGAAAACCGCACTCGCAGGTGCCGCCATGCATATGCTCGCTCGGCTGTTGTTGACCGGCTGTCTGCTTGCTGCCACTCAGGCGCAAGCGCTGGACAGCAATTTCAATTATTACGGGCCCAACCAGCCCTTCGCCCACCCTGCTCCGTATTCACTGAGTTCCACACCGCCCAAGCCTTACGACGATACGGCGCCGCAGGATTTTGTGGTGCTTCCGGGTGACCATGAATTCTCCGATTCGCAGTTGCCGACCGTGGCGGATGCGACGGTGCGGGTGTTTATCCGCACGTACGATGCCGAGCGTGGGATTTATGTGAATGACGAGGTGTTGGATCCGGGTTGTGTGCTGGAGTGTTTGAGTCGGCAGCAGCATTGATCCGGGTTGCTCACAACATCTGCGGCACCACCGATCCCGTGTAGGAGTGAGCCTGCTCGCGATAGCGGTGTGTCAGTAATAAAAAGGTCGACTGACACACCGCTATCGCGAGCAGGCTCACTCCTACAGGGGATTTGCGGTGGGGCTACCACTGCCGTTTATCCGGCCGGGCGAGGCCGAGTTTTTCGATGCGGTAGCGCAGCATGTCGCGGCTCAGGCCCAGCAGGCGCGCGGATTTGGTGACGTTCCAGTCGGTCTTGTCGAGCATCTTGCGCACCATGTCACGCTCGACTTCCGGCAGGTTCATCGACTCCATATTGCTCTCCGGGCGCGGTTCGTAAGGCGACACAGGTTCGTGGTGTTGATGCTGATGCTGCGGCGGCAACTCGTCACAAAGGCTCATGCACACGTTCAATTGATGCGCAGCAATTGTGTCGCTCGGCGCCAGCAACACGGTCTGCTCGAGCATGTTGCGCAACTCGCGCACATTGCCCGGCCAGGTGTAACTGAGCAGCAACTCCTCGGCCTGCTGGCTGAAATGCAGGTTCGGTTTGCCGTAGCGTTTGCCGTGACTGGCGAGGAAGTGCCGCGCCAGCAACAGAATGTCATCGCCCCGTGCATACAGACGCGGCACCTTGATCGAAATGATCCGCAGACGGAAGAACAGATCACGGCGGAATTTGCCCTGTTGAACCATCTGCTCAAGGTTGCAATTGGTCGCGCTGATCACCCGCAGGTTGACCTTGCGCTCCTTCACCGAGCCAACCCGGCGAATAGTGCGATCCTCCAGCAACTTCAAAATCTTCGCCTGCAAAAGCAGGTCCATCTCACCAATCTCATCAAGAAACAGCGTGCCGCCATCCGCCGCTTCCACCAGCCCGACCCGGCGATCCTTGGCATCGGTAAACGCACCTTTCTCATGGCCGAACAGTTCCGATTCCACCAGGTTCGACGGAATCGACGCACAGTTGAATTCAATAAACGGACCTTTGCTGCGCGGGCCGTCGAAGTGCAGCGCCCGCGCCACCAATTCCTTGCCGGTACCGGTCTCACCCTCCACCAAAACCGGGGGCAGATCGGTGTTAGCCATGCGCCGCTCGGCATCGAGCAACTGGCCGATGGTGTTCTTCAAATACTGCATCGGCGCCGAGTCGCCAATCAGCGCCTGCACCCCAGACTTCTGCGCCTCGCGCTCCTGATAGAACGACAGCGTGCGCTCCATCCGTTCGGTGGCCAGGGCCTTGTCGAGCAGCAGTTTGAGCTCCGTCAGCGCGACCGGTTTGGTTACGTAATGAAAGGCGCCCTCCTTCATTGCCACCACGGCATCTTCGACGTTGCCGTAGCCGGTCATCATGATCACTTTCAGATCCGGCGCGCTGATGCGCAGCTTCTGGATCAGGTCGTGGCCGCTCATGCCCGGCAGCGAGTTGTCGGTCAGTACGATGTCGGGCATGAAGGTTTCCAGTTGCCCCAGCGCGTCTTCGGCCGAATGGCAGACCGTCACCTCGAAGTCCTTGCGCTCCAGGTAGGTCTGAATATTCTCGGCCAGCAGTTCGTCATCCTCGACCAGCAGAATGCTGTGTTCCATATTCCCCTCCCGATGCCACTTTGAAGTTGAGACTGACGCGGGTTCCCTCCTGCTCTTTGCTGGTCAAAACGACCGAGCCCTGAAAACGCTCCATGATTCTTTTGACCAACGCCAGGCCAACCCCGAGGCCGCCCTGCTTGGTGGTAAAAAACGGTTTGAACACCAACAGTTGCTGCTGCGCGCTCATGCCCTTACCGGTGTCGCTCAGGGTCATGCGCACGCTGTCCGGCTGCGGCGATTCGAACTCGACGCTGAGCACACCGCCCTTGGGCATGGCTTCCAGGGCATTGGCAAACAGGCTATTGAGTATTTGCGTGAGCAGCACCTTTTGACTGACGACCGGCGCGCAATTCTGCGGACTGAATCGCACTTCGACATTGCAGCGTTTGATCAATGCTTCGAAGGCGCCAACGGTGTCTTCGACCGCCATGACCAGATCCACCGCCTCGCCGTCGTCATTCATCGGCCGCAGCGACACCAGCAACTCACGTACCCAGCGTGACATGCGATCGACCTGACTGATGATGTCGCCAATATTGCGTTGCGCACCGGGGCTGGCGACTTCCTGGGCCAGTTCGGCGCTGGAACGAATGGTCGCCAGTGGATTGCGCAGGCTGTGCGCCACCGCCGAGGACATCTCGCCGAGGGCGACGAAGGTTTCGTTGCTGATCAACTGTTGCTGCTGGCTCTGCAGCAGTTTCGCCGCACGGCGGACGATCCAGAACAAGGCTAGAAAGATCGCCGCACCGCCGAAGCAAGTCGCCGCCCAGATCGAGGCGAACCCACGGTCGATGCGATCGACCAGATCCGCCGGCTCCTTGTAGACCTCAACCATGGCGACGACTTTGCTTTTGTCGGCGTTGAACATCGGGATGTAGTTCTCGATGAACAGGTATTTCGGTTCGCGCAACATTTGCTGCTCGGGTTTCTCATCGTCGATCTTGTGGTAGCTGGAAGACACCGGCACTTTCATCTCGAATGATTCGTCGAGCTCATCGTCATCCTTGATGTGCACACCGATAAGCTCAGCGTTGGTCGACCAGATCACCGTGCGATCCAGCGCATAAACGGTTGCGAGCAAAATGTCCGGCAAGTGTTCGACGTGATCGAGAAACTCGGTGCGTGCCGAAGCCTGTAACGCCGGATCAACATCGGGATAGTGGTTGTCCTGGCGCGGGTCGAGCATTTCGCCCATCGTCCGGTTCGGATTGATTTTGGCGTGACGCATTTCCGCCGCGCCAATGGCCTCAACGAATTGCGCGGTCAGCAGCGCATCGCGCTCGACACTTTCGGTGACCACGAAGCGTGTGGAGATATAACCCAGCCCCAACGCCACGGCGGCGATGATGAAAAAACTCGCGAGCGAGAACCAGCGCAGCAAATTGAACTGCTCGCGCCAGCCCTTGCATGCGACCGATGCGTTCGGTGCAGAGGTTTTTTGTGCTTCCAGTCGCTGCATGGGAGTGGCCCTGGAGTTTTATATCGCGCTGCTTACAGCCATCAGTGTAGGTGGCTCTGACCGCGACACACGGTTCAATGATGCTATTTCGCCGCTACCGCATCTGACTCACCGTCGCGGCTGGATCGCCCGGTTTTACTGGCGTCAAAGCACCGTCGGTCATGGCCGCAGTGGACGGTTGCTGACGCTCTGTTTCATCGCTGAGAAAGTCGATGATCGACTGCGCGGACGGCTCGTCGAGGCGCAGGTTGGGCATCGGAATTCGCTCGAACTGTTCGTACAGTTGCAGGGCAATCGGGTCTTTTTCCGCGAGTAGGCGATCCGGTTCGCGAATCCAGCGGTTCAGCCATTTCGGATCTCGATTACGCGCTACCCCAATCAGATCCGGGCCGATGCTGCGTATGCCGATGCCCTGACCGTCCTGCGGGCCGAGGCTGTGGCACGAGGCGCAACGGGTGCGGAACAGTTCTTCGCCATTGCTCGGCGGACGAATGTCCGGGGCGTTGGCGTAGCTTTCTTCAATGCTCGGCTGTTTCCAGTTCTGCAGGGTGTTGGCCAGTTGATCGGCGAGGATCCACGGGTTTTCGAACGGCGAGGCTTTCATCCAGCGCCCGGTACTCTGGTTACCGACGATCAGGCTGAGGTTGTGATCCTTGCTGCGACCGTTGTCGACGCCTTCGATGAACAGCCCGAGTTTCTTGCGCAGGTCGGTGACGTCTTCGAATTCGCCGGTGAGAAACTTCCAGCCGGGGCCGACCTTGAAGCGTTGCGAATAAGCCTTGAGCACTTCGGGCGTATCGCTGAGCGGGTCGATGCTGATCGAGTAAAAGAAAATGTCTTGCCCGACCCGATCCCCCAGCAGTTTCTGCACTTGGCGCAACCGTGCGGTTTCCAGTGGGCAGGAGTCGCTGCAGGACGTGAAGATGAAATTGATCACCACCACTTTGTCTTTGATCAGGTCATCGAAAAAATGCACCTGCCGACCATCCTGATCGGTCAGCAAGGTGTTGGGGAAGTAGTCGCCACCCCACGGGGTGGCGGATTCAGTCGCTGCCGGCGAGTCGCCGACGCTAGCCTGGTGTGCCAGCAGCACACGGCTGCCGAGCACGCAGGCCACCAGCATCAGCACCAGGTGCATACCCAGCGCCCGGGAGCGCGGGGTATGCAGCGGTTGGCCGTCGCCGTGGCGGCGGTTCATGGCTTGACCACCACTTGTGGGCCCATACCGTCACCGTTGCGGAAGGTAGGCAGCGCGGCCGAGTTGACGTAGCGCACACCGTCCCAGCTTGGCAGTGGGGTTGGCATCAGTTGCAGTTGCCCGGGTTTCTCCAGGTCCCAACGCAGCAGCATCGAGTTGTCTTCATGCTGGGTGTTGTGACAGTGCTCCATATACGTCCCGGCAAACTCGCGGAAGTTGATCGCCATCTCGACGCTGTCCAGACCATCGGCTTCGGAGCCGATGCGGTAGACGTCTTTGCGTGCCCATTTTTCCCACTCTGGCGGGGCCTTGCCGCCGCGACTGAGGATGATCCCCTCTTCGAAGTGCACATGCACCGGATGGCTCCAGCCCTTGCCGCCAGCCTTGATGTTCCACACTTCCAGGGTGCCGAAGCCGGTGACACCGGCATCGGTCGGGCCGCTGGACAACTGGGTCGAAGCGTTCAGGCGGCGTGGATCCATGTGGAAGCCGAAGCCGCCGTCAGTCTTGACCGTCCACGGCGCTTCATCGGTGCCGTCGGAGCGGCCGAAGGTGAAAGTGCGGTGGCGGGCCTTGGCCAGCACGGCTTTATCGGCCGCGTTGTCGCGGTGGATCTTCAGCGGGATCATCACCAGCCCTTCAGCCTTGCCCGGTTTCGCCGGTTCGTAGGCTGCCGGGTTCATCGCCAGATCCTGGCCGGTGTAAGCCTTGACGTTGAGCTGCAAGACCTTGCCCACCGCCGGATCGCCCTTGTCCCATTGCGGGCCCTTGCTGGTCTGCTTGATCACCGCCAGGTATTTCTCCGACAGGATGTCGCCCAATGGAATGACATCTTTGGGTCCCTTGCCGTCGTCGTGGGCCTGCAGGTTGACGAAAAACAGCTTGTCCCCCGGTTTGATGCCGTTTTTCGAGAAGTTGACGATGATGTCGAAGCGCTCGGCGATGCCTTGGGTCGGCAGGATCGCGTTGTGGTTTTGTTTATCGCCATCGGCGTCGAGATCCATGCTGCCGTCGAACGGTACGCTGTGCTCCATGATGTTGCCGTCGTTGGCGATCATGTGGAACGGCACACGGCTGTACGACACACCGGAGTTTTTCGGCCCTTGGAACTCGCCGCTGGTGCCTTTGATTTCCCGCACCAGCGCCAGTTTGAAGTAGCGCGACACCGAGCCGTTGAGAATGCGGAAGCGATAGCTGCGTGCGCGCACGTCGAGGGTCGGTTTCCACTGCCAGTTGACCAGTAGCTGGTCACCGAGGAAGCCATCGGTGTTGAACGGGTTGAACCACAACTGCCCTTCCTGATCCCACGCCTTGTCGGCAAACACCAGGTTGACGTCGTAGTCACGGTTGCCCCATGGCAAGGTGCTGCCGCTGGGCAGCCGCAGGTTGACGCCGTCATTCACTGACTCGTTGCCGCGATCTAGGGCGCTGTAGTAGTTCATCATCGCCGCGTTGCCCTTGTAGACATTCTGCGCGGTGAAATCGAGCATGTGATCGTGGAACCAGTGGGTGCTCATGGTCTCGCGCCAATCGCCGCGGATCTTGATGGTGCCGTTGTCGCAGGTCTTCTTCGCCGGTGCGAGATCGTTGACCCACAGGGTTTCGCCCGGTGCGCAGGGGAACGCCGCGCGCGGGTCTTCGGCCTTGGTGTTGATGCTGTCGTAACCGGCCAGCTGGATCGGCCAGCGATAGTCATAGAACTGCCCAGGGAAGAAGAACGCGTTGGCATAGCCGTCGCTTTCTGCCGGCGCGTGACCGTTGTGCTCGTGGGTGCTGATCGTATGCAAACCGAATCCACGGTTGGCCGACGGGTCGATCGGCAAGCCGTTGTAGTGGCGCATCATCACCGGTTGGCCGTAGCGCACCATCAACAGTTTTGGCGGCAACGTACCGTCGAAGGTCCACACCGAGTTGTGGTTTTGCGCCGGCATCGCCGGGTGGAAACGCGGGTCGACACCCTTGGCGGTGCCATCGGTCAGCGGCACGCCAGCGACGTTGTGATACAGGCCGCCGGGGCCGAACTCACCGACGGCGTAATGGTGCATTTGCACGCTGTCACGCAGGCCACCATTGAGACGTGCACCGGTCTGCGCGGTTTTGTAGGCGACTTGCGGGTAGAACTCGTTCCAGCGCTGATGCGCCCAGCCTTTTCCGGGTGGCCGACCTTCGGCGGACGAGCCGATGTGCCGGTTGAGGTACACCTCGATCTGCGCCTGCCACGGGTTGCGGTCGACCACGTTGGCGAACTGGCTGGGGAACGGCGTTAGCCCCGGTTGGCGCAGGAACGCATCAAGCGCATTGCCGGGTGGCGCGCTGCGGGCGACGTTGTTCGGGTCCTGAGCCGGTGCCGGGCCGATCGCCGCTGGTGGAAACGGCAGCGGCGCGGCCGGGGTGGTTGGGTCGAGTTTTTCCGGGCCGAACTCTTCGAACAAGGTCAACTGCTGGGTGAACGGTTGCGCGCCATAGAGCGGGCTCGGCTTGCCGTTGGTGGGGTAGTTGAAACTGGTCTGCACCGTCGGCGGCAGAATGTTTTCCGTGCGGGTCGAGTCGCGGCTGCCTTTGACGCCGTCGGGCAAGTCGAAGGAATCTTCGTTGGCCTCGGGCAGGGTCAGGATGTTATTGAGCGCGCCGGCGCGGTCGGCCGGTTCGTCGTAGTACGCCGAGGGATCGGAGACTTCTGGCTGTCGCTCGTCATCGATGGGGCTGGCGCGGACGCCGGCCATGCTGCCGAGGGTCAACATCAGAAAGACGCTCAAGGGCGTCAGCAAAAAGGTGTTGCTTGCGTCACGCGTTGTTCTGTCCATCACCAGCCGCCTCATCAAGGAAGGGGTGATGGTGTTTTGCAACTAGTGCGCCAAGAAATTATTTCCAGTTGTTACAGGGAGTTGAGGATGCTGTGAGTTTCCCCACTCCCCGGTGACCGGGGCTTGACACCCACTGATGGGGGAGGTTCATAAATATTTTGAGGTAATGCAAACCTCATGTAGGAGCTGCCGAAGGCTGCGATCTTTTGATCTTGGTTTCTAAGATCAAGATCAACAGATCGCAGCCTTCGGCAGCTCCTACAGGGGGAATGTGTGAATCAGGGGACGAGTTGGAAGGCCAACCGCACGGTGGTGCCCTCGCCTTCGCGGCTGTCGAGGGTCACGCCGCCGCCGAAGCGCTCCATGATGCGCTTGACCAGGACCAGACCGACTCCGAGGCCGCCAGACTTGGTGGTGAAAAACGGCCGGAAGGCCATGGTGCGTTGTTCCTCATTCATGCCTTTACCCGTGTCGCTGAGCACCACGCACACGCCACGGTCTTCGCTCGGTTCCAGGCTGACGGTCAGCGTGCCGCCCTTGTCCATCGCCTCCAGTGCATTGGCCAGCAGGCTGTTGAGGATCTGTGTCAGTTGCACAGGCTGGCTGAGCACCATGGGTGTGTGCTGCGGATGAAACACCACCTGCACGCCGGCTCTGGCGATCTGCTGTTCAAACGCGACAAGGCTTTCGTGCAGCGCTGCCACCAGATTCACCGGTTCCGGGTCATCGTTGAGCGGTCGCAGCGATTGCAGCAGCTCGCGCACCCATTTCGACATGCGATCGACCTGGCCGATGATGTCGTTGATGTTCTTCTGCGCCGGGCCGGCGTCGAACTCCAGCGCCAGTTCAGCGCTGGAACGGATGGTCGCCAGCGGATTGCGCAGACTGTGCGCCACGGCGGAAGACATCTCGCCCAGGGCGACAAAGGTTTCGTTGGCGATCAGTTGTTTTTGCTGGGCCGCGAGCAGAATCGCCGCGCGCCGCACGATCCAGTACAGGCCCAGATAAATCAGCCCGCCACCCAGTGCGGTGGCCAGCCAGATCAGAACCAATCCGCGCTCCATGCGTGCGATCAGATCCTTGGGCTCCTTGTAGATTTCGACCATTGCTGTGACGTTCTTGCCCTCGGCGTCAAACAGCGGAATGTAGTTCTCGATGAAGATGTAGTCCGGTGGCGTGATGAATTTCTGTTCTTCGCGGGCCTTGTCGACGTCGTGGTAGCTGGCGGATACCGGAATCTTTTCGTTGAAGGCACGATCGAGGTCCTCGTCGGCATGAATGCTGGTACCGATCAGCACCGGGTTGGTTGACCAGATCACCTGGCGGTCGGGCGCATAAATATTGGCCAGAATCACATCCGGCAAGTGTTCGATGTGATCGAGAAACTCGCCCCGAGCATCGGCCCGGGCTTGCGGACTGACGTCGGGAAAGTTCGTGTCCTGACGCGGGTCGAGCAATTCACCCATCGTGCGGATATTGGGAATGGAAACGTGACGTACCTCGGCCGAGGCGATGGCCTGTATGAACTGGGCGGTGAGCAACGCATCGCGCTGCACGCTTTCATCAATGACAAAACGCGTCGACACCGCGCCAAGCGCGATGGCCACGGTACCAATCACCGCCATGCTGATCAGCGAAAACCAGCGCAGCAGGTTGAACGACTGCTTGCGCGAGCCCAAGCGCAGATTGCCCTCCTCGACCGGAAGCGATTTCGACTGCATGTTCATGGCGGCGACTTCTCTATACGTCCCTATAGGGTTATAGCCCACGGGTGGGGGTTTGCCCGGTTGCGGGGATATCGCCCCGATAAGGCCGCCCAAACCTCCACAAATCCCTGTGGGAGCGAGCCTGCTCGCGAAGGCGGCAGGTCAGTCGACATTTTCGTCACAGGAAGTCCGCTTTCGCGAGCAGGCTCGCTCCCACAGTGGCCTGGTTCGCTCACCGGTTTTGTGTTCACCGAAGAAACTTGTGGGAGCGAGCTTGCTCGCGAAGGCGGTGGGTCAGTCGACATTTTCGTCACAGGACATCCGCATTCGCGAGCAGGCTCGCTCCCACAGGTTCTTCATCTGACAGACGTTCAATGTCATCCCCACCGTCCCCGATTCTGGGGAATGACGCCCTTTCCCCGCTGGCCAAAAACCCCAACCTCACACCTGCAAACCCCTCTAATCCGGCCCTCTGCCGCCCATTCACCGCACCTTGGCATGGAAGGTGTACAGGCCCTGTGCAACTGACCCATCCCCAAGGGGCAGGTACTTTGATAGAGGGATTAACTCATGCACCCTTTACTGTCCAAAACCGCGACTGTCCTGGTCGTGAGCGCATTGGCCCAGGGCATTGCCCAGGCCGCTTTGTTTGCTGTTGATCCGGGCCCGTACACGCCGGCCAACGGCGGTTTCGCCAGTTGGTATCAGGACTCCCACGGTCGCACCCTGGATCTGTGCCTGTCCAAAGCGCTCAGCTCCCGAGTACCCAGCGCCCCCGGCGCGCCGTCGTACATGTGCTCGCTGCTACCGACCCCCGGCGTGTTCGATGACGCGCAACCGATTGTCTTCCCGACAAACTTTCCCGACGAAGCGTTCTGGTTCACCGGCGAAACGGCCCTCGTCGACGCCGCACGGGGGATTGATCTGGGCTACGTCAGCGCCATCGAAGCCGCATTCGCCGCTGAAGAGCCGGTCGAGGGCGATCAAGTCAGCTTCGCCCGGATCCGCATTCGCGTCGACGTGCCCACCGCCGGCACCTACGTCATCACCCACCCGTATGGCGTCGATGTGTTCAACATCGACACCCCCGGGCGGCGCGCAATAAACATGACCCGCGACATCGGTATCGGCACGCCGAAAACCTACGACGGCGCGCTCAAGGGTGACATCGGGCCGTTCCTGCGCAGTGTCAACGGCCCGTACACCGAGACCAACCCGCTGACCGGTGCCGCCGAACAATTCGTCGGCGACCCGAACCTCAACGAGGCTGTCACCGGCAGCCCGTTCAACACCAACTACGTGCGCATCGAAGGCCCTAACGGCCTCGATCTGCGGACGAACGTGTTCGCCGTCTCCGGCAAGTTGTCGACGGTGGTCCGGCCAACGCCAATGATCACCCAGCGCAGCACCTACTCGCGTAAAGCGGGAACCAGCGCGCCGGTCGCCCAACAAGACGTGTTCGTTCTCGCGCCGCCCGCGCCGGGCACTGTCGCCGTGACCAGCAGCACCCCGGTGCTGAACATGACCGAAGCCAACAGCACCGGCAGCTGGTACGCGCAGTCCTCGGTCAACCCGACCTTGCCAACCACTTTGCAAGTGACCGCCGACAACCACCTGGCCATCGCCAGCAGCACGCCGACCACCCTGCCCATGACCCTCACCGATCTGGTGGTGATCCAGAGCGCGCAATACAGCCTCAGCTCCGGACAACTGACCGTGGTCGCCTCGACCAGTGACGAAACCTCGCCGCCGGTGCTCACCGCCACCTCCGGCAGCGGCGCCGCCATCGGTGCGCTGGGCGGCGACGGCGCAGTGAAAACCCTGGCCACCGGGATCTCGCCGATCCCACCGGCCAAGGTTCGGGTGACGTCGTCCAACGGCGGCAGCGATACCGAAGAAGTGGTCATCGTGCAATGAACGCTCACATGCCCAGATCCGCATCAGGAGGCATCATGAACAAGTGGCCACGCTTTGCGCTCAACGCGCTCGGGCTCGCTCTCTCGCTGACCGGCAGTGCCTATGCGCAACTCGCCGCCGTCGACCCCGGCCCCTACACCTTCGCCACCGGGAAATTCCCGATGTGGTATCAGGACAACAATCTGCTGTCGATGGAACTGTGCCAGTCGCGTGCTGCCAGTTCGCGCGTTGCCGCGACCACGCCGCCGGCCTACATGTGCATTCTGCTGGCCGAGCCGGGTATCTACGACGACGCCCAGCCGATGATCTTCCCGGACAACTGGCCGCCGGAAGCCTTCTGGTTCCTGGCCGAAACCACGATTGCCGACAACGCTGCCGGTTATGGTGTGGACGCCTATGTCGCCGGGATCGAAGCGGCATTCGCCTCGGAAAATCCGGCCGATGGTGATCAACAAAGCTTCGCGCGGATTCGCATCCGGGTGAACGTACCCGTTGCCGGCACCTACACCATCACTCACCCGTATGGCGTCGAGACGGTCAATGTCACCGCACCCGGGCGCCGCGCGATCAACATCACCCGCGACATCGGCATCGGCGCACCGGGCAATTTCACCGGTGCCGTCAATGGCGCCATCGGACCGTTCCTGCGCAGCGTCAACGGCCCGTACACCGAAGTGAACCCCGATACAGGCGCCACGGAAACTTTCGTCGGTGACCCGAACCTCAACGAAGCGGTGACCGGCAGCCCGTTCAACACCAACTTCCTGCGCATCACCGGGCCGGCCGGGACGATCCAGTCAAGCGTGTTCAGCCTGTCCGGCAAAGTGCTCGACAACCGTCAGCAGACGCAGGTGGAAATCGACCGCGCCACTTATCGCCGCACCGCCGCCGGCGTGCGTGCCGAAGTGTTTGCCAAGGCCAGTAACAGCTCGACCCTGTGCTTCCGTGAAACCGTTGCGCTGCTGCCTGGCCCACCGCCAACGCCGTGCCAGACCAGTCTGTTGGGTGACAACAATGGTCTGTTCTTCGGCCACCGATTGGGCACTGGCGCGGTACCTCCGGTAGTCGTCGTGACCGCCACCAACCCCGCCGGCACCACGCGTCCGACGGCCGTGTCGGCCAAGCTCACCGACGTGGTGAAAGTGCAGACTGCCCGTTACAACTGGGCCAACCATAGCTTGCTGATCGAGGCTACTTCGAGCGATGAAGTGGCGATCCCCGACATGGTTGCCCAAGGCTACGGACGTCTGTCGAAGACCGGCACCCTGCAGCGCATCACCGTCGCCGACCTGACTCAGCCACCGGCCACCGTGACGGTGAAATCTGCCGCTGGCGGTGGTGACACCGAAGCGGTCGTCGTGGTCGGCAGCGCGCCGGACACGGGTGAAAACCAGGCGCCGATCACCAACGCCGACAGCGGCAGCACCAGCTTCGGCGTGCCGATCACCCTCAGTCTGTTGACCAACGACAGCGATCCCGATGGCAACAACCCACTGGGCATCACCGCGTTGACTCAACCGGCCGCAGGCCAAGGCACCGTCGCGCTCAACGGCACCACTTCAGTGGTCTACACCCCGCCAGCGGTGGTCAACGCGCCACTGACCACCACCTTCACCTACAAAGCGCAGGACGCCAAAGGCCTGGCGTCGGCCAACCCGGCAACCGTGACAATTACCGTCGCGCCAAACCAGGCACCGACTGCCGTCGCCGACAGCGTCGCCACTCTGGGCGTAGCGATCCCGATCAACGTGCTGGCCAACGACACCGATCCGGAAGGCAACGTGCCGCTGGCCGTCAACAGCCTGACCCAACCGGCCGCCGGACGCGGCACGGTTAGCAGCAACGGCACGGTGATCACCTACACCCCACCGGCCACCGTGACCACGGCGTTCACCACGACCTTCACCTACATCGCCCGGGACGCCTTCGGTGCCCTGTCGACGCCGGCCACAGTCACGGTGCAAGTGTCGCCACGGCCAGCGGCAGAAACGTTCGCCGTCACCGCGTCTACGGTGCAGGCACGCTCCGGCGGGCGCTTCAACTGGGACTTCACCGGCACCTCGTCAGTGACCACCGGCAACACCATCACCGTGCAGGTCACCACCCCTTCCGGCCTGGTCACCCTCGGCACCACCACCGTACCGGTCACCGGTCGCTGGCGGCTGACGCTGAACAACACGACGGTGGTGCCATCGGCCAACCCGACCGCGACGATCCGCTCGTCCCAGGGCACCGTGCGCACGGTCTCGGTGACCACGCTGTAAGCCAACACCCCAGCCACTTTCGGGTGGCTGGGGCCGACTTCAAATCGGTTAACGCCTGACAGGATGTGAGCCATGAACACGCCGACCGCCGCCCTGCTTTGCCTGCTCCTGCTGTGCAGCAGTGCAGGCGTGCGTGCCGACGACCTGATGGAAAACGACGACCTGGCCCCGACCAGCAGCGACCTCGGCGAACTGCCCCCACCGGTGGGTCAGCAAGCCCTGATCGACCAGCTCGGCCAGGCCAACTTCGCCCTGCTGCAACAGAACGGTCAGTCGCTGCTCGGGCAGATCGTGCAATCGGGCAGTAATCAGGAGGCGTACATCCTGCAACAGGGCAGCGACCTGATGGCGCTGATCAACCAGAACGGTTCCGGCAATGCCGCCTCAATCACGCAAAACGGCAGCCACAACCGCGCGCAGATTTCGCAAAACGGCAACAACAACGACGCCAGCATCGAGCAGGCCGGCGCGGGGCTGCAAAGCGCCGTGACCCAGTCGGGCAACGGCATGAGCGTTTCGGTCAAGCAATATCGCTAAGCACTGCCAATCATCGGAGAGTTCATCATGTTCAAACTGACGCCCCTCACCGCCGCCCTCCTGGTCATGATCAGTGCCCAGGCGATGGCCGACGACAGCCTGTCCAACCAAAGCCAGGTCGGTACCGCCAACATCGCCGACGTGAAACAGACCCAGGCCCCATTCAGCACCACCACCCAGACCCAACTGGGCCAAGGCAACGACGCCGCCGCTGTGCAAGACCACGCCACCAGCGTGATCACCCAGGACGCGATCGGCGACTACAACGCCGCTTACGCCGAACAGCTTTACGAAGACAACGCCACCATCACCCAGCAACAAGTCGGCGCCTTCAACACCGCCCACGCCAGCCAGTCGCTGGGCTTCGGCTCACCGAACAACGCGCTGCAACAGCAGCAAGGCACCGGCAACTTCTCGTTCATCTATCAGGACTCGCAGAACGGCAGCGAAGGCAAAACCTTCCAGTTCGGCGACAGTAACGAAGCCAACATCGAACAACTCTATGAAGGCACCGGCAACAGTTCGGTGATTACCCAATACGGCACCGCCAACTACGGCACCGCCGAACAAGTGCTGCACAACGGCGGCCAGATCGGCATCAACCAGGCCGGCGAAGGCAACTACGCCTACGGCGACCAGCGCAACGGCACTGGCGGCAACATCACCATCAACCAGTTCGGCAACCTCAACGGCACTGAAATCTGGCAGGACGCGCAACTGGCCAGCCAAGCCACCGTCAACCAGTACGGCGACAGCAACGAAACCGTGGTCGACCAAAGCTTCGGCGAAAATAACACCGCCGCCGTCACCCAGGTCGGCAACAGCAACGCGATCTACGCCGACCAGTTCGAATCGGTCAACTCGACACTGGCGCTGTATCAGGTGGGTAACGGCAACGTGCACTTCACCTACCAGAACGGCGACAGCCACGTGCTCAACGCCACCTCCGTGGGCAATGACAACAAGGTCTACGCCAGCAACTGGAAAGGCCCGCAATCCGGCGGCCAGTTCGGCAGCGGCCAACGCGCGACAGTTACTCAGGCGGGCAATGGCAACATCGCCAGCTTCACTCAGGATGGCGTCGGGCAAGTCATGACCACGCATCAGACCGGGACTGGCAACAAGACCACGGTCAGTCAGGCTGAGTCGTATAACGAGCTGTATTTTGATCAGAACGGTAGTGACAACATTTTGATCTCGGATCAACGCGGCACGGGCAACCTGGTGCAGGGTTCTTCGAATGGCACGGGCAACAGCGCTGATTTCGATCAGTCGGGGTCAGGGAACCAGGCGTATACCGCGCAGCTGTATGGCAGTGACAACATGATCACCGTGAAACAAGCGGATACGATGAACGTGGCGTATGTGACCCAGGGCGGGACGGGGAACATTGCCAATGTCGATCAGAGCGGGGTTACGCAGACGGCGAATATTCAGCAGTTCGGCTCGGCTAACCAGGCGACGGTGTTGCAGCAGTAGGGGTTGGGTGTTGATGGGCCGCGATTCTCTGGTGACGGGGGTCGCGGTTTTTTTTGCGCTGACGTTTGAGTTGCGTCCTACGGAAAACGGAACGTTTTTAGAAATTCGGAGAGTTTTCTGACAAGTTCTGGCGGTTGGCCGTCGGAAGTGCAGGCTCTAGGATTTGCCGGGACAACTTGATCCTCATGGAGCTTGGCCTACATGCAATTCATCCAGACAGCGACGACAGCGATACCGTTAACGAATAGACTTCGAGGCACCAAACCCGGAGGTTCTATGATCGACCCGTCCTTGATCGACCCACTGTGCCCGGTTGTTTCGGATCTTGATCCCGAGGAACAGGCTGCAAGTTATGACCGTTGGTTTCGGGCCGAAGTACAGG
This sequence comes from Pseudomonas sp. Irchel s3a12, assembly GCF_900187485.1. NCBI lineage: Bacteria > Pseudomonadati > Pseudomonadota > Gammaproteobacteria > Pseudomonadales > Pseudomonadaceae > Pseudomonas > Pseudomonas sp. Irchel s3a12. Next base: position 111,827 of record NZ_FYDN01000002.1, read on the forward strand.
CCTCTCTCGATGATCCGCGCCCGAGTATTCCCCATGAGCAAGTGATGGAGGAAATCAACGCCTTGATGGAATCAATGCGCAAAAGCGCTGATGCAGATTAAGTGGCGACCCAAGGCTCGGGTCGAACTCTCGAAAATCCTGAAGTACATTGGCGAGCGAAATTTTGTAGCGGCGACTGCACTTCACAAGTCCGTCGTAAAAACTACATCTGCGCTTTGTTGGCATCCACACCTGTATCGCAAAGGCCGCTCTCCCGGCACTCGAGAGATTGTGGTAAGCCCGAACTATCTCGTCGTTTATCAAGTGGCGGACCAAATTGAGATTGTGAGCATCTTGCATGCGCGTCAGGAGTACCCTCGACGCGACCCCGGTTAAAATCGCTTCCTCGTCTCAACACAAGAAACCGTGCTTCCCGTGGAGGTACGGTTTTTTTGATCGTTCCAAGCTCTGCGTGGGAATGCCTCTCGGGACGCTCCGCGTTCCAAATTGCGAATTTGACGCAGAGCGTCAAGGGCTGCATTCCTTTGCTGCGCGTGGGAACGATCTAATTAGCCATCCTTCAACTCGACGTGATCCAGCGCTTGATTCACCGCCAGTTCGCCCAGCATGACGACTTGAGCGATGCCCAGTGCGGTTTTGCGCTGAGAGGTTTCCAGGGAGGCGGCGAAGTTGATCAGCATTTCGCTGGCCGAGCCGAGGGTTTCGCTGGCGTTGGCGAGCAGGGATTCGGTGTTGTACCTGGGGTTGGCGAAGTACATGGGTTCCGGCTCGTTGGCGCTGGACATGATGTGGGCGGTGGGGTTGAGGTAGAAATCGAGGGCGCGGTCGGCGGCTTCGTGGAGTTTTTTGCTGTCGACTGAGGCGTAGGGGGATGTGGTGTTGGTGTCTGATTCTGGGGGGTTGGGTGTTGGTTTTTTCATGGTGATTCTCTCTCATTGATAGTTGCAGCTGGCCCATTCGACTTCCAGGAAAAATGGGTGGCAGCTGTACGCAGGCTGGAAATCCGGGAGAGAGCAACCCGGCAGACACGAATGTCTCCCGCGCACAACCGCCATAACAGAGTGCACACAATGAAAGTGCGCAAGCATACGTTATGAAAGGCGTATCTGCTCTCTCGTGTCTTCGGGTTTCCATGCCCGGTCGCTGAATTGGCAGCGACGAACACAGGCTAGAGACCGGACGTCCGACGGACAACCTGAAAACCTCGTGGGAAGGTTCCGCAAAATCGAAACATCCTTTAAACATCCCGAATTGAAATACGCATGTGTAGGAGCTGCCGAAGGCTGCGATCTTTTGATCTTGATTTTGATATTCATCTTAAAAAATCAGAGTCAAAAGATCGCAGCCTTCGGCAGCTCCTACAGTGAATGTGTGCAACCGACGGGAATTGGTCGGCTCGTAGATCGCCATCGCTGGCAAGCCAGCTCCCACAAGGATTTGGGTACATCCGCAATGGCAACTGAGTCTGAGAGATAGCTATCGCGAGCAGGCTCACTCCTACAATTGAATCGCGCTCTGTCAGCAAGAGATTGGTCGGCTGTAAGGCCGCCTTCGCGAGCATGCTCAGCGCCTACGAAGATCAAAAGCCGAGCACGCTGTGCTCCTCACCACTCAATAGGCCGAGTGTCAGCTCGCCTGCTTTTGATCTTGATCCACGGGCGACGTCGGAAGGCTGAGTGGAGGGATTGATCCGGGCGTGGGAGCGCAGCGACCGTTTGGCGCAGCCAAACACAGCGAGAGGAGGTGCAGCGAAGCAAACCGTAGGCGCTGCGCCCGGATCGATCCCGGAGCGAAGGAACCCCGAGCTTTAGCGAGCGGGCCGCACGCAGGAGCAAGCCTTTTGGGTTACCTTTTCGGCGTTTGGAAAAGGTGACCCGCCGTAAGGGCGGAATCCTAAGCAGCCGTTACCGCAGAAACGGATATGTACTCAGTCAAAAAGAACCCCGCCGCCTGACAAAAAGCCTTCGCGAGCAGGCTCGCTCCCACAGTGGGAACTGGGTACATCTGCAAGAACCTGGTCGGCCCGAAGGCCGCCACGTTCACTCCGCCTCCGGATCCACCTTGTTCTGGCTCAAATACCGATTCAACACATCATCCTGCGAAGGCACAGAAGCGTCCCCCGCCACCTGCCACAACCGCCGCTCAATTCCCTGCGCCACCATATGCCCCACCGCCGCCTCAATCGCCGACAACACACACAACTGCGCCGGCTCATTCGTCGTATACCCAACCTCAGCCTCAAGCAACTTTTTAAACTCGATAAACTTGAAAATCCCCGCACTGCGCGCCACCGAATAAATCGTCTTGCTGGTCATCACATTCGCCAACACCTGCCCACTGCGCACATCCACCGCCCGCAAATTCACAGTCACCTGATCCACCCGATACTCACGCTGCAAATCAATCCCCAGATACCGCGCCCCTTCCCCACCGCTACGCACATTGGTGTCATAAGCGATGATCCCGCCCTCGAGCATCATGTTCGCCGCCTGCAACGGCGGCAGCTCACCCTGAATATTCACCGGCGTATTCGGCTTCTTCTGCGACGCGCGAATAATCTTGCGCTCGGTCAACAGGTTCTGCAGCCCTTCCCGCTCAAGCACCACAAACCAGCCACTGGCCTGCATCGCATCCATCAACATCGACGCCGCGCCCTGGGTCACGCTGGTGGAAAACGAACTCGCCGGGGTCGGCTTGTACTGCCCGGTCTGGTCACGGAAGCCGTACACCACCGCCATCAACCGCCCCTTGGGTCGCGGCATCTTCAGCAAGTCGTAATAAGTCGAAGCCCTTGGAGTCAGGGTCGGGGTTTCGGTGTCCTGCTCGGCCGACATCGGCTCACGCAGACTGCACCCTTGTAATGTCGCCAACAGCAGCCCTAACGCGATGATCTTTTTCATGTCCGTTCTCCCCGGAACCGTCAGCCCGTCATGGGTTGAGGCCGTTCACCTGAATTTCCGAAACCTCACCGGTCGCTCGATCGGTCACTTCAATGCTCAGTGCCCCGGAGTCGTCGATGACGTTGACGATAAAAGAGTCGGTGGACAGGCTCCCCGTGTTGCCGGTGGAGATGTTGTCCAGCAACTGCCCTAGCAGCCGCGATTGCAATTGACTGGTGAAACGCTCCAGCGCCGAGGTGCCGGCCACGGTCGAACGGCTCTTGAGATCAGGGTCGTCGTAATCGTTTTGCGCCTGCGCGTTGTTGAGCAGCCAGGTGCCGTTGAGCGGGTTGCCGCCGAACGACGGGTTGACCGGCGTGTAGACCAGTTCAGTGGCCTGGACAGCGGCAGCGCTGGCGAGCCCGATCAACAACCCCGAGATCCAGAATCCGCTGCGCCGTGAGAACGTTGTGCTGTTCATAGTTCGTCCTTCTCAAGGTCGGTGGTGTCCTGCAACAGAGCCTCCAGCTTGCGCTGGACAACCTGGCGTCGAACCCAGTCGGCGGCCGCGTAGGCCTCGTCCTTCAGTTCCACGGTGTTCGGCGGCAGGAAGCGCCGATAAACCAGGCGTTGCTGATATTCCACGGTCACCAGGCTGCCCCAGCGCGCGTCGGGCCGCTCGCGCACCACCAGGTTGAAATCCATCGGGCTGGTGTCGCGCAGGCGTTCACTGAACGAGTAGTAAAAGTCGTGGCCGATGTGCGAGATCGTGTCATCGACGATGAAACCCATCATTTCGTCTTCTTCACTGGCGCTGGCGCAGCACGCCACAGCGGTGAGGATCAGCGCGCACCACCATTGGCGAATCATGGCTGCAACGCCTGCGGCAGATTCGATTGGCCTTTGGCCGGGCCATTAGTGCCCTCAAGAAAGGCTTTTTCAGCGACGAACTGCCAATCCGAATAACGCTGCATGCCATCGAAATCCGACCACTGCGTCGGGAACCCGGATTGCTTCAACGGCAGCTCGGTCGATGGGCTGTTGAGGCCGGTGATACGGCCATCAAACCCGCGTTGCAGCGCCCATTCACCCTGCCCAATCGGATCAGGATAGAGCTGACGCAGGTGATGCTTCGCCTCGGGAAAACGCTGATCGTCGAGCAGATCGACTAACTCTTTCGGGTACTGCGCCAACCCCGGCGAACTGCGGTAGTAGCTGCGCAGCGCCTGGGCGTATTGGGTGCCGACCCAGAGCAACTGGCGTTCACGGTCGCGGCGCGACGCGGTCGACCACAACTCGCCGGCACTGGCCAGGCCCATGCCCATCACTACGATGAGGAACAGCACGCCGAGGTAGGTGAAACCACCCTGCTGCGCACGGTTACCACTCGGAATACTGGCTGCCATCACGCGCCCTCCCGGTAGCACCGCTTTTGATATCGGCCACACCACCGGCGACGCCGTCCGGTGGCGCGATCAGCACCCACTGGTCTTTGCGTTCGGTGATCGGATCGAGTGGCGCGTTGCGCAGGTAACGTTGTTCGATCAGTTGCTCGATGGAATCCGGATAGCGGCCGGTGTCGCCGTAGTAGTGATCCAGCGCCTCGCGCATCGCCGACAGGCTCTGGCGCAGGGTGGTTTCCTTCGACGCTTCGAGGCTGTTGAAGTAGCGCGGCAGCGCGATGGTCATCAGCGTGGCGATGATCGCCATCACCACCATCAGCTCCAGCAAGGTAAAACCTTTTTCCCGGCGCATGAGGTTCACCACTCGCGGTAAGCGACACCGTTGAGGCCCTTGCCCCGGGCGTGGGAGTAGACGTCGAAAACGTCCTCGCCATCGCGCGGGTTTTGAGCCGAACTGTTGTAGGCGCGCACGCCCCAACCCCCTTCGTCGTCACGTTTGGCCGGCACCAGCGGATCGCGCGGGATGCGGCGTAAAAAGTAGAACTTGGCGCCTTTGGCACTGCGCACATCGCGCACGCCTTCGACCAGTACTTGCAGATTCGGCGGATAGCCGCTGCTGTTCAGCGATTTCTCGATATAGCCAGCATCGAACGCGCGTTTATAGGCGTCGATGCCATCGCGAATCTGGTACAGCGCGTTGCGCAATTCCTGCTCCTTGCCACGCCGCACCAAAGTCTCGGTCAGCGGCGCCGCCATGCTCGCCAACAGGCCGATCAGGGCCAGCGTCACCACGACTTCGATCAGGGTGAAACCGCGCTGGGAGGCGTTCATGATCAAGGCTTCTCGACGGTGATACGGGTGGTGGCCACGGCCGACTCACCGACGGCACGCGGCTGCGCGGCAGGCGATGGCATCACGTAACTCTGCGAACGATCCGGTGCCTGAATGTGCATGCTGGTTTCGGTGCCGGTGGAGAACTCCATGTCCGACGGGCTCTGGTACGGCAGGTTGCGCACGATCCGTGGGGTGATCGACAGCACCAGTTCCGATTTGCCGACAGTGTCCTTGTTGCTGCCGAACAGCCGGCCAATGCCAGGGATGTCGCCGAGGCCCGGGATCTTGTTGCCGGTCGCGCCGTGGTCGTTGCGCATCAGGCCGGCGAGGATCTGCGTTTCGCCGTCATGCAGGCGCAGTGAGGTTTGTGCGTTGCGGGTGTCGACCTGCACCGGGATCGTGCCCTGACGGGTCGGTTCCAGCGGTGTCGCGTTACTCACTTCGAGAGCGATCTTGATCGCCACTTCGTTGTTCAGGTGCACGGTTGGTTGCACTTCGAGCTTCAGACCGACGTCGAGGTAAGTGACGCTTTCAGTGATCACCGGGCCTTGCGTCGACGGCACCGAAGTCGCGCTGATGATCGGCACACGCTGACCGATGTGGATCCGCGCCTGCTCACGGTTGCTCACACGAATCACCGGGCTGGCGAGGGTGTTGATGTCGTTGTCCTGGGCGTTGATCTTGGCTTGCGGCGACGGCGAGATCGAAATCCGGCTGGAGTTGATGCCTTTCAGTTGATCAAGCAGGGTCACCGCCGAACCGTCGCTGTTGACCACGCCGAAGGTGTTCGGCCATTGCAGGCCAAGGTCGAGAATGCGCTGGGTGGCGACTTCCATCACTTCCACCTCCAGCACCACTTCCGGGTTCGACTGGTCTTGCGACTGCAGGAGTTTCTCGGCCATGCGCACGGCGTCTTCGGTGTCGCGCATGGTCAGGGTGTTGAGGCGTTCGTCGACGAACACGTCGCGGGTCTTGAGCATGGTTTTCACCATGTTGAGCGCGGTGTTGGCATCGATGCTGGTCAGGTAGAAGGTGCGCATCACCAATTCCTGGTAATCCTTCACCTTCTGCGGCGAATCCGGGTAGATCAGCAAGGTGTTTTCGTTCACCACTTTCTGGTGCAACTGGTTCTGTTGCAGCAGCAGGGTCACGGCGTCTTCGATGCGCACGTCACGCACAAAGATCGTCGCTTTCATGTCCGGGCGCAGGTCTTTGTCGAAGATGAAGTTCAGCCCGGCGACCTGCGACAGCACTTCAAAAATGGTCTTGAGGTTGGCGTCGCGAAACTCCAGGGTCACCGGGCGGTCAAGCTTGGTGCGCAGTTGCGGGTAGGCAATCACGTTGCGGCTCTGCACCAGACGAATGTTGCCTTGCAGCTCCAGCGCTCCTTCGTTATTCGGGTCGAGTTCGAGGATCTGTTTGACCTGGCGATCAGCGCCGTAGATGTCGCCACGACGCAGGTCGCCACGCGCCAGTTCCAGTTTTTCGTCCATGCTGCGCAGGTAATCCATCTGCTTCAGGGCATCCTGAGCCCGGCGGTTGTTCGGCTCGATGGTCAGCGCGCGGTTGTAGGCCACGCGCGCCGAAGCGAAGTCGCGGCGCGAACGGTCAGTGTCGCCGGTCGTCAGCAACGCCGTGATCGCCTTGGCCCGACCGCTGTTGAGCAGCAAGTGCAGCTCGGTGTCCCGTGGGTTTTCGCGCAGGCCTTCTTCGATTCGGGCCAGCCCCGCCTCGTACTGACCCTGTTCAATCAGGTCGGCGGCTTCCTTGTTGGCCACTTGTGCGGAACTGCACGCGGCCAGCCCGGCACACAGGCCCAGGCTCATCAGCAAACGGGAACGGTTCATTGCGTACTCCCCACAGACAGGGTCTGCGACAAATGCAAAGGCAGGTAGACCAGACTCAATTCCAGATCGGAAATGCCGGTGATCTTCCAGGTGTCGTCGATCACATCCCCGTTGCGCACGACGTAGATCTTTTCGCCGTTCTGCAAAAACACTTGCAGGTCGCTGCGGTCATGCAGCCTGCCGACGAACTGAAACGGCACCGGTGGCAGGCTCGGGGCTTGCACCACAGTTGCTGGATTGATGGCCATTTCGGTGACCGTGGCCAGAGTCGGCGCGGCCTTCCAGGATTTGGCCGCGAACAAGTCGCCGGCCGGGCTCAGGTCCTTGATCGACGCATCCTTGGCCTTGGCGGTACTGGCCGGCAGCGCGCCACGGGTTTTCCCCGGCGTGGCGACGGCGACTTCGTTGGAATCGGCGTCTTCGCTTGGCGAGAAATATTCCGGCAACCACGCCAGCGCAGCAGCTACGCCGAAGAACGCCAACCAACCTGTCACGCGCTTGGTATTCATCACGACCTCGACAGGTAAAGGGTCATACGGATCCGGCCATTGAGGTCGGTGTCGCCAATCTTCTTGCGTTGCAACTCGAGGTCTTCCACCACCACCGCCGGCAACTGGCCGAGCAAGGCGTGCAGGAAGCGGCGCAGTTGCGGGTAGCTGCCGCGCACTGGCAGGAGGATCTGATAGCGTGCCAGATGGGTTTTCGGGTCGACGCCGAGGGCGTATTCGCCGCGCGCCAGGGTGATGTGTTCTTGCGCTGCGAGGGCGTAGATGCGGTCGATGGCGACGGTGGCTTGCGGCTGCGCCGGCAGTTTGTTGCGGAAGTCGTCGAGCTGACGCTGCGGCACTACCGGCGGCGCGATGCTGCCGTCTTCAACCTTGGCCAGGTACGCGGTGGCTTCCTGAGTCTGCAGGCTCAGGTGCTGCAATGATTGCCAACCCGGCAGCAAGCCACCGAGTGCCCAAGCCACGGCGACCAGCAGCAATGCCAGCCCGGCGAGGCCCGGAATGCCGATGCCTTGCAGGTATTCGTGGACGATCAGTCTAGGGATTCGCATCGCCAATCTCCCAAGTCGCCGACAGGTTGAATTGCACCGGTTGTTCCGGCGATTTGACGACGATTTCGTGGCTGAGCAGCGACACGTCGGACAGCTCGTCGCTGGCTTCCAGACGTTTGTGGAAGTCGAGCATCGCTTGCAGATCCCGCGCTTCGGCGCTGATCCGTACCTGGCCTTTGCGCGCATCCGGGGTCAGGGTCAGCAGCGCGACGTCATCGCGGGGCATCGCTTCGAGCATGGCGAACAGGCGTTCCCATGGGCGGCGCAGTTGCTGCGAGACCTTGCGCATCTCAGCGAGGTTTGCCGCTTGCTCGCGGGTTTCTGCCGGGCTCAAGGTGGACTTGGCGCCACTGTCGCCGGTGAGCTGACGCTGAGTGGTTTGCAGGTGGCCTTGTTGCTGTTCGGTGTGCGCGTCGAGGTGCTGTTGCACGCCGAAGCACAGCAGCGCCAGCAGTACACCGCCGCCGAGCAGGCTCCAACCCAACGGGCCGGAACGTGGCCGTGGCTGAAAGTCGAGATTGAGCGCGCGCATGTCAGGCCACCGCCCGGGACATGACGTACAAGCCGTCACGCACGGTCATCGAGTCGTCTTCAAGGGTGCGCAGTTGCACACCCGCCACGTCCGGATGCGCATCGAGGCGCGCAGGGGCATGCAGATAAACGTTGAACGCGCGTTCGCTGGTCGAGGCTTGCAGCTGGCGTTCGCGACCGATCAGGGCATTCAACGCGGCATCGCTGTCGCTGCCGCCCACTGAGCGCACACCGGCCCAGCGCCCTTCCCTTGCGAGCAACAACACGCTGCGTTGCGGCTCGGCGACGACAAAGAGGAAGTCGCCGGCATCGAGGCTTTTGTCGAAGCGGTTGAACGCCGCCATCAGGTACGGCTGCACTGAACGCAGACGCAAACCGCGACCGCTGACCAGCGTGCGCAGGCGTTCGAGCAAGTCTTGCGGCAAGGCACTGGCGATGCGGTCGTAACCGGCCGGCTCGGCGGACAGCACCAGACTCCACGGTTGTGTAGGCGCGCCAAACAGGTCTTCAAAACACAGTTGGGCAAAGCCGCGCAGTTCCTCAGGGCTGCTGATCTGCGCGCTCCACGGCACCAGGCAGAAACGGCTGAAGTGCCCGGAGATGACCACGCTCAGTTCGGCACCGGCACGGGCGTGTTCACCGAGCAGGCAGTCGAGGGTATCCAGCGCCACCGCGTAGCTCTGGAAGCCTTCGTCGATGTAGCCGACGCTGCCCAGCCACAGGGTGTCGCTGCCGCGCCGCTGACCGAGGCCAACACCGCTGGCGCCGAGCACGGCGACAAAACGCTCACGCGATAAAAGTGACACGATTGATCTCCTCCAGCGTGGTGCGACCTTGTTCCACCAGCTCCAGCGCCGATTCACGCAACAGGCGCAAACCACGGGCACAGGCCAGGGCTTTGATTTGTTTGATCGGTTGGCGCTCGACGATCATCTGGCGCAGCTCGTCGTCGAGGTGCAGCAACTCGGCAATCGCCGTGCGCCCGCGATAACCGCTGCCCCGGCAGTGGCCGCAGCCTTTGCCGTGGACGAAGTGGTAGTGATCGACTTTCTGCGGATCGAGGCCCGAGGCGCACAGCTCTTCATCGCTTGGATTGACCGGCGCGCTGCAACTGGCGCACACCAGCCGAATCAGGCGCTGGGCGAGAATCGCGTTGAGCGCCGAGACCAGGCTGTACGGGTCGATTTCCATTTGGGTGAAGCGGCCAATCACGTCGAAAACGTTGTTGGCGTGGATGGTGGTGAACACCAGATGGCCGGTGAGCGCCGATTGCACGGCGATCTGCGCGGTGTCCGGGTCACGGATTTCGCCGACCATGATCTTGTCCGGGTCGTGGCGCAGGATCGAGCGCAAACCCCGGGCGAAGGTCAGGCCTTTTTTCTCATTGACCGGGATTTGCAGCACCCCCGGCAATTGATATTCGACCGGGTCTTCGATGGTGATGATCTTGTCCACGCCGTGGTTGATCTCGGTGATCATCGCGTACAGCGTGGTGGTCTTGCCGCTGCCGGTCGGGCCCGTCACCAGGACCATGCCGTAGGGTTCGGCAGCGAGGCGGCGCAACTGGCGCAGGGTTTCGTCCTCAAAGCCCAGCGCCTGCAATTGCACACCGCAGACCTTGTCGGCCAGATCCTGTTTGTCGAGTACCCGCAGCACCGCGTCTTCGCCAAAGATGCTCGGCATGATCGATACGCGGAAGTCGATCTGGCGGCCGCTGATGCCAATCTTGAAACGACCGTCCTGCGGCACGCGTTTTTCGCCGATGTCCAGTTCAGCCATGACCTTGACCCGCGAAATCACCTGCTCGGCGAACTCGCTGCCCTGGACTTTGCTGATGTTATTGAGCACACCGTCGATGCGGTACTTGATCACCAGACCGTGGCCGGTAGTGCCGAGGTGAATGTCGCTGGCGTGCATTTTCAGCGCGTCGTAGAGGGTCGAGTTGACCAGTTTCACCACGCTGCTGGCGTCTTCGCTGATGCTGGTCAGCGACAGGCTTTGCAGGGTGTCGATTTCGTGGTGGGTATCGCCTTGGGCGTTCAGCGATTCGACGGCGTGGAAGCTTTCTTCGTGACGGGCCAGATAGGCTTTGAGGTCATCGGCGTGCACCAGATGCAGCGGCGCGCCGTGCAGGCAGTCATCGATCCAGGCCAGCCGCGCCGGGTCGAAGGGGTCGGCAAACACGCCGATGACTTCGTCGTTGTGGCGCAGCAGGATGAATTCACGTTTGAGGCATTGTGCGAGGGTGACCCGGTCAAATACCGGCGTCGCTTGAAACAGGCTGTCGGTGTCGAGCACCGGGTAATGCAGGGTGGCGCCGAGGGTGTGAATGAACGGCATCGGCGCCAGTTCACAGAGTACGCCAAGGGCTTCAAGCACGCGTTCGCCGGAGGTGGCGGCCCGCGCCCGGGCCTGGGCAAGCTGTTCACTGGAAAAGCGTTCCGGCGCGCTCGGCGCCAGCAGAGGTTCGACGACAACGGACAGACGTTCCATGGCTTGCTCTCCAACCGGGGCTTGGTGCCCTGTCGGCGCGGCAAACCTTGGCGGCAAGTGCCGGAACGTCTGTTCGCGCCATTACTCCCCGGTGAGCATTTGATCGTCGTCCGGCGCCATGGATCGCGACTGCCGTCGCCGATCCGCCAACACCCAACTGCCATCGTACAACTGCAACGGGAAGCTCTCGGTCCTGCTCTGGCGTCGTTCGACGAAACCCTCGGAAGGGTTTGCACCAGGTTTCGCTTCGCGCTTGAAGCCCAGAAGGTCGCAGACAGCTCGGGCCAGTTCCGCCAAAGGAAACGGTTTGAACAGGATGTGGCTGACCCCCAGTTGCCGCGCCCGCTCACAGACTTCAGCGGTCGGGTGACCCGTAATCAGCACAAAATGGCACGTCCTGTTCTGGCGGACCGCGTCGAGCACCTCAAAGCCTTCCATATCGGGCAAGCGGTAATCGAACACCAGCACGTCGGGGGCAAACGTTTCGGCCAAACCGATAGCCGTCGCTCCGTCATGTGCAATCCGGACGTCCAGCCCCTGCGCCGACAGATAATCCTGAAGGTTCTGTGCAAGCAGCTGTTCGTCTTCGACAACCAGTACTTTGTTAACCAAGGTCGACTCCTTGAAACAGCAGGTCCGATGACCCCGCCCTGAGAGTGCGCCTTACCATCGGTAACGCACACTTCATGCCAGGCTGAGTGCCGGTAATTTTACGTCTTCATGTCCTTGAATTTAATGACAATGCCCGCTCGTCCCGGTACCCCGTTCCCCAGAAACGGGGAAGCACCTGAATGGGCATCGAAGCCATTCCCCACTATTGGGGGGGAACCTTCAGTCGTCGTCAATTCGTTCGATCCTGTTCTGCACCCGTAATTGCGCGAGCACCTGACGACGAGCCTGGGTCTGTTGCTGTCGGGCGAGCTGTGCCCTGACTGTGTCCAGCCCCTGCAAATCTGGGACATCGGCGGCCTCCAAGTGGTTCGGCAAATAAATCACATGCCAGCCAAACGGTGAGCGCACCGGATCGCTGGCAAAACTCGCCCCTCCGGCAATCGAGGCGCGCATTTGCAACAAGCGTAGACGCGCTTCGGTGACTGTGGCTGCATCCGCTTGCGCGGGCACGCGGATCAACAGGTGGCGCGGTTGCAAGGTATTGGCGCGGATCAACTCGGCGAACATCTGCTGCGCCGCCAGTTCGCGGCGGCTGTACTCGGTGAAGGACGCCTCATCGAAACCGGCGTCCTGCAAGCGGCGGACGAATTTATCCGTGCCGCCGATAGCACTGCGGGTCTGCTCGACTTGCTGAAGTACCACTTGATCGTCGATCTGCAGCCCGCGTTTTTGCGCTTCCTGCCACAGCAGTTCTTTGTCGATCAGCGCTTGCAGCGCCGCCTGACGCAGCTGTTTGTAGGCCTTGGGATTACGAATGCTCGCCACCGCGCGGCCCTGATCTTCCAGGTATTCGGCAAAGAAGCGCTCAAAGCGAAACCCGGAAATCTCCTCGCCGTTGACTCGCGCCACGGCCGGCTCGTTATTGGCCCACGCCAGCGGCAGCCAGCAGGTCAGCAGCATTATCAGCGTTGTGAGCTTCATGATCGGGCCCTCCATTCAGGGGCTGGCAACAATCGGTTTATAGGGTGCGACCAGATAAAAGCGCTGATCGGGCAAATCCACGGTGACCACATGGGCGCCGCTCAAGCCCAGGCGTCGGCCGGGGCCAAAGCTCAGGCGCGGGGTCAGACCGGTGTCGAAGTCGTGCAGACCTTCCAGCGCCGTCACCAGTTTTTCGCGGCTGGCGTCGCGGCCGGCCTGTTTCATGCCTTCGCTGAGCAGCAACATCGAAGCGTAGGCGCCGACTTGCAGCACCGCATGCTGGGCGCCGAGGCCCTGGCCTTCGCGCAGCAGCGTCAGGGCCATGCGCCCGGTCTGGGTCCAGTCGCTGGGCACGAACGGATAGGCGAGAAACACCCGTCGGGTGAATCCGTCGGGCACTTGCAGCAGATCGCCGGCCACCTGGCTTGAAGCGGCGAACAGATAAGGCACTTGCCCGGCGCTTTGCAGCCGTGTCGCCAGACGACTGAAACCGCCGCCACTGCCCAGATAGAACACCGATCGCGAACCCAGCGGCAGCGCATCCGCCGTCGGGTCGTAGGCTTGCAGTTGGACTTTTTGCCAGCCGTGATCCTGCAAATACTGGCCGAGGTTTTGCGCGGCCAGCGTTTGTGCAGGGTCATCGGGATAGGCAATCAGGGTCGGCCCTTGCAGCACGCGCAAACTCGCCGTGGCGTAATCGGCCAAGGCGATCAGTTGCTCGCGCAAGCCCGGCAGCGGCTCGAAAATCTGCGGACTGGCCTGCACCGCCCCAAGCAACGACAAGGCGCCGATCAGCGGCACGCCGGCCTGTTCCAGGCGCGGCCCCAGTTCGCTGTCGAGAGCCGGTGCCAGCGGTGCGATCAGGGCGAACACCTGTTCCTGCTCGATCAACTGCTGCAGGGCTTGTTCGGCACTGGCGCGATCCGGGCCGGGATCGACAACGGTCAGACGCAGCTGCCGTCCATGAATGCCTCCGGCCTGATTGATCCGCGCCACGCTGCCGTTAAGTATCGCTGCGATGGTCATGCCCTCTTCCGCCAGCGGGCCCTGACTGGGCAGCAGCGTGCCGAGGTGCAAGGTCTCGGCGTCGAGGCCGGGGTCGCGCTCATCGGCCAGGCGTTTGAGGTACGCGGTGAGATTGCGCTGATCCTTCATCGACAGCACAAAGCGCGGCATGCTCGGGTCGAGGCGATTGTGCCCGGGGTCGCGGCCCTGCTCGATGGCAATGGCCAGAGTGCTTTCGCTGTAAGCCGGATAGCTGCGCCCGTTGACCTGCTGCTGACCATAAGCGCTGGTCAGTCGCGCCCAGTTCAGCGGCGGCGGACGCACCCCGCCTTCGGGTCGCCCGAGGCCGTCGGCGCCGTGGCAATTGGCGCACGGCAGGCTGGTTGCCGGCAGCAACATATCCGCCGCGCCAACCCGCGCCATGATCGCTTCGCCGCTAGCTGAAAGACCTTGGCGGTACAGGCGCTTGCCTGCCGCTTCCTCCGCAGTCAGCGGCGCAGCGCTCGCGCCAAGGCTGACGCCAGCGAGCAGGATCAGGGCGAGTACGCGGCAGCGTTTCATGGCGCGGAGTCAACGGCCAGCCACGGGCATTGTCAGCAACTGCAAGCGCTGGGCAATGGCGGCGGCCGGGGCGTCGGGACGGATCTTGCTCCAGCGTTTATTGGCGACATCGCCGACGATCAACTGCGTCGAGTGCTGCTCGGGCGTCGGCACGATCTGGCCGATGCGGCTCAGCACCAGATCCATCTGCGCCTTGTCGCCGGTAAGAAAAAGCCAATGAGGGTCATCGGAACCCTGCTTCAAGGTGTAAGCCTTGAGCACCGCCGGCGTGTCGCGCAGCGGGTCACTGGTAAGGGAAATGAAGGTAATGTCCTGTGCCTTGTCACCCAGCAGCTCGCGGACTTCTTTGAGCTTTTGGGTGATCAGCGGACAGGCGTCGTTGCAACTGGTGAAGATCACGTTGAGCAGCACTATGCGGTTTTGCAGCGCATCGCTGTAGAAGCGCAGGGTCTCGCCGTTCTGATCCTGCAACGGCGTGTCGGTGAACCAGGTTTTCGCGTCGTGGGTGCCTTTGGCCGGCGCGGCAGCGACAGCGGCTGGCGGCTCGGAGACGTGGCCTTCGTGGGCGAACGCGACGTTACCAAGAATCCAGAAACACACGGTCAGGGAGATCCAGTCGAGCGTTCTCATGGCTGCTGCTCCATGGCGATGGCGGTGTGTTTGGCGTGGGTGCGCAGGCCGCTGAGTTTTTCCACTTCCTTGGCCAGCAGCGCCGGATCAGTGAAGCCGTAGTAGCGCATCCAGTGGCGGCTGTCGCCGTCGCCGACGAGGATCAGCGGTTGATGACTCTTCAGGTCACCGCTGAAACTGCCGAGGCCCTTGAGGGTTTCATTGATCGACTGTGGCGAACCGGTCAGCCAACTCCAGCCCGGCCCGCGCTGGAAGGTACGCGCATAATCCTGCAGACGTTTCGGGTCGTCGCGCTGTGGGTCGATGCTGATTGAGACCAACTGCACTTCTTCGCCGACCCGCGCGCCGAGCTGCTTCTGCACCTTGCCCATGATCGACGAGACCACCGGGCACACCGTGGTGCAACTGGTGTAGATAAAGCTCATAACAACGATTTTGCCCTGCACCAAGTCTTGTTCGAGGCGCACGGTTTTACCGTTCTGGTCGAGCAGCGGCACGTTGGCGAATTTCACTTGGGCGTGTTCCTGAGTGCTGCTGGCCGGGGCCTTGTGTCCGGCGTGTTCGTCGGCCGAATGAGCGTTGGCGTGTTGAACGCCAAGGCTCAACAGGCACAGGGTCAGCATGCCAGTGGATGCAAATCGGTTCATGTCGAAACTCCTCTTCAACGGGCCTGGCCGGGGGCTACCCGAACACTGGCAAAGGTCTTGTCATCGAAACCGGCGCCCAGCGACGCCGCGCGCACATGCAGATACCAGGCGCCGCTGCGGTCGAGGGTGATCGGCGCTTCGTACACGCCGTCGGCGACTTCCAGCGCCGCCACTTCGCGGGGGTGCGAGGTGGGCGCGAGGTAGTAGCGCAGTTGCACGTCTTTGACGCCGCTGCGTTGGCTTTTGTCTTTGCCTTGCACAATGCGGAAACGCACAACGTACGGGTCGTTGAGTGCCACGGCAGTCTTGTCGAGGAGGAACTCGACTTTCGGTTGGCCGAGGTGTTTTGCCACGGCGCCATTGGTTTCGATCTGCGCAGTGAAGCAGTGAATGATGTTCGGTTGGTTGAGCAGGAACGCCACGTCAAAGCGCCCCGCTGCCGGCAGTTTTACCCGTGCGCTGTACAAGCCCGGAGAGACCTCGCGCAGGCTGCGATCGATGACCATGGCGGCGCGGGCGATCTGGCCACGGTTGGGGTAACCGGACATCGGCGCGTTCATGCCTTCGGCGTAGAAATAGGTGGTGTTGTCGACCGGGTTGACCACGAACACCGCGTTGTCGTCACGCGACACCGCCAGGCTTGAGGCCAGCGGCAAATCCCCGGCCAGACGCGGCGCTTGCGGGCCGGCTTCGAAACCCTGGCTGATCGGCTGGCGACCTTCGCCGAGGGAGGACAGGTTGATCATGGTGACTTTGGGTGACGCGAGTCCGCGGATGTAGGCGTAGGCCTGGGTGAACACCACTTGGTAGGGTTCGGCGCTGACGTCCAGGTCGTGTATGGCGCTGTTGGTGGCGGCATCGATGATGCTGGCGCGGTTTTCCACGGTGTTGAGCACTACACCGAAGCGGCCGTCGGCGCTGAAGCCCATCGGGCCGAGGCCTTGCTGCAGTTTGATCACCCGGCGGATGGCGTGGGTGCTGGCGTCGATCACGGTGACGGTGCCGTCCTTGCCATCGGCGACGTAGACCGCGCCGGACAGCGCTGAGTAGGCGACTGACAAGGGATGAGAGCCGGTTTTGATCTGCTGGACGATGCTCAGGCTGGCGATGTCGATCACGCTGACGGTGCCATCGTCACGGTTGCTGACGAAGGCGAAGCGGCTGTCCTTGCTGAAGCTGATTTCGTGGTGGCCGCGCCCGGTCTGCAAATGTTTGAGGGGTTTGAGGCTTTGGCTGTCGATCACCGTTACGCCGGAGTCTTCGGCTTTGCTGGCGTTGTTGCCGACCCACAGCAGGCGTTCGTCCGGTTGCAGCGCCACGCGCACCGGTTGGCTGCCGGCTTTGACCGAATCGAGAACCTTGAATTGTTCGCTGTCGATAACGGCCACTTCGCCCGCTGTCGGCATCGAGACGAACACGCGTTTGTTGTCTTTTGGGGTGACCCAATCCATCGGTGGTTGCTTGAGTTCGATCCGCGCCAGGGTGCTGGTGATGCCGCCCACTGACACCGACGGATCGACCACGGCGATGCTGGCGTCGCGGTTCATCACCAGCAGGAAATAGCTGTTGAGGTCGAGCAACGGCCGCGCGCCGATGTTGGACTTGAGAAACACGCCGACCCGGGCTTTGCAGCTCTGGTCGCGGCCCTGGGCTTTATCGGCGGCGAGGGTTTGCGGATCGACCCAGGCGCCCGGCGCTACCCCGGACAACGGCTGGCCGGAAGCGCTGTCAGTGACGTGGAACTGCACATCGGCGAATTCGCCTTCGCGCAGTTTACCGTCGGCGGCCAGCGGCTTGAGATTGAAATCCACCGCCACACCGTCGCGGTTCAGCGTCTGCTCGCCAGCGGTTTGCGCCAGCGCAATCTCACTCAGCGTCAACAACGCCCCGGCCGTAACCAGGGTGCAAATACCGATGATGTTGATGATCCTGTTCATACCACCCTCCCCTGTAACATTCACTTCCAACTACTGCCGCCCTCACTGCCTACCCTCACCCCTCTGTAGGAGTGAGCCTGCTCGCGATGGCGTCATCCGCCTCACCATCCGAAACCGAGTTGTCCCGATCGCGAGCAGGCTCACTCCTACATGGGATTTGCATTCATCCCACCCTCTTCATTGCCTACCACGCCCCCTGTGGGAGCTGGCTTGCCAGCGATGGCGTCCGTCCTGTCACATCAATGGCGCCTGTGCCGCCGTCATCGCTGGCAAGCCAGCTCCCACAGGTTTTGTATCCATCCCGTCAATCTCACTGGCACCCCTGGCCCCTTGTGGGAGCTGGCTTGCCAGCGATGGCGTCCTTCCTGTCACATCAATTGCGCCTGCGCCGCCGTCATCGCTGGAGAGCCAGCTCCCACAGGTTTTGCATTCATGCCGCAATCTCATTGCCACACCTGGCCCTTTGTGGGAGCTGGCTTGCCAGCGATGGCGTCCTTCCTGTCACATCAATTGCGCCTGCGCCGCCGTCATCGCTGGCAAGCCAGCTCCCACAGGTTTTTTATCCAGCCCGTCAAACTCACTGGCACCCCAGCTCCCACAAGGATTTGCATCCACAGGGATATTGTCGTTGCACCCATTTCTACTGCCCCTGCGGCGCCGGTTCCGGTTCGTTGGTCACCCGCAGCAGTCCCCATAACCCGGAGGTATTGCCGTAGGCGCCGTAGTCGCGGAACAGGTAATCCCCCGGGATCGCATTACTGCCGCCAGCACTCGGGATCATGAAGCTGAAGTGCGCGGCCGGCAGGATGCTTTCGTGGGCGCCGATGTACATCGACATCGGGTTGTAGCCGAAGCGCACCGAGCCCACGCCCGGCGAGCCCATCGGATAACCACCAACATCACTCTTCTCGGCCTGGAACGGGTTCACCGACCAGACGTGCCCGTCGAGCTGGAACGTGGTGCCGCGACTGCCACCGCTTGGCATCAAAATGTGCGTACGCAACGGCTGCCCCGGTTTGGCGTAGAGCACCGGTGTCTGCGGATCGCCGCCGACCAGCGCATTGCTGTAGGCCATGTGCGCGTTGACCATGTCGCCGTAACCTGCACCATCGGCATGCCCGAACGGTGCATCCGGGGCGAGGCCGAAGCGGTACCACAGCGGTTCGGTCTTGTAGTTGATCGCCATGCTCGAGTTGTCCTGCGGATCGGTCGGCACGCCGAAGCCCTCAGCGGCAATCCCTTCCACCGGCCGGCCATTGGCCCAACGGGTGTTCAACGCCTTGTGCCAGACCATCGCAAAGTCGCGGTAGCTGGTTTGCCCCGGCGCCGTAACCGTGGCGTTGACCTTGCGCGCATCGTCAACCCAGGTCGCGCCGATCGGCAGAATGCTCATCGCCCCACCGAGGCCTTTTTGCGGTTGCTTGATCACGTCCGCCGGGGTGATGTTCAAGCCGCCGAACTCGACCGCCGTGGCGTTGATGTTGTCGACGCTGCGCCCCAGTTGCGTCACCGGTTTGCCTTCACGCTCCAGGTGCCCGGCGTAGTACTGATAGGTACGGGTCGGGTACGCGCCGCTGCTGCCAATGCGCGGCGGCACGGTCTGGATCGGGTTGGCGCCGACGTTGGCGCCGTCGGATTTGGTGATGTCGTACGCCAACAATTGCGCGTGCAGACCGACGTGGCTGGACGGCCGCATCAGGTTGTTGCTGAAGGTGGTCGAACCCAGACCGCTGTTGCGATCACGCTTGACCATGCCCTGCATCACGGCAGTCTGGGTCAGGTCAGGCATCACGCTCGGCAGACGGTTTTCCAGAGTGATGTTGATGCAATCCCCCGCGGCTGCACGCAGCACCAACGGCTCGACCGGAATGCCGGGTTTGAGCTTGCCACTCACCGGATCGAGATCGGATTTGCGCACATACAGAATCGCGGTCGGATCATGCAACGGACCACTCTGCCCGCCGATGGTGATGGTTTCGCCATCCTCGGGATCGGTCACCGTGACCTGCGGAATGCTCACCGTGCGCGAGTTCAGCACCAGGGTGCCCCCCGCCGGATTCAGCGGCCCACCGACATGCTGGCCGAGCCCTTCGGGATCGCCGATGGTCAGGCCCAGCGTATTGCCGAGAATGTCGTTGGCCAGCGCCGCGACCACTTCATAGTTGCGCTGTACGGTTGGCCGGGTGCCAATGCCGTTAGGGTTGGCGCCATAGCGCGGGCAACTGCCCTCGAACGCCACTGTGTTGCGCATGCCCGCCGGGCTCGGGTTGTTCGGGATGGCGAACAGGTCGGCGCGTTTGGCGGTGTAGTTGCGCATCACGCCCCAGATACCGCTCCAGTAGCCTTCGATCGAGGCGTCCATCGAGTACAGATAGTCGCCCGTGGTCGCCGCCGAACTGGACAGCATCGACACCGGCGCAATGAAGCCCATCTGCTCGGAGATGCCGATCATTTGCGACGCGCGCCAGCCGGAGTTGGAGCTGTTGCCGAAACCGGAACCGCTCTGCAGCCATTTCACGCCGTGCAGGGTGACGTTGTGCTCTTCTTCATGGCCGCCGGCATGCACCCGCAGCCGCACGTTGTCGCCGGTATAGGTGCGCAGCATCGGTGTGAACGGATCGCCCGGTTCGGCGCCGCCCTTGTTGATGTGTGGCGGGAACAACGTGGTGCCGCCGGTAGGGCCGGTCGCAGAGGTGAGCAGATTCGGCGCCAGGTTCATCGCCGGAATTGCGCGGTCGGTGCGGCTTTGCATGGCGAACGACAGATCGCCACCGAGGCCATCGGCCTGCATGCCGCGCTTGCCATCCGGGCCGACCTTGTTCGGGTCGTACACGCGCAGAGCCAGCGGTTCGTTGCGATAGTTGACGACGAACATGCCCGGGTCATCCACCGAAATCGCCTGCGGACATGGCCGGCTCGGACAGCCCGGGACCTGACCGCCCTGCACTTCCAGCACGCCTTCTAACAAGTTGCTGGCGTTGTTGCGCACTGGCGGGTTGATTGCGTAGCGGAAGCTGTCGGCGGTGGCCGGGAACGCCTGCGCATTCGGCACGCCGTTAGGACCAGCCCCCACATAGACGCCGGCTTCATAGGCGTGCTGGAAGTCGCTGTATTCGAGGAAGAACTCGCGGAAGCTGTCGTTCTTGCCATCGCCATCGAGGTCGCCGGTGTTGATCACCGCTTGCCACGAGGTCGGGCCGCCATCCTGACGCGCCCCGCTGTACAAAGGCTCGCCGGTTTCGGCGTGGAACCAGGTGGAACCGGCCGGCTCTGCAAGAACGGTGGCGTACAGACCAATCTGTTGGTGCGTCGATGGGCCTAAGTGGTCGTGAGTGAAAATCGTGCCGAGACCGCGATCGACGCCTTTGATATTGACCACCGGATCGACGAACCAGCGCTGCATGGCCGTGCGCGCACCGACCCAATCGGCGCGGCCGTACTGACCGAAGAATGGATGGTTCTTGGCTTTCGGGCAGGCCTGAGTGCCGTCACGTGGATCGGTGCCGGCGCACTGGTTGAACTCGCGGATCGCGTGAATGCGTTCCTGCACGGCGCCGGGCGAGAGCACGCCGTCCTCGTAGTTCCAGCCGTTGGACGAGCCGTCCGCCGAGGTCAGATCCCACTTCGGCAAGTGGATGTGCTGGCCGATCACATCGGTCGGCGTGCGCACCTGATAGTCGTCCATCTCATAGGTGGCCGGCACCAGGTTGGTTTGCTGGTATTGCACGCAATCGAAGGTATTCATGCGCATCACCAGTGGCTCTGGCGGACGCTGCTTGGTGATCACCGGCCAGGCGTCTTCCCACAGCGCGAGAATGCGCGCCTGCGGGAAGTGATAACCGACCTTGTTGTACACCGCGTCGAACTGGATGTTCGCGGCTTTGTAAATGCGTGGGCGGTCGGCGGTGAAGCTCGAGGCGCCGACAAAGGACATGCCGTCGATGCGCTCACCGCTGGCGAATTCACCGCTACCGGCGCTGGCGGTCAGGCGTTTTTGCCGATCGTCCATGCACGGCTCGTAGTACGGCGCACCGGCCATTGGCAAGGCGCCGTTGGTACGGAACGCCTTGGCCACCACTTGATTGCCGGGCAGCAAGGCATAGCTTGGATGGTCTTTTTTCGCGTGGAAAGCCATCGCGGCCTGTTCGACTTCGGTGCCTTCTTCCGGCAGATAAATTGGTTTGGCGCGAGTGACTTCTTTGGAGAAGTCCAGCGAAGTGGTGACGGTGTGCGCTTCGCCACCGGCCGCGACGCCGTCGAGTGCGTGCCGTTGCAAGCCGCCATCCCAACCGCCGGACTGCGCCGGATCAAGATTGGCCCACAGCGCTTTGCCGCTGGCCTTGAGCGATTGCGCGGTGGCGGCGTCGAGCATGTCCAGTGGCGGAGTTGGTGGCCGTTGGCCGACCGAACTCTCCATGCCGCCGATCCAGAATGGGTAGCCAGGGTTTTTCAGGCTGCCGTCGGCATTGCGGTTGGCTTCGCTGCGATCGACCAGCGCCAGCGAGCCGATGGCTTGACCGCCGGCGTTGCCACCATGGTGCTCGCCGTCGTCATCGCCCTCTTCTTCGTCATCGTCGTCATCATTGCCGGCGACCAGGGTTTCGCCGATTTTCGGCACCACCACGACTTTGCCCGGCATTGGCGCCATGGCTTTGCCCGGCAGCGGCACAATCGCCGGAATCGGTGTGCCGGCAACGATCTCGCCGTCAGGCAAGGCCCGCGCGCCGGCCGCCGGTTTACCGCTGCGCAAGGCAAACGGTTCGCTGTGATAGCCGTCGGCGCCCTGCTGCGAAACATCGAGTCGGGTGCCTTCTTCAAACACATCGTGCACCCGCCACATGGCCCACATGCCTTGGGCAAAGTGCGGATAGAAATGGCAGTGATAGATTGCATCGCCGGCCACGCGGTTGCGGTTGCCCGAACCACCGTTGGCTATTTCATAGGTATAACCGGCGCCCGGGCCGATGCCCTGGGCGTCGACGTAATCGGAATTGTCGTCGTTGGGGTTGAACAGCCACTGATGGCCGTGCAGGTGGAAGATGTGTTGCTCGTGGCCATTGTGGGTATTGCGGAATTTGACGAAGTCACCGATGTAGCTGTGGTTGACGTTCGACGGCTCCGACGGATACAGCGCCATGGTGGCTTTCACACCGATCTGATCGGCGCGCGGTATCTGGTCGGGGGCGATGTTCTCAAGCCCGGTGTTGGCCGGCACATCCACCAGCATCGCCACATCGCCGACGGTGTGCGAGCTGAGGAAGAATTCTTCATAGGCGCACGACAGGCAGTCGTGCATCGGCCCCACGCCCAAGCGGTTGGCGACCACTTCGGCACCCATGCCGCCGGAGCCATAGTTGATCATGAACGAGTCGCGGGTCGGCTCCAGCACATGGGCCATCACCGGATCAGCCCAGTACGCCGGGAATGCTTGAGTGGCGGCGGTTTCATCCTGGAATTGCGAGGCAAAATCACGGAACGCTTCGAGGCGGTTGGGGATTGCCGGGTTGCGTTTGCCGACCGATTCCAGCGGATAGGTGCTGGATGGGAAGCTGCCGTCGGCGTTGCTGCCCATGACAATCGCATCGCTCTCGCTGGAAATGATTTCATTGCCGTCGACCATGCCGATGATCGGCGTGCCAGCCTTGCCTTCGCGCAACCACGGTTCGCGCTGTGGGTAGCGCGCCTGGTAATCAACGATCGGTTGGCCGGTGGGTGCGCGGCCAGTCGTGGCCAGGCGCATTTCTTCTTCGGTAAGGGTGTTGCGATAGGTGCGACCGCCCTTGGGCAGTACGACAACCTGGCCGAACAGTCCGTTGGCAACGTTGCCGGCCGCGCCCTCGCCGCCAAACGTTGCGCCACGGCTGCTCACGGCAAACGCGCCTTCACGTTCGGCGAACAAGGTGTAGGAACGGCTCGCGCCGGGAGGCACAAGGGTGTTGGCGTTACGCCCGGTGAACGAAGAAATGTCATCGATGCTGTTCACCGCTTGCAGGCCATTGACCTGGAAACCGACGTGACGATCCGCCACCTGCTCATCGACTTTGAAGTCTTCGGCGCCGTTGGCGTTTTCCGCGCCCTCTTCTTCGCCCTCGTTTTCAAAGTGCTTGTTCGGGTTGGCCTGATAGTCGAGCAGGTTCTGCAAATTGATCGTCAGGCAATCGCCGGCGGCCACGCGCAGCACCAGCGGCCGTGGACGCTTGTCCGGGCGCAACGAGACTTTGCCTGGCACTGCGGCGCCGCCGTAAGCCAGTGACTGCTCATGTTCATCCACCACATCGCGGCGCAGGGCGAACATCATGCCGTTGATGTTCTGCGCGCCGAGGCGGTTGAACATCAGTGGCTGATCGAAGGCGACGACGTTGGCCACCAGGTTGCGCTCGCAACGTACGGCCGCGCCGGCCAGCTCGACGCTGAGCATCGAGGCCAGAATCAGCAGCCAGTTAATCAGGGACGGAGCGTGAGGAAAGCCAGCCATGATCAGTAACCTCGTAGTGGGTGCTCTTGGGAACACTTCTCGACAAATGCCTCGGAGCAATCCGCGTGCCACAAAAAATTGCATTAGCGTTCAATCAGTTACTGCGGCCACTTGAGAATCCGGGGGATATTCCCCACCCGTTTTCCCCACTTTTCGGGCCTCCACGGTTTACCCCGAAAGTGGGGAAAACCGGGTTGGGGGTCACAACGGCGCGTCCATCGCCAGGCCCTGCAAACGCCGGTACTGACGCAACACATTCGGTACATAACGCTGGGTTTCGGCGAACGGCGGAATCACCCGGCCACGGCTGAGCACCGCGTCTGGCCCGGCGTTGTAGGCCGCCACGGCGAGGGCAATGTCGTTGTCGAACAGGGTCATCAGGCGCTTGAGGTATTTGGCCCCGCCCTGGATGTTGGCCTTGGGGTCGTAGACGTCAGTGACGCCCAGCTCCCGTGCGGTGTCGGGCATCAACTGCATGAGCCCGCCCGCACCTTTGGGTGAAGTGGCACCGGGGTTGTAGCGAGACTCGGCGTTGATCACTGCATGCAGCAGCGCCTCGGGTAATTGATTGACCTTGGCCGCCGCCGAAACCAGTTCCGCGTAGGGCTGGTTGGCGATCATTTGCGGCTGCTGATCGAGGCTGGCCACAGGCATTTCAGCCTCGCGGACCACCCGTTCGTAAGTGCGTCCGGGCCGGTGAACGTTGGACAGTACATAGCTGCCCTTGGCGTCCACCGAAATGAACACATCGGCTTGCGCGGCGCCGCTGAGCAGCACACATCCGAGCAATCCGCTGGCGAGAAATTTCATGTCGGGCCTCCCCGGATCGACCCCGATAAATTGGGGGAAATGCCCCAATGGCCGATCACGTTTGAGCCATACGCAAGCACTGTGCCGACTCTGGAGATGCCCGGATTACAAGGGTTTCAGCCAATCAGGTGATTTTCATTGGGGGCTGAGCATGGCAATTGCATAAGCCGTTCTGGCGACACGGCTGCCACTCACGGGAGGTCATCATGAAGCTGCAATTTCGTCCGCGTAGCCAACGCGGTTTTACTCTGCTCGAATTGCTCGTGGTGCTGGTGGTCCTCGGCCTGTTGGCCGGGATCGTCGCGCCGAAATACTTCGCCCAACTCGGTCGCTCCGAAGTGAAAGTGGCCAAGGCGCAGATCGAAGGTCTGAGCAAAGCGCTGGATATCTATCGACTGGAAGTCGGCCACTACCCGTCCACCGAGCAGGGCTTGCAGGCCTTGGTCATCGCGCCGAGTGACGAGGCGAAATGGACCGGCCCGTACTTGCAGAAAAAACTGCCGCAGGATCCGTGGGGGCGTAATTACGCTTACCGCTATCCCGGCGAAAACAGCGAGTACGACCTGCTGTCGATGGGCAAGGACGGCCAGCCCGGCGGCGAAGGCGAAAACGCCGAAGTGACCAACTGGCAGTGAGCGGAGCGCGGCCCATGCGATTTCATGTGAAAGCGGTCGGCAAGGCAGGCGTGGTGTCCTTGAGTGTGGAGGCGCCGGGGGACAGCGAGGCGCGGCGCATTGCCGAGGATCAGGGTTTACGTGTGCTCAGCTCGCACGCCGACAAGCATTGGCGTTCGCTGAAACTACGCCAGCGCGAGACGTTCAATCTGGTGTTGTTCAGCCAGGAACTGACCACTTTGCTCAATGCCGGCCTACCGTTGATCGATGCGCTGGAAAGCCTCGCCGAAAAAGAAACCGCCCCCGCCGCCCGCAAAACCTTGAGTGAGCTGGTGCGCCTGCTGTACGAGGGCAAGTCTTTTTCGCAGGCGCTGGGCCAGTTGTCGGCGGTGTTCCCGCCGCTGTACGTGGCGCTGGTGCAGTCCAGCGAAAAGACCGGCGCGGTCGGCGATGCGCTGGGGCGCTACGTCAGCTATCGCCAGCGCATGGACGAGGTGCGGCAGAAGATCATCAGCGCGTCGATCTACCCGATGCTGTTGCTGGTGGTCGGCGGTGGCGTGGTGCTGTTCTTGATGGGTTATGTGGTGCCGCGTTTCAGTCTGGTGTTTGAAGGCTTGGGCGATAACCTGCCGTGGCTGTCGCAGGTGTTGATGAGCAGTGGCATGTTTTTGCATGCGCATCAGGCTGAATTCTTCGCTGGGTTGGCGGCGATTGTCATCGCCCTCGCCGTGTTGCAAAAGCAACCGGCGTTTCGCCGGGGACTGGATCGGCTGGTGGAGAGACTGCCGGCCGTGCATCAACGGATTTTCATGTATGAGCTGGCGCGGTTTTATCGCTCGCTGGGGATTCTGCTGCAAGGCGGGATTCCGCTGGTGACCGCCATGAGCATGGTGCGCGGCTTGCTCACCGTGGCTTCGCGGGTGCGGCTCGATCAGGCCTGCGAGCGCGTGCGCGAGGGGCAATCATTGTCGACCGCGCTGGAGCTAAATCACCTGGTGACGCCGGTGTCCCTGCGCCTGCTGCGCGCGGGCGAACAGTCCGGCAACCTCGGGCAGATGATGGAACGCAGCGCCGATTTCTACGACGAGGAAATCAGCCGCTGGCTGGAGTGGTTCGTGAAGTTGTTCGAGCCGCTGCTGATGACGTTTATCGGCCTGCTGATCGGGGTCATCGTGATCCTGATGTACATCCCGATTTTCGAACTGGCTTCGAGTATTCACTGACTCCGGGAACGGGTCCGCCCCCTGCAACAACGCACTTTTACGTTCCCAAACAAAACCACAAAGACGGAGAACGATATGCACATTAAAAAGCTCGTGCTCGCAATGGCCATCGGCGCAGTTCTGTCGGCGTCCATCGTGCTGATTCCAGATAGCCTTTCCGGCATTTCCAGTGTTCAGGCCAAGGAAGGTGGCAGTGGTGGTGGAGGGAGTGGCGGCGGTGGACATGGCGGAGGGGGCGGCGGTAACGGTGGAGGAAATGGCGGCGGGCATGGTGGTAGTGGTGGAGGCGGCGGAAGTGGCGGTGGCGGTGGCGGTGGCGGTGGCGGTGGCGGTGGCGGTGGCGGTGGCGGCAATGGTGGTGGACACGGCGGCAGTGGCAATGGCGGAAGTGGCCACGGTGACGGCGGCAGTGGTCACAGCGGCGGCGGCCAGGGCTCCGGACACGCCGGCAACTCCGCCTCCTCAGGACGCAACGGCACCCACGCCGAACCAGGCGATGACCGCGGCGTGCACCGGGCAGGCGAAGTCGGCGACGACCATGGCGTCCATCGCGCGGGTGAAGTCGGTGACGACCGGGGCCTGCATGCAGCTGGCGAACCGGGGGATGATCGTGGCGTACATGTCGGCGGCGAGCCGGGCGATGACAAGCGCGCCAACTGATCCATCCTGAAACACCGCAACCCTTGTGGGAGCTGGCTTGCCAGCGATGAGGCCCGATCAGGCAACGCTGTATTGCCTGACACACCGCCATCGCTGGCAAGCCAGCTCCCACAGGGTTTTTTGGTGTGCAAACAATCAGCAGACAACCACCATCAACTGTGGGAGCGAGCCTGCTCGCGAAGGCTGGGGGTCAGCCAATATTGTTTTGACTGACACACCGCTTTCGCGAGCAGGCTCGCTCCCACAAGGGTTTTGCAGGGATTGAAAATCTACTGTAAGGCTCAGAGGGCGACGTGGCTCTCGTTCAGGCGTTCGCGCAAGAACTCGACCAGCGCCTGAACCGGCCTTGAGGCCTGGCGATGCTGTGGGTAAACGGCTGAAAGTGTCAGCGGCTCCGGCCGCAGATCATCCAGCACCGGCACCAACCGGCCATCTCTCAATGCCGCGCCAACGATGAACGTCGGCAGATAAGTAATGCCCATCCCCTGCACCGCCGCATCCCTGAGCAACTCGCCGTTGTTCACGCGCATGCGCCCGGTGACATTCACCAACAACGGCTTACCCTGCCCCGCGTTAAAGCGCCATTGCACCGAACGCCCATGCCCATACGGCAAGCAATCATGGCTGTGCAGGTCTTCAGGCTTGAGCGGCGTGCCGCGCTCGGCGAGGTACGCCGGACTGGCGCAGTACACCCGCTCGATCGGCGCGATGCGCCGGGCAATCAGGGTCGAGTCTTCCAGCACGCCAATGCGCAGCGCCAGATCGTAGCCCTCACCGAGCAAATCCACCGGGCGGTCACTCAAATCCACCTCGACCGTGACCTCGCGATAGCGCTGCAAAAACATCGGCAGCAGACACCCCAGATGCGCCACGGCAAACGACAGCGGCGCACTCACACGAATCGTCCCGCGTGGCTCGGCGGTCTGCCCGGCGATGCCCTGCTCCACTTGCTCGACTTCGCCCAACAGCCGTAGCGCCGATTCGTAATAGCTCTGCCCCAGCGGCGTGACGTCCAGACGCCGGGTCGAACGGTTCAACAACCGCACACCGAGGCGCTCTTCCAGTTGCATCAAGCGTCGGCTGACGAACTGCTTGGACAGGCCTAATTGATCGGCCGCTGAGGTGAAGCTGCCGGAGTCCATGACCTGGCAAAAAATACGCATGTCTTCGAATGGGTTCATTGTCACTCTCTGGTGGACAGTTAAACGCTTTATAGCCGCTTTTTCACTTTTCGGCAGCTCATTAATCTGTGCTCACGGTGTTGCTGAGGCCTGAAGCCCAGCGCCACAGCAGCCCGCAACCCAGGCATAAAAATTCAAAAACATTCAAAAGGATTTCCACCATGAACATCGTCAAGAAAACCCTCACCGCGTCCCTCCTCGCCCTGTCCATCGGCAATGCCTTCGCCGCCGAAAGCAGCGGTGTCGAACACAACACCCAGGCCTTCCTCAACGCCCGCGCCGCCGGCGGTGGCAAACCACTGGAGCAACTGAGCCCGAAAGACGCCCGTGCGGTGCTGACCGGCGCCCAGGCTTCGGTGAACGTGGATCTGTCGGGCGTTGAAGTCAGCGACAAGGCGATCAAGGTCGACGGCCAGACGATCAACCTGAAAGTGGTGCGGCCGGCCAAGGTCAAAGGCGAGTTGCCGGTGTTCATGTTCTTCCACGGCGGAGGCTGGGTGCTCGGTGATTTCCCGACCCACCAACGCTTGATTCGTGACTTGGTGGTGGGCTCTGGCGCGGTTGCGGTGTACGTCGATTACACGCCGTCGCCGGAAGCGCAGTACCCGACCGCGATCAACCAGGCCTACGCCGCGACGAAATGGGTGGCTGAGCACGGCAAGGAGATCGGTGTCGACGGCAAGCGCCTGGCAGTAGCGGGCAACAGCGTCGGCGGCAACATGGCGGCGGTTGTGGCGTTGATGGCCAAGGAACAAAAAGCCCCGGCGCTGCGCTTCCAGTTGCTGATGTGGCCGGTGACCAACGCACAGTTCGACGACGGTTCGTACCAGCAATTCGCCGAGGGTCACTTCCTCACCAAAGGCATGATGCAGTGGTTCTGGGACAACTACACCACCAACCCGGCCGAGCGTGCGCAGATCCATGCCTCGCCGCTGAATGCCAGCGCCGAACAGCTCAAGGACTTGCCTGCCGCATTGGTGCAGACCGCCGAGTTCGACGTACTGCGTGACGAAGGCGAAGGCTACGCGCGGCACCTGGATGCGGCCGGCGTGGCGGTGACCTCGGTGCGTTACAACGGGATGATTCATGACTTCGGCCTGCTCAATCCGCTGAGTCAGATTCCTGAGGTGAAAGCGGCAGTGCGTCAGGCGGCGGCTGAGCTGAAGACTCATCTGAACCCTTAACAGCAAAAGATCGCAGCCTTCGGCAGCTCCTACTTTGGAATGCAATTTTCTGTAGGAGCTGCCGCAGGCTGCGATCTTTTTATTGGCAGACACTGCGGAGCACCGGCCATGACCTTTTTCTACACCCACCTTCTGTCCTTCAGCGCCGCTTTGCTGCTGCTCGACGCGGTGCTCTGGCACTTCTCGCCCTTCACCCATCGCGCCCCGAGAGTCGGTGTGCGCCTGGTGCTGTTCCTGGCGTTCACGGCGCTGGTGATCAACGCCGGCGTCAGTCCGCTGCAAGCACCACAATTCACCGATGACCGCGTGGCGCAACTGGGTGCGACGGCGCTGGGGATTCTCTGGTGGCTGTACGCTGCGCGGGTGCTGACCGAGGTGATCGGCCTGGCGCTGATGCGCCGCATCGGCCACAGCGGTCGTTTGCTGCAGGACGTGATCGGCGCCCTTGTGTTTCTGGTCGCCACCGTCGCCGCAGCCGGTTACGTGTTGGAATTGCCGGTAAAAGGCCTGCTGGCAACCTCGGGCGTGGTGGCCATCGTTGTCGGTCTGGCGCTGCAGAGCACCCTGGCCGATGTGTTTTCCGGGATCGTGCTCAACACCACCAAGCCGTATCAGGTGGATGATTTTGTGGTGATCGACGGCGTCGAAGGCAAAGTCTTCGACATCGACTGGCGCGCCACCCACCTGCTGACCAGCGCCGGGACAATGGCCGTGGTGCCGAACTCGGTGGCGGCCAAGGCAAAGATCGTCAACCTCAGTCGCCCGAATAACATGCACGGCGTGTCGATCAGCATCAAAGTGCCGAATCACATCCGCCCGCGGCGGGTACTCGATGCGCTTGATCGCACTTTGCAGGGCAGCAGTTCGCTGTTGCTGACGCCAGCGCCGAAAGCCGTGCTGAAAGAGGCCGGTGAAACCATGTCGGAATACGTCGCCAGCGGTTTCATCGCCGAGCTTGGCAAGAAAAGCGAAGTGCGCAATCAATTGTTCGACCTTGCCCACCGGCATCTGGAAGCGGCGGGAATTTCGCGGCATCCGGACGGCGTGATCGAACCCTCGACCCGGGCTCGTGCGTTGCTCGATGAAGTGAAAATCTTCCGCTCGCTGAGCAGTGAGGAACGTGATCGCCTCGCCGAATCGATGGTTGCGCAGCAGTACGCGGCGGGCCAGGTGGTGCTGGATCTGGACGAGGTGCCGGAGAGTCTGTTCGTGATTGCCACCGGGGTGGTCAGTGCGACCGTGGCGGACGGCGACAGCAAGGTTGAGGCCGGGCGGATGGGGCCGAGCGAGGTCATGGGTGAACAGAGCATTCTGGCGGATACGCCGTCGCAAGCGACGTTCACGGCGCTGACCTCGAGCATCATTTATCGGCTCGACAAGAATCTCACTCGTGAGTGCATGGAACAGCGCACGGAGGTGGGTCGAGCGTTGAATAAATTGCAGGCGGTGCGTCAGCAGAACAGTCGCCTCGCGTTGATGGCTAAACCGGTGGCGGTGAGGAAAGGCGGGTTTTTGGGGTGGCTTCAAAAGCGCTGATGCGGGGATTTTAAGATCAAAAGCCTACCCCCTCACCCCAACCCTCTCCCCCAAGGGGGCGAGGGGAAAGGGAGCCGATCTTCATGCGGTTCAAAACTGAAGTTCGGCTCGAAGTTTCAGGTCGGCGTATCTAGAAAAACACCTCGGTCAGTCCCCTCTACCCAAGACATCAAAGGGAAAGGGAGCAGACCGCATGCAATTCAGAACCCGAGTTCAGCTCGGTATCGCACGTCGGTGTACCTCGCAAGAACCCCTCGGTCAGTCCCCTCTCCCTCCGGGAGAGGGCTAGGGTGAGGGGCTTTTCAGGATCAGCCGATTACTTGGCAGTGAACTTGGTATAGCTGTTGATCAAATTGCGATAGTTAGGCAGACGCTCCGACAACAGATGCGCCAAGCCTTCCATATCATTGCGCCAGTCACCCTGCAGCTCGCACGCCACCGAGAACCAGTTCAGCAGGTGGGCACCCGCCGCCGACATCCGCGCCCACGCCGCCTGCTGCACGGTAGTGTTGAAGGTGCCCGACGAGTCCGTCACCACAAACACTTCATAACCTTCAGCGATGGCCGACAGAGTCGGGAACGCCACGCAAACATCAGTCACCACACCAGCAATGATCAGTTGCTTACGCCCGGTAGCCTTAATTGCTTTGACGAAATCTTCGTTGTCCCACGCATTGATCTGCCCCGGGCGCTGAATGAACGGCGCATCCGGAAACTGCTCGCGCAATTCAGGCACGATCGGACCATTGGGACCTGCGTCAAAACTGGTGGTGAGGATGGTCGGCAGCTTGAAGAACTTGGCGATGTCGCCCAGCGCCAGCACGTTGTTCTTGAATTCGTTCGGAGTGAAATCCTGGACCAGCGAGATCAGACCGGTCTGGTGATCGACCAGCAATACAACCGCATCATCTTTGTTCAGACGTGTGTAAGGAACGCTCATGGGAAAACTCCTGATGGACGGATGGATGAAGCGTGAAGCGCCGACCGGATGGCCGGCGCTTCAGGGGAAATCAGAAAGCGAAGCAGGAACAGCCGAACGCGCCCCAGAAACCGGCGAAGTCGCTGACCGGTGCGTTCGACATCCGCGCCTTTTCATGGCTGTGGGTGTGCACCGCACACGGCCCGCTGCACTGATGAACCTGCGCCTGCAACGGCGAATTTTGCCGCCAGTGGCCCGGGACTTTCACCACCGGCGACCAGTCCGGCAGCACCGGAATCGAGCGCGGGCCGAGGTCTTCGAAGTCGCCGGCGGCGTAAACGATCTTGCCGCCGACCACGGTCATGACTGACTCGATCCACTTGATCGCTTCTTCTTCGACATGGAAGAAGTCCGCGCTCAGCGCCGCCAGATCCGCCAATTGGCCGACCTTGATCTGGCCCTTCTTGCCCTGCTCCGAGGAGAACCAGGCACTGCCATGGGTGAACAGTTCCAGCGCGGTGGTGCGTGGCAAACCTTCTTCGTACAAGGCCAGACCGCCGACGGTGCGACCGCTGACCATCCAGTACAGCGAAGTCCACGGGTTGTAGCTGGACACCCGCGTGGCGTCGGTGCCGGCGCCGACCGGTACGCCTTCGGCGAGCATGCGTTTGATCGGTGGCGTCGCTTCGGCGGCTTGTTTGCCGTAACGGTCGACAAAGTATTCGCCCTGGAACGCCATGCGATCCTGAATCGCGATGCCGCCGCCCAGCGCTTTCACCCGTTCAATGTTCTGCGGGGTAATGGTTTCAGCGTGGTCGAAGAACCACGGCAGTCCGTTGAACGGAATGTCGCGATTGACCTTCTCGAACACGTCGAGCATGCGACTGATCGATTCGTTGTAAGTCGCGTGCAAACGGAACGGCCAGCGCTGCTCGACCAAGTGGCGCACCACTGGCTCCAGCTCTTCTTCCATGGTTTGCGGCAGATCGGGGCGCGGTTCGAGGAAGTCTTCGAAATCGGCTGCCGAGAACACCAGCATTTCCCCGGCGCCGTTGTGGCGCAGGAAGTCGTCGCCCTGATGTAACTTGACGCTGCCGGTCCAGTTCTGGAAATCGCTCAGCTCTTCTTTCGGTTTCTGGGTGAACAGGTTGTAGGCGATGCGCACGGTCAACTGGTCGTCTTTGGCCAGTTGCTCGATCACCTGATAATCGTCCGGGTAGTTCTGGAAACCGCCGCCGGCATCAATTGCACTGGTCAGGCCGAGGCGATTGAGTTCGCGCATGAACTGGCGGGTCGAGTTGACCTGATATTCCAGCGGCAGCTTCGGCCCCTTGGCCAGCGTCGAGTAGAGGATCATCGCGTTAGGCCGCGCGACCAGCATGCCGGTCGGATTGCCGTTGGCATCGCGAACGATCTCGCCACCCGGCGGGTTCGGCGTGTCGCGGGTGTAGCCGGCCACGCGCAGCGCGGCGCGGTTGAGCAGCGCGCGGTCGTACAGGTGCAGGATGAACACCGGGGTGTCCGGCGCAGCCTGATTGATTTCTTCGAGGGTCGGCATGCGTTTTTCGGCGAACTGGAATTCGTTCCAGCCACCGACTACGCGCACCCATTGCGGGGTCGGCGTGCGGTCGGCCTGATCCTTGAGCATGCGCAGGGCGTCGGCCAACGACGGCACGCCTTCCCAGCGCAGTTCGAGGTTGTAGTTCAAACCGCCACGGATCAGGTGCAAGTGCGAGTCGTTGAGACCCGGAATAACGCAGCGACCATGCATGTCGACCACTTGCGTGTTCGGCCCACGCAGGGCCATGGCTTGGTTGTCGTTGCCAACGACCACGAAGCGGCCGTCGGTGATGGCCACGGCACTGGCCAGCGGTTTGGTGCGGTCGACGGTATGAAATTGGCCATTGAAGAGAATCAGATCGGCGCTCATCGCAGTTCCTCAAGCAAAGTAAAAAGGAGCAAACCCCGCGCGCTCAGCGTGGCGAGGTTTCTTGGGAATCGAGGTGTTCATGGGCCTGGCTGGCTTCGAGCCACGGCGTAAACAAGCGGGTGACCGGTGGCATCACCACGTACACCACCGACAGAACGATGGTCAGGGTGATCAGGAACGTGGCGACCACGTAGTTGGAAAGAAGCGGATGCAGCGCCAGCAGCGGCCCCCAGATCAGCGGCACGAGCAAGGTGTGCGGCAGAATCACCAGCAGCGTGACGACCGCTTGCTTCCAGCGCGGCGGCGGCGAAGCGGCATCGGCCAGTGGTGTAAACCAGAATTCCTTGATCGGCGCGACTTCAGTCTGATCGCCGTCAGCCAGCATCGGCGCCGCTTCGGCGACCAGTGCCTGACGCTGCGGCGACTCCAGCCAGCCTTGCATCGCTTCGGTAGAGCTGAAACGCAGCACGCAAGTGTAAAAATCGAGACGCCCGCGCTTGCCGCGCACCACGTCCACACCCAAATGGCCTTCACGCTGGCTCGCGACGCGGACGATATTGCGCAGCCAGGCCTCATACGCTGACTCGAAACCGGCCTTGACCCGATGCTTGATGATCAGCGTGACCGTCTCATCGGCCCCCGGCGTTTGTGGATTGAGGACTTCAGGCATAACGCAGCACTCCGGGCAAACGAACAGGAATCACCAGCCGACCCGGCCCGGCGATCAACACAGTGGTAAACAGGATCAACAGCAACCAGCCGAACTGCCCTTCAGCCACACTCCATTGCGGATGCACGACCAACAGCGCCACCAGCAGCACAAAGAGAATAGGCACGCAGGCCAATCGCGCCAGTAACCCGGCGACGATCAGTAGTGGACAGAGGACTTCGGCGAAGATCGCCAGGATCAAGGTGAGGTGCGATCCAAGGTGGAACGGGTCTTCGATCAGTTGCAGTTGCGCGGTGAAGTCCAGCAGCTTGGGCAAGCCGTGCACCCACAGCAGAAACAACCCGCCGCTAACCCGCAGGAACAGCAAACCGAGGTCCCGCGACCGTTCTTCTCGTTGCGAAGCGTTCATGACCCCACCCTTGAAATGTCATTGGCCTGAATCATGCCAATGACGGGTGGGGGGAAATTGCACGGATGTGCTCAGTTGCGACGACTGTTACACGATGACACTGGCTGAGGTTTTGATTTCAAGGCACTGCTCGGATTGTGTACTCCTGTGTCTGAAATACCGTTGCCGTATCAAAATTTGCAACCTGATCCAGATTGACGCGGAACCGAATGATCAGCTTACTGCCATCCTTCAGCAGCCGTAGATAATTGGCCGAAACAAGCGCGGTGTAACCACTGTTCGTCACCCAGGCCCGATGCACCATGTTAGTGGTGCCCACCCACATCTGCAGATTGTGTGCGCCGGTGTTTCTCTCCCCCTCCAAAAAAAGCCAGATTCGTTGTCCCATAGAAATATGCGGCCATATTCCAAACATCAGACTCGCGCCGGACGGGACATCTTTCAGATCGAGAATGTCAGTGCCGTTGGCCTGAGTGATCACCGGAGCCGCGAGTCGACTCAGCGTAATCGGCAACACGTTGAGACGCAGAGGTTGCGAGGTCTCCAGCGCGGAAGTGCCTCGGGTCCAGGTAACCGTCACCTCCATTATTTTTCCAATGCTGAATGGCACCAACGATACGGGCAAACTGATTCTGATCGGCCTTGTGGTGCCGGCCGCAACCGGCGTGGTGGTGTGCGAACCTGCGGGAGGAGTGCCATCAGCAGCTTTCACCGTCACTGAAACCATATCGCTGGGCTGCACGTCGAGATCCACCAAAGCAGTCAGGGTTGTGACAGCGCTAAGCGGATCGAGGTTGAGGTTATCGGGAGCCTCGGCAATCCTCACCGGCAGGTTTTGCGTCACGACGTTGATTCGCCTTGCATTTGAGGCGCTTCCGCTGCCATCCGCCAACCTCACCGTAAACTCATGCGATCCACCGGTCAGGTCAGCCGCGACGTACTGCCAGATACCGTCAACAACATCGGCCGTGTCGAGCCTGGTCGGGCCATCGAACACAGCCACTGTGTCGCTAGCACTGCCGCTCAGCGTGACAGTGGTGTATCGGGTGTCCGCGCCATCGAGTATGTCTCCATCAAGATCGGTGACTGACGATATCCTCGGCCCACTGGGGGCGCTTGTCAGTACGATGTAGTTCCGATGTGCAAATGGCTGCGCAAGGGATGCATCCTGACTGCCTTGCAGCCCGGCCATGAAGCTCAGCGACAGCACGCTGCGATCATGCAGACGTTGCAGTGGTGCAGCAGGGAAGTTCTGTTCGAAGAAACCGAAGCGGTTGAATTCGTCATCGACCACATTGTCCGGCGCTTGCCAGTACGACGCCTCGAAATCACTGCCATCGGCATGGATGCCTTTGAGCTTCAGCCAGAAGGGATTGCCGCGCCTGCCCAGTAACCACGCATTGATTCGCAAGGTGAACTCGGAAAGGTTACTGACATTCAGCTCACTTCCCTGACCGTCGTTGTCGGCCTG
Source organism: Pseudomonas sp. Irchel s3a12 (assembly GCF_900187485.1). Taxonomy (NCBI): domain Bacteria; kingdom Pseudomonadati; phylum Pseudomonadota; class Gammaproteobacteria; order Pseudomonadales; family Pseudomonadaceae; genus Pseudomonas; species Pseudomonas sp. Irchel s3a12. Next base: position 148,326 of record NZ_FYDN01000002.1, read on the forward strand.
TCGGATAAATGGACGAGGCAGATTCAATTGATTGATGCGGGTGATGTAAAGCGGCAAAGGCTGTGAAGCTACAGGCGGTTCAGTGCCACGGTAAACCGTGTAGGTGACAATGACGGTTTGCTCGAAGTTGAAAGCCACCAAGAGGTTGTCAATATGGGTCTGGAAAGGTCGTGCAAATCGGCCGATCGGTATGCGCGGTGATGTGTAGGATCCAGAACCTGGCGTACCCGCCCACGTGATCGTGAGACTGTCTTCTGCCTGCCAGTCGAAGTCGATTTCTACCGTCAGGTTGTACCGAGCGGCCTCTGGATCCAACAAGCCGTCAGGGCGACTTTCTTTGATGGAGAGCGGAGGCAGACTGCTGTTGTTCAGCGCAGGTATTAGCGCGTCCATGTTCACGTCCTTTTTGGTTACCCTTCGGCATGGGCCAATCAGACATCGGAACACGTAGATGCGCCACTGTCAGAACTAACAGGTCTGGCTCTTTTTCAGACGAACGGACGCTCACATCACGGGAATATCCAGCGGCGCCGCCATGAACTGGCTGATCCGTGATCTCAACCATTTTTCCGCCGGATCGTTGTCATGCACCCCACTCCATGCCATCGACAATTGCGCAGCATCAATCGGGAACGGCGGATCTTCGGCGCGCAACGCACAGCCCTCAACCAACGCGCAGGCAGCGTAATCCGGCACGGTGGCGATCATCTCGGTGCCGGCAAGCAAGGCGCGCAGGCCGCTGAATTGCGGCACGCCCAAGACCACGCGGCGGGTACGGCCGACCTTGGCCAGGTCCATGTCGATGTTGCCGCTCAGGTCGCCGGAGAACGACACCATTGCATGCGGGCGCTCGCAGTATTCGTCGAGGGACAGCGGCCCCGGACGGTCGTCGCCGCGCAGGACTTTGCAGGGAATGTCGCGCAGTTTTTTGCGCTTGGCGTTGGCCGGCAACTCCGTGGTGTAACTGACGCCGACGGAGATTTCTCCAGAGGCCAACAGTGCCGGCATCAGCAGGTAGTTGGCACGGCGCACGACCACGACAATCCCCGGCGCCTCTTGCTGAAGCTGGCGCAGCAGCGGTGGAAACAGGCCGAACTCGGCGTCGTCCGACAAACCGATGCGGAACACGTCGCAACTGCTCGCCGGTTCGAACTCCTTGGCCCGGCTGACCGCACCAGAGATGACGTCCATCGCCGGTTGCAGCTCTTTGAGAATCGCCAGCGCCCGCGCGGTCGGCTCCATGCCGCGACCATTGCGCAGCAGTAACGGATCGTCGAACAGATCGCGCAAACGCCCCAACGCGGCGCTGACGGCCGGTTGCCCCATGAACAGCTTTTCGGCGACGCGGGTCAGGTTCTTTTCGAACATCAGCGCTTCGAAAATCACCAGCAGGTTCATGTCGACGCGACGCAGATCGTTACGGTTCATGGGCACGGATTCCTTATAGCCAGCCAGACGCAAGTGCTACGCACTTTACGCGATGAACCGGACTGTGGGCGCAACTCCAGCATGGAATTAACAACGATTAACTCGTCAGCCGCCCGCCCTCGGCCAACAATGAAACCCTCTGCGCAGCGTTGTTTTTTTGACCTGAGGGGATGCGCCGACGTGCATTCCCCATCGACACGGACTTTGGCCATGGCTCACTTACAGCACAGCGTCGCCCTCGCCCCTGCCAACGAACCACGCAAGACCGGGATCGGCGGACTCAGTCCGCAGCGCGAACGACAGGTCAAACAACTGATCCTAGAACGTCTGGGCGAAAGCCTGGAAGTGACCGAACTGGCCCGCGCCTGTTCACTGTCACGCAGCCATTTTTCCCGCGCCTTCAAATGCAGTACCGGGTTATCGCCGCAGGACTGGATTCGCACCCAGCGCCTCGCGCGAGCCAAGCTGCTGATCCAGCACACCGACCTGAGCCTGACGCAAATCAGCCTGGAATGCGGGTTCTGCGATCAGGCGCATTTCTGCCATATGTTTACCCGCAGCGAGGGCATTAATCCGTTTGCCTGGCGCTGCCAGATCATGCGTGAACCCAAAGCCCAGCGTTCACAACCCGCCATGTTTTGATCGCGGCCCCCGTTGCACTGACGCTCAAACCTGAGGATTATGCCGGGACACCCCGGAATAGAAGGCCTGCGCACGCGCCCGGCCCTACTCCGCTCTGTCCGCCGCAGCACCGCAGGAGTGAGCTGTTGAGTCTTTCCCCGAATCAGGCCCTCGGTTTTGGCCCCTATCGGATTCATCCCGGCCAACGCCTGGTGCTCGAAGGCGAGCAGCCATTGCGCCTGGGCCGACGGGCGATGGACATCCTCCTGATTCTGCTGGCCCATGCCGGCGAAGTGGTGAGCAAGCAACAACTGATGGCCGGGGTCTGGCCGGACAGCGTGGTCGAGGACATCAACCTGCGTGTGCACATGGCGGCACTGCGCAAAGCCCTCGGCGACGGTCAGGCCGGCCAGCGTTACATCATCACCGTGGCGCAACGCGGTTACAGTTTCGTCGCCCCGGTTCTACCGCAATCCATGGAGGAGCGTCCTGTGGGCGATGCTGGCGGTCGGCACAATTTGCCCTTGCGGCGCACGCGCATGATCGGCCGCCAAGCGCTGGTCGATAGCTTGATGACGCAGTTACCGCGCCAACGCTGCATCACCCTGGTCGGCCCCGGCGGGATCGGCAAGACCACGGTGGCCTTGCGCGTGGCCGAGCAGTTGATCGGGCATTACCGCGACGGTATTCGGCTGGTGGACCTGGCACCGCTCAACGATCCACGGCTGATTTGCTCACACCTGGCCGCCCTGCTCGATCTGGCGCTCCCCGAAGGCGATCCGCTGGCGGCGCTGGTCAATGGCCTGCAACAGCGACAGATGCTGTTACTGCTCGACAACTGCGAACACCTGATCGATGCCGTCGCGATGCTCAGCGAAAGCATTCTGCGCGGCGCGCCGAAGGTGCATATCCTCGCCACCAGCCGCGAGAGCCTGCGGGCGGAAGGCGAATTCGTGCAGCGTCTCGATTCGCTCGAATACCCATTGATGAACGCGACATTGAATCGTCAGCAAGCGCTGGAATATTCGGCGCTGCAACTGTTCATCGAACGGGCCACGGCCGCGCAGGAAAGCTTTGAACTGAGCGATGCGCAGTTGCCGCAAGCGATCGAAATCTGCCACCGACTCGACGGTATTCCACTGGCGCTGGAGCTGGCGGCAGCGCAGGTCGCCGAACTGGGCCTGGAAGGGTTGCTGAGCCAACTGCAGGGCCGTTTGCCACCGCTGGCAGCGGGTAATCAAAGCAGTCTTGAGCGACACCTTACTCTGCGCGCCACGCTGGATTGGAGTTTCAACCTGCTCGCCCCTTGCGAGCAAACCTGCCTGCGCCGTCTGGGCGTGTTTTGCGGTGGTTTTACGTTGGAGTCCGCAGCGGCGGTAATCGTCGGCCAACAAATCGACCCCGGCGTGGTGTTTGTGTCGATCACCCAACTGGTGGCGAAATCCCTGCTGAGCGTCGAAGTCGGTGATGAAGAGGTGTTCTATCGTCTGCTCGACACGACCCGCCGCTATGCACTGGAAAAACTCGAGCACGCCGCCGAATGCGAAGAAACCCGCGAACGCCATGCCGAACGCTGCCTGGCATTGATGCAACAGGCGCAAAGCGATTGGGAAATGACACCGACGGCTTTGTGGATCGAGCGTTACGCCCGAGGGCTGGAAGACCTGCGCGCGGCGCTGGACTGGAGCCTGAACGGTGTCGGCCCGGGTAGTCTGGGGATTCGCCTGACAGCAGCGTCGGCGCCCCTGTGGCAAGAGTTGTCGCTGCTCAAGGAGTATGGCGGCTATGTGCGGCGGGCGCTGAGCCTGCTCGATGAACTCGGCGAACCCTGCCCGCGTCTGAAAATCTCCCTGAAACTGGCCCTCGGCAGTGCCTGTTATCACACGTGGGGAGGCACCCCGGAAACCATCCAGGCGTTCGTTGAGGCTCGCCAGTTGGCCATTGAGCACGACGACGTCGCCGGGCAATTGCGCGCGGTGTCCGGACACATGGCGGTCAACCTCAGTTGCGGACACTACCGCATGGCGCTGGCGCAGAGTGAGCACTTCGATCGCCTCGGCGTGCACGGCGACCCACTGCTGTCATTGAGCACCCACCGTTTACGGGTCCTGGCCCTGCACTATGCCGGCGACCAGCCGCAGGCGCGCATTCATGCCGAGCAGGTGCTGCAGCGCATGGCGCACAGCGGCCACGTCAACCGCTTCACCCACGGTTTTGGTGTGCAGTACGACCAGAGTGTCGCGTCGCTGACGGTGCTGGCGCGGGTGCTATGGATGCAGGGATTGCCGGAGCAAGCGTGGCATTCGGCGCGACTGGCCCTGGATATTGCCGTGCAGATCGACCATGGCACCTCGATTTGTTACACCCTGGCACTGGCCAGTTGCCTGATCGCTCATTACAACGGCGATCAGCAGAACGCCCGGGCGCTGTTGCAACTGCTGCTGGAACAATCGCAGAAGCATTCGGTGCTGCTGTTCAACACGTGGGCGCGACATTACGCGCAGGTGATCGACACGCAAACCAGCACGCCCGTGCCGAAGGACAGCAGTGGGCTGATTCGTGAAATCATGGTGACGCTGGATGACCGCTTTGTGGATGACGCACTGTTTGAGCGAGCGCTGAGTGGTGATGCGGGATGGAGCACGGCGGAGATTTTGCGGGCTCGGGCTGCTGCGTTATTGAAAGACGATCCGGATTGCCTGGACGGGGCCCTTCGCGAGCAAGCTCGCTCCCTCAGGAATTTTGGGTGTACTCAGAACCCATGTGGGAGCGAGCCTGCTCGCGAAGAGGCCCTCAAGGAAGCCGAAGCACTCCTGCAACAATCGCTGACCATCGCCCGCAGCCAAGGCGCGCTCGCCTGGGAACTGCGCAGTGCCACCTCACTGGCGCAACTCTGGCGGCGCCAATCGCGCTGCCAAGAGGCGCTGGATTTGCTCACGCCGATCTATCAGCGCTTCACCGAAGGCTACGCGACTCCGGACTTGCGCAAGGTACGCTTGCTCATTGACGAACTACGCGAGCACAGGCACGCCTGAGGCCCGGCGTATCCGGTTGATATAGAGCGTATGCCGGCGCTCAAGATCAATCCCTTCACCGCAACGCTCCAGTTGCTTGCGCGCATAGCAGCGAGTGGTGTGGAGCATTCGGTATCGGCCTGCACTGCCGCCTCGTTCCACCACCAGCAATGACTTGCACGTCAGGCCTTCAATGATCGCGGCAAGCCGCGACGACGCGAGTTGCGGGCAACTGATCACCGCCAGTGCCGCCTCCAGGGTAAACGCCATTTTGAACACCGATAAACGCTGCAGCGCGCGTTGCTCCTGCTCGCTCAAGCGTTGATAGCTCCAGTCGAGTGCCGCCTGCATCGACTGGTGCCGCGGCACCGCCGTGCGCCGGCCATGGCTGAGCACATGCAGGCCATTGCTCATTTGCGCCTGTAAGCCGACCAATGCCAAGGCATCGATCTGCGCCGCCGCCAGTTCGATCGCCAGCGGTAAACCGTCGAGTTGGCGACATATCTGAAGGACGGCTTTGACATCCTGTTCACGCAAGCAGAAATCATGCTGTCGCGCCCGAGCGCGGCTGACAAACAATTGCACCGCAGAATGGCCCATGGCTTCAGTGATGCAATCGCCTGCGGAACGTTTCGGCAGGGTCAGCGGTGGCACGCCCTGAAGGGTTTCCAGACCGACCTGCAAGGCCTCGCGGCTGGTGGCGAGAATCGACAGCCGGGGAGCGGCCTCAAGCAACGTTTCAACCGCTGCCCGGCAAGCGGCGAGACGGTGGTCACAGTTATCCAGCAGCAGCAACGCATGGCGAGTGGACAGTCCGGGCAAATCGCTTTCGAGGGTGCCCAGCACCTGATCGAGCAGCGGTGTGTCATCGTCGGTCAAGCTCAGATCAATCTGCCACACGCCGTCTCTGTAGTACTGCAACAGCAGTTCCGCGACCCGCAACGCGACAGTGGATTTACCCACACCAGCCGCGCCCGTGACGGTCATCAGCCGACACAGCGGCATTTGCCGCACCAGCCCGCCGACCAGCGAGTCGCGCCCGGCGACCGGGGTCAATCGCGCCGGCAGATTATGTTCGGGCGTTTGCAGACCCTCGAAGACCACTTGCGCGACGCTGTCGCAGCGCACCGGGGCGATAAAACTGTAACCGCATTGCGGCACATTAACGATGTAGCGCTGACCGTTTTCGCCGTCACCCAAGGCACGCCTGAGCGCGGCGATGTGCACGCGCAGGTTGATCTCCTCGACCACCGACGTTGGCCAAACCAGGGCAATCAATTGCTCCTTCCTGACCACTCGCCCGGCACGCTCGACCAGCACTTGCAAAATATCCAGCGCACGACCACCCATGCGCAAAGGCCGATCTCCGTCGAGTATCAGCCGTTGGCGCAGGTGGAAGGCGTAGGGGCCGAAATGCAGCACCGACGCCGTGTTCAAATCGATGAGGCTATCCATGCCAACTATATTGGCAGCCTCAGATGACGCGACAACCGCTACACGAGACTCAATTCGGACATACGGGTGCGCCAGACGGACAACAGCGCTCTAGCTGAACTGTTCGCGGTATTGCGCGGGCGTCAGGCCGAGCTTTTCAGCGAACAACGAACGCATATGCCGCACACTGCCGAAACCACTTTTGTAAGCCACGGTTTTAAGCGGCAGATCGCTGGTTTCCAGCAAGTTTCGTGCGCAGTCGATGCGCGCACTTTGCAGAAACTCCATCGGCGTCATGTTGATGTCGCGGGTGAACACCCGCGCGAAGTGCCGCGCGCTCATATTGGCAATCGCCGCCATGCGCTCGACCGTGAAGGCTTCGTCGAGGTGTTCCAGCACGTAACTCTGCGCGCGGGTAATCGGCGTTTCCTGCGGTGCCACGGCAGCCATCAACGGGCTGAACTGCGCCTGCCCGCCCTGGCGCTTCATCACCACCAGCAGGACTTTGGCCACATCCTGCGCGAGCTTCTTGCCGTGATCGCGGGCGATCACGGCCAGCGCCATATCGATCCCCGCCGTAACACCTCCCGAGGTGATCAGGTTGCGATCCTCGACATAGATCTGATCGGTCGTGACATGGGCCTTCGGGAACCCCTTGATCAGGCGTTCGGTGTAGTTCCAGTGCGTGGTTACACGGTAACCGTCAAGCAAACCGGCGTGCCCCAGGACAAAAGCGCCAGTGCAGATTGATCCGTAGTACTCGACCCGCCGGACTGCTTCTTTGAGCCAGGCAAACAACGACGGGAACTGCTGGTTGTAGGCACCGGGGCCTCCCGGCACCAGCAGCAAATCATAACGCTCGGTGTCGTCGCCAATGATCCGGTCGGCCTGCACCATCACACCATTTGACGCCCGCAGCGGGCCCTCTTCGGTGCCAAGGGTGATCAATTGATAATGCGCTTCGGGTTTCAGGTAGCGATTGGCAACCGAAAAAACCTCCAATGGCCCGGCCATGTCGAGCAGAAGAAAGTCGGGAAACAGCACCATTGCCACGGTTTTCATGGGAAGACATCACTTCAATCAGAGAGACATGATACGGACCAGACATTATGGCCAACTGTAGCCGTTTGAGCGCAAAAGTTTTGTGTGAAGGCTATCGCAAAACTGTCAACCTGACAGGGACAGTCTTTCAATTTTCATCTACTTATTGCGCAACACAGTAAACAGTAACCTTCTCCTCACTCGGACGAATTCACGTCCCACAAGGAGATTTCATCATGCTGACCCTTCGCAAAGCCTCCGATCGTGGCCTCGCCAATCATGGCTGGTTGAAGTCCTTTCACACCTTTTCCTTTGCCAGCTACCGTGACCCGCGTGAGCAAGGTTTTTCCGATCTACTGGTGATTAACGACGACCGCGTTGCCGCTGGTAAAGGCTTCGGACAGCACCCGCATCGCGACATGGAGATCTTTTCCTACGTGCTGGAAGGCGCACTGGAACATAAGGACACACTGGGCACCGGCTCGGTCATTCGCCCGGGCGACGTGCAGTTGATGAGCGCCGGCAGCGGCGTAGCGCACAGCGAGTTCAACCACTCGGCGACCAAACCGGTGCATTTCCTGCAAATCTGGATCGTGCCAGATGTCAGCGGTGCCAAACCGCGCTATCAACAGGAGCATTTCAGCGCACAGAAAAAACGCGGTCGCCTGCAATTGATCATCTCGCCGGACGGCAACGACGGTTCGCTGAAAGTGCGTCAGGACGCACGGGTCTTTGCCGGGCTGTTCGACGGTAAAGAAACTGCCACGCTGGAGCTGCCAGCCAACCGTTATGCCTACGTGCATGTGGCGCGCGGCAGTGTTGAACTCAATGGCCAGTCGTTGCAGGAAGGTGACGGCGTACGGGTTCGCGAAGAACAGTTGCTGACCTTGAGCAATGGTGTCGATGCCGAAGTGCTGGTGTTCGACTTGCGGCCGCAGGAGTTGCCAGAAATGCCATGATGCGGTGTTTCAATGCTCACGAAAAACGGCCTTCTTTGAAGGCCGTTTTCTATTGTGGTGATTCGGGTACTTGTTGCGAAGCAGGTCTTGGTGCACTTATATCCTTGCCGATCTGGATCGCCGCGAGTGTTGTCTGCAAGGTGGTTAATACCGCTGCTTGATTGGCAAAGTGCGCCCCTACGACGACGGTGATCATTCCGAGAAAATGGACGGCGGTCGTCGCCCAGTAATGTGCCTTCACTGTCGAGACATGTTTGATGGCTTCTTTTGAGTCTTCGGCGATTTGTTGTACGCCGTCCCACATCAAATCGTATCGTTTGTCCCTCTCCGCCTGAGTCAAAAGATAAGCATCGATTCTCGCCGACACACCTTCGACCCGAGCGTCCATCCTGCTCTCAATGGTCTCGATCCTGGCATTGAATTCTTCACGACTGATAGCGTTCATGGCTTGAGTATTCCGACCTTTGCTCGCAAGGTCACTGATTGGGTTTTGACTGAATTCCGTGGTTCTCAATTCGACACCTTCCTGGGTTTACCGATACCGTCCCTGGTATCAACATCAGTGCGAGCCTTGCGCCCCTCACCGACATGACGAAACAATAGGCCCCATCCAACCTCCTCACAAGCCGGGAGATTCTGCCTCTGATGTAGGCCGTTTCGTCAGAGCTTGTAGCCCTGCCAAAAGAACATCTGCCTAGTCATTCTCCGACGCGAACACGTCGACAATCTGCTCAATCACCGCCCTCACCCGCGCGGTATGCCGCAAATCCGCGTGGGTCACTAACCACACTTCATACGGCAATGGTCGAGTGCGCTCCGGCCAGAGCCTGATCAGACCATCGCGCTCACCCATGTACACCGGGATTTCTCCTACACCCAACCCAGCCGCAATTGACCGGCGAACGAGCAAGCTGGAACTGAGGCTGGCGACGATGCGGCCGCGACTTAGCGGTTCCGACACCAGGGTCAGGTCCTTTTTGCTTTGCAGATACGGTTGATAGACCACCAGATCATGCCCCTCAAACGCAGTGTCCGGTTGCGGCACGCCATTGGCGTCTATATAGGCCTGAGAGGCGAACAAGCCCACCGGCCATCGGGCGATTCGCCGAGCGATCAGATCAGGATTGTCCGGCCGGGTGTTGCGCACCGCGATATCCGCCTCGCGCTTGGCCAGGCTGAGGATCTGCGTGGACGCATCCAGTTGCACTCGTACGTCCGGGTGCTGCTCGTGCAAACGGGCGATGGCCGGGATCAGAAAGTCGATCGCCAGCGAATCCGTGGTACTGACGCGCACCGTGCCGGTCAGGCGATCGTCCAGACCTTGAATCTGCCGCTCCAACTCCAGTGCCGAATGCTCCATTTTCTCCACACTCCTGAGCGCCGCCTCACCGACAGCGGTCAACGCGTAGCCGTCGGAGGTGCGCAGGAACAACGTCGCGCTCAGGGACTTTTCCAGTGCTGTGATCCGTCGCCCGACAGTGGCCTGATCCACCCCCAGAACCCGCGCAGCGCCACGTAGCGTCGAATCGCGGCAAACGGCCAGAAATACCCGTGCGTCATCCCAATTCATGCTGCCTCCCAGTGATGCAAATTCGCATCGCAGCGACGCTAAATCGCCGCATTAACGCAGCAACAATAGCCGATATGCTGAACGCCATAAACCTTCCGCGAGATCGCTATCATGCGCACTTCAACCTCCACCGGTATCTGGCTGCCGATCTTCGCCGGGCTCTGCGCCAGCCTGGTCAGCATCGGGCTGGCGCGTTTCGCTTATACCCCATTGATCCCTTCGCTGATTGAGGCGCAGTGGTTCAGCGCCAACGATGTGGTCTACCTCGGTGCGGCCAATCTGGTGGGCTACCTGATCGGCGCCCTGCTCGGCCGGCCGACAGCGCGCCAGCTCGGCAATAAAAATGCCTTGCGATTGATGATGCTGGTGGTCACGGCGGCATTTTTTGCCTGCGCGTTTCCGTTGTCGGTGAGCTGGTTCTTCGGCTGGCGACTGCTGTCGGGGATTGCCGGCGGTGCGATCATGGTGCTGGTGGCCGCGACCGTACTGCCGCATGTTCCGCCGGCGCGTAAAGGGCTGGCCAGTGGCGCGATCTTTCTCGGCATCGGTCTTGGCATTGCCGGCTCCGGGACGCTGGTGCCGCCGCTGTTGAGCCTCGGCTTGCAAGCGACATGGCTGGGCCTGGGGGCGTTGGCTTTGTTGCTGACGGCGCTGAGCTGGTTCGGCTGGCCGTCCGATTTCCCGCACCCGGTCGTTGCGCAAGAAACGGTGTCCGCAGAACCGACGCCGCGCGGTGTGTATTTGCTGTTCGCCCAATACGCCTTCATGGCCGCCGGACTGGTGCCGGCCATGGTGTTTCTGGTGGATTACGTGGCACGTGGACTCGGTGCCGGGGCGCATATCGGCGCGCTGATCTGGGTGATGTACGGTTTGGGCGCAATTGTCGGCCCGGTGAGTTATGGCTTTCTTGCCGATAAGCTTGGCGCACGCTCCGGCATTCGCCTGGTGCTGGTGGTGCAGGCGATTGTCCTTGGGTTGCTGGCAATGACTCACTCGTTTCTGGCGCTGGCGTTGCTGGCGGTGATTCTTGGTTCATTTCCGCCCGGCATTGTGCCGCTGGCTCTGGCGCGAGTGCATGAGCTGGTGCCGGAACACCATCGTCAGCAGATCGCCTGGAGCCGTGCCACGGTGTCATTCGCCACCTTTCAGGCGCTGGCCGGATTTGCCTATTCAGCGCTGTTCAATGCCAGCGGCGGTCATTACGCGCTGTTGTTCGTCATTGCCGCTGGCGCAATCATCGTGGCGCTGCTGCTGGAGCAAGCCATGAAATGGTTGCCCGCTCCTACTGAGTCGCGCTGCTGTGCAAATTGAAGGGAATCATTGCTTGCACAGCACGCTCCCATCTACAGAACTTATGCCAACAGGAATCGATATGTCCCTGCCCAACGAAATGACCCGAATCGAAATCAGCGAACCCGGTGGCCCCGACGTCTTGCAACCCAAACGCGTGGCGCTTCCAGCTGTCGCAGAAGGCGAGGTGCTGATCCGCGTACACGCCGCCGGAATCAACCGGCCGGACGCCTTGCAGCGTGCCGGCAAATACCCGATGAAACCCGGCATGAACCCGATTCCCGGGCTGGAGGTCGCCGGTGAAGTCGTGGCGCTCGGGGCGGGTGTCAATCAGTTCGCCGTGGGCGACAAAGTCTGCGCGCTGACCAACGGCGGTGGTTATGCCGAATACTGCACCGTCCCCGCCGGCCAGACCCTGCCGATTCCACACGGTCTGGACTGGGTGCACGCCGCCGCAATCCCGGAAACCTTCTTTACCGTGTGGGCCAACCTGTTCGGCCTCGGCGGCGCCAGTCGTGGTCAGCGCGCACTGATTCACGGTGGCACCAGCGGCATCGGCACAACCGCACTGATGCTGTGCCGCGAATTCGGTATTGAAGCGTTTGCCACCGCCGGCAGCCCGGACAAATGCGCAGCGATTCGCGATCTCGGTGGCGAAGCGATCAATTATCGCGATGAGGATTTCGCGGCAGTCATCGCCGAGAAAACCGCAGGCCAAGGCGTCAATGTGATCCTCGACATAATGGGCGGCTCGTACCTCAACGATAACGTCAGCGCCCTGGCGATGGATGGCCGTCTGGTCATGCTCGGTTTCCTCGGCGGCGCGCGAGCCAATGACTTTGACTTGCTGGCAATGATGGCCAAACGTGCGGTGATCACCGGCTCCCTCTTGCGCGCCCGTACCGCTGCTGAAAAAGCTGCGATTGCCGATCAACTGCGCGAGCACGTATGGCCGGCGCTGGCTGCCGGGCGCTGCCTGCCGATGATCGACAAGGTCTACCCGCTCGCCGACGCCGCTCAGGCTCACGCGCACATGGAGGCTGGCGACCATATCGGCAAGATCGTTCTGCAGGTCGTGTGAGTCTTTGCAGCATTTGGTAATCGTTGCGCCGGGGCGGTGGTCGAAAAACTCACGCGCAGACCGAGGCATCTGGTAAAAAGCCTTCTTTATCTGCGCCTGGGTGAAACGTTTAATGTTCCTGTCCTTCATGACGCGTCTGCGACGCCGCCGTTTGGCGTTTGCCTGCATGGCCGCGCTGATAATCGGCGTGCCGACCAGTTGTGCCGTGCTCGAACACACCGAACGCAAACTGCTGTTTCGCATCGAACCGGGCACCGCCGGTTGGTATCGCGGCTTGCCCGGGAGCGTGCAGGAACTCGACCTGCAACCGAAGAGTTTCAAGGCCGGGGAAAACATTCATGCCTGGTGGTGGCCGGCGGAAAAAGCCAATGCGCCGGCCATTCTCTATCTGCATGGCGTGCGCTGGAACCTCACCGGGCAGTTGTTCCGTATCGAGCAACTGCGTGCTGCGGGCTATTCAGTGCTGGCCATCGACTACCGAGGATTCGGCAAGAGCCATGGTGATCTGCCGTCGGAAAGCAGCGTTTACGAAGATGCGCGGGTGGCGTGGGAACGCTTCAAACTGCTGCAACCGGACCCAGCCAAACGCCTGATCTACGGGCACTCCCTCGGTGGCGCCGTGGCCATCGATCTGGCCGCGGAACTCGGCCAGGCCGCTGCTCGCGATCATTCTGCATTGCCGGTTCGCGGACTGGTGATCGAGTCCACATTCACCACGCTGGCGGATGTTGCCGCGTCGGTGGCCAACACTTCGCTGCCGGTGCGCTGGCTGCTGTCGCAGAAATTCGACTCGATCGACAAGATCGCTGATATCCACATGCCGCTGCTGGTGGTCCACGGTTTAGCTGACGCTTTCGTGCCGCCGCGCTTCAGCGAGCAACTGTTCAACGCCGCGCAACAACCCAAGCGCCTGCTGTTGGTGCCGGGCGCGACGCACAACAACAGCATGGCGCTTGGCGGGCAGAATTACCGCAAGGCGCTCGACAGCCTGATGCAGAGCAAACCGGCCCCCCGGGTGGCCGGACCTGCCACCGTGCGCAACGGGCGGGACACTTAACGGTAGCCGCGAGCCTGCAAATCGAACAGTTGCGCGTAATGCCCAGCGGCGGCGATCAATTGATCGTGGCCACCCTGCTCCAGAATCCGGCCTTGTTGCAGCACGATGATGTGGTCGGCATTGCGCACGCTGGAAAAACGATGGGAAATCAGCAACGTCATGCGACCTTCGCTGTGTTGGCTGAAATGCTCGAACACCGCCGCCTCGGCCGCCGGGTCAAGGGCGGACGTTGGCTCATCGAGGATCAGAATGTCGGCATCACGACGCATGTACGCGCGGGACAAGGCAATCTTCTGCCACTGCCCGCCAGACAATTCCTGGCCACCGGCAAACCAGCGTCCCAACTGCGTGGCATAACCCTTGTCGAGCCCTTCGATGAAGGGAGCCGCCATGCCTTGGGCTGCGGCCTCCTTCCAGCGCTGCGCGTCGTTGAACGCCAGGGTATCGCCAACGCCAATGTTTTCTCCGACGCTGAACTGGTAGCGGATGTAGTCCTGAAAAATCACCCCAATGCGTCGACGTAACGCGGTCTCCTGCCAATCCTGCAAATCGCTGCCGTCGAGCAGGATGCGCCCTTGATCAGGACGATAGAGCCGGGTCAGTAACTTGATCAGCGTGGTCTTGCCCGAGCCGTTCTCGCCGACCAGCGCCACGCTCTTGCCTGGCACCAGTTGCAGATCAATGTTTTCCAGCGCTGGCCGACTGGCACCCGGATAACGGAAACCGACGTTCTCGAAACGCAAGCCATCACCCGGGCAGACGCCGACCGTCAGGTGGCCGCTTTCGACCTGAACCGGTTCGGCCAGGTATTCATACAGACTGGTCAGGTAGAGGCCGTCTTCGTACAGGCCACTGATCGCACTCAGACTGCTGCTCACAGCGCTTTGGCCTTGCTTGAACAGCACCAGATACATGGTCATCTGACCAAGGCTGATCTGGCCATGTACGGCATCGATGACCACCCAGGCATAGGCCACATAAAAAGCCGCAGTACCGAGCAGGCCAAGGCCGAAACCCCAGCCATCGCGCCGCAACGTCAAACGGCGGTCTTCGGCATACAGCCTGGCGAACGTGTCGCGGTAGCGTTGCAGTAACAGCGGCGCGAAGCCGAATAGCTTGACCTCTTTAATATAGGTTTCGTGGGACAGCAGGGTTTCGATGTAATTCTGCTGCCGACTCTCCGGCGCACGGCGAGTAAACAAACGAAAGGCGTCACCGGAAAAATGCGCTTCGGCAAAAAACACCGGTAACGCACCTACCACCAGCAACGCCAGCGCCCAAGGGGAAAAATGCACCAGCAGCACCCCGAAGCTAATCAGCATGATCAGGTTCTGAATCAAGCCCAACGACTTCATGACCAGCGCCAGTGGCCGGGTCGAAGCCTCGCGACGGACACGCACCAGTTTGTCGTAGAACTCGGAGTTTTCGAACTGCACCAGTGACAGGGTCTGCGCTTTCTGCAAAATCAGCGTATTGACCTTCTGCCCCAGCTGCACCCGCAACAGCGATTGCTGCACCGACAGTGCCCGTTGCGTGCCGGACAACAGCGCCAACACTCCGGCCTCCAATAACACATAACGCAACACGGGCCACAGCGGCGCACTGCCGTGCTGCGCGTGCAACTGCATCGCTGCCACCACCGCATCGACAATCCGCTGGCCCAACCATGCCGCCAGTGCCGGCAGCAAACCGGCAACCAACGTTGCCAGCACCAGCCCCAGAAACAAGCCACGCGATGTCCCCCAGACCAAGCGCAAGGCTCGCTGCGCCTGATCGAACAAGGACGTGAAGCGCGATAGATCAGGCATGGGGCATTGGACTCTGCAGGTGATGATTGTGCGTCATGGTACTCCAGCGCTACGACTGAATTTCAAACGACGACCGCGTTATCGTCGACGTGCTTTTCAGAACAAAAACATCTGGAAGACCCTGCCCTTTCCGGCGTCCAACGCTCTGCTATGGTTTAACCGCCCTACGCGGAACCCGGCGACACCCGCCCGCTCCGCGCCTGACTGCCGGGAGCAGAGACATGAGAATCAATCCCTACCTGATCTTCAACGGAGATTGCCGCGCGGCCTTCACCTTTTACGAGCAAGCCTTGCAAGGAAAGCTTGAGGCGATGATGACGTTCGGCGAAACGCCCGCCACCGAACACGTGCCCGAAGAACACCACGACCTGATCATTCACACCTGTCTAAAGGTGGGTGAGCAGATGATCATGGCCTCGGACACCACACCCGATCGCCCGACTCTGGGCATGAGTGGCTGCTCGATTTCGCTGAACGTCGACAGCATCGCCGAAGCCGAGCGCGTGTTCAACGCACTGGCCAGCGACGGCCGCATCGACATGCCGCTGGAAGCGACGTTCTGGGCGGCGCGTTTCGGCATGCTGGTCGATCGTTTTGGCGTGTCGTGGATGGTCAACTGCGAAAGCGAAAAGTGACGCTGAAATTTCGTCAGCCATGAAAAAGCCCAACCGGTTCAGGTTGGGCTTTTTGCTTCAGCGCTGGGCCAATTCGTGGCGTACACATTGTTCGTAATAGGTCTGTTTGACCGCCGCCGGCTTGAGCTTCGACGTGCTGTTGTAGGTTTGCTCGGTGATTCCCATCGCGGTCATACGCATCCACGGTTGCTGGAATCGTCGTACCTGCAATTGTTTGCGCGCGCCATACAGCGAGACGCCTGACAGCTTCGATTGCTGAGCACCGGCAGCGATATCCGAACCCCAGGTGCAGGCAAAGCGATGGCTTTTGCTTAACTCTTTCGCCTGCACGCCTGTGGCGAAGACAGCCAGGGAAAGCGTTGCAACGGTGATAACAATCGTCCGCATAGAGCCCACCTAACCTTTTGAAAAAAGGCGATTTTGCCGGGGAAGCGAACGTCCGGGGGCCAGCAATTTGCCGCCTTTTCAGAGTTTTTTGCGGGCCAAAAAAAGGGCGACAGGATTTCCCGATAAAATCCCGTCGCCCCGTTCATGACCGATCAATTGACAATGACCTCAACGCGCAGTCGATCGGCACCCTCCTCGCGACAATCAATACGAACCGGCAAGAACAGCTCGATCACCGCGATATTGCTGTGCAAATGCTCGGTCATTCGCGGCGTGGTGAACGAGCCACCGCTGGCCAGCGCCATTGGCAACAGCAACTGATCGGCGAGGTGCTCAGCGACCGCAGCGCCACTGCGCAACCAGTCGGCAGCCTGACTGATCGCAGCATCGGTAACCTTCTCTGCGCGCAGTGACACTTGGCCAAACGCGCTGAACACCTCGGTGACGTGTTCGAAAGCGTACTCCAGGAGCAACACGTTGCCTGGCCCGCGAGCCGGATCGAGCGTCACAGAGTGCAGCGCCGTAGCCGGAAGCTTCAATCGCTTGGCCACTCGGCTCAGCTCACGTTGGGCGACCGTAGGTCCAAGCCCAGCGGTCAGAGCCCACGCGCTTGGTGAAATCGCTTCGCCACGGTCACACAGATCGAGTCGCGTCAGGTTCGCCGGTTGCACATTCACCTCAATCTCGCCCCCGCCGGCCGGGGCAAAACCATGGCGCAACAAGTCCAACTCAACGTTGGCCCCCATGCGGCGCAGCAGCGGCAGCCAACTGCGCGTGAGAAAATCGGCCGGCGGCGCGAGCGGGTTATGCGTGCCACCGGAAATCCGCAGCCGACTCGCCTGCGGTGCCCGTAACAGTGCTGGCAACAAAGTCTGTAACACCAGTGTGCAACTGCCGGCCGTGCCGATGGCGAATTGAAAGTCGCCAGCGCGAATCGCGCCGGGTTCGAAGCTCAAGGCTTGCGAACCCAAATGTGCACCGCCAACCGTTGCACCACACACCTCGGCCGCCGCCATCACCGCCGTTAAGTGTTGGCGCAGCAGTCCCGGACGGCTGCGCCTGGCACGAATCTGTTTAATGCGAAACGCCCTGCCCGTCACCATCGATAGGCTCAAGGCGCTGCGCAACACCTGGCCGCCACCGATGGCACCGTCCAGTTCTATCACTTCCTGTTTCATGGCATTCCTTACGCGTACAGCCCGACGGTATCCCGCAGGTACTGATCCAGCCGTCGCGAGTCTTCCTGAGTTCTGAGTAATGTGGGCACTTCGCGCTCGAGTTCGGCCGCGATGAACCCGTGCAACGCCGGTCGACGCGGCCCATAGGCGCTCTCATCGGCATTGCGTTTAAGGGCGAGCAATTCGTCGACTTCATCGAGCAACGCGCGGTCGTCGACGGTGGTCAGGAGGTCGGCAAACGTCATCGGTGGCCGGCCTCGTCCCTGATCGATCCAGCGCACGGCCAATAATGGTCGCAGCACGTAGAAGTACTTTTTGAAACGCACGGTTTCACCTTGCAGGTAACCGCGAAAGTTCTTCTTTGCCATCGACAGATAGTGATTGCGCGCTGCTGGCGGGCTGTAGAACGCTTCGGCGAGTTCGCGCAGCTGTGCCACCTGCGCGGTTTCACTGCGATAAACCAGCGGCGAGTCGAGCCACTCCAGCAAGGTCGGATTGGATTTGCGCAATAATCCGAGGGTCTTGCGCAGCTCCCAACCACTGACATCAAGTTCATCGTCCAGCGGACGTTCGATCACATCGCGCGGCGCATCGACCTGAACGAACCACTCGGGCTTCTCCACGTAGACAAACCGCACGTCGTAATCGCTGTCGGTCGAGGCAAAACCCCAGGCCCGACTGCCGGACTCACAGGCGTACAACACCGTGACATTGCGCTCGCGTTCTATCCGCGCAAGCTCTGCCAGAACCCGCGCGCGCATCGTGGCGCACAGCGGGTGACGCTCTTCCAGTTCCATGACTTGCTTTCCTTTTATCCTTTGACGCACACCACCTGACGCAAGGTGTGCAGCACTTCCACCAGCTCACGCTGGGCGTGCATGACTTTGTCGATGTCCTTGTAGGCCATCGGAATCTCGTCGATCACCGCCTCGTCCTTGCGGCACTCCACATGGGCCGTGGCGCGAATCTGATCCTCGACAGTGAACATATTCTTGGCCTTGGTCCGACTCATGGTGCGGCCGGCGCCGTGGCTGCAGGAACTGAAGGATTCTTCGTTACCCAGGCCGCGGACAATGAAACTCTTGGCGCCCATCGAGCCTGGAATAATCCCCAGCTCGCCCTTCTTCGCCGACACCGCACCTTTGCGCGTGACCAGTACCTCTTCACCGAAATGCAGCTCTTTCTGCACGTAGTTGTGGTGGCAGTTGACCGCTTCCAGCGCCACTTCGAACGGCTTGCGGATAATCTGCCGTGTCGCTTGAATCACCGCGCGCATCATCAGCTCGCGGTTCTGTTTGGCGAAGTCCTGCGCCCAACCCACCGCTTCCACGTAATCATCAAAGTGCTGACTGCCCTCTTCGAAGTAGGCCAGATCACGATCCGGCAGGTTGGCGATGTGCTGGCGCATATCCGCCTGAGCCATCTGGATGAACAGGTTGCCGATGGCATTGCCGACGCCACGCGAGCCGCTGTGCAACATGAACCAGACCCGGTTGGCTTCATCCAGGCACACTTCGATGAAGTGGTTGCCGCTGCCGAGCGTACCGAGGTGCCCGCGGTTGTTGGTGTTGGCCAGTTTCGGGTACTTGTCAGTGATCAATTTGAACCGTGGCTGCAGCCCCGCCCAGGCCTGATCTGCTTGCTGCGGGATCTCATCCCAGGCGCCCTTGTCGCGTCGCGAACGGGTCGAACTGCGGCCATGCGGCACCGCTTGCTCGATAGCGCTGCGCAGACCGAGCAGGTTGTCCGGCAAATCAGCGGCGGTCAGCGAGGTACGCGCGGCAATCATGCCGCAGCCGATGTCGACGCCGACCGCTGCCGGAATGATCGCGCCGACTGTCGGGATCACGCTGCCGATGGTCGAGCCCTTGCCCAAGTGCACATCCGGCATGACCGCCAGATGTTTGAAGATGAACGGCATTTTTGCGGTGTTCATCAACTGCTCGCGGGCCTCGTTTTCCACCGGAACGCCTTCGGTCCAGAGTTTGATCGGTTTGCCGTTGGCGACTTCGAGCAATTGGTAAGTGTGATCTTTCATGTCTTTATTCGACTGCGTATTAAAGAAATTTGAGTTGGCCATCATGGCGTCTCGCTGGGTTTTGCTGTTCGTTGCGATAGACATAGCAGCGGCCGTGCCAGGTTTTCAATTTCCCTGAAAAAACTTCATAACTCTCTGTTTTAAATGACATTTATTATCTATCGACTTTTTGAGTGTTTGAATTGACGACAAACCCTGCGTAGAAAAATTATCATTAGATATCGTTTTTTATCTTTTGAGATAAGCATGCAAAATAGACGTACCGTCGCCATCGGTTTTATCGGAGCCACCCTTGATCGCGTCGGTAAAGGCGCCAATCGCTGGAGCCATTGGCGGCCGAGCGTGGGCCTCTGCCAGCAGCCGGATGTGCTAATCAATCGGCTTGAGCTGATTCACGGCATCGACGCCCGCGACGTCAGTCTCGCCGAGCGGGTGCGCGCCGACATCCAGCAGGTTTCACCGGAAACCGAAGTGCGCCTGCACTCGATGGCGTTGCGCAATCCGTGGGATTTTGAAGAGGTCTACGGCGCGCTGCACGATTTCACCACTGCCTACGCGTTCGACACCGAACGCGAGGACTACCTCGTCCACATCACCACCGGCACCCACGTCGCGCAGATCTGCTGGTTCCTGTTGACCGAGGCGCGCTACCTGCCCGCTCGCCTGATCCAGACCTCCCCCGCCAAGCGCAAGAGCGAAGACGAGCACGCCTGCGGCACCCATGCCCTGATCGACCTCGACTTGTCGCGATACGATCGCATCGCCTCACGCTTTGCCAATAAACGCCTGGAAGGACTGGCATTTCTGAAATCCGGCATCGCCACACGCAATGCCGCGTTCAACCGTTCCATCGAGCAGATCGAACGCGTTGCGGTGCGCTCGAAAGCCCCCATGTTGCTGATCGGCCCGACCGGTGCCGGCAAATCCTTTCTGGCTCGACGCATCTACGAACTCAAACGCAACCGCCATCAGATGCAGGGCCGCTTTGTTGAAGTCAACTGCGCCACCCTGCGTGGCGACGGCGCGATGTCGACCTTGTTCGGCCACAGCAAAGGCGCCTTCACCGGCGCACAGAACGCCCGCGACGGCCTGCTGCGTGCGGCCGATGGCGGCATGCTGTTTCTCGATGAAATCGGCGAACTGGGCGCCGACGAGCAGGCGATGCTACTCAAAGCGATTGAAGAAAAACGCTTCTTTCCACTGGGTTCTGACAAGGAGGTGGAGAGCGACTTCCTGATCATCGCCGGCACCCATCGCGACCTGCGCAGCCGGGTCGCTGAAGGCCTGTTTCGCGAAGACTTGTACGCACGCATCAACCTCTGGACGTTCGACCTTCCCGGCCTCGCCGGCCGCCGCGAGGATATCGAGCCGAATATTGATTTCGAGTTGCAGCGCCATGCCCGTGAGCATGGGCAATTGGTGCGCTTCAACCTTGAAGCACGCCGCCGCTATCTGGCCTTCGCCAGCTCTAGCGAAGCGGCGTGGCTGGGCAATTTCCGCGAACTGTCTGCGTCGATCACGCGCATGGCGACATTGGCGGATAGCGGGAGAATTGATGAGGCGCAGGTGCAGGAAGAGATTGAGCGGTTGCGTTATGCCTGGGGCCTGACCCAAGAGGGAAGCAAGTCAGAAGATTTGCCAGGGAATGAAGAGAGCATGGATCTGTTTGACCGCTTGCAGTTGCGGGCAGTGCTTGAGGTCTGCCGGCAAGCAGACAGCCTGTCAGATGCCGGTCGCCGCTTGTTCGGCATCTCACGCCTGGCCAAGGCGCAGCCTAATGATGCGGACCGCTTGCGCAAGTACCTGGGCCGGTTCGGGATTGAATGGAGCCAGTTGTCGCCGTAGATCTCTGAGACGTATAACGCCTGGCCACCTTACTTGACCGGATGCCGCTGGTCTGATGTACCGCACCTTCGCCCTGTGAGTTCTTCCAATGCAGTACATCCCCGACCTGGAAGACAACCTCATGAACAAGCGAATGATTGCTATCGGATTGGCAAGCCTGCTTTCACTGTGCCCACTGTTTTCCCTTGCGGCTGAAAAAACAGGCGGCTCCTCAGTTCCAGCCACTGCGATTCCCGGCGTAAACCAAGGCGGAACCGAGTCAAAAGAAGACAAAGCTGACAAGAAAGGTGAGGAAGCATCCGGATCAAATTCCGGTGCCGAGGCACACGAAACACAGAAGGATGCCAACACCTCGAGCGATTCCGCAGATATCAAAAAACCCAGCCAGTGAACCGCTGCTCTTGGCCGATGAACAGATGGTAGCGCCGAGCCATGAATGCTAACGTTCCCGGCCAACATTCAGGGATGGCGTGCCATGTTCAATCGGTTTCTGGCGACAACGGCAATACTGCTCACTTTCAGCTTTGCAGCACACAGCGCACCCTTGCCCAGCGAATATCTGGAAGAGTGCCAGCGAGTCGAAAATTCGGCCAAAGCCATCATGAAAGCCAGGCAAGGAGGCGTGCCCCTCTCTTCCGTTCTGGAACTGGCCGACAACGCAGGAAAGGAGAGCGAGTATGTGGGTAGTTTGTACAAAGCCTTGATCGGGCAGGCCTACGACATGCCGAGGGAGTCGGACGCGAGGAAGCAGGAGAAGGTGGTGGCTGACTTTCAGAAAACTTTTTATTCGCTTTGCATCGATTCGGCGCAGAAAACGGCGAATGGAAGAAGCTGACGGGGAATGCTCTTCTATAGAGAGCCAAAAATCACTGCGCATGAAAAAGCCCAATCTTTTCAGATTGGGCTAAGTCATTGAATTATATGGTCGGGACGGAGTGATTCGAACACTCGACCCCTAGCACCCCATGCTAGTGCGCTACCGGACTGCGCTACGCCCCGACTGGTTTTGCAACTGTTCTTCACCTCGAAGAACGCTCAAGAATATAGCGCAAGCGTTTGAAAACTGGAAGTATTCAAACGCTGCTTTTTATTTCTTGAGAACCACCAGCACATCTTCCAATTCGGCAATCATCTGCCGAATCATCTGCTTGTATTGGGTCGTGTCGTCTTTGGCTTCATCGCCGGACAAGCGCAAGCGTGCGCCGCCGATGGTGAAACCCTGATCGTAAAGGAGCGCGCGGATCTGCCGGATCATCAGCACGTCCTGGCGCTGATAATACCGGCGGTTTCCGCGGCGTTTGACGGGGTTGAGTTGAGGAAACTCCTGCTCCCAGTAGCGCAGCACGTGTGGCTTTACGGCACACAGCTCGCTGACTTCACCAATGGTGAAGTAGCGTTTGCCCGGGATGACGGGTAGTTCGTCGTTATGACTTGGTTCCAGCATAAGCCTCAACTCGGGCCTTCAACTTCTGCCCTGGACGAAAGGTGACCACACGGCGAGCCGTGATCGGGATTTCTTCCCCCGTTTTCGGGTTGCGGCCAGGCCGCTGGCGTTTGTCCCGAAGGTCGAAATTGCCGAAACCGGACAATTTGACCTGCTCGTTGTCTTCAAGAGCGTGCCTGATTTCCTCGAAAAACAGTTCTACCAATTCCTTGGCTTCCCGCTTGTTCAGGCCCAGCTCTTCATACAGACGTTCCGCCATCTCAGCTTTCGTCAAAGCCCCCATACGTCACTTCCTTAACGTGGCGTTCAACCTTTGTTCGAGCGAGGTGAGGATATTTTGCGTCGTCGAATTCACCTCATCGTCATTAAGAGTGCGCGATGGATGCTGCCAGGTCAAGCCAACTGCAAGGCTTTTTCTATCAGGATCAATGCCTTTACCCTGATACACGTCAAACAGCCTGAGATCCGTGAGCCATTCGCCTGCATTTTCACGGATTACGTCCAGTACGGCCGCGGACGCGACGTCTTTGTGCGCAATCAGTGCAAGGTCACGACGCACTTCAGGAAAGCGCGACAACTCGTGGAATTTCGGCATTTTACCGAGTGCCACTTCAGCCAGAACCAGCTCGAAAACGAAGACCGGACGGTCCAGACCCAAGGCTTTCGACAATTCCGGGTGAATGGCGCCGATGAAACCGACTTCACGCCCTTCGCGCTCAATGCGCGCGGTTTGACCAGGGTGCAACGCAGGGTGTTTGCCCGGAGCGAAGGTGAACGAATCCAGTGCACCGGCAAAGCCCAGCACCGCTTCCACGTCAGCCTTGACGTCGAAGAAATCAACCGTGTCGCGACCTTGCGCCCAACCTTCCGGCAGCCGGCTACCGCAAACCACGCCGGACAGCATCGGCTCTTGCTTCAGGCCTTCGAGCTGACCGACGAAGCGCAGACCGCTTTCGAACAGACGCACGCGATCTTGCTGACGGTTGAGGTTGTGCTGCAGCGCCTTGACCAGGCCCGGCCACAGCGACGAGCGCATGGCAGCCATGTCATTAGAGATCGGATTGGCCAGCAACAGCGGCTCGACGCCCGGATTGAACAGTTCGAACTGACGCGGATCGATGAAGCTGTAAGTGATCGCTTCCTGATAACCACGCGCTACCAGCAGGCGACGCAGTTCCGGCAGATCGCTACGCGCTTCAGCTTTGGCTTGTGGCGCCAGACGCGCTTGCGGGTAACGAACCGGCAGACGGTTGTAGCCGTACAGACGCGCCAGTTCTTCGATCAGATCGACTTCCAGACTGATGTCGAAGCGATGGCTTGGCACTTCTACGCGCCACTGGCCTTCGCCATTGGCAGTAATACCTAGACCCAGACCGCCGAGCAAACGCTCAACCTGCGCGGAATCCATTTCCATACCGAGCATCTGGGTGATGCGCTGGGAACGCAGAGTGATCGGCGCGATCGACGGCAGATGCTGCTCGCTGACGGTCTCGATGATCGGGCCGGCTTCGCCGCCAGTAATGTCCAGCAGCAGGCCAGTGGCGCGCTCCATGGCTTCACGGGCCAGTTGCCAGTCAACGCCACGCTCGTAGCGGTGCGACGCATCGGTGTGCAGGCCGTAGGAACGAGCCTTGCCCGCCACAGCGATCTGGTCGAAGAACGCACTTTCCAGGAATACATCGCGAGTGGTCGCGGAGACACCACTGTGCTCACCACCCATCACACCGGCAATCGCCAGCGCGCGGGTGTGGTCGGCAATCACCAGCGTATCGCTACGCAGGCTGACTTCCTGACCGTCGAGCAGTACCAGCTTCTCGCCCTCCTCCGCCATGCGCACACGGATGCCGCCATTGATTTCGGCGAGATCGAAAGCGTGCAGTGGCTGACCCAGTTCGAGCATCACGTAGTTGGTGATGTCGACGGCAGCGTCGATGCTGCGCACGTCAGCGCGACGCAGACGCTCCACCATCCACAGCGGCGTCGGCTTGGACAGGTCAACGTTACGGATAACGCGGCCCAGGTAACGTGGGCACGCGGCAGGCGCCAGCACTTCTACCGAACGCACTTCATCGTGCACGGCAGGAATGGTCATGACCACTGGACGGGTCACTGGTGCGTCGTACAGCGCGCCAACTTCACGGGCCAGACCGGCTAGGGACAGGCAGTCGCCGCGGTTCGGGGTCAGGTCGACCTCGATGCTGGCGTCTTCCAGATCCAGGTACACACGGAAGTCTTCGCCCACCGGTGCATCGACCGGCAGTTCCATCAGACCGTCATTGCCTTCACCGATCTGCAGCTCGGCTTGCGAGCACAGCATGCCGTTCGACTCGACGCCGCGCAGCTTGGCCTTCTTGATCTTGAAGTCGCCCGGCAGCTCAGCGCCGATCATGGCGAACGGAATCTTCAGGCCCGGACGCACGTTTGGCGCACCGCACACGACCTGGAAAGTTTCCGCGCCATTGCTGACCTGGCACACACGCAGCTTGTCGGCATCAGGGTGTTGCTCGGTGCTCAGCACCTCGCCCACCACCACACCACTGAAAACACCGGCGGCCGGGGTCACGCTATCGACCTCAAGGCCCGCCATCGACAGACGAGCAACCAGCTCATCGCGATCTACCTGCGGGCTAACCCAGCCACGCAGCCATTGTTCACTGAATTTCATCCTGCTCTCCTAAGAATTCGTTACGACTAGCGAAATTGCGCGAGGAACCGCAAGTCGTTGTCGAAGAACAGACGCAAGTCGTTCACGCCGTAACGGAGCATGGCCAGACGCTCGACACCCATGCCGAAAGCAAAACCGGAGAACTCTTCCGGATCAATGCCGGACATGCGCAACACGTTCGGGTGAACCATGCCGCAGCCCATCACTTCCAGCCAGCCAGTCTGCTTGCAGACACGGCAGCCTTTACCGCTGCACATCACGCATTCCATGTCGACTTCAGCGGATGGCTCGGTGAACGGGAAGTACGAAGGACGGAAACGTACGGCCAGCTCTTTTTCGAAGAATACCCGCAGGAATTCTTCGATGGTGCCTTTGAGATCGGCAAAATTGATGTCGCGATCAACCAGCAGGCCTTCGACCTGGTGGAACATCGGCGAGTGGGTGATATCGGAGTCGCTGCGATACACGCGGCCTGGGCAGACGATGCGGATCGGCGGCTGCTTCGATTCCATGGTGCGGACCTGTACCGGCGAGGTATGGGTTCGCAGCAGCATGTTGGCGTTGAAATAGAAGGTGTCATGCATCGACCGGGCCGGGTGATGGCCTGGGATGTTGAGCGCTTCAAAGTTGTGATAGTCGTCTTCGACCTCAGGGCCTTCGGCAATGCCGTAGCCGATGCGGGTGAAGAACTGCTCGACACGTTCCAGAGTCCGGGTCACCGGATGCAGACCACCGGAGGTCTGACCACGGCCCGGCAATGTCACGTCAATGGATTCGGCAGACAGTTTGGCAGCCAGTTCGGCTTCTTCAAACAGAGCCATGCGCGCATTGAGAACGCCTGTAACACGTTCCTTGGCAACGTTGATCAGGGCGCCGACTTGCGGACGCTCTTCTGCCGGCAAATTCCCCAGGGTCTTCATCACCTGAGTCAATTCGCCCTTTTTGCCAAGGTATTGAACCCGGATTTGCTCCAGGGCATTGATATCTTCAGCGCTTTGCACAGCCTCTAGTGCTTGAGAGACCAGCGCATCCAGGTTTTCCATGTACAGACTCCAGATACAAAATAGGGGAAGAGCTTGAAGGCTCTTCCCCTATTTAAGACGTTTACCACCTGACCCCACGGAAGTGAGGCCGGGTGATTGTCGGGGGTACTTAAGCCAAGGTGGCTTTAGCTTTCTCGACAATCGCAGCAAACACCGCTTTTTCGTTCACTGCCAGATCAGCCAGAACCTTACGGTCGATCTCGATGGACGCTTTTTTCAGGCCAGCGATGAAACGGCTGTAGGACAGACCGTTAACACGAGCACCAGCGTTGATACGAGCGATCCACAGAGCGCGGAACTGACGTTTTTTCTGACGACGGTCACGGTAGGCGTATTGGCCTGCCTTGATTACCGCTTGCTTGGCAACACGGAATACGCGGGAGCGTGCGCCGTAGTAGCCTTTAGCAAGTTTCAGAATTTTTTTGTGACGCTTACGGGCAATGACGCCACGCTTTACACGAGCCATGAGTTACTTCCTCTATTCTTGACTAAAATTAACGAAGGCGCAGCATGCGCTCGACTTTTGCCACGTCAGACGGATGCAGCAAGCTGCTACCGCGCAGTTGACGCTTACGCTTGGTCGACATTTTAGTCAGGATGTGGCTCTTGAAAGCGTGCTTGTGCTTGATACCGTTAGCAGTTTTCAGAAACCGCTTAGCAGCACCACTTTTGGTTTTCATTTTTGGCATGTTCGGATACTCCGCATTCAGTTGATAAACATAATCAGAAGGCCTGCCGTGCCCTGTTGATTACTTCTTCTTTTTCGGGGCGATGACCATGATCAGCTGGCGTCCTTCCATCTTAGGATGCTGTTCGACCGAACCGTACTCGAGCAGGTCAGCTTCAACCCGCTTGAGGAGTTCCATCCCCAGCTCCTGGTGGGCCATCTCACGGCCGCGGAATCGCAAGGATACCTTGGCCCTGTCCCCATCACTCAGGAAACGTACCAGGTTGCGCAGTTTTACCTGGTAATCCCCTTCCTCCGTCCCTGGACGAAACTTGATTTCTTTAACCTGAATCTGCTTCTGGTTTTTCTTGGCTGCGGCAACCTGTTTCTTCTTCTCGAAGATCGATTTGCCGTAGTCCATCAGTTTGCAAACAGGGGGTACTGCATCGGCGGAAATTTCCACCAAATCCAGTTTGGCCTCTTCAGCCTTAAGAAGCGCGTCTTCAATTGACACAATCCCAAGCTGTTCACCTTCAGCCCCAATTAACCGAACCTCGCGTGCCGAGATATTCTCGTTGATCGGGGCTTTCGGTGCAGCTCGTTTATCTTGTCTCATTTCACGCTTAATAATAATTACTCCGAATCTGGGCGACCACGCCGGGAAACCGCTTGCGCGAGAAACTCAGCGAACTGGGCGACGGGCATCGAGCCCAGGTCAGCACCTTCACGAGTACGCACAGCGACAGTCTGCATCTCGACTTCCTTATCTCCGATTACCAAGAGATAGGGAACCTTGAGCAAAGTATGCTCGCGGATTTTAAAGCCGATCTTTTCATTTCTCAAGTCGGACTTGGCACGAAATCCGCTTTCGTTGAGAGTTTTTTCAACTTCTGCAACAAAATCTGCCTGTTTATCAGTGATATTCATGATCACCGCCTGCGTTGGCGCGAGCCAGGCAGGGAACGCACCTTCGTAGTGCTCGATCAGAATCCCGACGAAACGCTCGAAGGAACCGAGGATCGCACGGTGCAACATCACTGGGTGTTTGCGGCTGTTGTCTTCAGAGACGTATTCAGCGCCCAAACGGACAGGCAGGTTAAAATCGAGCTGCAGAGTACCACATTGCCAGACCCGACCAAGGCAGTCTTTCAGCGAGAACTCGATCTTCGGACCGTAGAACGCGCCCTCACCCGGCTGCAGATCGTACGGCAGGCCCGCAGAATCAAGGGCTGCAGCCAATGCAGCTTCAGCGCGATCCCACAGCTCGTCGGAACCGACGCGTTTTTCCGGACGAGTGGACAGCTTCATCTCGACATCGGTAAAGCCGAAGTCACGATAAACGTCCATGGTCAGCTTGATAAACGCGGCGGACTCAGCCTGCATCTGCTCTTCGGTGCAGAAGATGTGGGCGTCGTCCTGAGTGAACGCACGTACGCGCATGATGCCGTGCAGCGCACCCGATGGCTCGTTACGGTGGCAGGCACCGAACTCGGCCAGACGCATCGGCAGCTCGCGGTAGCTCTTCAGGCCCTGATTGAACACCTGCACGTGGCATGGGCAGTTCATTGGCTTGATCGCGTAGTCGCGGTTTTCCGACTGCGTGGTGAACATGTTGTCGGCGTAGTTGGCCCAGTGCCCGGATTTCTCCCACAGGCTGCGGTCAACGACTTGCGGCGTCTTGATTTCGAGGTAGCCGTTGTCGCGTTGGATCTTGCGCATGTACTGCTCGAGCACCTGGTACAGAGTCCAGCCGTTCGGGTGCCAGAACACCATACCCGGGGATTCTTCCTGGGTGTGGAACAGGCCCAGACGCTTGCCGATCTTGCGGTGATCGCGCTTTTCAGCTTCTTCGATGCGCTGAATGTAAGCCGCCAGTTGCTTCTTGTCTGCCCAAGCGGTGCCGTAAACGCGCTGCAACTGCTCGTTCTTGGCGTCGCCGCGCCAGTAGGCACCGGACAGCTTGGTCAGCTTGAAGGATTTCAGGAAGCGCGTGTTCGGCACGTGCGGACCGCGGCACATGTCGACGTATTCTTCGTGATAGTACAGACCCATGGCCTGCTCGTTCGGCATGTCCTCGACCAGGCGCAACTTGTAGTCTTCGCCACGAGCCTTGAACACTTCGATCACTTCGGCGCGCGGAGTGACTTTCTTGATGACGTCGTAATCTTTTTCGATCAGCTGTTGCATGCGCTGTTCGATAGCGGCCATGTCGTCCGGAGTAAAAGGACGTTCGAAGGCGATGTCGTAATAGAAGCCTTCGTCGATGACCGGCCCGATGACCATTTTCGCAGTCGGGTACAGCTGTTTGACCGCGTGACCCACCAGGTGCGCGCAGGAGTGGCGAATGATCTCCAGCCCCTCTTCATCCTTTGGCGTGATGATTTGCAGGGTCGCGTCGCTGCTGATGATGTCGCTGGCGTCGACCAGTTGGCCATTGACCTTGCCGGCCAGTGTGGCTTTGGCCAGACCGGCACCAATGGATGCGGCGACCTCGGCTACGGAAACCGGGTGATCGAATGAACGTTGACTGCCGTCGGGAAGAGTAATAGTTGGCATGGCGCCTCCTCTCCTAGTGGTGACCCCTACCAAAGGTCACGTGGGTTGGGATGAGCCAGTACAAGATCCGATCCAGGCCATTCAATGACGAACGCCTGCCTTACAGCGGCAGGAGCCTTGCGGCCAACCGGAAAACCGAACCAGAGTGACTGGGATTCAAATCGAAAATATTCGCACGTTGACCGCTGCCGGGACTGAAGGTCATCCGGCGCCTGAGAACGCTTGAGCTCGGCATGCTAGCACAGATGAGCGGTCACTTATGCCTCTGTTTGATCAGAAGGCAAATCGTCTGTTTTTATGCCAGAGTGCTGAACTTGATAGGCCTTTCAGCCCTCAGATAACAAGACATTGACCCACAAGGAGCATCCTCGCATGCGTCTGAATACCCTGTTCGCCGTAGTCGCCCCTATCGTTATGTTGCTGCCGCTGAGCGCCCACGCCGACTGGCCGAAGGGCGAACGCGAGAAGTACATGGCCCAGTGCACCCAGGCGGCGACCCAACAAATCGGTGCTGCGGCTGCCAAATCCCATTGTGCTTGCGGCGCTGACGCCATCAAGTCTTATCCAGCGAGCGACATTCAGGCGCTGATGGACAACAAAGCCACTCCTGAATTGCAGCAGAAAGCACTGGGCCAAATCGCCAAATGCAAGGCAAATACTCCGGCGAAAAAGTGATCAAAGAAGTCTTCTGAGTTGGCTCAGCGCCGCTAAAAAGGGCTGAATTTGAGCCTTTTCAGATGATTTATGCAGGTTTTACAGGTTTTTTTATCGTCTTTACGTTCCGCCAAAAGCCTTGTAAACCGGGGCTTTCAGCCGATAAAGGCAGTAAAGAAAACACGACTGATTGGCAAACAGCACGTCCGGGGGGCTACCAAAGCGAACATTTCGACTATGATACCCGGGTGTGCCCAGTTGGCCTGAGCAGCACAGTACTGAAAAATATATGTTTCTTGGAGATACACCATGTCTAATCGCCAAACCGGCACCGTTAAGTGGTTCAACGATGAAAAAGGCTTCGGCTTCATCACTCCTCAAGGTGGCGGTGACGACCTGTTCGTACACTTCAAAGCTATCGAATCCGACGGTTTCAAAAGCCTGAAAGAAGGCCAGACCGTCTCTTTCGTGGCTGAGAAAGGCCAAAAGGGTATGCAAGCTGCACAGGTTCGCCCAGAGTAATTTCTGCGCGCACTAAAAAAACCCCGTCCATGTGACGGGGTTTTTTATGCCTGCAATAAAAGCCTTCGCTAATCAGCCGCAGTTGACACGAGTGATCACCAGGTTGTTGTCGGTGTTCAGATTCAAGCGATCGGAGCGGTACTCGAGCGTGATCATGTCGTTCGGCTTGAGGAAGCGAGCATTTTGCGCCCCGGCTTTGTTGCGCGCCTGCTCCAGCAACTCTGGCGAAGCTTTCTTGCCAATGGCGAACTCCGCCGCCGATGCTTCACAGCGGCTATGACCGGCTTCGGTCGCCACAGATTCCTTTGCCGACTCGCTGGAGGTCGTGCTGCAACCGGCCAACATCACAGCGGCCATAAGTGCACCCAGTGTCGCGAACTTCAAAGGCATGAAGCCTCCTTGTTTTCAAAATGGTTAAGCTGAGATCGTGCGACCGCCATTCAAGCGATTGGTTTCACAGCCAAGGCCATCACCCTGCCCCACGACCGGAAAAGCGCCGAGTGTGCCTGAGCGGCACGTACCACTTCATCAATCAATCGTGACTGAATATTAACGGTGCTCAATAGACATCGATGTAGTCATACGGCGGATTCGGCCAGTTCTCCTTCAACGCGTTGAAAATCTGCATCACCCACACCTCATCACTGGCCGCGACGTTGCCCACGTAGCCCGAGCCCTTAGCCCAGGTTTCCAGGCGAAACAGCAAACCGTCGATATCCTGCCCACCGGTGATACCCGAAGAAATGTAAGCGATACCGCCCTTGGTCACGCGCAGCTGCGTGTGTTCGTCATCACTGGCCGAGGCGAGCAACTGGCGCACCGCGTCGAGCGTGAGGCCGTCAGGGGTGTTCAAATCGATCTGCACAGCACAATCCTTGGAAGCCTTAAAAGACCAAGTGTCGCATAGCGCTCCGTTCATGCCTAAGTCGCAGTGCCAAACGCCCGACAAAATGGTTAACTCAAACCCAAGATCTTCCGACTATTCGAGCGCTCTCATGACCACCATCAGCATCGACGCCGCCATTAATGCCAAATGGGCAGACGGACACAGCTCTTACAGCCCGGGAACCACCGAGGAGCTTGCGCTGATTGGTATCGATCTATTGGTCAAGGAGCTGGGCACGGAGGCGGCTCAGCAATTCATCAAGCAGATTTTCGAGCGCTACCCGACCGAACAGGTTGAACACACTGAGAGGGTGTAAAAACCCGCAGGCTGGCACCTGCGGGGGAGCGGCTTACTTCAGACGTTTCAGACGCTCGGTCAGCAAGTCAAAGAAGCCTTGCGCGTCGCCATTTTCCACCCAGAAGGCGTTTTTCGGCGCCTTCAGGCCGTCGTACCAATCGACGATGGTCTGACCGAAAGTCGGCCCTTCACGACTATCCACCACGACATTCACCGAGCGACCGGTGAACAGTTCCGGCTTGAGCAGGTAGGCCACAACCGTAGCGTCATGCACCGGGCCACCCGGAATACCGTAGTGCTCCATGTCGCCTTTGATGTACTCATTGAGGATGTCGCCGACAATCTTGCTCGCGTTGTTGTTCAGCGCAGCGATCTGCTTCAGTCGCGCGTCACTGGTGAGAATCTTGTGGGTCACGTCCAGTGGCAGGTAGGTCAGTTTCACGCCGCTTTTCAGGACCACTTCGGCCGCTTGCGGGTCAGCAAACAGGTTGAATTCAGCCACCGGGGTGATGTTGCCGCCGTTGAAGTGCGCACCACCCATGATCACCACTTCCTTGATGCCCTGAACAATTTCAGGCTCCTGGATCAGCGCCAGCGCCAGGTTGGTCTGTGGACCGAGCATGGCGATCGTGATGCTGTGCGGCTTGGCTTTTTTCAGGGTATCGATCAAGTAATTGACCGCATTGCCTTCAGCCAGCCCCTTTTTCGGTTCGTGCACGGTGACACCCGACAGACCTTCCTTGCCATGGATGTTCTCGGCGTAGATCGGTGTGCGCATCAGCGGCTTCGGCGCGCCAGCATAAACCGGTACGTCCTCGCGCCCTGCCCACTCGCGCGCCAGTCGTGCGTTACGCGATGTCTTGTCGAGGCGCACATTGCCGGCGACGGTGGTCAGCGCGCGAATGTTCAGTTCTTCCGGCGAGGCCAGCGCGAACAACAGGGCGACCACGTCGTCGGCCCCTGGATCGGTATCGATGATCAGGTCGATTTTTTCCGCCGCCTGAGCGCCGGTCGCAGTGATTACGGACAAAAGCAGTAAACCCCGGATGAGTTGATGCAGTTTCTGAGCATAGCGTTGCATGGCGCATTCCTTGTGCTTGTGAAATCAAAAGTTAAAAGGTGACTCCAGCGACCAGCACGATATTGCAGTACGGCTGACATTCGCCTGTACGAACAATCGCCCGTGCCTGTCGGCTGAGAACCTTGAATTGCTCGTGACTGAGCAGATCACGACGGCCCAGAGCGCCCTCTTCATTCAACGCGTCCAGCGCATTCAGTGCGGTCGGTTGCTTGTCGAAGATTTCTTTGGCCAGTGCATGGCTTTCCACCTGCATCTCGCTGAGCACGACTTTCAGGGTACTGACGAAATCCGGGACACCGTGGGTCAGCGCCAGATCAATTAGCTCGACACCCGGCGGCACCGGCAGCCCGGCATCACCAATGACCACCATGTCGCCATGGCCCAGGGACGCGATTAGTCGCGACAATGCGACGTTGAGCAGAGGAGTCTTTTTCATGCGGGTTTAAAGGCCTGTACGTCGGATAGGGTTGGAATGGACGGCTGCGCGCCGGCGCGGGTTACCGATAACGCGGCGGCGATCTGCCCGAAACGAATCGCCTCGGCCTCGGACCTGCCATTGGCCAGCGCAGCGGCGAAACCACCCACGAACGTGTCGCCTGCGGCCGTGGTGTCGACGGCCTTCACTTTGGGCGCCGGGAAATGCTCAAAGCTTTGGCCATTGGCGAACAGCGAGCCTTGCGCACCAAGGGTAATAATGACTTTGCCCGCACCCATGGCGATCAACTGACTGGCTGCACTTTCTGCCGTTTCCTGCGAGTCCACCGGCAACCCGCTCAACACGGTCGCTTCGCTCTCATTGGGGATCAGGTAGTCGATCGCCGCAAACCAGTCTGCCGGCAGTGGACGACTGGCCGGCGCCGGATTGAGGATCACGATTTTACCCAGCGCGCGCGCGCGCTTGAGCGCATGCCCCACCGTGGCATCCGGAATTTCGAGCTGGCAGATGATCACGTCTGCGGCTTGCAGCACCGCATCAAACCGGTCGATCACTGCGGGCGTCATGGCGCCATTGGCGCCGGCGACGATGACAATGGCGTTCTGACTGTTGTCATCGACCACGATCAACGCCACACCACTGGAGTCATCGACAGCGCTCACTGCCTGGCAATCGATCTGTTCGGCCAACAAGGCGTTGCGTAGTTGCACGCCATAATCGTCGCTGCCAACACAGCCAACCATCGCCACCTGCGCGCCCAAACGCGCTGCGGCCACCGCCTGATTGGCGCCCTTGCCGCCGGAAACCGTGGCAAACGAATGACCGATCAACGTTTCGCCACCGACCGGCAGCCGTGGCGCCCGGGTCACCAGATCCATGTTCAGGCTGCCTATTACCACTACATTTGCTGGCATACATCATTACTCGTCAATTCGGTTTCAGCGGTATTCGGTGAACACGCCGGACAACGGTGCAGTGGATTCGCGCAAGACAATACTCGGGGTCACGATCCGTTGATCAGTGCCCAGGTTCGGCGTGGCAATCCTGCGCAGCAGTACTTCGGCCGCCATCTCGCCCAGTTGCAGGATTGATTGCCCCACCGTGGTGAGTGCCGGGTAGACGTAACGACTCATCTGGATATCGTCGAACCCAATCACCGACAGCTCGCTCGGCACGCGCACATTGCGCTCCGCCGCCGCTCGCAGCACACCAATGCCGATCATGTCGTTACCGGCAAAGATTGCGCTCGGCGGATTGCGCTCGAGCAGAATCGCCGCTGCGTTGTACCCGCCAGTACTGGTGAAATCACTTTCCAGCATGCGCTCCTGACGGACGTCAACGCCCGCCTCTTTCAGCGCTCGGCAATAGCCGGCCAAACGCATCTGCGCAACACTGGTGCTGGCCGGGCCGCCGATGGTGGCGATGTCGCGGTGCCCCAGTTCAAGCAAGTGCCGGGTCGCGAGGTAAGCGCCGTATTCGTGGTCGATACGCACCAGATCGGCATCGACGCCATCCAGGCCTCGGTCGACGATGACCATCGGCGTTTTCACCCCGGCCAACCCCTGCGCCAGGCCGCTGTCACCGCCAGCGGAAGCAACGATCAAACCGTCGATGCGCTTCTCCAGCAACACGCGCAAATAGCTGCGCTGCTTGTCGGGATTGTCGTCGGAGTTGCAGAGGATCACGCAATAGCCGTTACGCTCGCAATAATCCTCGATGCCCCGCGCCAACTCGGCGAAGTACGGGTTGAGACTGTTGGGCACCAGCAGGCCGATGGTTGCAGTGGTCTTGGCTTTGAGCGAGCGCGCCACCGCACTCGGCACATAGTCGAGGCTCTTGATCGCCGCCTCGACTTTCAACCGCACTTCCTGACTCACCGGACGGGTGTTGTTCACCACATGCGACACCGTCGTGTAGGAAATCCCCGCGAGGGCTGCCACATCCTTGATCGTTGCCATCTCTTAGCCCCGGCGACTGGCGCGCTGACTGCGATAAGTGTCGAGCACCACCGCGATCACGATGACGGCGCCGGTGATGATTCGTTTGGTCGGTTCAGTCGCACCGATCTGCGCCAGACCTGCCGCCAGGACCGAAATGATCAAGACCCCAAAGAATGTGCTGATCACCGAACCACGCCCGCCCATCAGGCTGGTACCGCCGATAACCACAGCTGCGATTACCTGCAACTCCAGACCGGAACCGGCATTCGGGTCAGCAGCTTCCAGACGGGAAATCTGAAACAGCGCAGCGATACCGGCCAGCAGCCCCATCAGGCTGAACACCAGAATCTTGTAGGGTTTCGGATTGATCCCCGCGAGGCGCACCGCCTCTTCGTTGGTGCCAATGCCGATCAGGTAGCGACCGAACACGGTACGGGTCAACACGGCCTGAGCGATGATAATCACCAGCAAGGCAATGATAAACGATGGCGAGATGCCGAACGCGATCGGGTTCGACAGCCAGGCAAACGAATCACCGATGTACGCGGTGCGCGATCCCGTCATCTGATAAGCCAGACCCCGAGCCATTTCCAGCACACCGAGAGAAACGATGAACGATGGAATCCGCCACGCCACCGTGATCGAACCGGTGACGGTGCCAGCCAGTGCGGCCACTGCCATGCCGAGCAACGCTGACGGCAACACACCCCAGCCCCAACCGAGAATGGCGACGCTGACCGTCGAAGCGGCAAGCGCCAATACCGAACCCACCGAAAGGTCGATGCCGCCGATGATCAACACGAAGGTCATGCCGACCGCCAGCACCATCAGATCAGGGATCTGGTTGGCCAGCGTACTGAAGGTGTTATAGGACAGAAAGTGGCTGCTCAAGACCGAGAACAGCGCAATCATCGCCAGCAAGGCGCCGGCCAGGCCCAGATAAGTGCCCAGACCGTAGAAGTTGCCACTACGTTTGCCGGCAGGAGATGCAGTTTTCATGGGAGATCCCTAGGCGCCGCTTCATTGAGCAACGCATCACGTTTTTGGTAGCCGGCGAACGCGGCGGCAAGCAAGTCATCCTGGGTCCAGCTGTCGCGCTCGAAGGTGTCGATCAACCGGCCGGCCGACAACACGCCGATGCGGTCACAGATCAGCATCAACTCACGCAGATCACTGGAGACCACCACCAGCGCTTTGCCCTGGCGCGTCAGTTCGCCGAGCAAGGCATAAATGTCGAACTTGGCGCCGACGTCGATGCCACGGGTCGGCTCATCGAACAGCAGCACCGAACAGTCGCGCTCCAGCCAGCGGCCGATCACAACCTTCTGCTGGTTGCCACCGGACAACTCTGAAACCAGTTGTGTCGGACTCGAACTACGAATGCGCATGGCGTCGATCTGACGCTGCGCCAAAGCGATCTCGTCGCCATTGTTGACGACACCGCCACTGGAGATTTCCGGCATGTTGCCCAGTGCGATGTTGGCGCTGATCGATTGACTCAGCAGCAGGCCTTCACCCTTGCGGTCTTCGGTAATCAACGCGATACCGTTGCGCACCGCATCGACCGGCGAGCGCACACTGACCACTTTGGCCGGGGAGCCGAGCGCGATGGTGCCGCTGTCGGCAACGTCCGCACCAAAAATCAGTCGCAGCAGTTCTGTGCGCCCTGCCCCGATCAATCCGGAAATCCCGAAGATCTCGCCGGCACGGACTTCGAATGAAACATCGCGCACTTTGTCAGAGCGATTCAAACCCGTGACAGTCAGCGCCGGAGCACCGATCTTGCGCGGGCCCATGTCGATATGTTCGCCCAGTTCACGACCAACCATCAGCGTAACCAGTTGCTCGCTGTTGTAATTGGCCATCGGCTCGACACAGACCAGATTGCCGTCACGCAGCACGGCAATGCGCTGTGCGACACGGGCCAGCTCTTCGAGACGGTGGGAAATGTAAATGATTGAAACGCCGCGCGCCTGCAACCGGGTGATCTGCTCGAACAGCATTTCGACTTCACGTGCGGTCAGCATCGCGGTCGGCTCATCGAGAATCAGCACATGGCAATCGCCAATCAGGTTACGGGCGATTTCAACCATCTGCTGATGCCCGATCCCCAGCTCGCCGACCAGCGTATCCGGATCAATCGCGTCGAGACCGACTTGCGCCATGGCTTCGATCGCCGCTTTGCGCAGTTGTTTGCGGCTGATCCAGCCGCCGTTGCTTGGCAGGTTATCGAGAAACAGGTT
Organism: Pseudomonas sp. Irchel s3a12; assembly: GCF_900187485.1. Taxonomy (NCBI): domain Bacteria; kingdom Pseudomonadati; phylum Pseudomonadota; class Gammaproteobacteria; order Pseudomonadales; family Pseudomonadaceae; genus Pseudomonas; species Pseudomonas sp. Irchel s3a12. Next base: position 186,146 of record NZ_FYDN01000002.1, read on the forward strand.
TTCCGCGACCGACAATGTCGGCAACAGATTGAGTTCTTGCATGACCATACGCACGCCGAGTTCTTCAGCCTGGGTGCGGCTGCCCGGACGGTAGTCCTTGCCGTGGAATTGCATCTGGCCGGTGGTCGGCGTGACCAGTCCGCCAATGATTTTCGACAGGGTACTTTTGCCGGCACCATTCTCGCCGGTCAGCGCCAGCACTTCACCGCGCATCAGCGTCAGATCGATGCCGGTGAGCACCGGTTGCGCATAGGTCTTACCGATACCGCTGACCGAGAGGACAGCGTTCGGGGCGGAAACTGACATAAAAACTCTCCATGCGCTCGCCCGGACGGACGAGCGCCGTTGTGTCGCCAGAAGACTTACTTGGTGACCAGCTCGACCGGTGTTTCGATCACGCCGTTGGCGCCGCTGTCGACTTTCTCGCCCTTGATGATTTTCAGCGCGGTTTCGATGCCGAACACTGCCTGCTTGGCAGCGAACTGGTCAGCCGTGGCCAACACGCGGCCATCCTTCAACATTGGCTTGATAGCGTTGATGTTGTCGTAACCGACCACCTGAACCTGACCGGCCTTGCCAGCGGCACGTACTGCGGAAACGGCGCCGACGGCCATGCTGTCGTTACCGGCCAGCAGTGCTTTGACGTCCGGGTATTCGCTGAGGATCGAAGCGGCAACCTTGTTGCCCTTGTCGATTTCCCAGTCACCTGATTGCAGGGAAACGATCTTGATCTGTGCGGCGTCCATCGCATCCTTGAAGCCAGCGGTACGTTGCTGAGCGTTGGTCGTGGTGGACACACCTTCAATGATGCCGACTTCGTCACCAGCCTTAAGCTGCTTGGCCAGGTATTCGCCGACCAGACGGGCGCCTTTGCGATTGTCCGGACCTACGAAGGGCACGCTGATGTTTTTGCTTTTGACGATGGCCGGATCAAGTTGGTTGTCGATGTTGATCACGGTGATACCAGCATCGACGGCTTTCTTGATCACCGGCACCATGGCCTTGGAATCAGAAGGCGCGATCACCAGTGCATTGACCTTGGCCAGGATCATTTGCTCGACGATGCGGGTCTGGCCAGCAGTGTCGGTTTCATCCTTGATGCCATTGGAGATCAGGTCGAAATCGGCGGAGTGTTCTTTCTGGTACGCCTTGGCGCCATCTTCCATGGTCAGGAAGAATTCGTTGGCCAGAGACTTCATGACCAGCGCGACTTTAGGTTTTTCGGCGGATTCGGCGAATGCCGAGGAGACAGGTAGTGCGGCGGCTGTGGCAGCCAGCATAGCGACAGCAAGAAGACGTCCAGCGAATGGCAGCTTCATGGGTTCACTCCGATCTTATGATTATTGTGAGCAACGCTTGCGCTGGCGTAAGCTACTTCGCTTTCCCCATGGCCATAATGCGCCGGGAAAGCCGCGCAAACGTTTGCGTAGACCGAACTATGCGAATCCCGCCGTCATTTGTCAACAATCAGAAATCGGTATTGATTAAAGGACGAATCCGCTGCTTCGCCCTTCAATGCTCAGGCCGTGGTGTTGACCACGTTGCCGCTGGTGGAGCCCTGGGACATTTCCTTGAGCAACGCCGCCGCGACCTCCATGAGTGCGCCGCTGGTCTGCGCGATCTGACCCTGAATGGACATCACCGCCTGCGACTTGGCCTCAGGCGTCGGATAGCTCGCAGCCTGGGCCGCCGCCAGTTGCTGTTGCTGCTCCTGCAGTTGCTTCTGCAACTCTTTCATCCGCTTGAGCAGCATTTTCACGGTGACATTGAGACTGTCGCCGCTGTCCGCGCTATCGGCCTGGCTGGCTTCTTGCGCAGGGCCGCCAGTCCTGACTTGTTTGCTCGGTTCTTTTTCAACGCCCAGCGCCTCGTCGGAAGCGTCCGCCTCTGCCTGGTTCATCGCATTGATCGTCGCTGCGGTTTTACCGCCGATGGTGACTGTACCCGGGTTTGAAAAACCGATCGTCAGTGACATGTGAACTCCCTAAAAAAGCGTTTCCCAGAACAACCATCGGCCTCAAGGCCGATTTCTTTAGTAGAGAATCCCGAGCCGGCAACCGGTTTCATTCGAAAGAAGCCGTAGTCCCTTTCGGTGAACCGAACGCGAAAGCCTCCATTGTTCGGAAACCCGGATAAACGCTTCGCCCCACCATTTGCAAATCCATAAAATATTGATGTAAATCATCAAGTTAAACATTTCTCTAAAGCAAAGTAGGGCTGGTACAGATCCTGCTCCCTAGCCTGCACCCCGAGCATTCAGATCGGCTTGGGGCGCATCTAGATGAACCTGCATCAGCACCGTCTCACTACTAGAGAGAAAAATAATGAAATCTGCTTTCAACACTTTGGTTCCGGGCGCTTTGGCCCTTCTCCTACTCCTGCCCACCGCCCTTCAGGCGAAAGAAGTCGAAACCCAGACCAAGCTCGCTAACGTCGTAGTCCTTGCCACCGGCGGCACCATCGCCGGCGCCGGCGCGAGCGCCGCCAACAGCGCCACCTATCAAGCGGCGAAGGTTGGCGTCGAACAATTGATCGCCGGCATTCCCGAGCTGAGCAAACTGGCAAACGTGCGTGGCGAACAAGTCATGCAGATTGCCTCGGAAAGCATCACCAACGAAAACCTGCTGCAACTGGGTCGTCGCGTGGCCGAACTGGCCGATAGCAAAGACGTCGATGGCATCGTCATCACCCACGGCACCGACACCCTGGAAGAAACCGCTTACTTCCTCAACCTGGTAGAAAAAACCGACAAGCCAATCATCGTCGTCGGCTCAATGCGTCCGGGCACCGCGATGTCCGCCGATGGCATGCTCAACCTGTACAACGCCGTGGCCGTGGCCAGCAGCAAAGAAGCGCAAGGCAAAGGCGTACTGGTGACCATGAACGATGAAATCCAGTCCGGTCGTGACGTCAGCAAGATGATCAACATCAAGACCGAAGCGTTCAAAAGCGCCTGGGGCCCACTGGGCATGGTGGTTGAAGGCAAATCCTACTGGTTCCGCTTGCCAGCCAAGCGTCACACCATGGATTCGGAATTCGATATCAAAAATATCAAGAGCCTGCCTGACGTAGAAATCGCTTATTCCTACGGCAACGTCAGCGATACTGCCTACAAGGCTCTCGCACAATCCGGTGCCAAGGCGATCATCCATGCCGGTACCGGTAACGGCTCGGTCTCCTCCCGCGTTGTTCCAGCCCTGCAAGCGCTGCGCAAGGATGGCGTGCAAATCATTCGTTCGTCCCACGTCAACGCTGGCGGCTTCGTTCTGCGTAACGCCGAACAACCAGACGACAAATACGACTGGGTTGTCGCTCACGACCTGAACCCGCAGAAAGCCCGCATCCTGGCAATGGTCGCCCTGACCAAAACCAATGACAGCAAAGAGCTGCAACGGATGTTCTGGGAATACTGATGGACTTTCGCCCGGTCAATTCTTGATTGGGCACCCTGCACCACTCGCCTGACGGGCGGGTGGTGCAACGCTCACAAAGCTCTCGCACTTTTCCTACAAAAAACTCGACACGACCTACACCAAATCCGGAAAACCGCTGTCAGAGGATTTTCTTGAATTTTAAGCAGTTGCGAAAATGCTTACAGTTAAATACTGTATGCACGTACAGCTTAATAAGGATAACCTCGTGGCCACCTCCCCTGATGCTCCTGACGCTTACGAACGCATAGGCATGCGCGTTCAGAAAATCATCAATTCCCCCACCGCACAGAAAGCCAAAGCCGCACTGATCTTTCGTCTTCCGGACGAGCCGATGGACGAGTGGGAGCGCCTGCTTGAGGAAATCGACGAGAACGACAACGTCACCCTCGCTTATCGCGACGACGGTGGCGTGCAGATTTTTTGGGTTGTGCCGAAGGAAGATTGATTCAATGAGTGTCCGCTGTTTTGCTCTGCTGTTGCTGTTCATCGCCATGGGTGCCCAGGCTGGCGCACCCCGCACATTTACCGAAGCCAAGAAGGTCGCCTGGAAGCTGTATGCACCGCAGTCCACAGAGTTCTATTGCGGGTGCAAGTACACCGGCAACAAGGTGGATCTGAAGGCGTGCGGTTACGTACCGCGCAAGAATGCCAAGCGTGCGTCACGTATTGAATGGGAACACATTGTGCCGGCCTGGCAGTTCGGCCATCAGCGTCAGTGCTGGCAGGAAGGCGGCCGCAAGAACTGCACCCGATACGACCCAAGCTATCAGAAGGCCGAAGCCGATCTGCATAACCTGGTGCCGAGCATCGGCGAGGTCAATGGCGATCGCAGCAATTTCAGCTACGGCTGGCTGCCAGTGCAATCCGGGCAATACGGTTCGTGCCTGACCCAGGTCGACTTCAAGGCGAAGAAGGTCATGCCCCGCCCGTCGATTCGCGGCATGATTGCCCGCACGTACTTCTACATGAGCAAGCAGTACGGCTTGCGCCTGTCAAAACAGGATCGACAATTGTATGAGGCATGGGACAAGACTTACCCGGTGCAGGACTGGGAGCGTCAGCGTAATCAGAGCGTGGCGTGCGTGATGGGGCGAGGCAACGAGTTTGTCGGCCCGGTGAACATGAAAGCCTGCGGTTGATTGCAGTGCAGACAAAAAAGGCCTCGAACGCGATGTTCGAGGCCTTTTCATTTACGCTTGATTAGCCGCTTTATTGTATCGCCAGCAGCCCATCAAATTGAGTGACTCACGAGGTATGCCACGCTCTTTGATCAGGTATCTGCGCAATCTTCATGACGGCTGCCGACTCCCCGGCAATCCAGCCGTAAAAACCCTCAGTGGCGGTGTCGGCGATTTCCCAGAAAGTGTCCTTTTCCATATCGACGTCAGCCAATTCAATCGCTTGCCCCACCGCTGCCATATCAACTGGCAAAGTCACCGCCCATTCGTTTACGGCGTGAGCGGATGCTCGACCAGCACCGACTCAACGTTCTGCTTCTTGGCCTTCACCAACGCCGCATCCACTTGCACCTTACGTGCTTCAGCTTCAGCCTGAGAGTTGAACGGACCAATCAGAATTCGCGTTTTTCCGCTGCCGTCCTTGATCACCGTAGGCACGAAGGCGTGCTCGATCAGCCAGCCACTCAGGTCGCTGACAGCCTGTGGCGTTTCGCCGCGCACTTCTAGATCCCATTGTGGTGCTGCAGCCGCCGCCGGCGCGGTTACTGCAGCCGATTGTGGTTTTGGCGCCTCTACATTCTTGCCTTCACCACACCCTGCCAATACCAGTGCCGCGACTACCCAAACCAATTTGCGCACAACGCTTTCCTCGAAATTCTCAAAGCCGCGATCTTATCATTCATAAATACTTCGCGAGCCCCGCAAAATGGGCACAAAACAACGAGATTGATGCTTGCAGCCTCTGTATAGTTACGCCCTGGGAATTAATGCCGCTTCTGCGCGTCAGAAAGAGGCACCCAAACCGTGAGACTTCGCACTAATCTATACGTACACCGACCTCTGCACTGTCTGAATCAGGTGCCCTACAAAGCAATCAAGGAGAAGACCATGCTGATACTCACCCGCAAAGTCGGTGAAAGCATAAACATTGGTGATGACATTACGATCACCATTCTGGGCGTAAGCGGCCAACAGGTCCGCATTGGTATCAACGCTCCGAAAAACGTTGCCGTGCACCGTGAAGAGATTTACCAGCGCATTCAGGCTGGCCTGACCGCCCCGGACAAGCCACAAACTCCCTGAGCCAGATCGCAGTCAGTAGCCAGTCCGTTTACCTTGTGGAATGACTGGCTAGAGATTCACGCGCCGTATTGCCATCCGCTCCCCACTCTGTTGGGCACGGCGCCTGACACGCAAAACCCGACTCCCCTTCCTACCTCTCCCCGCATGCTCTTGCTGCCCGATACTACCTGCCATCCCCGAGGCTGGCTGTCGGACATTTCCGATAGAGCGCAGAGAATTCGCCCTCTAACCGAATGTCACACCACGTGCCATGCCTGTGGCCGCAATCACCATCAGCACCAGCAACAACGCCTCGACATGACTGATTCGTGCGTACAGCTTCGCGCGCCCGGTATCGATTGCTGCGCCGCGTGCGGAAGCGATCCGCCACTTGACCAACGCGATCATCGGGGCGAGTTCTACAATCAGGATCAGCACGAACAGCGTCATCTTCAGATGAAACAGTGGCTGATCAAGATAATAGTCAGTACCCTTTTCAAAGCCTCCAAAAGCCCGCATCCCGCCTGTCACCAGCAGAACCAATGCAGAGATGCCCCATAGGTTATCGGCCTGCAAAACGCGCCGGGCCTCGCCTGAACCGGCAGCAAGGCGATTAAACGCCGTGCCACGCGTCAGCACCGCCCAAAAACCCAAGGCAAATGCCAGCAGATGAACAGCTGCAAGAAACCAATGAACCAGCATCGACACCCCCTCATTGCAGAGTTGAAAATCGGCCAGTCAGTAGTAGTTGAAAAAACAAGGATTTGCCTGCGGGGTGTCACCAGGCTTTCAGGAAGGATCGAAAGGAGAAATTTCAGCCAGTTGAGGCAAATCGCAGGCAAAAAAAATCCCAAGCAGCTGATGGAAGCTTGGGATTTAAAAATGCATAAACCGTGGTGGTGAACGCGGGACGAATGTTACTTAATCCCACGAACAGTAACAACATTTTTTTGATAACTGGCTGGTTAGTAACACTCGTAACCTGTTCAATATCCACACTTTTTCAAAGGGCGCTGGCGACGAACGGTGAATCGTCAACCAACTGCCTGACCCGACGACGCAGAAATTCGATCATAGGTGGGAGGCACGACGAAGACTTGCGCACGCCATTCAGCAAGGCCCGCTAAACGGTGAAGCACGACTCGCAGTGGATCAACAGGCCTCGCATGGAATTTCGAATGCCCTGAGATCGACTAAACGCGGAGTCCAGCTAGCGCCCTGAAGAGGGTTTTGCAAATCGCAGACAACAAAAAAAGGCCCACCTTTCGGTGAGCCTTTCTAGACCGCCCAGCAGAGCGGATTTTGTTTGGTAGGCGCGATTGGACTCGAACCAACGACCCCCACCATGTCAAGGTGGTGCTCTAACCAACTGAGCTACGTGCCTGCTGTGAGGCGGCATTCTACGGAATTCCGGAGGGGTGTCAACACCTTTTTTTCACCTAACCCTATGAATATGCAAAATATTTAATTTCGGCTCGCCGACGGAGATTTTCCGGTGGCTGGCGGAGGTTTTTCAACTCGGGTAGGATCGACGCACTCGTAAAATATATTAAACAGAGGCTGCAGGATGGCGAACACCCCTTACCCAGAGTCTTATTACGCTGCGTCGGCCAATGCCGTACCGCCCCGCCCTGCCTTGCAGGATGATGTGGAGACGGACGTCTGTGTGATCGGCGCCGGGTATACCGGATTGTCCTCAGCGCTGTTCCTGCTGGAGAACGGTTTTCGCGTCACCGTGCTGGAGGCGGCCAAGGTCGGGTTCGGCGCCTCCGGGCGTAATGGCGGGCAGATCGTTAACAGTTATAGCCGTGACATTGATGTGATCGAACGCAGCGTCGGCCCCAAGCAAGCGCAACTGCTCGGGCAGATGGCATTCGAAGGTGGCCGGATCATTCGCGAGCGCGTGGCCAAGTACAACATTCAATGCGACCTGAAGGACGGCGGCGTGTTCGCCGCGCTGACGGCCAAACAGATGGGCCACCTGGAGTCGCAGAAGCGCCTCTGGGAGCGCTTCGGTCATACGCAACTGGAACTGCTCGATCAGCGCCGCATTCGCGAAGTGGTTGCGTGCGATCAGTACGTCGGAGGCATGCTCGACATGAGCGGTGGGCACATCCACCCGCTGAACCTTGCGCTGGGCGAAGCGGCGGCAGTCGAGTCTCTCGGCGGCACGATCCACGAACAATCACCCGCCGTGCGCATCGAGCGCGGCGCGAACCCAGTTGTACACACGCCGCAGGGCAAGGTCAGGGCCAAATTCATCATCGTCGCGGGCAATGCCTACCTCGGTAATCTGGTGCCGGAGCTTGCTGCCAAGTCGATGCCGTGCGGCACGCAAGTCATCACCACCGAGCCACTGGGTGACGAGCTGGCGAAAGCGCTGCTGCCGCAGGACTACTGCGTCGAAGACTGCAATTACCTGCTCGACTACTACCGCCTCACGGGCGACAAACGCCTGATCTTCGGCGGCGGCGTGGTGTATGGCGCGCGCGATCCGGCGAACATCGAAGCAATCATCCGCCCGAAAATGCTCAAGGCCTTCCCGCAGCTCAAGGATGTGAAGATTGACTACGCCTGGACCGGAAACTTCCTGCTGACCCTGTCGCGCTTGCCTCAGGTTGGACGCCTGGGCGACAACATCTATTACTCGCAAGGCTGCAGCGGCCATGGCGTGACCTACACGCATTTGGCAGGCAAGGTCCTCGCCGAAGCGTTGCGCGGCCAGGCCGAGCGTTTTGATGCGTTTGCCGATTTGCCGCACTATCCGTTCCCCGGCGGACAACTGTTGCGCACGCCGTTTGCCGCACTGGGTGCGTGGTATTACGGGCTACGCGATAAATTCGGGATGTAAAAAAGGGCCGCTGATCGCGGCCCTATTTATTGAACTCAGCACTCAGAGCTGATCCCGAGCAATCCCGCTACGGATCCGCAGGATATCCGCCAGCACCGCCAAGGCAATTTCCGCTGGCGTCTTGCTGCCGAGGTTAAGGCCAATCGGCGCATGAATCCGCGCCAACTCCGCCTCGCCCAAGCCGCCAATCCGACGCAAACGCTCGAAGCGCTTCTGTGACGTCTGCAGCGAGCCCATCACGCCAATGTAGAACGCTTCGGTGCGCACCGCCTCCATCATCGCCAGGTCATCGATACGCGGATCGTGAGTGAGCGCTACGACCGCCGTGTCACGATGACAGCCACCGTCAGCAATAAACACCGACGGCAACTGCCGACGAATCTCCACACCATCCAGCACCACGCCTTCAAGCACCTCGTCGCGCGGATCGCAGAGAATCACCTCAAAACCCAATCCAACGGCAAACTCGGCACACGCTTGCGCCACACTGGAATACCCGGCGAGCAACAAGCGCTGCGCCGCGCCAACGCGAATGCACACCCGATCAATCTCACGCTCAATCCGCGCACCCTGCTCGCGATCAGCGAACAGACTGCGCGCACCGCTGGCCAGATCGACCTCGCGAATCAAACGGCGCTGACCGAGCAGCGCCGACTCCAATTCACGCAGATGCGCCTGCACCTCGCAGTCGGCGTCAAATTTCTCTACCAATACATCAAGGATGCCACCGCAGGGCAGACTGACCCGCGAGCGCGGATCGTCGCCTTCGCCGTAACGCACGACATTCACCGCATCGAGAAACGCACCTTCGGCGACGCGCTCGAGAAAATCCTCCTCGACGCAGCCGCCGGACAGCGAACCGATCCACTGTCCGCTGTCATTCACTGCCAGCAGCGAACCCGGCGCACGCGGTGCCGAGCCGTAAGTGGTCAGCACAGTGCAGAGCCAGATGCGCTGCCCCGCCACCGACCACTCCAGCGCTCGCCGCACCACTTGTAGATCGAGATGCTGCATGTCAGTGCGCCTTGTGCTCGATGGACGGTGCGTCGGCTTGCAGCTTCTGCACTTCACTCACCGCCAACTCAGCGGATTGACCACCCCAACCTTGACGCAGGTAGTTGAGCAGATCAGTCAGTTGCTCAGGACTGAGCTTGCCAGCGAAGCCCGGCATCGGTTGCATGTGCTCGAACCCGGAGAACTTCTGCTCACCGATACCGTCCTCAATCACGCGCAACAGGTTGCGTGGGTCTTCCAGACGCAACGTGGTATTACCGCGCATGGCCACCGCGATATGCGGCTTGCCTTCGCCACCGACCGCATGGCAACCGGCGCAGACGTTCAGGTATTCCTGCTGGCCGCGCTGGGCGCTGGCGCTGAGTTTCTCGACTGGCACTTCAACGAGGGCTTTGGCTGCCGGCGGTTTGTCGCCGAGCAGGAACGTCGCCATCGCCGCCAGATCGGCATCGCTCAGGCCTTGAGTGCTGTTGTGGAACACCGGGAACATCTCGTTGAACATCGTCCCTTGCGCACTCATGCCGTGCTTGAGGAACGTGCCGAGGTCCTGCTCGTTCCAGCCGCGAGCGGCCAGATCGGTGGCCAACAGGCTCGGCGCCAGATAACCATTGAGGATGCCGCCAGTCAGACGCTTGTCCAGCTGCATTGCGCCCGGGAGGCCACGCGGCGTGTGGCATTCGCCGCAATGACCGAGCACTTCGACCATGTACTGGCCGCGCTTCCAGGCTTCGCTTTTGCCTTCGGCCGGCTCCAGTTTCAGCGCTTTGCCGTACATCATGTTCCAGCCGATCAGGCCCGGACGCACGTTAAACGGGAAGCTCAGGCTGGTGACCGGGGCTGCACGCTCGATCGGCTCGATGGTTTTCAGATACGTATGGATCGCATCCGAGTCTTCACGCGGCATCAGGTGATACGAGGTATACGGCATCGCCGGATACAAATTCGCGCCATCGCGACGCTTGCCTTCAGTCAGCGCCGCGAAGAACTCATCATCGTTGTACAAACCGATGCCGTGCTCTTTGCTCGGGGTAATGTTGGTGCCGTAGATTGTGCCGAACGGCGAGACGATCGGCAGGCCGCCGGCAAACGGCGCGCCGCCCGGTGCAGTGTGGCAAGCCATGCAGTCAGCGGCGCGGGCGAGGTATTCGCCGCGCTTGACCTGGTCATCGGCGTGGGCAAACAACAGCGGCGCAGCAAGGCCGACCGCCAGGGTCAGGCGGGTCAGTAAAAGCTTCATGCTTAACCCTCCTTGACCAGGCCGAGATCGGTCAGCACGTTGCGGGTGGCGTTGTAGTAACGCACGTACCCGGTGCAACGGCAGACGTGATGGCCGAGGCTGTCCTCGATGACTTGTTCGAGCTTGCTTTGCACGGTCGGCTGGCGCTGCAGCTTCTCGACCAGCACGGTCGCGGCGTTGACGAAGCCTGGTGCGCAGTAGCTGCACTGGAAGGCGAACTCGTCGACGAAGCGTTGCTGGATCGGATTCAGCTCGGTGACCTGACCGCTCTCGTCACGCTTGGCGTGAGATTCGATGGTGCGGACTTTCTTGCCTTCGAAGTAGTGCGCACCAGTGATGCAGGTGCGTACTTCTTCACTGGTCCCGTCCGGGTTATCGACGATCACCACGCAGGCGTGGCAGATGCCCTGGCCGCAGCCCAGGCGCGAACCGGTGAGGTTCTTGTATTCGTGCAGGTAGTCGATCATCGGCAGGTCATCAGGGATGTCCACCGGGCCGACGGATTGACCATTGAGGGTCAGTTGAAGCGGACGGTTAGCCATTGAGGGCCTCCTTGATGCGCGCAGCAGTGATTGGCAGATCGCGAACACGTTTACCGATGGCGTGCGCCACGGCGTTACCGATGGCACCGACGATCGGGATCATCACCACTTCGGCGATGCCTTTGGACGGATCACTTGGCGACAGCGCCGGCAGAATCTCCGACGTCTGTTTCCATACGGCAACGTGACGCGCCATCGGCAAACGGTAACGGTTGAAGTTCCAGTCACCCTCCCCCGGTCCACCTTCATACAGCGGCATTTCTTCCATCAAGGCGTGGCCGATGCCCATGGCGATACCACCTTCGAGCTGGCCCTTGACCAGTTCCTCGACCAGCACCCGACCGCACTCGACCCACGAATGGTGGTTGAGCACTTCGACTTCCGCCGAGCCTTTGTTGACCTTCAGTTCGACCAGTGTCGCGACCGGGCTGTAGTAAGTCACCGCAGCGTTGTTCAACTGGACAACCGGGTAATTGATGTTCTGGCGATCCAACAGGTGGAAACCAGCGGTGTTCATCAGCGCCTTCTTCGCCTTCGGCGCGCCATCGCCATATTTCACCGCCAGACCGTCGAGCGGCAGACGCTCGCGCACGCCGTCGATGCTGTATTCGGCCTCGGCCCAGCTCCAGCGGTTGAATGCGTGAACGGTGGCGCCGGTCACCAGACCACGCTCATGAGCGTGTTTGGCCAGTTCTTCGAAGCTCAACGGTTGCATGCCGTTGGCTGTGAGTTTGCCGTCGACCCAATGCGCATCTTCGCGACGCACGACGTAAGGGTTGGCTTGGCCGCCATAGGGGCCCTGACGCCAGATTTCCATGGCCGCCGGCCACAGACCGTTATTGAACAGCACGCGTGCCGCTTCACGGGTGGCGTGACTGAAGTAGTACGCCGAGTTGGTCGCCGACGAGGCCGAAGCCAGTTTGCCGACCCAGCGCGGGTTGCGCAGCAGGCTGTCCTGCTCGGCCTGACTCATGATGTAAGGGTTGCCGCTGGTGATCAGCTGCATTTCCTTCCATTCGGTTTCGCCGGTCTTCACTTCGTGCGCCGGGCTACCGAGGAAATCGGCCACCACCAGCGCCTGCGAGGTAGACATGCCAGTGCCGATCTCAATGCCGATATGACGCAGAGTGATGCGACCGTCAGCAGTGAATTCGATGCTGGCCATCGGCGCTTCGGAACCGGTGCCGAAGTCTTTCTGGCAAATGGCAAAACCAACGCCGTACCAGTTGTCCGGGTCGGCCGCTTCGCGCTGTTTCTTGATCGCGTCGCGGTTTTTCCAGACTTCGTGCACCGCGGCCTTGTCGAGAATTTCATGCAGGCGCAAGGCACCGGCCGGGATCGCGCCTTGCGTGTTTTTCATACCGGAACGCAGGGCGTTCTTGCGACGCAGGTCGATCGCATCGACACCGAGACGGTTGGCGATTTCATCGACCATCATCTCGGTTGCCGCCATGCTTTGCAGGGTGCCGTAACCGCGCATCGAACCGGCCTCAACGCCACGCGAGTGGTAAGCGGTGACTTGCAGGTCGTTCTGCGGCATGTAGTAGATCGATTGCGCCGCCGTGGCACCTACTGCTGCTACGGATGGGCTGTAATTGATTCGGCCGCCACCGTCGACGCTCATCTCAGCGCGGAAAATCTTGAAGGTGTAGTCATTCTTGTCCACGGCCAACTGGTAGCGGATGTCGAATGGGTGGCGCTTGATGCCACTCTGGAACTGCTCGTAGCGGTCGTTGGCCAGACGCACTGGCACACCCGCGCCATACAGCGCCGCCAGGGCTGCGTAGTAGACGAAGATGTTGTGGTCTTTGGATCCGTAACCGACGGTGTAACCCGGGTGCATGTTCAGGTTGTCGAGGCCAAAACGCGACGGCGCGATCATCTTCGCGGTTTCGGTCGCTGCCTCCAGCGGGCACTGGGTGGCCACGACGAAATGCAGGGTTTTGGTTTTCGGGTCGTACCAGCCGTTGCCGTTGTCCGGCTCCATGGCGGCCGGCTCAATCGACGGGGTCTTGTAGCGCTCGTCGAACACCAGCCAGTTGTCCGACGGCGTGTCGATCTCTTGCTTCATGCGGTCGGCGTAGAACAAGCCGCGCTCGGTCAGATTGCCGTGCAAGTTCGGCTGGGAATTCCACACCGGACGACGGTTCTTCAGCATCGGGAACAGGATCGAGTCTTTGAGGCTGGCGAATTCGTCTTCGTCGGCCGAGGTCGCGCCGCCGACGCGCACGTAGCGGAAGCTGCCGTAGGGGTCGCCTTCGTAGAACGGCACTTTGGCACCGTAACGAATCGCTTTGTCATTGAATTTGAGTTTGTTCTTCGCCTGACGGAAACGCTCGAAGTCGTTCCAGATCAGGATTGCCACCGGGTGACCGATGAACATCGGCACTTTGCCTTCTGGCAGCAGTGGATCCGGCGCGTGCTCTTCAGGGAAGACGATACCGTCCTTGTCCAGATCAGCGGCGGTGACAATGCGGTCAGGCTGCAAGTCAGCGCCAAGCCACGACAGGTCGTAGCCGTCGTAGATGCGGTCAGCCTTGATGGTTTTCAGCAGCATGGCGTGGCCTTGCTGCTCGGGCCAGCCCGGCATGTCCTTGGAACGGATGTCGCGGGCAAAGACTTTGCTGCCGCAGACCTTGGACAGTGCGTCGTTACGCTGACGCGCCTTGCCGTTGCTGCCGAGCCACTTCTCGGACGGCACGGTGACAGTGTTTTCCATCAAGGCAGCCAGCGCCTGACTGCTGAGCGGCGTGAGCGTGACGCTCACACCCGCCACCAGCCCGCCCTGGAGAAACGAGCGCCGGGATATTTCACGGTTGGACATGGATCATCCTCTGGGCGGTTATGTGTCCGCCCTTCTGGTTATCTACTGGGGAATCTCGAGTCTTGCAGAAGCCTTTCTTGGCTAAACGAAAGGCGTGATGACAGTGCAAAGCTGACCGAAAGGTTAACTTTAAAGGTTTCTGCGCTCGCAGCAAACAACCAGTTACAAAAATTTGACTAAAGGATCAGAAAATCAATGCGACGTGAGACCGCAGCAGATTACCAAACCAATAGATATCCCCCCTGTGGGAGCGAGCCTGCTCGCGAAGGCGTAGTGTCAGCCAGCACATTATTAGCTGACACACCGCTTTCGCGAGCAGGCTCACTCCTACAGGGATTTGTATTGGATTCAGGATTTAGGCAGGAGAAAAAGAGGTGGATAGCCAAATTTCAGACACAAAAAACCCCGGTCTTTCGACCAGGGTCTTTGCTATCGATTCCGAATCAGCCAACGGCTGTTTTCGGTGCTTCAAGGCGTTCAGTGGTCCTTGGAGCAGATATGGCGCAGCGGACGGGACTCGAACCCGCGACCCCCGGCGTGACAGGCCGGTATTCTAACCGACTGAACTACCGCTGCGTATCGCTTTGAGCTTGCGCTCAAGTAACTCGTGTTGACTGCAAGCTTCGGTGCTTTGCAATCGCGAACCAGACAAGTCTGATTCGTAAAATATGGCGCAGCGGACGGGACTCGAACCCGCGACCCCCGGCGTGACAGGCCGGTATTCTAACCGACTGAACTACCGCTGCGCGTCGGTGCAGGCACTTTCAGCCTACGCTCTTGCTTACGCAAGTTTCTCGGGGAGTGGTGGGTGATGACGGGATCGAACCGCCGACATTCTGCTTGTAAGGCAGACGCTCTCCCAGCTGAGCTAATCACCCGTTTGCATCTCCGAGGCCGCGAAATTTACGCAGGTAGCGAACCTAAGTCAATAGCAGGATTGAAGTTTTTCTGAAAAAGACGAAATTGTTTCGATCCTGCAAGACCGCCCTCTCGAGCAAGCTCGCTCCCACAGGGGATTGCATTCCAAATGCGGGAGCGAGCTTGCTCGCGAAGGCGTCAGTTCATTCAACGCAAATTCAGGCGAAAAAAGCGACCTACTCGCTGTAGATCATCTTTTTCGTCATGCCGCCGTCGACGACAAATTCCTGCCCGGTAACAAACCCGGCATTCCTCGACAGCAACCAGGCAACCATCGCAGCTACATCCTCGACCGTCCCTACCCTGCCCGCAGGATGCTGAGCATGGTCGGCATCGGCCAATGGCTCAGCGCGACGCGCAGAAGGATCACGCGCATCAATCCAGCCCGGACTGACGGCGTTAACACGAATCTCCGGCCCCAGACTGATCGCCAACGCATGCGTGAGCGCCAGCAAACCGCCCTTGCTCGCCGCATAAGCCTCGGTATCAGGCTCTGATTGCCCGGCACGGGTCGACGCCAGGTTGACGATCGAACCGTTGTGCGCACGCAGATACGGCGCACAGTGCTTGGCCAACAGCATCGGCCCACTGAGATTCACCGCCAGCACCCGATTCCAGTAAGCCAGATCTAGGCTTTCCAGTGTGATGTTGTGCGGATCAGCGACCGCCGCGTTGCACACCAGTGCATCGAGACGACCAAACTGACCCAGCACTTCAGCCACGCCGAGCGCCACCTGACTTTCCTCGGCAACGTCCATGGCAATAAACCAGGCGTTTTCACCCAGCACTTTCGCCACTTTTGAACCGCGCGCCCGATCCAGGTCGGTCAACACGACTTGCCAGCCCTCGCTGATCAGCCAGGCAGCGATGCCCAGACCGATACCGCGCGCAGCACCCGTGACCAGCGCAACGCGGCCATGGGTACCTGCTGTCGGCGTAGACAACTCGATCACAACGCGGCCAGACCGCGCGCCAGGTCGGCTTGCAGGTCAGCGACGTCTTCCAGACCGACCGCGATGCGAATCAGGCTGTCACGGATGCCCGCCGCTTCACGCTCTTGCGGCGCCAGACGGCCGTGAGAGGTGGTGCTTGGGTGCGTGATCGTGGTCTTGCTGTCGCCGAGGTTGGCGGTAATCGAAATCAGCCGGGTCGCATCGATGAAGCGCCAAGCGCCCTCTTTGCCACCTTTGACTTCAAAGCTCACTACCGCACCGAAGCCCTTCTGCTGACGCTGGGCCAATTCGTGCTGCGGATGGCTCTTGAGACCGGCGTAATGCACCTTCTCAATGCCGTCCTGCTGCTCCAGCCACTCGGCAAGCGCCTGAGCATTCGCGCAGTGCGCCTTCATCCGCAGGTTCAGGGTTTCCAGACCTTTGAGGAAGATCCACGCGTTGAACGGACTCAAGGTCGGCCCGGCAGTGCGCAGGAAGCCGACGACTTCTTTCATCTGCTCACTGCGACCGGCCACCACACCGCCCATGCAACGGCCCTGGCCATCGATGAACTTGGTCGCCGAGTGCACGACAATGTCTGCGCCCATTTTCAGCGGCTGCTGCAACGCTGGCGTGCAGAAGCAGTTATCGACGACCAGCATCGCGCCTTTGGCGTGAGCGATTTCAGCCAGTGCGGGGATGTCGACCAACTCGGCCAACGGATTCGACGGTGACTCGACAAAGAGCAGTTTGGTGTTGGATTTGATTGCCGCATCCCAACCCGACAGGTTGGCCAAAGGCACGTAATCGACTTCCACACCGAAACGCTTGAAGTACTTCTCGAACAGGCTGATGGTCGAACCGAACACGCTGCGCGAAACCAGCACGTGATCGCCGGCGCTGCACAAGCTCATCACCACCGCCATGATGGCGGCCATGCCGGTTGCGGTCGCAACGGCTTGCTCGGCGCCTTCCAGCGCAGCAATGCGCTCCTCGAACGCGCGCACGGTCGGGTTGGTATAACGCGAGTAAACGTTACCCGGCACTTCCCCGGCGAACCGTGCGGCCGCGTCGGCAGCGGTGCGGAACACATAGCTGGAGGTGAAGAACATCGGATCACCGTGCTCGCCTTCCGGCGTACGGTGCTGACCGGCACGTACGGCCAGGGTATCGAACGCTACGCCTTCGAGGTCGCTGTCCAGCCGACCGGCATCCCATTCCTGACTCATGCTGTCACTCCTTGCCCTGTTCTCGAAAATTGAAAGTCAGATACAAAACCGGCCCCTCAGGGCCGGTGATAACTCAGTTGTTGTACAGATCGATGATCGCACTGACCGCTTGGGTCTTGACCTTCGAGGCATCGTTGCGTGCCTGCTCGATCTTGTCCAGGTAAGCCTCGTCGACGTCACCGGTAACATACTTGCCGTCGAACACCGCGCAATCGAAATTCTCGATCTTGATCTTGCCGCCGCCAACCGCTTCGATCAAGTCAGGCAGGTCCTGATAGATCAGCCAGTCAGCGCCGATCAAATCCGCCACGTCCTGAGTCGAACGGTTGTGTGCGATCAGTTCGTGCGCGCTTGGCATGTCGATACCATAAACGTTCGGGAAGCGTACCGCTGGCGCTGCCGAGCAGAAGTAGACGTTTTTCGCGCCGGCTTCGCGGGCCATCTGGATGATCTGCTTGCAAGTGGTGCCGCGCACGATCGAGTCGTCGACCAGCATCACGTTCTTGCCGCGGAATTCCAGCTCGATGGCGTTAAGCTTCTGGCGAACCGACTTCTTGCGCGCCGCCTGGCCCGGCATGATGAAGGTACGACCGATGTAACGGTTCTTGACGAAACCTTCGCGGAATTTCACACCCAAGTGGTTGGCCAGTTCCAGTGCCGCGGTACGGCTGGTGTCCGGAATTGGGATAACCACGTCGATGTCGTGCTCTGGACGCTCGCGCAGAATCTTCTCGGCGAGTTTCTCACCCATGCGCAGACGGGCCTTGTAGACCGACACGCCGTCGATGATCGAGTCCGGACGCGCCAGGTAGACGTGTTCGAAAATGCACGGGGTCAGGGACGGATTGGTCGCGCACTGACGGGTGTGCAGCTTGCCGTCCTCAGTGATGTAGACCGCTTCGCCCGGCGCCAGGTCGCGAATCAGGGTGAAACCGAGCACGTCCAGCGAAACGCTTTCGGAGGCGATCATGTATTCAACGCCTTCGTCAGTGTGACGCTGACCGAACACGATCGGGCGAATGCCGTGCGGGTCACGGAAACCGACGATGCCGTAACCGGTCACCATGGCGACTACCGCGTAACCGCCGACGCAACGGTTGTGCACGTCGGTCACGGCGGCAAACACGTCTTCTTCGGTCGGTTGCAGCTTGCCGCGCTGGGCCAGCTCATGGGCGAACACGTTGAGCAGCACTTCCGAGTCGGAACTGGTGTTGACGTGACGCAGATCGGATTCGTAAATCTCTTTGGCCAACTGCTCAACGTTGGTCAGGTTACCGTTGTGCGCCAAAGTGATGCCGTAAGGCGAGTTGACGTAAAACGGTTGGGCTTCGGCCGAAGTCGAGCTACCCGCAGTCGGGTAACGGACGTGGCCGATCCCCATGTGACCGACCAGACGCTGCATGTGACGCTGTTGAAACACGTCACGCACCAGGCCATTGTCCTTGCGCAGGAACAACCGGCCATCATGGCTGGTCACGATACCGGCAGCGTCCTGGCCGCGGTGCTGGAGCACGGTTAGCGCGTCATACAGCGCCTGATTGACGTTCGACTTACCGACGATACCGACGATGCCACACATGCGACGCAACCCCTACTTAATGGATCTGAACTGAACAACACTCACTGAGGCGTTTTCGCCGACGGCAAGAGTTGCTCCTTGAACGGAATATCAGCGGGTACGCTGATTCCGCTGGCAAGCCACTGACTGCTCCACCCGAGAATCAGGTTTTTGGACCAATCAGCGACCAATAGAAATTTTGGTACGAGCTGTGATTCTTTCCACCACCCGTCCTGCTGTACCGGCCCCAGGCTCAACAGCCCGACCGCCACGACCACCAGCAACACGCCACGCGCAGCGCCGAAGGCCATGCCGAGGAATCGATCGGTCCCGGACAACCCGGTGACGCGAACCAACTCGCCGATAAGATAATTGATCATTGCGCCCACGATCAGTGTGGCGACAAACATGATGGCACAGCCCGCGATCACGCGAGCCGATGGGGTTTCGATGTATCCGGCGAGGTACTCGGACAATGAGCCACCGAACATCCAGGCGACGACTCCTGCGATGATCCAGGTCACCAGCGATAATGCTTCCTTGACGAAGCCGCGGCTCAAACTGATCAAAGCGGAGATGGCGATGATTGCAACGATCGCCCAGTCAACCCAGGTAAATGGCACAGTGCAGCCTACAGACGGATAAGGCGGCGCATTTTAGCAGAGCGCATGCCTCTCGGTAAGCTGCGATTGTCAGTGCATTTCAATCGAGGCGATAGTTTTTAGCCGCGCTCAGGCTGGAAGCGCACGACAAAACCCTTGAGGTTCTGCTGACGCCCCAATAGATCACGCAGACGATCAGCCTCGGCACGCTCGATCAGCGGGCCGACAAACACCCGATTCTTGCCATCGGCCGAACGAATATAGGCGTTGTAGCCTTGGCTGCGCAGGGTTTTCTGCAAGCTCTCGGCGCTGGCGCGGCTCGACAGACTGGCCAACTGCACCGACCAGCTCACCGACAGGCCATTGGCATCGACGCGGCTTTGCGTGGTGTCCGGCTTGGTCGAGGCCGCAGTGATCGGCTGAGCAGGAGCCGGAATCGGCTTGGCCACCGCCGGCGGCGCAACAGGCTTGGTGATCATGATGGGAGCCGTCGGCGTCGCTGCGACGGGCGCAGCAGACGCCGTGTCTTCGGCGACCTCTTCATCCGTTGGCACTGGCTCCTGCGGCAAGGCTTGCGGCTCGGGAACAGCCACCGTTTCCATCTGCACTTGCGGCACGACAGGCGCTTGCGGCGCGGCGGGTGCTTCGACGGTCACCTGACGTTGCTCGTCCTGACGGGAAAACAGCATCGGCAGGAAAATCACTGCCAGCGCGACCAGCACCAAAGCGCCAACCATGCGCTGCTTGTACGCTTTATCCAGCAAAGCCATTTGCCGCTTCCTCCGTGGAGCGCCGGGCCAGCCATTCAAGGGCCTCGGCGACACAATAAAATGATCCGAACAACAGAATCTCGTCGTCACTGGTGGCTACTGCGCACTGCCCTTCCAGCGCAGCGGCGACACTGTCGTAAGACGTGACCGACGCACCAAGGTTCTGCAATGCAGCGTTTAATTCAGCCACCGGACGGGCACGCGGAGAATCCAGCGGCGCCACCGCCCAATGCTCGACACTAGCATTCAATTCGCTGACAACACCATCCAGATCCTTGTCGGCCAACAGACCAAACACCGCCAGGCGCTTGCCGACCGGTGGTCGCGAGGCCAGACGACGGGCCAGATACTCGGCGGCATGCGGGTTATGCCCCACATCCAGCAACAGATTCAGGCGTTTGCCGTTCCACTCGAATGAGCGGCGATCCAGTCGCCCGACCACGCGAGTGTCCTGCAACGCAGCGACAATCTGCGACGCATCCCACGGCAAACCGAGCAGCAGATACGCCTGCAACGCCAGTGCGGCGTTTTCCATCGGCAGATCGAGCAGCGGCAAGTCACGCAGCTCAACAGCCTGACCGCGCGCATCGGTGCCGCGCCATTGCCAGTGCTGATCAGTGATGCCGAGATCGAAGTCGCGCCCGCGCAGGAAGAACGGACAAGCCAGTTCACGTGCCTTGTCGAGCAACGGTTGCGGAGGATTCAGATCGCCGCACAAGGCAGGTTTGCCCTGACGGAAAATTCCGGCTTTCTCGAAAGCCACGGATTCGCGGGTGTCGCCCAGATAATCGGCGTGATCGACGCCAATGCTGGTGACCAGTGCGATATCGGCATCGACCACGTTGACCGTGTCCAGACGCCCGCCCAGCCCGACTTCCAGCACCACCGCATCAAGCCCGGCCTGCTGAAACAGCCAGAACGCCGCGAGGGTGCCCATTTCGAAGTAAGTCAGGGAAGTGTCGCCGCGGCCGGCCTCGACTGCTGCAAAGGCTTCGCACAGCTGCGCGTCAGTGGCCTCGACGCCATTGAGCTGCACCCGCTCGTTGTAACGCAGCAGGTGCGGAGAATTGTAGACACCAACGCTCAGGCCCTGCGCCCGCAGCAATGAAGCCACGAAAGCGCAGGTCGAACCCTTGCCGTTGGTGCCGGTGACCGTGATCACCCGAGGCGCCGGCTGGCCCAGCCCCATGCGGGACGCTACCTGTTGCGAACGCTCCAGGCCCATGTCGATGGCCGACGGATGCAACTGCTCAAGGTAGGCGAGCCATTCGCCAAGGGTGCGCTCGGTCATAGGCCAGCAGGTACCGGTGGAACCACAATCGGCTCGATTGGCGCGGCGACGAATTTCGGCGTCGGCTTGCCAGTCATTTGTGCCAGCAGGTTACCCAGACGTGGGCGCAGTTCCTGACGGTGGATGATCATGTCGATCGCGCCGTGTTCCAGCAGGAACTCGCTGCGCTGGAAGCCTTCCGGCAGCTTCTCACGCACGGTTTGTTCGATAACGCGCGGACCAGCGAAGCCGATCAGAGCTTTCGGCTCACCAACGATCACGTCGCCAAGCATCGCCAGACTCGCGGAAACACCGCCGTAGACCGGGTCGGTCAGTACGGAGATGAACGGAATGCCTTCTTCACGCAGACGCGCCAGCACAGCCGAAGTCTTGGCCATCTGCATCAGCGAGATCAGCGCTTCCTGCATGCGCGCACCACCGGAGGCAGCGAAGCAGATCATCGGGCAGCGGTTTTCCAGCGCGTAGTTGGCCGCGCGTACAAAGCGCTCACCGACGATGGCGCCCATGGAACCGCCCATGAAGGCGAATTCAAAGGCCGAAACCACCACCGGCATGCCCAGCAAAGTACCGCTGACCGAGATCAGCGCATCTTTTTCGCCGGTCTGCTTCTGTGCAGCGGTCAGGCGATCCTTGTACTTCTTGCCGTCGCGGAATTTCAGACGGTCAACCGGCTCCAGATCGGCGCCCAGTTCGTTGCGACCTTCGGCATCGAGGAAAATGTCGATGCGCGCACGTGCGCCGATGCGCATGTGATGGTTGCATTTAGGGCAAACGTCCAGGGTCTTTTCCAGCTCTGGACGATACAACACCGCCTCGCAAGACGGGCATTTGTGCCACAGACCTTCAGGGACCGAGCTCTTCTTGACCTCGGAACGCATGATCGAAGGGATCAGTTTGTCTACTAACCAGTTGCTCATGCTTTCTTTCTCCAGTACCGGCGGCCCGAACGCTCTGGTTCGCAGCCCCGCGTATGCCCTTCAGCTAAATTCATGTGTGTGGCGATGGTTGCCGGACTGCCACGATCAGCGCGAAACATGACCTGCGTGCCATCCAGAAACCCTCAGCCGCGCCTGCTTTGTGCAAGTGCATTGATGGACGGCGGCAGACTGCCAGCCGTCACATCAATATGGCGCTTTGCGTACCGCGTTGATGAACGCGTGAATCTTTGCGTGATCCTTGATGCCCTTGCTCGCCTCTACCCCACCGCTGACGTCTACCGCGTACGGTTTCACCCGAGCCACGGCGTCTGCAACGTTCTCCGGGGTCAAACCACCCGCGAGAATCAATGGTTTGCTCAAACGATGCGGAATCAATGACCAGTCAAACGCCTCACCGGTTCCACCGGGGACGCCCTCAACGTAGGTGTCGAGCAGCACGCCACTGGCGCTCGGATAGGCATCAACCGCCGCCGCAATGTCATCGCCGGCCTTGACCCGCAACGCCTTGATGTACGGACGATGCCAGCCTTCGCAGTCTTCAGCGACCTCGTCACCATGGAACTGCAACAGATCCAGCGGTACGGCATCGAGGATTTCCCCCAACTCGCAGCGGCTGGCGTTGACGAACAGGCCCACGGTGGTCACGAACGGCGGCAATGCCTGAGTAATCGCCCGCGCCTGCTGCACGGTTACCGCACGTGGACTCTTGGCGTAGAACACGAACCCGATCGCATCCGCCCCGGCCTCAACGGCGGCCAGCGCATCTTCTATGCGGGTAATCCCGCAGATCTTGCTGCGAACGGCTGGCATAACGAGAAAAACTCCGAGGTAAAATCCGGGAAAGTCCCGGATGGTAACAAAAGCGTTCGAGGCCGTCAGCCGTCAAGTTCGGAGAAACCCGTAAGGAAATGTGGCCCGATAAAACGCTCGGGCAACGGGAATTCGTCGTGGTACTCGACCTGCACCAGATACAAGCCGTACGGATGCGCCGTAACGCCACCGGAACGGCGCTCGCGGCTTTCCAGCACTTCCTTCATCCACTCCACCGGCCGCTCTCCGGCTCCAATGGTCATCAGCACACCGGCGATGTTGCGCACCATGTGATGCAGGAACGCGTTGGCGCGAATATCGAGCACGATCATCTTGCCGTGACGGGTCACGCGCAGGTGATGCATTTTTTTGATCGGCGACTTGGCCTGGCACTGGCCGGCACGGAAAGCACTGAAATCGTGGGTGCCAATCAGGTACTGCGCGGCTTCGGCCATGCGCTCGACGTCGAGCGGGCGATGGTTCCAGGTGATTTCTTCGTTGAGATGCGCCGGGCGGATCTGGTCGTTGTAGATTACATAGCGATAGCGCCGGGCGATGGCCTTGAACCGCGCATGGAAATGCGCTGGCATCACCCGCGCCCAACTGACACTGATGTCGTGAGGCAGATTGATATTGGCGCCCATGACCCAAGCTTTCAGCGAACGATCGACGGTCGTATCAAAGTGCACCACTTGCCCGCAGGCATGCACGCCGGCATCGGTGCGCCCGGCACACTGTAGCGAAACCGGTGAATTGGCGACTTTCGACAGCGCTTTTTCGAGTTCTTCCTGCACCGTCGCCACACCCGTCAACTGACGCTGCCAGCCGCTGTAGCGCGAGCCTTTGTACTCAACGCCCAGTGCGACGCGGTAAAAGCCGTCGGGGGCCATTTCGGCGACCGGGTTATCTATGTTTGCCAAGGTGGGACAGCCTGCTGTTTGTGCAAAGGCGGGCATTATAAGGCTGTGGTTCAGGGATGCCAGAGTTCTCTATCAGCAGTGCCGGCCTGCTCGCGAAGACGGCAAATCAGACAACCCATAATCCAACCGAAACAAAAACGGCAGCCTCACCGGGCTGCCGTTTTTGATTTACCGCTGTGAACTTAAGCCAGGTTCGAGAGCATTTCCTTGGCCTCGCCACGTTGCTTCTCGTCACCCTCGGTCAACACTTCGTTGAGGATGTCGCGCGCACCATCGCTGTCGCCCATGTCGATGTAGGCCTGAGCCAGATCGAGCTTGGTCGCCGCTTCGTCGGTGCCGGCGAGGAAGTCGAAATCATCTTCACCCAGATCATCACCCTTCATTGCATCGGCTTGGGTGAAGGTCGGTTCAGCGATGCTTTGCGACAGGCGATCCAGTTCAGCGTTGACGTCATCCAGCTCAGCAGCGAACGCATCCGGTTCGGCCGCTGGATTGCTGTCCATTTCGTCGGCCAGCGACAGATCGAAATCGGCCGGCAGCTCCAGATCATCTTGTGGCACGTCAGCCACCACTGGCGCCTCGACCGGCGGCAGATCCTTCACGCCTTCGTCCAGGTCCAGCAGGAAGTCATCGTCCGCCAGATCAACCGCTGGAGCTGCCGGCTCGGCACCGAGGTCCAGATCGAGGTCGAAGTCCGACAGATCATCCAGATTCTCTTTGATGTCGGTCTGCTGTTGCAGCACCGATTCGAAGCTCAGGTCGTCGTCCGCCGGGAATTCGTCCAGCTCGACCGGCGCTTCAGGCTCAACCACCGGCGCAGGCTCTACCGGCGTGATGTTGTCGAGATCGTCCAGGCTCAGATCAAACGCGCTGTCGAGGTCGTCTTCCACTGGCGCTGGCGCCGGTGCTTCAGGCTCATCGAGCAGCAGATCCTTGACGTATTGCGCGTCCAACTCGGCAGCCACGGCGGCAGCGGCCAGACCACTGGCAGCGACGACGGCCATGGCCGGGAAGCGGCTTTTCAGTTCTTCGACCTTGGCGAAGTTGTCGCCGTTGGCCACCAGTTGACGCTCCTGACCAACGAACGCGTCGCGGTCGCCCTGCTGACCGTAGACTTCCATCAGCTTCAGACGCAGATCACTGCGCTGCGGCTCCAGGCTGACGCCCTCTTCGAGCAGCGCGGCAGCCTGATTCAGGCGACCGGCGTTGATATGCGACTGCGCCTTGTCGAGCACGTCATCGGATCGCTCGGCGGCGGGAGCTACCAGCGGCGCGGCAATCGGCTCAGCCATCACGATCGGGGCAACTACCGGAGCCACGACTGGAGCAGGAGCAGGCGCCGGGGTGTTGAGCTTGACGCTCGCCGCAGGAGTTTCCAGACCTTCGAAGCTGCTTTCCGGCAGATCCTGCTCGGCGGAGAAATCTTGCTCTTCCGACAGCGCGCGGGCCATGCGCATGTGTTTCTCGGCCTCTTGCTGTGCTTTGCGGCGACGCGCCAGCAGCAACAACAGGAGCAGCAGAACCACAGCACCGCCACCCACCAGACCCAGCAGGATCGGATTGGTCAGCAGTTCGTTGAAGGTTTTCTCGTCTTCGGCAACCGGTTTCGGCGCGACCACTGGCTCGACGACTGGCGTTTCAGCCGGTGGTGCAATGGCGGACTCTGGCGTCGGCGCTGCGTCTGCCGGAGTAGCTGGCGGGGTGGCGGCCAGCTCAGCCGTGATTGCAGGCACCGCCGGTGTGGCAGGATTGGTGGCCGGCGCAGCGCCCGCGCCTTCAGCTTGCAGTTTTGCCAACTGATTGTTCTTCAGCTCGATCAGCTTTTGCAGCTTGTCCAGCTGACTCTGCAGATCAGACATGCGGCTTTTCAGTTCCTCGTTGTCACGACGGGTCGTGTCGAGGCTTTCCTGAGTCACCGCGAGCTTGTTGCTCAGTGCCTTGGCATCACCTGCCGGGCCTTTGCCGCGCGCCTTGGCGCTCTCAGCGGAGACCAGGCTCAGATTGTCCTGGGCGTTCTGTGCTGCACCGGTGTTACCGCGACCACGGTTGGTCGCATCGAGCTGCTGCTGACCAGTGCCCGGTTTGGCCACATAACGACGGCCCTGACGCCAGGCTTCGTTCTGCGCAGCGACTTCGGCAATCGCTTTCGACTGCGGCAATGCCGTGCTTTGCACCGCATCCGGCAGACGCAACACCTGGCCGGTTTTCAGGCGGTTGATGTTGCCACCGATGAATGCATCCGGGTTCAGCGCTTGAATGGCCAGCATGGTCTGCTGCACCGAGCCGCCGGTACGCGCCTTCGCGGCGATTTCCCACAGGGTATCGCGCGGCGTGGTGGTGTATTGCGTCGGGTGCGTGGCGCCAGTGGTCGGCGCGGCGATGGTCTGCGACGGCGCTGGCTGTGCGGCGGCGTCAGCGGTCTGTGGCGAGAACTTCGACGGATCCAGCAGCACGCTGTAGTCGCGCAGCAGACGGCCGTTCGGCCACATCACCTGCACGAGGAATTTGACCATCGGCTCGGACAACGGCTTGCTCGACGTTACGCGCAGCACGCTTTTGCCGCTGGCGTTGAGCACCGGGGTAAAGGTCAGATCGTTGAGGAAGGCCTGGCGGTCGACGCCGGCCTTGGCAAAATCTTCGGGTGACGCCAGGCTCGGCACCACTTCGGCAGCAGTGAGATCCTTGACGTCGAGCAGCTCGATTTCAGCCACCAGCGGCTGGTTCAGGGTCGACTTCAGGGTCAGCTCCCCGAGCCCGAGGGCATGCGCCATACCGGAGGACAGCGCCGAGGCGGCCGCTATTGCTAACACCAGTTTGCGAACTTGAACCATAGCCTCATCCTTTGTTTGAACGTTCCTCGGCCAGCGAGAAGATGTTGAATACCGCTGCCGTAAGGCATTGCGCGCGACGACGACAGATGTCGCGCGCGATCATTTCTTTGATGCCCCGGAATGTCCCGGAGGGTGACACGTTATCAAGCGATCTGGGCAAGCATAGCGCTCACCTAGAATCAGTCGACAAATTGTTGCCAAGTATCTTTTACAGCAGGTCTTTTATCAACAATTCAGCCACCTGCACAGCGTTAAGGGCCGCGCCTTTGCGTACGTTATCTGACGTCAGCCACAGATTTAGTTCCGCCGGATCGTCGACACCGCTGCGCACGCGACCGACATAGACAACATCCTGCCCTACCGCGTCACCGACCGCAGTCGGGTAATCACCGGCCTCGACCAGCTCGATACCCGGCGCATCTTCGAGTGCAGCGTTGACTTTTGCCAGGTCGACAGCCGACGTTGACTGCAAGGTCACGCTAAGGCTATCGCCAAAAAACACCGGGGCTTGAACGCAAGTTGCGGAAATCTTTAATAAAGGCTTGGCCAGCACCTGACGCAACTCGCGCACCAGACGTTTTTCCAGCAGCGTATGGCCCTGCGCGTCGGGCGTGCCGACCTGAGCCAGCAAGTTGAACGCCATCTGCCGATCAAAGAAAGTCGGCTCCAATGGACGCATGTTCAGCAGCTCGGCGGTCTGCCGCGCCAGCTCGGTCACGGCTTCGCGTCCCTGGGCGGAAACAGCCAGATTGGCGGTGACGTTGACATATTGCAGGTCAAGCAGATCAAGCAGTGGCGCCAATACCACGGCGAGCGAAGTGGCCGACGGGCTTGGGCTGCTGATCTGAAACGGCGCTTTCAAACCAGCGAGCACTTCGGCGTTGGCTTCGGGTACTACTTGCGGCGCCTGATCGGCCGGCAGCGCGCCGGACAAGTCGATCAGCGAGCAACCGGCGGCGTGGGCACGGGCGGCGTAGCTCAGGGTAATCGCCGGGCCTGCGGCGAAAAACACCAGTTTGACCTTGCTGAAATCGAACTCGTCGACTTCGCGAACGCGCACGTTCTTGTTGCGGTACAGCACCGAGCTGCCGGCGGATTCGCTGCTCGCCAGCAGGTGCAGGGTACCGACCGGGAAGTCGCGTTCTTCGAGAATCTGCACGAGGGTTTCGCCGACAGTACCGGTGGCGCCGATCACGGCAATATCTAGGGTCTGGGTCATGGTGCGAGCCTCTGGCGAAACGGGGGGAGCGGCACTTTACCGGGTGACTGGCGCACAGGCAATTTCTGCCCACCCAGATCGTTCCCACGCTCTGCGTGGGAATGCCACATCGGACGCTCTGCGTTCGGCTTGTAAAGGGACGCGGAGCGTCCCGGGATGCATTCCCACGCAGAGCGTGGGAACGATCGGCATAAAAAAACCCGCACCTCTTTCAAGGCACGGGTTCTTTCATTACTTCAAGCAATCAACGCTCAAGCAAAATCCGCAGCATGCGACGCAGCGGTTCGGCCGCGCCCCACAGCAGTTGGTCGCCGACGGTGAAGGCACCGACGAACTGCGAACCCATGTTCAGCTTGCGCAGACGACCCACCGGCACATTCAGGGTGCCGGTAACCTTGGTCGGGCTCAGCTCCTGCATGCTGATCTCGCGCTGGTTTGGCACCAGTTTGACCCAAGGGTTGTGCTGGCTGATCAGCCCTTCGATATCGGCGATCGGCACGTCTTTGTTCAGCTTGATGGTCAGCGCCTGGCTGTGGCAACGCATCGCACCAATGCGCACGCAGATGCCGTCGACCGGAATCGGGCTCTTGAAGCGGCCGAGGATCTTGTTGGTCTCGGCTTGGGCCTTCCACTCTTCGCGGCTCTGGCCGTTCGGCAGTTCCTTGTCGATCCACGGGATCAGGCTGCCGGCCAGCGGTACGCCGAAGTTTTCGGTCGGGTACGCTTCGCTGCGCATGGCGTCAGCGACACGACGGTCGATGTCGAGGATCGCGCTGGCCGGATCGGCCAGTTGATCGGCGACAGCGGCGTGGGTCGCGCCCATTTGCTTGATCAGTTCACGCATGTTCTGCGCGCCGGCACCGGAGGCCGCCTGATAGGTCATGGCGCTCATCCACTCGACCAGACCGGCCTCGAACAGACCGCCCAGGCCCATCAGCATCAGGCTGACGGTGCAGTTGCCGCCGATGTAGTTCTTGGTGCCCGCGTCGAGCTGCTGGTCGATGACCTTGCGGTTGACCGGATCGAGAATGATCACCGCGTCATCGTTCATGCGCAGGCTCGAGGCCGCGTCGATCCAGTAACCCTGCCAGCCGGCTTCGCGCAGCTTGGGGAACACTTCGCTGGTGTAGTCGCCGCCCTGGCAGGTCAGAATCACGTCGAGGGTCTTCAGCTCGTCAATGCTGTAAGCATCCTTGAGCGGAGCAATGTCCTTGCCCACGGACGGGCCTTGGCCACCGACGTTGGACGTGGTGAAAAACACCGGCTCGATTAGATCGAAATCCTGCTCTTCCAGCATCCGCTGCATGAGCACGGAACCGACCATCCCGCGCCAACCGATCAGACCTACACGTTTCATCGCAACTACACCTTCTTGAAAAGTGGGCCGCTGCTTTGTATTGAATTTCGCAGCGGGCCCGAGAGATTACAGATTCCGCAGCGCGGCGACTACTGCGTCGCCCATTTCCTGCGTACCGACTTTGGTGCAACCGGCCGAATAGATGTCGCCAGTACGCAGCCCTTGATCAAGGACAACGCTGACAGCTTTTTCGATAGCATCGGCCGCGTCGTGCAGATTGAAGCTGTAACGCAGCATCATCGACACCGACAAAATAGTCGCCAACGGGTTGGCGATGCCTTTGCCAGCGATGTCCGGGGCTGAACCGTGGCAAGGCTCGTACATGCCCTTGTTGTTGGAATCCAGCGAGGCCGACGGCAGCATGCCGATGGAACCGGTGAGCATCGACGCTTCGTCGGAGAGGATGTCGCCGAACATGTTGTCGGTGACGATCACGTCGAACTGCTTCGGCGCGCGCACCAGTTGCATGGCGGCGTTGTCGACGTACATGTGGCTCAGTTCGACTTCCGGGTAATCCTTGGCCACTTGCTCGACCACTTCACGCCACAGTTGGCTGGACGCCAGCACGTTGGCCTTGTCCACCGAGCAGAGCTTCTTGCCACGGACCATGGCCATGTCGAAACCGACGCGGGCGATGCGGCGGATTTCGCTTTCGCTGTACGGCAGCGTGTCGTAGGACTGACGCTCGCCGTTTTCCAGGGTACGGGCGCCGCGTGGCGCACCGAAGTAGATGCCACCGGTCAGTTCTCGGACGATGAGGATGTCCAGGCCAGCAACGATTTCCGGCTTCAGGCTCGAAGCATCGGCCAGTTGCGGGTACAGAATCGCCGGACGCAGGTTGCCGAACAGGCCCAGTTGCGCACGGATTTTCAGCAGGCCACGCTCAGGGCGGATGTCACGCTCGATGGTGTCCCATTTCGGGCCGCCGACGGCGCCCAGCAACACGGCGTCAGCAGCGCGGGCACGGTCGAGGGTTTCGTCGGCCAGCGGCACGCCGTGCTTGTCGATGGCGGCGCCACCGATTACGTCATGGCTCAGCTCGAAGCCCAGGCTGTATTTGTCGTTGGCCAGCTCCAGCACCTTGACCGCTTCGGCCATGATTTCCGGACCAATACCGTCACCTGGGAGAATCAGAATCTGCTTGCTCATGCTTTCCTCGTGTCTTCAGTCGGTGCGCCATCTTAAGCGCGCCCGGAAAAATTCTTATCGCTCAGCCATCAGCACGATTACATCTGTACTGAACGAGCCGTCGGCATCAATCTCAAAATATTCGCGCACTTCATTGCCCATCGACTGCTGCAACTGGCGGATCGCTGCGCGCATCACTTCAGGCGTGCGCATGCGCTCAACCCAACTGGTGTACTCCAGACGCAGGCGCTGACGGGTGGTACTGCGTACATGCAAACCGGCCTCGCTGACCTGACGCAGCCATTCGGCGGCGGAATAATCGCGCACATGGCTGGTGTCACGCAGCACCTCGACGCTTTGCAGGTAAGTGTCGAACAACGGACTGCCCGGTGACAACACATCAACGAACGCCGCCACACCGCCCGGCTTCAACACCCGACGCACCTCGCGCAGGGCCACGCCGAGATCGCTCCAGTGATGCGCCGAATAACGGCTGAACACGAAGT
This sequence comes from Pseudomonas sp. Irchel s3a12, assembly GCF_900187485.1. Lineage (NCBI taxonomy): Bacteria > Pseudomonadati > Pseudomonadota > Gammaproteobacteria > Pseudomonadales > Pseudomonadaceae > Pseudomonas > Pseudomonas sp. Irchel s3a12. Next base: position 217,297 of record NZ_FYDN01000002.1, read on the forward strand.
CGAACTCGCCATCGGCAAACGGCAGACGCTCGGCGGCGCCGTTGACCGTGGCAATGTTGGTGAAACCGCGATCAACGGCCGCGGCGGCGACTACATCAAGCATCTGCTGCGACAGGTCGTAGGCGACCACTTCCCTGACCAGCGGTGCGACGTGAAAACTAACGTGACCGGCGCCGCAGCCCAAGTCCAGCACCCGTGCGTTGCCCTGCCCGGCCAGCTCAGCTTGTAGCAGAGCGAATTCGGTGCCTTGAGCGTGAACGGTGCTGCTCAGGTAGGCGGCGGCCTGTTCACCGAATTGCTTTTGTACGACCTGGCTGTGTTGGGCGGTGCTGGTCATGGGGACTTCCTTTTGGGTTGGAGTCTTGTATTGCCTTTGCGGACCTCATCGCGAGCAGGCTCACTCCTACAGGGGAACGCATTTCAAATGTAGGAGTGAGCCTGCTCGCGATGGCGCCATTCGCCATACGCAAATCACGCGTCGCGGAACAACCAAGGCTGGCTCACACGGTGCTTGGCCTCAAACGTCGCAATCGCATCGCCGTCCTGCAAGGTCAAACCGATATCGTCCAGACCATTCAACAGGCAGTGCTTGCGGAACGCATCAATCTCAAAGCTGTACACCTTGCCATCCGGGCGAGTCACAGTCTGCGCCTGCAGATCGACCTGCAATTGATAGCCCGGCTCAGCCTCGACCTGCTTGAACAACTCGTCGACTTCCGCATCGCTCAAGATGATCGGCAACAAACCGTTCTTGAAGCTGTTGTTGAAGAAGATGTCGGCGTAGCTCGGCGCGATGATGCTGCGGAAACCGTATTCTTCCAGCGCCCACGGCGCGTGCTCACGGCTGGAACCGCAACCGAAATTCTCACGGGCCAGCAACACGCTGGCGCCTTGATAACGCTCGGCGTTGAGGACGAAGTCCTTGTTCAGCGGGCGCTTGGAGTTGTCCTGATACGGCTGGCCAACGTCGAGGTAACGCCACTCATCGAACAGGTTCGGACCAAAACCAGTGCGCTTGATCGACTTCAAAAACTGTTTCGGAATGATCTGATCGGTGTCGACGTTGGCACGATCCAGAGGCGCGACAAGACCAGTGTGCTGGGTAAAAGCTTTCATGCTGCGCTCCTTTAGATCAATTCACGGACGTCGATGAAACGACCGTTCACCGCTGCCGCAGCAGCCATGGCCGGGCTGACGAGGTGGGTACGGCCACCGGCACCCTGACGGCCTTCGAAGTTACGGTTGGAGGTCGAGGCGCAATGCTCGCCGGACTCCAAACGATCCGGGTTCATCGCCAGGCACATCGAGCAGCCCGGCTCACGCCATTCGAAACCGGCTTCGAGGAAAATCTTGTCCAGACCTTCGGCCTCAGCCTGCGCCTTGACCAGACCCGAGCCAGGCACCACGATCGCTTGCTTGATGGTCGAAGCGACTTTGCGGCCCTTAGCGATGACGGCTGCAGCGCGCAAATCTTCGATCCGCGAGTTGGTGCAGGAACCGATAAACACGCGATCCAGTTGAATGTCGGTGATCGCCTGATTGGCGGTCAAACCCATGTATTTCAAGGCACGGACGATCGAGTCGCGCTTGACCAGATCCATCTCTTTGGCTGGATCCGGCACGTTCTGATCAACGGCCAAAACCATTTCCGGCGAAGTGCCCCAACTGACTTGCGGTTTGATCTGCGCGGCGTCGAGTTCCACCACGGTGTCAAACTTGGCGTCAGAGTCGGAGACCAAGTCTTTCCAGGCCTCGACGGCCATGTCCCATTCGGCGCCTTTCGGTGCAAAAGGACGGCCCTTCACGTAATCGACGGTCTTCTGATCCGCCGCCACCAGACCGACGCGGGCGCCGGCTTCGATGGACATGTTGCAGATGGTCATGCGGCCTTCAACGGACAAATCGCGGATCGCGCTGCCAGCGAATTCGATGGCGTGGCCATTACCGCCGGCGGTGCCGATCTTGCCGATCACCGCGAGGACGATGTCCTTGGCGGTCACGCCGAACGGCAATTGCCCTTCAACGCGCACCAGCATGTTCTTCATTTTCTTCGCGACCAGGCACTGGGTGGCGAGCACGTGCTCGACCTCGGAAGTGCCGATACCGTGAGCCAACGCGCCGAAGGCGCCGTGGGTCGAGGTGTGCGAGTCGCCGCAGACCACGGTCATGCCCGGCAAGGTTGCACCCTGCTCCGGGCTGATCACGTGAACGATGCCTTGGCGCACGTCGTTCATCTTGAACTCGACGATGCCGTACTCATCACAGTTGTCATCGAGGGTCTGAACCTGCAAACGCGAGACCTGATCGGCAATGGCTTCGATGCCGCCCTTGCGCTCTGGAGTCGTCGGTACGTTGTGGTCCGGGGTCGCGATGTTGGCATCGATGCGCCAAGGCTTGCGCCCGGCCAGACGCAGGCCTTCAAAGGCTTGCGGCGAGGTCACTTCGTGAATGATGTGACGATCGATGTAGATCAGCGCCGAGCCATCGTCGCGCTGTTTGACCAAATGCGAATCCCAGAGCTTGTCGTAGAGCGTTTTGCCGGCCATCAGACGGTTCCTCATCAGCTTGTTTCTATGCCCTGGGCTTATCAATAACCCTTTGGCTTGTGAGGCCGATCCTATGGGGTTAGATTAAATAACTCAAATTCATATTTTTTATGCTTTGGATAACCAACTGGAATACGAACATGGATCTGGCCAACCTCAACGCTTTTATCGCGATTGCCGAGACCGGCAGCTTCTCCGGCGCCGGCGAACGGCTACACCTGACGCAGCCGGCGATCAGCAAACGCATCGCCGGGCTGGAGCAGCAATTGAAAGTACGCCTGTTCGATCGGCTGGGCCGCGAAGTCGGCCTGACCGAGGCCGGCCGCGCCCTGTTGCCGCGGGCTTATCAGATTCTCAATGTGCTGGACGACACCCGGCGCGCCCTGACCAACCTGACGGGCGAAGTCAGCGGGCGCCTGACCCTGGCCACCAGTCACCACATCGGCTTGCACCGCTTGCCGCCGCTGTTAAGGGAATTCACCCGCCGTTACCCACAGGTGGCGCTGGATATTCAGTTCCTCGATTCGGAAGTGGCCTACGAGGAAATTCTCCATGGCCGCGCCGAACTGGCGGTCATCACCCTCGCGCCGGAGCCGCACGCACTGGTCAAAGCCACGCCGGTGTGGGACGACCCGCTGGACTTTGTGGTCGCCCCGGAGCATTCGCTGATCAATAACGGCGCCGTCAGCCTGGCGGACATTGCCGGTCATCCGGCGGTTTTCCCCGGTGGCAACACCTTTACCCACCATATTGTCCAACGGTTATTCGAGGCTCAGGGCCTGACGCCGAACATCGCCATGAGCACCAACTACCTGGAAACCATCAAGATGATGGTCTCGATTGGCCTGGCCTGGAGCGTTTTGCCGCGCACCATGCTCGATGAGCAGGTGGCGAGCATCGCTTTACCGGGCATACAGCTCACTCGCCAGCTAGGCTATATCCTGCACACCGAACGGACGCTATCGAATGCGGCAAAAGCCTTTATGGCACTGCTGGACGCACAAATCGATCTGCCAGGGACTTGAGGCCAACTTGTGCTACTCCTATAGAGCCGCTGCCCCTGTGCCTAACGCCACCATCAGCTCAAGGCCTGTCCACAATGCCGAAATCTGTTGACCGAATTCCGCCGATGCCGCGTATTCAGGCGATTGACCCGCGACATTCCGAGCAGAGCTGGGAGAGCGCGCCGCAATTGCTGGCGGCGCTCAACGGCGCGCGGCTCGGCGCCTGGTATTGGGACATCGAGCGCGGGCAGATCAGTTGGTCGCGTGGCACCCAGGCCTTGTTCGGCTTCGACCCGCGCCAGCCGTTGCCCGCAGACCTTGAATACCTTGATCTGCTGCCCCCGGAAGACCGCGCGAAAACCGTTCGCGCCTTCCACGCGGTGATTGCCGGGGCGCCGCTGGAACAAGCGATGCACCACCGCATCCGCTGGCCTGACGGCAGCCTGCACTGGCTGGAGATCAGCGGCAGTCTGCTGCCGGATAAAAACGGCCGCCCCCGAATGATCGGGGTGATTCGCGAAATCACCCACCAGCGCCAGCGCGAACAGGCGCTGAGCAGTTCGGAGAAACGTTTCGCGACACTTTTTCACCTGTGCCCGAACATGGTCCTGCTGACCCGTCAGGAAGACGGGCTGATCACCGAAGCCAATCAGTATTTCGAAAGCCTGTTCGGCTGGCCGGTGCAAAACGCTATTGGCCGCACCACGCTGGAACTGGGCCTGTGGGTGCACCCCGAGCAGCGCGCCGAACTGGTCAAGAAGACCAACACCAAGGGCGAACTGATCAGCATGGAGGTGCAGTTTCGCGCCAGCAACGGGCAAGTTCACGATGGCATTCTCAGTGCGCAAAAAGTCGAACTTGAAGGCCAGCCGTATCTGCTCAGCACCTTCCTCGACACCACCGAACGCAAAGCCGCCGAACACGCCTTGAAGGACAGCCAGGAACGCCTCGACCTGGCGCTGGACTCCGCGCAACTCGGCACCTGGGACTGGCACATCCCCAGCGGCATGCTCTACGGCTCGGCCCGCGCCGCGCAACTGCACGGGCTCGAACCGATACCGTTTCATGAATCGTTCGAAGAGTTTTTCGAAGGCGTGCCCGGCGAAGAGCGCGACAGCATGCGCGACGCCTACCGCAGCCTGCGCGAAGGCCCGGCGGGCAATTATCAACTGACTTATCGCGTGCAATTGCCGGACGGCAGTTCGCGCTATCTGGAAAGCCGCGCCCGCCTCTACCGCGACGACAACGGCGCACCGCTGCGCATGGCCGGCACCCTGCTCGACATCACCGATCAGGTCGAGCGTGAACAGCGGCTGGTGGCCTCGGAAGAGAAATTTGCCACGCTGTTCCAGGTCAGCCCGGACCCGATCTGCGTCACCCGCCAAGACAGCGGCGAGTTCATCGAGATCAATAACAGTTTTACCCAGACTTTCGGCTGGAGCGCCGCCGACGTTATCGGCCACACCGCCGAAGAAATCGGCCTGTGGGACGCCTCGGCAAAAAGCCTGCAACGGATTGAACGGGTCATCCGCGAACAGGGCTTGAGCAATGTCGCGATCATCGTGCAACACAAGGACGGCCAGTCGCTGACCTGTGTGATTTCCAGCCGGCAGATCAGCGTCGGCGACCAGGCTTGTATCGTCACCACTCTGCGCGACATCACCCAGCAGCAGCGCTCGGAAGCAGCGCTGAAAGCCAGTGAGGAGAAATTCGCCAAGGCGTTCCACTCCAGCCCCGACGCAATCACCATCACCGAGCGCGACACCGGGCGTTATCTGGAGGTCAACGACGGCTTCTGCCGTCTCACTGGCTATCGCGCTGAAGAAGTCGTGGGCAAAACGGTTTATCAGGTGGGTATTTGGGCTGAAGAGAAACAGCGTTCAGCATTACTCGCCGAATTGCAGATCAAGGGTCGCGTGCACCATCAGGAAATGCTCGGGCGCAACAAACGCGGGGAAATGCTGACGGTAGAAGTCTCGGTCGAGCCGATCACCCTCAATGAAACCGCGTGCCTGCTGCTGACCGCCCGAGACGTCAGCCTGCTGAAAAACGCCGAAGCGCAGATTCGTCATCTGGCCTATCACGACCCGCTGACCAACCTGCCCAACCGCGCTTTGCTGATGGATCGCCTGAGCCAGCAGATCGCCCTGCTCAAGCGCCACAATCTGCGCGGCGCGCTACTGTTTCTCGACCTCGACCATTTCAAGCACATCAACGATTCCCTCGGCCATCCGGTCGGCGACACCGTGCTGAAGATCATTACCGCGCGGCTCGAAGCCAGCGTGCGCATGGAAGACACGGTCGCGCGCCTCGGCGGCGATGAGTTTGTCGTACTGCTCAGCGGCCTCGAAGGCTCGCGCAATGAAGTCAGCGCGCAAGTGCGCAATCTGGCCGACACTCTGCGCGAATTGTTGTCGGAACCGATGTTCCTCGACGGCCAGCGCCTGCAAGTGACGCCGAGCATCGGCGTGGCGCTGATTCCCGATCATGGCTCGACGCCGACCGACCTGCTCAAGCGCGCCGACATCGCGCTGTACCGAGCCAAGGATTCCGGGCGCAACACCACGCAGATGTACCACAACACCATGCAGAAAGCGGCCAGCGAACGGCTGCGCATGGAGACCGACCTGCGCCTGGCGCTGTCGCGCGGTGAGTTCAACGTGCACTTTCAGCCGCAGGTGGATGCCCGCGACAACCGCATCATCGGTGCCGAAGCCCTGGTGCGCTGGAATCACCCGGAACTGGGCGCGCAGTCGCCTACCGAGTTCATCAAAGTGCTGGAAGACAGCGGCCTGATTCTCGAAGTCGGCACCTGGATCCTCGACGAAGCCTGCAATGCCTTCAAACAACTGATTGCGCTGAAACTGGTCGACCCGCTGAATTTCAGCCTGTGCGTGAACATCAGTCCACGGCAGTTCCGCCAGAACGACTTCGTCGAACGCATCGAGCACAGCATGAGCAGCCACGGCCTGCCGTGCTCGTTGCTGAAACTGGAAATCACCGAAGGCATCGTCATCCAGAACCTCGAAGACACCATCAGTAAAATGCGCCGGCTGAAAAAGCTCGGTGTGAGCTTTGCGATGGATGACTTCGGCACCGGTTATTCGTCGCTGACCTATCTCAAGCGCCTGCCGGTGGACACGTTGAAAATCGATCAATCGTTTATTCGCGATGCCACGACCGATCCGAACGATGCCGAGATCATTCGCGCGATCGTCGCCATGGCGCGCAGTCTGGAGCTGGAGGTGATTGCCGAGGGCGTGGAAACCCCGGAGCAATTGGCGTTCCTGCAAGGCTTGGGCTGCCATTTGTATCAGGGTTATCTGCACAGTCGACCGGTTGCTCTGGAGGATCTGAAAAAGCTCCTGCCATAACCGGTGCACGTTGCAACAGACGCACAATTGCCACGGTTTGCGGCAACCTGTAGGGTCGCGGTTTTTGCGCCGTTTCGAGATCTTTCATGCAGGATGCAACCCTCCCCCGCCCGGCTCTGCTGGGCATCGACCTTGGCACCACCAACAGTCTGATCGCCGTCTGGCAGGACGGTCAGGCCCGACTGATTCCCAACGCCCTGGGTGATGTGCTGACGCCATCAGTAGTCAGTATTGATGAAGACGACACGATTCTGGTCGGTAAAGCCGCGCGCGCGCGCCTGACCACGCACCCTGATCGCACCGCTGCAGCGTTCAAGCGCTTCATGGGCAGCGATAAACAAGTCCAGCTCGGTACACGTCAGTTCAGCCCGGAAGAGTTGTCGGCGCTGGTACTCGGCTCACTCAAGCAGGACGCCGAAGCCTTTCTCGGCCACGCGGTTTCGGAAGCAGTGATTTCCGTGCCGGCGTACTTCAGCGACGAACAACGCAAACGCACGCTGTTTGCCGCCGAACTGGCTGGGCTCTCGGTGACACGCCTGATCAACGAGCCGACCGCCGCCGCGATGGCTTACGGGCTGCATGAACAGAAATTCGAACGCACGCTGATCTTCGATCTGGGCGGCGGCACCTTCGACGTCACGGTACTGGAATACGCGTTGCCACTGATCGAAGTGCACGCCTCCACCGGCGACAACTTTCTCGGCGGCGAAGACTTCACTGCCGCGCTGTTGCAGGCCTGCCTGAAGCACTGGCAACTGACCCCGGCCATGGTCGATGCGCAAAGCATGGCCAGCCTCGGCGACGCGCTGGAGCAACTGAAATGCAAACTCGGCGAAGGCATTCAACAACTGAGCTGGCGTCATGCTGACCAGACGTTCGAACGGTCGCTGGACGAAGCCGCTGCGGTGAAAATCTGGGAGCCGTTGCTGGCGCGTTTGCGCGCGCCGATCGAACAGGCCCTGCGCGATGCCCGACTCAAGCCGCGCGACCTCGACAGCCTGGTACTGGTCGGCGGCGCGACGCGCATGCCGGCGGTGCAGCAAATGGTCGCCACGCTGTTCGGGCGCCTGCCTTACCGGCATCTTGATCCGGATACCATTGTTGCGCTCGGGGCGGCGACGCAAGCGGCGTGCAAGGCGCGTGACGGGGCGGTTGAAGAGTTGATTCTGACGGATGTCTGCCCTTACACGCTGGGCATTTCGACCATGCGCGGCGAAGACATCAAAGGCGCTTTCTCGCCCATCATCGAGCGCAATACCATCATTCCGACCTCAAGGGTGGAGCGTTACCACACGACATCTCCACGGCAGGAAGTCATTCGTATTGCGGTCTATCAGGGCGAACGTCCGTGGGTACGCGACAACATTTTTATCGATGCTTTCGATGTCACGCTGACGCCCAGCGATGATATCCAGGCGCTGGATGTGCGCTTCAGTTATGACATCAACGGTTTGCTCGAAGTTGACGTCACCCTGCCAGGGACGGGCGAACGCCACAGCCACAGCATTGACCGCAGCCCGACCGGACTCGATGCGCAATCGCGGCAAACCAGTCATGAACGCTTGAGTACACTGAAAATTCACCCCCGCGACACTCTGCCCAACCGAACCCTGCTGGCTCGACTGGAACGGGCGTGGACGCAGAGTCTGGGCGAAGAACGCCAGCGGATTGCCGACTGGCTGGACAGTTTCACCACGGTGCTGGGCGGCCAGCGATCGGAAGAAATCGCCAGCCACCGCTCACAACTCAACAAGGTACTGGATGAGTTGCGCCTCTAGCCGATAAGTCGCCGCAAGGTCGCCTGCAAACCACCGGACAAGGTGTCTTCACCGCCACTGTCCGGTGGCACGCCATAACGATTGGGCAGCTTCTCTCCGGGAAAACCGAACAGTATCAGCGGCAGGAACGGCAACACCGGCGCCAGCATTACCAAAATCAGTAACATCGGAATGCCCCGCCCCATGTCATGCAAACGGCGCAGGACCGCACCGAGCAGAAACGCCAGGCCCAGTAGCAACACGACGATGCCGGACACGGGCGTACCGCTGAGCAACGCCGCCACGGGCGTCACCAGCAACGCGCCAATCACCTGCCAGATAAACGCCCCGCGCCCCAGCCGGGTACCCAGGCGCCAGAACGCTCCGGCGGGGGTTGGACGGGTCTCTGCCTTGGCCAGCAGCAAACGCTCAGACCACGACAGCAATGCGCTGAATGCGAAGCGCAGACCGAGTCCATTCTCCGGGTCATCCTTGGCCCGCTGCATGCGCAACAGAACTTTCTGCCTTGGCACGCCCAGATTGCCAAAACGCACCAGATCCTTCAGCACATCCAGCGCCAGGTAAAAGGCGTCGCTGACACCCTCCTCCGTGAGAGCCTCACGGGGCGGGTGAACAGGCTCACCCTTGATCAGACTGTGACGGAAGCCGTCGAACCAGTCCTGAGGATTGACCACCTCGGTGATACTTTCCAGCAGGTATTTGCGCTGTTGCGCAGTGAGCAACGGGTCGTGGTAAAGGACTCCACCCAAGAGCATGCGCCCGAGCAAATCTTCGTTGAAGCTGGCGATGTCGCTGCGCATGCACTCGAACAAACGGTCATTACCCAACAGCCGAGTGCTGTCGAGCGCCTCATGCACACTGAACAACTTGCGCGCGAGCAGCGAGTGCACCGGATCCGCTGCTTGCAGCCAGCCGAGCAGGCCACTGGCACAGCCCTGCTCGCGATTCAGGCGACAGAGCAGCGGCTGCAAACGGGCCAAGGGGTGTTCACGCGCAATATTCATGGTGTCGACGCAGTGTGCCGATTGCGCGTCCAGCCAACGCGTCGGATCGTCGAGGGTGGCCAGCAGGTAAATCGCCTGACGATGCCATTCCCAGACATCAGAATAGCTATCGACGGCCGGAAGCAGCATGCCTTGCGCGGCCAGTTGCGCTTGCAACTTGAACCCCGCAAGCCGTTCGTCACGTTTGTCGAGACTGAACGCTTCGGCAAGCCGCGCCAGCGATCGGGCGTCGTAAGTGCGCAAACGGCGCATCCACAGCAGGCTGAGCTCAAGCGGTTCGCCCTTTTCCAGCGCCGGCGGCAGTGTCGAGTCACTGGCCAGAAACGCTTCCAGGGCCTGAGGAATCGGCGCCCGGGTCAACCAGCAGATCTGCTGCCCGGCCTGATACTGCAAGCCTTCCAGCACCAGTTGATCGAGCACATCCTCCGGCTCGGATGCCTCCATGATGCGTCGCAGCAATGGCACATCACCACGGTGCAAAGCCCAGGCATGCTGGTAAAGCGTTTGCAGCGGCCGGTCATCACTGTCAATGATCAGCGCCGCCAACAACGGCAACTCGTCACCACTGATACGCCATTCGACAAATGCACCGGCAATGTCCTGCAACTCGAGTTGCCTGGCCCTAAACCAACGCCCGAGTGTCTCCGGGCGCTGCGATGGACTGCCGTACTCTTGGCTGACATCGCTCAGATCCTCGGACCAGTCGCGGAAGTTTTCCAGACGATCAAAGGCCTGAATCAGCAGCGGCAGGCGCTGAGGCTGATGTCGCGCGCACAATGCCAGTAACCACGTCGCCGCTTTCGGATGCTGATGTTCGCGCCAGAGCCGCACCCACGCCTGCAGTGCCAACTCTTCCATTCCCAGCGCACTGCGCTGACAGGCCAACAGATACAGCCAGTCGACATCTTCAGGTGCAAGCCGGTGCTGCTCGCTGATAATGTCGAGAAAGTCTTTGTTGGCGATATCAGCCTGACTGAACTGTATGGCCAGGCGTTGTAATAACCCGTCATCAGCAGGCAGCGGGATGCAAGTGTGCAGGCCGGCGAAATGACGGTAGTCGTCGAGCGACGCCTCTCGGTGCAGGTGATTCAGGGTGCGCACATACCAGAGAGTTTCCAGTTGCGCGACAGCGGGCCAATGGCTCATCAACGAGGTGTCGAACGGATCCGCCGCGCTGATCCGCTGCAAAAACTCGTCGACATGCCGTGCGTTGTCGAAATCCAGATCCAGCATGCGGCTTGCCCATCCCAGGCGCTGGGCCAACAAACGGGCGCAGACATGGGAAATCGGGCCGGCGTCGAGCAACTCACGTAGCAATGGCCAGCAAACTTCGTCCAGTACCTCCAGCGGCAGACGGTCCAGCTCAAGGTTGAATGCCTGCCAGGCCACCGGGTGAAAGCGACGCGCTGGATCAAGCAGCAATGCTTCAAAGTCGGCCATCGTCTGATCGGCAGGACTGACCTCACCTGCAACCGGTTGATCCGGTTCCTCGGCTTCCTCGCGGGCAAAGCGTAGTGCCAGTTCATAGGCCTCACGCAACGCCTGAAAACCTTCCGGATCGGTTTCCGGGTGGTGCTGCGGCAAGCGCGCGCGATAGGCGCCGCGAATGACGTCGTTGTCTTTGGTGGGCTCGATACCCAAGCGAATCCAGCAGCTCATGACCAGTCGAACTCCCCTAGCGAATCAGGCCGCTCGGGTGGATGCAGGGGCATGTCCCACGGCAATTGTGCGAACAGCGCGCGCGCATCACGATCAAGCTTGCTGATGACCACGGTGGTGCCTATGTAATCGCCTTGCCGGTCATATTCGTGTTCCAGCTCTTCATCCTTGTTGCCCAGGCAATGCCAGAAGGCTTTGCCGAAGACAAAGCCGTTAAGGTAGCTCGTCCAACTGTCGTAGTAGTAGCGCGCGCGTGCCGCCATGCGACCATGCAGCCAAAGGCTTTCGGTGAGATCGATCCAGCCGTGCAGCACCGCAGAACGCAGCAGAAAACCCATGCGGCCAAGGTCCCAGGCACGGATGCCACCTGAACCGCACTCGCCAAATGTGCGACTGGCGAATTCGTAGAAAGCTCGCTGGCGAGTGTCGAGTGTTGCGAGCAAGGCCTGCCATTCGGACGGCAGACACCGCTCCCATTGCCGATAGGCTTCGTTCAACTGCGTAGCGTGGCCGTCATCGGCAGTACGCAGCATGTCCAACAGTTGTTCGCGCGTAGTGATGCCCCAACCACCTTCGACATCGACATGTTTGAGGTCAAAGCAATAGGTGGGTGCGGTGTAATCGGCGTCGGGATTGAGGGCGACCAAAGGCGCAGAAAGCGCGTATAGCCAGCGCTGTTCCATTTCGTCCATGAACAAAGGCTCCGGGGCCAGCGGGAATTAGGGAGTGCCGGCTTTGTTGGCGCGGATTGTAAAGAGCCACAGAGGCAGCGGCAAACGTTGCGTCCGCTTTCTTTGCGCGCACAAAAAAGGCCCCGACGTATCGGGGCCTTCATTCAGCGGCTCATCGCCGGTTCAGACGATTGTGTTGCGGCACATGACTCAGTGCTGCAACGCCGGCTTCTCCACCCCGTTGATCGGGATGCGTTTGGCTTTCGCTTCTTCCGGGATCACTCGCAACAGGTCGATGCTCAGCAGACCGTTTTTCAGATCCGCAGCCTTGATCTCGATGTGATCGGCCAGGCGGAAGGACAGCTTGAAAGCACGTTGGGCGATGCCCTGGTGCAGGAAGGTCACGCCTTCGTTGGCATCACGCTTGCCGCCACTGATGGTCAGCACACCTTTCTCGACTTGCAGTTCCAGGTCTTCTTCCTGGAAACCGGCTGCCGCTACGACAATGCGGTATTGGTCATCACCGTGCTTTTCGACGTTGTAAGGTGGGTAGCTGCTGCCTGGCTCGTTGCGCAGGGCGGTTTCGAACAGGTCGTTGAAACGGTCGAAACCTACCGAGGAACGGAACAGTGGCGCGAGGGAAAATGCAGTACTCATGGTTCAAATCTCCTGAAAACAATCAGCAAGGTTTTTTGACTCCGCGACCCGAATTCGGCATCGCGTACCCCTTAGATAGGGACCGCTGAAATGATTTCAAGAGATTATTTGCAGATTTTTTTCAGGCCGCTTCAGCCACTGGCAGACCGAGCAGACGCGAGACATGATCCGGCTCAGTTTCACGACGCAGAACGGTGAACAGCTCGGCAGCCTCGGGATAATTGCGCGTCAGCATGGCCAGCCATTGCTTCAAGCGGCCTGGCGATTGGCGTGCAGTCATCTGCGCTTTGGCTTGCAGCCAGAAGTCCTGGATCAGCGGCATCAGCTCGGCCCAGGTCATCTCAACCACTTCTTCACCAGCGCGAGCGGCAGCGATCTGTTTGGCCAGATCCGGGCGCGAGACCAGACCGCGACCGAGCATGATGTCTTCCACGCCACTGATTTCGCGGCAACGCCGCCAGTCTTCGACGCTCCAGATATCACCGTTGGCGAACACCGGGACTTTGACCACCTCCTGCACGCGCGGAATCCACTCCCAATGCGCCGGCGGCTTGTAGCCGTCCATTTTGGTTCGGGCATGAACCACAATGTGCTCGGCGCCGCCTTCAGCCAGCGCAGTGGCGCAGACCAGCGAACCGTCGGGGCTGTCGAAGCCCAGGCGCATTTTTGCGGTGACGGGAATGTGCGCGGGTACAGCGCGACGCACGTGCTCGACGATCTGGTTAAGCAGCTCCGGCTCTTTGAGCAGTACCGCGCCGCCACGGGACTTGTTCACGGTCTTGGCCGGGCAGCCGAAGTTGAGGTCGATGACTTCGGAGCCGAGTTCGCAGGCCAGTGCAGCGTTTTCCGCCAGGCAAACCGGGTCGGAACCGAGCAATTGCACGCGCAATGGCACACCGGAGGCGGTGCGGGCACCGTTGAGCAACTCCGGGCCGAACTTGTGGAAATAGGCCGGCGTGAGCAACTGGTCGTTGACCCGAATGAACTCGGTCACACACCAGTCGATGCCGCCAACGCGGGTCAGCACGTCGCGGAGAATGTCGTCGACCAACCCCTCCATGGGCGCCAGAGCAATTTGCATGGGAAAACACTACTTGAAGAAAAACGTGCGGCAGTTTACTGGATATCGCGCAAATCCGCAGATCCCTTGTAGGAGCTGCCGAAGGCTGCGATCTTTTGATTTTGCTGTTTGCAGATCAAGATCAAAAGATCGCAGCCTTCGGCAGCTCCTACAGGGATCGGGTCAGGCTAGTGCCAGGATCGCCGGTCCGTAGCCCTCGACGAACTCGGCCGGCATGCGCTTTGGCTTGCCCGTGGACAGCTCGATACAGACAAACGTGGTCTGCGCGCGCAACAACGTGGTGTTGTCGCTCGGGCGCTTGAGCTGGAAATGCCGGGTCATCTTCAAGCGTTGATCCCAATCGACAATCCAGGTTGCCAATTGCAGTTCGTCGCCTTCATAGGCGGCGGCGAGATAATCGATCTCGTGACGGACCACGGCCATCGCCCGATCCAGTCGCCGATACTCGACCAGATCCAGGCCCAGACGCTGCGAGTGGCGCCAGGCGCAGCGCTCGAGCCAGGTCACGTATACGGCGTTATTCGCGTGGCCCAACCCGTCGATATCCTCAGCGCCTACTTGCAGATCAATGGTAAACGGCGTTGCCCGATCCCAACCCATGCCCCACTCCTGGTCAAAGTATTCAACCGGAGCAGTGTAACGGAGCTCAGGCCGATTGGCGCGCCTGAAGGCTGCGGCCGGCCAGCAGTGATAACACGCCATCAATCACCCGAGGGTCGGCTAGCACGCGCTGGTGCCCGCCGCCTTCAAGACGCAATAGGCGACTGTCGAACCAGGATTCGTGGATCAGTTGCGATTCCTTGACCGAGACGAAATTGTCGTCCTCGGCATGCACGATCAGGCCGGGCATATCCAGTTGATAGTGGGCAACGTCGAGCGTCGCGGCGCGCATACCGACATCTTGCTCGACCTGACGGATGAAGGCGGAGCGCGCTCGCGGCGGCATACCGACGTAGCGGGCGAAACCGCGCAGTACACCCAGAATTCGCGCAGGTGCGGCGATGCTGACGAGGGTTTCGGTGCGCAAGCCCAGTTGCACGGCGAGCATGGCGCTGGCGCCGCCCATGGAGTGACCGATCACCGCTTGCAATGGCGGCAACTCGGCAGCGGCTTCGAGCATTGCCCGAGCGAACAACACGACATTGGCTTCACGCCCCGGCGAACGACCGTGAGCCGGACCATCCAACGCGACGACGGTATACCCGGCATCGACCAGCGCAGTAATCAGCGCGGCGAACTGGGTTGGCCGCCCTTCCCAGCCGTGCATCAGCAGCACTGTCGGGCCTTGGCCCCAGCGCAGCGCCGAGAGGCCAAAGCGCAAAGTGATGCGTTCGGAACTGGCCAGCAGCGGCAACTCCCAATCACGAAGAGGCAGCGAACGTGGCGTCATGAATGCCAGACGCATTTTGCTCGCCACGCGTTTCGGTGCAATCCAGCCCAAGGTGCCATTAACGCCACGAACCCACTTCAACGTGTTCATCGCTCTCTCCTCAGGCGTGTTGCCTTCAGGTCAACGCACCGCCGACTTAGCAGCGCGCAGCAATCGATCGGATAAATCTCCCGGGCCGAGCGCTCTTGCGAGTGCCAGACCACCCACCATCAAGGCCACGTCGGCCAGGGCTTTGTCGGTGTCCTCGGGGCTGGACGCCAACTGCGCAATCATCAATTCCAGGTGCTCGTTCAGCGCGATGCGGAACGATTCCGGCAAACGCCCCAGCTCGCCGATCGACGCTGGAATCGGGCATGCCGCGTCGCTGGAATCACGATGCTTGCGCGACAGGTAAAACGCGGCGACCAAGGCGCGGCGCTCTTCCCCGGTCAGTTCGGCATCCATGTCGGCAATCAGGTCGCGGCGGCGGCCGAGAAGCTGCTTGAACGCTTCCAGCATCATCGCGTCCTTGCTTTCGAAGTGCGCATAGAAACCGCCAACGGTCAGGCCGGCCGCGCCCATCACTTCGCCCACGCTAGGGTCAGCCGGGCCACGCTGGATCAGTGCGGCGCTGGCAGCCTTGAGGATGCGTTCGCGGGTTTGAGCTTTTTTATCGTTCATCGTTGCCTCCGAATATTACGACTAGAATATTATTCGCATAATAATATTCCGCAAGTCAAGGATATGACCGCTGGTCTGATGCACAGTGTAAGGAAAAAGGAGAATTGGCCAAACGCCAGACAAACAAAAGGGCCATTCAATAATTGAATGACCCTTATAAAATCCCGCAGAGCGGGTAATCGTGGCGTCCCCTAGGGGACTCGAACCCCTGTTACCGCCGTGAAAGGGCGGTGTCCTAGGCCACTAGACGAAGGGGACACAAACCTTCTATACAACTGATCAGCGCTGAGAACTGATCGATTCAAGGCCGGTGTGGCCAGACCTTGAACTGTAAATTGGTGGAGCTAAGCGGGATCGAACCGCTGACCTCCTGCATGCCATGCAGGCGCTCTCCCAGCTGAGCTATAGCCCCGGATTTTTCGCCTCGCGGCGGAGTGACATTTTGCAACATCACTTCTGTAAAACTGGCGTCCCCTAGGGGACTCGAACCCCTGTTACCGCCGTGAAAGGGCGGTGTCCTAGGCCACTAGACGAAGGGGACGCAAACCCTTCTATACAACTGATCAACGCTGAGTGTTGATCGCTTCGGAGCCGGTGTGGCCAGGCTTCGAAGTGTAAATTGGTGGAGCTAGACGGGATCGAACCGTCGACCTCTTGCATGCCATGCAAGCGCTCTCCCAGCTGAGCTATAGCCCCTCATCGTTGATGTCATCGCTGAGGACGGGGCGAATCTTAAGGGCGTATCGAAAGCCTGTCAAACTTATTTTTGAAAAATTTCAAAATTTTTCGTCGGCATAACAATCACTTACCGCCCTCCCCCCGTAAATTCGGGAGAAGCGCCGAAGGCACGATCAAAAGATCGCAGCCTTCGGCAGCTCCTGCACAAAGCCGCAAGCGCTTAGGCGATAGCGCCCAGCAGCTTTTCCCACTCTTTGTTTTCTTTCTTCGACACGCCACCCAGCAGGTCAATCGCCTGCCGCAGACGATAACGGGTCAGATCCGGGCCAAGGATTTCCATGGCATCGAGCACCGAGACGGAACTCGCCTGACCGGTGATCGCAGCAAACATCAGCGGCATCGCATCGCGCAGTTTCAACTCCAGCGATTCGACCACGGCCTGAATCGTCGCGGTGATGTTGTCCTTCTCCCACTGACGCAGGCTTTCCAGCTTCCACAGGATCAACTGCATCAACTGGCGAACCTGATCGCCCGAAAGCTTTTTCGATTCAAACAGCTTGGCATCCGGATTGACGCCGCCGGCGAAGAAGAACCCGCCCAACGGGGCAACCTGGCTGAAGGTTTCAACGCGGCCCTGAACGTGCGGCGCGATCTTCATCATGTATTCGGAATTGAACGCCCACTTCTGCACGCGTGCAGCGAACTCTTCCACCGGCAGATCACGCAGCCACTGGCCGTTGAGCCACGACAGCTTCTCGATGTCGAAGATCGGCCCGCCCAGCGAGACACGCTTGAGATCGAAGTTGTCGACCATTTCCTGCAGCGAGAACTTCTCGCGCTCGTCCGGCATCGACCAGCCCATGCGGCCGAGGTAGTTGAGCATCGCTTCCGGCATGAAGCCCATGCGCTCGTAGAATGTCACCGAGGTAGGGTTCTTGCGCTTGGACAGCTTGCTCTTGTCCGGGTTACGCAGCAGCGGCATGTAGCACAGCTCTGGTTGCTCCCAGCCGAAGTACTCGTAAAGCAGAATCAGTTTCGGTGCCGATGGCAGCCACTCTTCGCCCCGCAGCACGTGGGTGATGCCCATCAGGTGGTCGTCAACCACATTGGCGAGGAAGTATGTCGGCAGGCCGTCGGTCTTCATCAGCACTTGCATGTCCATGCGATCCCACGGGATCTCGACGTCGCCACGGAGCATGTCCGGCACCACGCAAACGCCTTCACTCGGCACTTTCATGCGGATAACGTGCGGCTCGCCAGCGGCCAGACGGGCGGCGACTTCTTCTTTCGACAGCAACAGTGCGCGGCCGTCGTAGCGCGGGGTCTCGCCGCGAGCCATTTGCTCGGCGCGCATCTGATCCAGCTCTTCAGCGGTGCAGAAGCACGGGAACGCGTGACCCATGTCGACCAGTTGCTGGCAGTACTTCTGATAGATGTCGCCGCGCTCGCTCTGACGGTATGGACCGTGCGGGCCACCAACGTCCGGGCCTTCGCTCCATTCGATACCCAACCAGCGCAGGGCGTCGAAGATCTGCTGTTCGGACTCGCGGGTCGAACGCAACTGGTCGGTGTCTTCGATGCGCAGGATGAACTCACCGCCATGCTGCTTGGCAAAGCAGTAGTTGAACAATGCGATGTAAGCGGTACCTACGTGGGGGTCCCCGGTAGGCGATGGCGCGATGCGAGTGCGGACGGTGGTCATGGCATGTCTCGAAAAGAATGAAAAGCAAAACAATCAAGCGGCGAATGGTAACAGGCGACACCCGCCCCGCTCCAGCGGGCAGGGCATTTAAGCCAAGTTTGCGTCTGGAACGCCCGTAAGCCGTGGTGAATGGGCAAATATCAGCGGATGGCATTTACCGTTTATCGGCTGTATGCCAGATTCGCCTGCTGATAACTTTCCTTACAATTCATCGACTACAGTTTGCCCATGCCTGCCCAACTCAAGCGTCGCCTGTTGATTTTCCTACTGCTCGTCCTGCTGGTCGCCGGGGGCTTTTTCGCCCATTGGTTCTTCAAGGGACGCTTTTATGAAAGCACCGACAACGCTTATGTCCAGGGCGAAATCACCCGTGTCTCGAGCCAGTTGAGCGCGCGCATCGATGAAGTGCTGGTGCAGGACAATCAACACGTGGAAAAAGGCCAGTTGCTGGTGCGCCTCGAACCGAATGACTTCCGTCTGGCCATCGATCGCGCCAATGCCGCCCTCGCCACCCGCGAAGCCGAGCGCCTGCAAGCGCAAAGCAAATTGACTCAGCAAGCCAGTCTGATTGCTTCCAGCGACGCACAAGTGGCAACCACCCAAGCAACGCTCGGGCGCTCGCAGATGGATTTGTCGCGTGCCGAAACCCTGCGCAAGCCCGGTTACGTTTCCGAAGAACGCGTGACCACCCTCTCCGCTGACGCTCATATCGCCCGTTCGCAAGTGGCCAAGGCGCAGGCCGATGCGCAAGGTCAGCGTCAGCAGGTCAACGCCCTGAACGCAGAAATCAAACGCCTCGACGCACAGATCGCCAACGCCCGCGCCGATCTGGCGCAAGCCGAACTCAACCTGACCCGCAGCGAAATCCACGCACCAATCAGTGGTCTGGTCGGCCAGCGCGCCGCCCGTAACGGCCAAGTGGTGCAGGCTGGCGCTTACCTGCTGTCGATCGTCCCGGACGAAGATATCTGGGTGCAGGCCAACTTCAAGGAAACCCAGATCGGCCGCATGCAACCCGGGCAGAAAGCCGAGCTGACCTTCGATGCCTATGGCGACACGCCGATCGAAGCGCGGGTCGACAGCCTGTTCGCCGCGTCCGGCGCGCAATTCAGCCTGCTGCCGCCGGACAACGCCACCGGCAACTTCACCAAAGTCGTGCAACGGATTCCGGTGAAACTGACCTTCAAGGCCGACAACCCGCTGCACGGCAAGATCCGCCCGGGCATGTCCGTCACTGCCAAAGTGAACATCAAAGACGCCCCGGACAATGGCCGGTGATGCACTGATCCGCCCGGTCGGCGAACCGACCCGGCGCGATTGGATTGCGGTGATGAGCGTGATGCTCGGAGCCTTTATGGCCGTGCTCGACATCCAGATCACCAACTCGTCACTGAAAGATATTCAGGGTGCACTGTCGGCGACGCTGGAAGAAGGCTCGTGGATTTCCACCTCGTATCTGGTCGCGGAAATCATCATGATTCCGCTGACCGCGTGGCTGGTGCAACTGCTGTCGGCACGACGGCTGGCGGTGTGGGTGTCGCTGGGCTTTCTGGTTTCATCGCTGCTGTGCTCGATGGCCTGGAGCCTGGAGAGCATGATCGTCTTCCGCGCCATGCAGGGTTTTACCGGCGGCGCGCTGATCCCGCTGGCGTTCACCCTGACCTTGATCAAACTCCCCGAACACCACCGCGCCAAAGGCATGGCGATGTTTGCCATGACCGCGACCTTCGCCCCATCCATCGGCCCGACGCTGGGCGGCTGGCTCACGGAAAACTGGGGTTGGGAATACATCTTCTACATCAACATTCCGCCGGGCCTGATCATGATTGCCGGCCTGATGTACGGGCTGGAGAAGAAAGAAGCGCACTGGGAACTGCTGAAAAGCACCGACTACACCGGCATTCTCACGCTGGGGATTGGCCTCGGTTGTCTGCAGGTATTCCTTGAAGAAGGCCATCGCAAGGATTGGCTGGAGTCGAGCCTGATCGTGACCCTGGGCAGCATTGCCCTGCTCAGCCTGATTACCTTTGTGATCGTGCAGATTTCCAAACCGAATCCGCTGATCAATCTGGGCATCCTGCGTAATCGCAATTTCGGTCTGTCGAGTATTTCCAGTCTGGGCATGGGTGTCGGGTTGTACGGTTCAATCTATCTGTTGCCGCTGTATCTGGCGCAGATCCAGAACTACAACGCCCTGCAGATCGGCGAAGTGATCATGTGGATGGGCGTGCCGCAGCTGTTCCTGATTCCGCTGGTGCCCAAACTGATGAAGTTTGTTTCGCCGAAATGGCTGTGCACGATCGGCTTTGGGCTGTTCGGGTTGGCGAGTTTTTCATCGGGGGTGCTCAACCCGGATTTTGCCGGGCCGCAGTTCAATCAGATCCAGATCATTCGAGCGCTGGGGCAGCCGCTGATCATGGTGACCATTTCGCTGATCGCCACGGCTTACATTTTGCCGCAGGATGCGGGGTCGGCGTCGAGTCTGTTCAATATTCTGCGTAACCTCGGCGGTGCGATCGGGATTGCTTTGTTGGCGACGCTTCTGGATGCGCGCACCAAGACTTACTTCGATTATTTGCGCGAGGCGGTGGTGCCGACCAATCCGCAGGTGGCCGAGCGGTTGGCGTCGATGACTGATCGGTTTGGCAGTGATACGGCGGCGTTGGGCAAGCTGAGCGAGATCGTCCATCAGCAGGCGGCGATCATGGCTTACAACGATGCGTTTCACTTTGTCGGGATTGCGCTGGGGATCAGCATGTTGGCGATTTTGTTGACCAAGAAATTGCCGCAAGGGCTGAAGGCTGGGGAGTCCCACTAACTGCAACTGATCGTTCCCATGCTCCGCGTGGGAATGACTCCGGCGACGCTCTGCGTCACAGCGGACGCGGAGCGTCCGGGGCTGCATTCCCACGCAGAGCGTGGGAACGATCCTCCTTACACAGCCAAAAGCCGTTCGCGCAGTTTGGCAATCTCGTCGCGCATCTGCGCCGCCGCTTCAAACTCCAGATCCCGCGCCAGCTGATACATCTTCTCTTCCAGCGCACGAATACGCTTGGTGATCTCGCTCGGCGAACGCAGTTCTGCTTCGTACTTGGCGTTCTCTTCGGCGGCTTTGGCCATGCCTTTGCGCTTCTTGCTGCGCGAACCCGGCACGGTGGCGCCTTCCATGATGTCGGCGACGTCCTTGATCACCCCGCGCGGAGTGATGCCGTTTTCCAGGTTGAAGGCGATCTGCTTGTCGCGACGCCGCTCGGTTTCGCCAATCGCCCGCTCCATCGAACCAGTCATCCGATCGGCGTAAAGAATCGCCCGACCATTGAGGTTACGCGCCGCCCGGCCGATGGTCTGAATCAGCGAACGCTCGGAACGCAGAAAGCCTTCTTTGTCGGCGTCGAGGATCGCCACCAGCGACACTTCCGGCATGTCCAGGCCTTCACGCAGCAAGTTGATCCCGACCAGCACATCAAAGGTACCGAGGCGCAGATCACGGATGATTTCCACGCGCTCAACGGTGTCGATATCCGAGTGCAGATAACGCACGCGCACGCCGTGATCGGCGAGGTAATCGGTAAGGTCTTCGGCCATGCGTTTGGTCAGCGTGGTGACCAGCACCCGCTCCTCGACCGCCACGCGTTTGCTGATTTCCGAGAGCAGATCGTCGACCTGAGTCAGCGCCGGACGCACTTCAACCTGCGGGTCGACCAGGCCAGTCGGCCGCACCACTTGCTCAACCACCCGCCCGGCGTGCTCGGCTTCGTAGTTGCCCGGCGTCGCCGAGACGAAAATGGTCTGCGGGCTGACCCCTTCCCACTCGTCAAACCGCATCGGCCGGTTGTCCAGCGCCGACGGCAAACGGAAGCCGTATTCAACGAGGGTTTCCTTACGCGAACGGTCGCCCTTATACATCGCGCCGACCTGCGGCACGCTGACGTGGGATTCGTCGATCACCAGCAAAGCATCGGCCGGCAGATAATCGTAGAGCGTTGGCGGCGCCGCGCCGGCCGGGCGACCGGACAGGTAGCGCGAGTAGTTCTCGATGCCGTTGCAATAACCCAACTCGAGGATCATCTCCAGGTCGAAACGGGTGCGCTGTTCAAGACGCTGGGCTTCGACCAGTTTGTTGTTGCTGCGCAGGTATTCGAGGCGTTCCTGCAATTCGACCTTGATGTGTTCGATGGCGTCGAGCAGGGTTTCGCGTGGCGTTACATAGTGGCTCTTCGGGTAAAAGGTGAAGCGCGGCATCTTGCGGATGACTTCGCCGGTCAGCGGGTCGAACGCGGAAATGCTTTCGACCTCGTCATCGAACAGCTCGATGCGGATCGCTTCCAGATCGGATTCCGCCGGATAGATGTCGATCACGTCGCCGCGCACACGGAAAGTCGCGCGGGCAAAGTCCATGTCATTGCGCGTGTATTGCAAGTCGGCCAGCCGCCGCAGCAGCGCACGCTGATCGAGTTTGTCGCCGCGATCGACGTGCAGCACCATCTTCAAATAGGTTTCCGGGCTACCCAGACCGTAGATGCACGACACCGTGGTGACGATGATCGCGTCTTTACGTTCCAGCAACGCTTTGGTTGCGGACAGGCGCATCTGCTCGATGTGGTCGTTGATCGACGCATCCTTCTCGATGAAGGTGTCGGACGACGGCACATAGGCTTCGGGCTGGTAGTAGTCGTAGTAGGAAACAAAATACTCGACGGCGTTATTCGGGAAGAACGCCTTGAACTCACCGTACAGCTGCGCAGCAAGGGTCTTGTTCGGCGCCAGCACCAGGGTCGGGCGCTGAATCTGCGAAATGACATTGGCGATGCTGAAGGTCTTGCCCGAGCCGGTCACACCGAGCAGCGTCTGGTGCGCCAGCCCGGCCTCGATGCCCTCCACCAATTGGCGGATGGCTTCTGGCTGGTCGCCGGCGGGCTCGAAGCGGGTGACGAGCTGGAATTCGGACATATACACCTCTGGGATCGCGGCATTCCGAGCAAAGCGGAACACCACGGGGACGACCGCAAACGACCGGTGTCGCGCAAGAAAAAACCTGGATTGTGCTCAATGTGGTGGCGATTGCCTCACCTTTCAAGGCAAACGTCCTACATCCGGTAAAGACTCTGACACGAGCAGTCGACTAACGGTCAAGAAATAATCGGAAAAACTTACCCTAAAAGCCGAATCGCCTGTCGCCATTATTCAGTAATGGCCTCTATACTAGCTCCCCGTTTGTGCACCGCTCTAGTGCATCCGGCTGGAGCGCGACACGTCCCTCCATTCTCCATTCAGAGCCGCCGCAATAATGAGCCTGTTCTCCGCTGTCGAAATGGCACCCCGCGATCCAATCCTGGGCCTCAACGAAGCATTCAACGCCGATACCCGGACCACCAAGGTCAACCTGGGCGTGGGTGTTTACTGCAACGAAGAGGGGCGAATTCCACTTCTGCGCGCCGTGATCGAAGCCGAAACCGTTCGCGCCGCTCAACACGCTTCGCGCGGCTACCTGCCGATCGATGGTATCGCCGCCTACGACCAGGCCGTGCAAAAGCTGCTGTTCGGCAACGACTCGCCGCTGATCAGCGCCGGTCGCGTCATCACCACTCAGGCCGTCGGCGGGACCGGCGCACTGAAGATCGGTGCCGACTTCCTCAAGCAACTGCTGCCGAACGCCGTTGTGGCGATCAGTGACCCAAGCTGGGAAAACCACCGCGCCCTGTTCGAAACCGCCGGTTTCCCGGTGCAGAACTACCGTTACTACGACGCAGCCAGCCACGATGTGAATCGTGCCGGCATGCTCGACGACCTCAACGCCCTGCCGAACGGCTCGATCGTTGTCCTGCACGCCTGCTGCCACAACCCGACCGGCGTCGACCTGACCCCGGCGGACTGGAACAACGTGCTGGAAGTGGTTAAAGCCAAAGGTCACGTGCCGTTCCTCGACATGGCCTATCAAGGCTTTGGCGACGGCATCGATGAAGACGCCGCGGCCGTGCGCCTGTTCGCTGAGTCCGGTCTGACTTTCTTCGTTTCGAGCTCGTTCTCCAAATCGTTCTCGCTGTACGGCGAGCGCGTTGGTGCGCTGTCGATCATCAGCGAATCGAAAGAAGAAAGCGCGCGCGTGCTGTCGCAGGTCAAGCGTGTGATCCGCACCAACTACTCCAACCCGCCGACCCACGGCGCAAGCATCGTTGCAGCTGTATTGAACAGCCCGGAACTGCGTGCACAATGGGAAGCCGAGCTGGCGGAAATGCGTCTGCGCATTCGCGGCATGCGCGAGCAGATGGTTGCCCTGCTGGCAGAGAAAGCCCCGGGCCGCGACTTCAGCTTCGTCGGTCGTCAGCGCGGCATGTTCTCCTACTCAGGCCTGACCACTGAACAAGTGCATCGCCTGCGTAACGAGTTCGGCATCTACGCCCTGGACACCGGCCGCATCTGCGTGGCTGCGCTGAACCAGAGCAACATCAAGGCGGTAACGGATGCGATTGTTCAGGTCATCTGATTTCGCACTGTGATGAAAAACGGGAAGCCTTGGGGCTTCCCGTTTTTTATTTGTCCCGGATAACGCCCCATACCCTCTAGACTGCACACAAATCCAAAATGTAGGAGTTAGCCTGCTCGCGATAGCGGCGTGTCAGGTAATGAAGCTTCGACTGACACGACGCTATCGCGAGCAGGCGAAGGCCTACAGGTTTTGTGTACACCCGAGATTTCTGAAGAGACCCAATATGAAAAACGACAACCTGCGCGCCGACCGTGACGATCTGGATGATTTCATCCCCCGCGCATCGGCCAAGCGCGAAAAGAGCCTGGTACTGCAAGTCGCCGCCGGGGTGTTCCTGGGTGGCCTGGTCCTGTGGCTGGTGCAACTGGCCGCCACCGCGGCTTACGCCAAACTGATGATGGGCACCATCACCTTCGGCAGTTAAGCCAGTTCGATCGCACGCTGACTCGCGGCGTCGTCATAAACGACGTACAGCGATTCGGCGATCTGACTCTTGATCGCCTTGGTGCTTTCAAGACCCAGGACGAAGCCTTCGGCCTTGCCACCGGCGCGGTTCAATTCCTCAGCGGTGCTGGCCTGGGTGATTGCATCGAAGAGTTTTTCGGCGTGAGGGCCAACGCCCTTGGGTAGGCTGATTTGCGCGATGCTCATGCGAACACCTCGCTGTTGCGGGATAAATGGTTCATGACGCAGACCTTTTTCGGCGAATGGCCGGCAGCGCGTGTGACCACTTCCGGGCGCCCATGGTAGACCTCTACCGCAGTTCTGGTAACCGCCAATCGCTGACAAGTCACCGTTCGTCCCGAGGATTCAGCTAATTTTACAACCGGCGCTTGACTTCTCTTTTTGAATCAGTAACATACGCACCAATTCCGCAATAGCTCAGTTGGTAGAGCAAATGACTGTTAATCATTGGGTCCCTGGTTCGAGTCCAGGTTGTGGAGCCAAATAGCAAAGCCCCTGAATCGAAAGATTCAGGGGCTTTTTTGTGGGCGCTCGAAAAGATCTGAAGATCGCAGCCTTCGGCAGCTCCTACAGATTCAGCGTTCATCCGCAGAATCGGCGGAGCATGAGATCTGTGTAGGAGCTGCCGAAGGCTGCGATCTTTTGATCTTGAAATGAAAAAGGGCCGATCTGTGTGTAATAGATCGGCCCTTTTTGTTTAGAGACAGCCGTCAGACGTGCTCGCTACTCTTTACCTGCACCTTCGACGCACCCTGCCCATGATCGTGATCATCAGGCTCAATGACCGGCACTTCCTTGCCATCGCAGTCATGCAGCTTGCCGTCGCTGAAGTAATCGCCTTCACGCAGCGCCGCCAAGTCGCGATAGCGCAGGGTCCGCTCTTCCGCCGCCGCAAACACCGACTGCTGATCCGAGTTACCGGCGGTGAAGTGGTTGAAAGCCAGGTTGAGCAGGATCGCCATGATCGCCGACGAGCTGATGCCCGAGTGGAAAATGGTCGCGAACCAGCTTGGGAAGTGATCGTAGAAGTTCGGTGCGGCAATCGGGATCATGCCGAAACCGATCGAAGTGGCGACGATGATCAGGTTGACGTTGTTGCGGTAATCAACCTTCGACAGCGTACGGATACCGCTCGCTGCCACCGTGCCGAACAGCACGATACCGGCGCCGCCGAGTACCGACGTCGGCACTGCTGCGATAACCCGGCCCATGAACGGCAGCAGACCAAGAATCACCAGGAAGATACCGCCAGTAGCGACCACGTAACGGCTCTTGATCCCGGTAACCGCCACCAGCCCGACGTTCTGGGCGAAGGCGCTCTGGGTGAACGAACCGAAAATCGGCGCAAACATGCTCGACAGCATGTCTGCCCGCAGGCCATTGCCCAGGCGTTTGGAATCGACCTTGGTGCCGATGATTTCACCGACCGCAAGAATGTCCGCCGAAGTTTCCACCAGGGTCACCATGACCACGATGCACATCGACAGAATTGCGGCGAAGTGGAAGGTCGGCATGCCGAAATGGAACGGCGTCGGGAAGCCAAACATCGGCCCCGTGGTGACGCTGGAGAAATCCGCCATGCCAAGGAACACCGCCAGCACCGTGCCGATCACCATGGCCAACAGGATCGACAGACGCGAGATGGTCGAGCTGCCGACCTTGCTCAGCAGCAACACCAGCACCAGCGTGACCGCCGCCAGACCGATGTTCTGCATGCTGCCGAAGTCCGGCGCATGGCTGTTGCCGCCCATGGCCCAGCGTGCGGCCACCGGCATCAGCGTCAAGCCGATGGTGGTGATCACGATGCCGGTGACCAGCGGCGGGAAGAACTTGGTGATTCGCGAGAACACCGGCGTAATCAATAAGCCGATCAAGGACGCGGCAATCACTGCGCCAAGCACCGACTGGAAGCCGCCCTCCCCGCCACTGCTGACGATCGCGACCATGGTCGCCACACCGGAGAACGACACGCCCTGCACCAGCGGCAACTGACAACCAAAAAACGGTAGACCCAGGGTTTGCAGCAGCGTCGCCAGCCCCCCCGCAAACAATGAAGCAGCAATCAGCAAACCAATGTCCGCCGGCGACAGGCCGGCCGCCTGGCCGATGATCAGTGGCACCGCAACGATACCGCCGTACATGGTCAGAACATGTTGCAGGCCGTAAGCCATATTCGCGCCGACCCCGAGATTTTCGTCCTCGGGCCGTTGGTGTGAAACATGGGGCGTTTTCATGGTGGGGGGTTCCCTGGTTTTTGTTATGCGCACACTGTATTCAAAACTCGCGACAAGTGTCCATGGTTTTGTATACAAAATATCAGGCACGGGTTACTCGTCACTCAAACGGCCTGATGTCTTGAGTACCCCCTCATCACGTGGCACGATCAGAAGCCATGCTGTACGGACCAACGGATGCCCCCAGCCGGGCAAGAAAAGGAAGTCACCATGAGTGGAAAACCCGCTGCACGCGCCACAGACGCCACAACATGCCCTGCCCATGCGGCGCAGAAAATAGTTGCCGGTTCTCCCGACGTATTCTTCGATGGTCTGCCTGCCGCGCGCCTTGGCGATCCAGCCTCTTGCGGCAGCGCCATCAGCGGCAACATTTCCGCAACCGTCTTCATCAACGGTAAAAACGCCGCCACCCAAGGCAGTCAGGGCAGCCACGGCGACGTTATCGTCGGCGGTTCCGGCACCGTCATCATTGGCCAGAGTGGTGGTGGCGCGCCGATCAGTCCCGTTCCGCCGATCAACTTGGGTTTCGATGAACAGTTCACGTTACTGGACGCCGACGGCGAGCCTGTCCCCGACTTTGCTTACAAAATCACCACCGCGTCTGGCAAGGTAATCCGTGGCGTCACCAATGAGCGCGGACTGACCCAGAGAGTATCGACCCGAGCGAGCGAACTGCTGCATCTGGAGCCTGACGACCTGGCCTGAACAGGAAGAACCAGTGGCTGAATTCACCTGAAAGGAGTTGTAACCAGCATGGCGCAGGCAATCCTCAGCAATAACCGGGCTCCCTCGAATCGACAGGGTGGCAGTACGCATCCCGCAGCCGTTGTCACCAAATACACCAAACGAGCCGACGAAAACGGCTGGCTGAGTGTAAAACTCGAACCAAAAGGCACGCTCATCGCCCTCTGCGAATACACCAAAGTGACCTTCACCAAAGAGTCCGGTGGTCGAACCTACTTCCGGATTGCCGACGGCAATTCGGAGTTCGTCGGGCAGACGGCCAGCCTGAAAACCGAAAATGCCTTGAAGTACCTGATGGATACCCCGCCAACGGCGCCGGCCACCGTCAAGGTCAAGTACACCGGTGCACCGGTTCATGCGGTCTCGGAATTTAAAGGCAAACTCCTGCAGCAATGGGCACAGGTCAGTTTCAATGGCAAAACGGCGAAGGTGACGCTGAACAGCCAGTGGGGCGGCGAATTTACCCCGATCCCTCCCGGACGCCACCGGATCATGGCCCCGGACCGCTCCCACGGAAATATCTCCACGGATGGCTACAAGGCACAAGGTAATCTGCATTGCACCGACGTCTGGTTTCCAATCGAACTGCAAGGCACAAAAGGCAACAGCAGTCGTTACATCCACGTCGGTCATTTGTCCGACGGCTGTGTCACCTTTTATGAGCTGATCAAATGGAACGACATCTACGACTACCTGATCTGCCGGCGAGTTAAAGGTGAAGGCGGGAAATATGTCGGTGAATTGCTGGTGGAGAAATAATTGAAACGGTTGCTACTTATCCGATTAATACCCGCGCTGTTGCTGGTCGTTGCCAACAGCGCCAGTGCCGACTTTGGCTGTGATGACTTTCTGTCGAAGCTCGCAGACAAGCCATCGTTTGTTGAATTCAAAGGCTGCACACAGGCGCTTGACCGCATGGGCCAGCCATTTTCCGCCAGCTATGAAGTGTCCGGGGCCAATGCTTCGAAAGCCGAACAGTACCTTGAACAGCACTTCGGGATTTCGCCGATCACGCGCGCCTGTTGTGTCTGGGACTCGACCCAAAATGGTTTCAGAGACCCGGCAACAGGCATCAACTACCTCATCAGCATTGGCTCAGAGGAGACAGAGGTCAGGCAACGGGAGTCGTGGGCCAAGATCAATCTGTTCACGATCCAGGTCGATGCTTACGCTGAAGATCCCTGACCAGACTCGATAAGGCGTCCTAGCACCGGCCTCAACAACTCCGGGCTCGCGACCCGAATCCCGAACTCAACCTCAAGCAGACCGAGTAGATCCCCGGCGTCCGCGATATCACGCCGCTCGCTCTCGGCGCCCATGCGGTGAACAGCGAAGCTGCCGTTGTTCAGCGTCTTGCGCCAGCCCTCACCGGTGCGCGCAACCATCAGGCGCTGACTGAACGGTGACTCAGGATGGGTCGAGACGTACCAGTTGCCAATGGTGTAATCGATGTCTTCCTGGCGTTGCAGGTCGAACAGGTACATCGGCCGCCATTCACCCGCCACGTTGGCACGCAGCATGTAGCCGTCGGCCTGTTTCTCAATGCGATAAGGTTCGTGAGGCGTTGGTTGCTCAGTCTCGGTGTCAAGGAGCAGCGGTGCAGTCGGCACCATGCCACCGAAGCCGACATCTGTGATGTAGCGCACGTCGTCGATAGTCACCAGACTCAAACGGTGTGTGCGCGCTGTCCAGCTGCCTTCGGGCTGATTCATTACCACGCGCCCGCTGATGGCCCGAGCGTCGAAGCCCAGTTCCAGCAACAGGGCAAAGAACAAGTTATTCAGTTCATAGCAGTAACCGCCGCGCCCACCGAGCAGGACTTTCTCTTCAATGGACGGCAGATCGATCAACACCGGCGCGCCGGTAATCGTCGCAAGATTCTCGAAAGGGAACACGCCGGTATGGCGCAGTTGCAGCAAGCGCAGGGTCACCAGTGTCGGTTCCGGTGGCGTTTCAAAACCCAGACGTTGCAGGTACAGCTTCAGATTCGTCAGGCGGGGCTCACTCATTGCTCGATCCTTATGCATGGGGCCGCAGGTCACTGCGTTGATGGTCGCCATGTATACGGGATCAGGCACTGTTTTCGACAATTGATTTCGCCAATCGCCCGCTAGCGCTTCTTGCGGGAACCGATGCGAATCCACGTCGGCGCATGGTCGCTGGCGTGCGGTTCATTGCGCACCCAGGCGTCTACGCCGGCTTCATGCAGATAAGGACTCAGCGCCGGGTTGAGCAGCAGATGATCGATGCGCAGACCGGAGTTGGTTTGCCAATGCTGCCGAAAGTAATCCCAAAACGTATAGAGCCGATCCTCGGGATACAGATGCCGCAGCGAATCGGTCCAGCCCTGATCGAGCAAGCGCTGATAACACTCGCGGCTCTCGGGTTGCAGCAGCGCATCCTTGAGCCAGGAGCGAGTGTTGTAGATGTCCATGTCGGTGGGCACGACGTTGTAGTCGCCGGCCAGCACCACCGGGTGATCGCTGCTTTGCAGGTCTTTGGCGTAGCTGATCAATCGTTCAAACCAGGCCAGTTTGTAATCGAATTTCGGCCCCGGCTGCGGGTTGCCGTTGGGCAGGTATAGGCAACCGACCAACACGCCATGCACCGCCGCTTCCAGATAACGACTGTGCTTGTCATCAGGGTCGCCGGGCAGTCCGCGGCGGCTCTCCAGCGGTTGCGCGTCACGGGCGAGAATCGCCACGCCGTTCCACGCGGCCTGGCCCTGCCAGATTGCGCCGTAACCGGCGGCTTCCAGTTCGGCGGCGGGAAACGCCGTGTCGACGGATTTGAGTTCTTGCAGGCAGGCGATGTCCGGCTGCTCGCGCTTGAGCCAATCCAGCAGGTTCGGCAGACGTGCGCGTAAACCGTTGACGTTGTAAGTGGCGATTCGCAGGTTTTTCATCGGCTGAGGCTCCTGCCCAAGGGCTGTAAAAATTGTGACCCCGTGATCATCGCGCCGGTTGCATCGGATCATTCTCGTGCGGCGTAATGGGCACTCGCCTTTTGCCCGCACTGCCGAGACCGGAATCCCATGCAAACCACGCTGCAAGGTCAGCGCATCCTCTTGCGCCCGCTCCAGTATTCAGATGCCGACGCCCTGCTCCACGCTGCCGCTGACGGCGAGTTGTGGAACCTCACCGTCACCGTGGTGCCTTCGCCCAGCACTGTCGACAGTTATCTGAAAAAGGCACTCGATGGCCGTGACGCCGGCACGGTGATGCCGTTCGTGATCGTGTTGAAAGATAGCGGCCAAGTCATCGGCTCGACGCGCTTCTGGAAGATCGACCCGCTCAATCGCAAACTGGAAATCGGCAGCAGCTGGATCTCCGCGAGCTGGCAGAAATCCTTCGTCAACACCGAAGCCAAATACCTGATGCTGCGTCACGCCTTCGAAGTGCTCGACTGCGTGCGCGTGCAGTTCACCACCGACGAGAACAACCAGAAGTCGCGCAACGCGATCCTGCGGCTTGGCGCGCAGCAGGAAGGTATTGTCCGCCACGAGCGGATCATGCCGGACGGGCGCAAGCGCAACTCGGTGCGCTTCAGCATCATCGATGACGAATGGCCACAGGTGCGTCTGCACCTGGAACAGAAACTCGCTACCTGACCCTTCAGGCGCGATTACGCAGCCACTGCAAAAAGCCTCTTTTGGGTACAACCGCCGGCGCTTCCTCGGTCAGGGATTGCGCCTTGTGCAGGCGGAAATCGAGCAGCGTCTGCATCGCGTCGTGGATGTCATGACGCGCATCGAGGCACGGTTTAAGGTACGACTTCTCGATGCGATACAACGCGCAAAAGGTCTTCGCCGAAAAGTCCGCCGGCAACGCGGTATCGGACAAGATTCCTGCCTCGCCAATCACCTCGCCCGGCCCCATGCGCCCGGACTCGAACGGTGTACCGTGGCGCTTCAACGTCACCGACACCACACCGGACTCGATAATGAACAAGTGATCGCTGACCTCCCCGCCCGCCAGAATGACTTCGCCGGCGCGGAAGGTTTGCAGGCTCATGTTCTGGCTGAAGGTGTCCTTCTCTTCCTGGCGCAGGGTTGAGAAAATCGGCGAGCTGTCGAGCAACGCCCGGGGCCGCGACAGGTTGGTCGGCGCAGCACTTTCATCGCTCGACAGCAGATTGACCCCGGAGGCCTGCAAGTGCCGATAGGCCAGATCGAACAACTGATTGCGCACCACCCGTTTCTCGCCCATTGAGGCGACGAAACCGCTGATCTCGTATTCCGCGCCACTGCTGCCGGAGCTTTTCAGTGCGACGCTCGGCGCAGGTATGTCGAGCAACTGGCGACAGCCCTGCATCGCCCGCTCCAGCGCATCGATCACCGAATTGGGCCGCGCATGCGGGCTTACCTGCACGCTGACCGCGACACCAAACATATTGCTCGGCCGGCTGAAATTGATGATCTTGGCCTTGGCCGCCAGCGAGTTGGGGATCACCGCCATGCTGCCCTGACTGGTTTGCAGGCGCGTGGCGCGCCAGTCGATATCGGTAACCCGGCCTTCGGTGCCGTCGATGGAAATCCAGTCATCGAGTTGATAAGGCTTGGTGGTGTTGAGGACGATCCCGGAAAACACATCGCTGAGCGTGCTCTGCAAGGCCAGACCGACAATGATCGCCAACGCCCCGGAGGTCGCCAGTACGCCTTTGACCGGCAGATCCAGCACATAGGCCAGCGCCGCGATGATCGCGATGAGGAAAATCACCGCGCCGAGCAAGTCCTGCAACAACCGCCCGGTGTGGCCGACCCGCTGCATCATCACCGCGCCGATCAACACCGTCAGGGTGCGCGCACCGAACAGCCACCAGCCAATCTGCAGGCCAGTCGCCGCTAGGTGCAGCGGCACGTTGTCGGCCCACGGCGCCGGCTCCATGGGATTGAGGCCTTCGTTGAACAGCAGCACGCTGAACAGGCTGAAAATCAGCACCCGCACCAGCAGTTTCCACTCGCTGCCATGGGAACTGATCAGACGCCATAAACCCAGATCGAGGAGGATCAGGATCAACGCGCAGAACAACGGATGTTCGGTGAGCAGAGACAGCATCAAACAACTCCGACGGGGGCCAATCGCGAGAAGATCGCACAGATTGAGCAAGTGTAGGAGCAATTGATTTCAGAGGATGAACCCGCCCGCAAAAACACCACAAAACCCATGTAGGAGTGAGCCTGCTCGCGATGGCAGGGTATCAGTCAAAGAGAGTTCGACTGACACTCCGCCATCGCGAGCAGGCTCACTCCTACATTTATTGCATAGGACTTGAGTTATGTACCGTTAGTCGGTGCTGTAGCTGGTCATCAGGTTGCGGTAATCCGGGATGTGATTGGAGAACAACGTGCCCAGCCCTTCGATGTCGTTGCGCCAGTCGCGGTGCAGCTCGCAGGCCAGACCGAACCAGGTCATCAATTGCGCGCCAGCGCTGGACATGCGGTTCCACGCCGATTCACGGGTCAGTTCGTTGAATGTGCCGGAGGCGTCCGTCACCACGAACACATCGAAGCCCTCTTCCAGCGCCGACAGCGCCGGGAACGCCACGCAAACCTCAGTCACCACACCGGCAATGATCAATTGCTTCTTGCCAGTGGCCTTGATCGCCTTGACGAAATCTTCGTTGTCCCAGGCGTTGATCTGGCCCGGACGGGCGTGTTCATGGGCGTTTCCTCTTTTCTATTGGCAACAGCCATCCCTGGCCTGCGAACCGGCCTACGCGTCCTGTGTAGAGCGCAGTGGTGGTGCGTTAAGCGTGCATCTGACCGAAGCGGCCGGACTGGAAGTCGGCGAAGGCCTGGTGGA
The DNA here is from genome assembly GCF_900187485.1 of Pseudomonas sp. Irchel s3a12. NCBI lineage: Bacteria > Pseudomonadati > Pseudomonadota > Gammaproteobacteria > Pseudomonadales > Pseudomonadaceae > Pseudomonas > Pseudomonas sp. Irchel s3a12. The sequence goes on from NZ_FYDN01000002.1 coordinate 251,235, forward strand.
TTTCCTGCTCGGTGTTCATCACGAACGGGCCGTGGCCGACGATCGGTTCGTCGATCGGCTCGCCGCTGAGCAGCAACACCACCGCGTCCTGGCTGGCTTCGAGTGTCAGTTGATGGCCGTCACGCTCGAACAGCGCCAACTGCCCTTCACGCACCGATTCCACACCGTTGACCTGCACCGAACCTTTGAGCACCACCAGCGCGGTGTTGCGGCCTTCGTGCAAATCCAGCGTCAGCAACTTGCCGGCGTTCAGGCGCAGATCCCACACATCAATCGGTGTGAAAGTCCGCGACGGGCCGGTGTGGCCATCGAACTCACCGGCGATCAGGCGCAGGCGACCGGCGTTGTCCTTGAGCGCAATGCTCGGGATGTCGCTGTCGAGAATGGTCTGGTAGCCCGGCGCGGCCATTTTGTCTTTGGCCGGCAGGTTGACCCACAACTGGACCATTTCCAGTTTGCCGCCGGTTTTGGCGAAGTTTTCCGAATGGAATTCCTCGTGGAGGATCCCGGAAGCCGCAGTCATCCATTGCACATCGCCCGGGCCGATCACACCGCCACTACCGGTCGAATCGCGGTGCTGAACCTCGCCTTCATAAACAATAGTCACGGTTTCGAAACCACGGTGCGGATGCTGACCAACGCCACGCCGTTCGATGGTCGGGGTGAAATCGGCTGGACCGGCGTGATCGAGCAGCAGGAACGGGCTGATGTGTTTGCCCAGGTTGTCGTAGGAAAACAGCGTGCGAACCGGGAAACCATCGCCGACCCAATGGCCGCGCGGGCTGGTGTAGATACCGATGATGTTTTTCATGGTTGTCTCCAATTTGGGTGAGTGACGCGATGGATCAAGCTTAAATCCATGACCATTAATGCACTAGACTGCAAAAATCAGCCTTAGCGTTCTATATGGAGAACGATGGTGGAAGACCTCAACACCCTTTACTACTTTACCCAAGTGGTCGAACATCATGGTTTCGCCGCCGCCGGGCGCGCACTGGACATGCCCAAATCGAAGCTCAGCCGACGGATTTCCGAACTGGAAGAACGCCTTGGCGTGCGCTTGCTTCACCGCACCAGCCGCCATTGTTCGTTGACCGAAATCGGTCAGGCCTATTACCAGCGCTGCCTGGCCATGCGCGTCGAAGCCGAAAGCGCCGCCGAGCTGATCGAACGCAACCGCTCCGAACCGCAGGGACTGGTGCGCCTGAGTTGCCCGACAGCGCTGCTCAACTCGTGGGTCGGGCCGATGCTCACCCGTTACATGCTCAAATACCCGCTAGTGGAATTGTTTATCGAGAGCACCAACCGCCGCGTCGATCTGCTGCACGAAGGCTTCGACATTGCCTTGCGCGTGCGTTTTCCGCCGCTGGAGAACACCGACATGGTCATGAAGGTGCTGGGCAACAGCACGCAATCGGTGGTCGGCAGCCCGCAGTTTGTCGAACGCCTGTCGTCACCGCCCTCACCTGCCGACCTCAACGGCTTGCCGAGCCTGCACTGGGGCGCGGCGCAGCGCGAATATCAATGGGAGCTGCTCGGGCCGAATGACAACACGGCACTGATTCGCCATACGCCACGCATGGTCACCGATGATTTGATTGCCCTGCGTCAGGCGGTGATTGCCGGCGTTGGCGTGGCGCATTTGCCGAGTGTGGTGGTGCGTGAGGACATTGCGGCCGGTCGTGTGGTGGAGTTGATTCCCGGTTGGGCGCCGAAGTGCGGCGTAGTGCATGCGATTTTCCCTTCGCGGCGCGGGTTATTGCCGTCGGTGCGCACGTTGATTGATTTTCTCGGCGAGGAATTTGCCCACAGTGACATTGCCTGAATCGGTGGTGCGCCCTTCGCGAGCAGGCTCGCTCCCACAAGGATTTTGTGAACACCACAGATCTCCTGTGGAAGCGAGCCTGCTCGCGAAGAGGCCAGCCCGGACAACACAAATCCTGAAAATGATTCATGACTTCTGATCAACAGTGCTTTGCCCCGCCAGCGGTTTTTCTCAACGATGCAGACGCCGATACTCCTGCCCATTCCCACTGCAACCCTGGAGTTTTTCATGTCTGTTCCCGCTTTTGGTCTGGGTACATTTCGCCTGCAAGGCCAGGTCGTCATTGATTCGGTGAGCACCGCTCTCGAACTCGGCTACCGGGCCATCGACACCGCGCAAATCTACGAAAACGAAGCCGACGTCGGCGAGGCCATCGCAGCCAGCGGCATACCGCGCGAAGAGCTGTTCATCACCAGCAAGATCTGGGTCGCCAACTTCGCCCAGGATCGCTTGATCGACAGCCTCAAGGAAAGCCTGCAAAAACTGCAGACCGACTACCTCGACCTGACGCTGATTCACTGGCCGTCGCCGGAAAACCAAGTGCCGGTCGAAGAGTTTATGGGCGCCCTGCTCGAAGCCAAGCGTCTGGGCCTGACCCGACAGATCGGTGTTTCCAACTTCACCATCGAGCTGATGCAACAGGCGATCGCGGCGGTCGGTGCCGACAACATCGCTACTAATCAGATTGAACTGCACCCGTACCTGCAAAACCGCAAAGTGGTCGAGTTCGCCCAGAGCCAAGGCATCCACATCACCTCGTACATGACCCTCGCCTACGGCGAAGTGCTGCAAGATCCGCTGATCCAGCAGATCGCCCAGCGCCTGCAAGCCACCCCGGCGCAAATCACCCTGGCCTGGGCCATGCAGTCTGGCTACGCGGTGATTCCGTCGTCGACCAAGCGCGCCAACCTGCAAAGCAACCTTACCGCTACAGCGCTGACACTGAGCGACGCCGATATGGCGCTGATTGCCACGCTTGATCGCGACCATCGCCTGACCAGCCCGAAAGGCATCGCGCCGCACTGGGACTGAGCCGGCGCCCGTCAGATTTGCAAGCGTTGCGCGAGTCCGGCCATGGCCTTGCGCAACGTCTCGCTCGCCACGTCCAGCGGCGCCGCGTGCGTCTCGCGACACGCCTGCTCGAGCGCTACACATGCCGCCACCACCCGCGCCGCGCCGACCATCTGCGCCCCACCCTTGATGTGATGCGCCAGCTCGCGCAACCCTGCGCGATCCTGCTCCTGCTGCAAAAGCTCCAGACGTTGCAGATCGAGGCGCACGCTGTTCAACACTTCCTTGCGCAACTGTTCGATCAAGGCACGATCATCCCCAGCCATTTGCTCCAGCGTGCTCAGGTCGATTTCCGTCAGCGCGGCCACCTCGCCGGGGTCCACCGTCTTCTCGCAATGACTGGCAGCCGTCAACGCCTGCGCCAGGTCGTGCAAGCGGATCGGTTTGAACAGGCATTCGTCCATGCCGGCATTCAGGCAGCGCGTCCTTTCCTCAGCTTGCGCATTGGCGGTAAAGCCGAGGATCAGACAAGGCTTGCGGCCGGCATGCGACTCGGCATCGCGGATGGCCCGCGCCAGTTGGTAACCGTTGCGCCGCGGCATGTTGCAATCGGTGATCACCACATCGAACGCCTGCGCCCGCCACTGCTTCAGGCCTTCATCACCGTTCTCGGTGTCGACGGTGCGATGGCCGAGTTCACTCAACTGCCAGCACAACAGCAATCGGTTCACCGGATGATCGTCCACCACCAGAACACTCAGTGAAGCCGTTACCGCAAGCGCTGCTTGCGGAGCACTTGGCGCGCGAGCCAGAGCAGCCAACAACGGCAGTTCAAGACTGACTTCGACGCGTGTGCCTTCACCCGGTGCACTGTCAAGCCGCAGCGTACCGCCCATCATTTCACAGAGGTTGCGACTGATGACCAGCCCCAGCCCGGAACCACTGCGGGCTGATTGCGAGTCATGGCTCGCCTGCACGAAAGGGTTGAACAGCCGTCGTCGGTCGTCGGCGTTAATCCCCACCCCGCTGTCTTCAATAAGCACTTTCACACTCAGGCGTTCCGCCGTCGCGGTGGTCACCGTCAGCCGTAGACTGACCTCGCCCTCCTCGGTGAACTTGATCGCGTTGCTCAACAGATTCGACAGCACTTGTTTGAAGCGCGTCGGATCAATCAGCACGTCAATGTTGCTGCGGGCATCAAGTTCGATGTGCCACAACAAGCGCTTCTGCCGCGCCAGCCCTTCAAACACTCGACACACCGACACCACCTGCTCACGCAGGTTGGCACGCTCAGGCACGAGGGACAAATGCCCGGTCTCGATCCGCGCGATGTCGAGGATGTCGCCGATCAACGCCAGCAACTGTTGCCCGGCGTTGGATGCCACCTGAATCGCCAAGCGATCGGTCACGCCTTCCTCGGCGCGCTTCAAGGCCAGTTCGAGCATGCCGATCAAGGCGTTCATCGGCGTGCGAATTTCATGGCTCATGGTCGCCAGAAACGTGGTCTTGGCGCGATTGGCATCATCTGCCACGTCCTTGGCTTCCTGCAATTGCTGCAACCATTGCTGGCGCCGGCGAATCTGTTGGCGTTGAAAAACGATCCAGGCCAGCGCAAGCGCCAGCAACACCGCCGCACCGGCAAAACCGAGGAGAATCTCGCGACGATGGCGTAACCAATAACTGTCTTCCACCACCACATCGTGGCTCCAGCGCTCTACCAGTTCGTCCATCTGTGGCGGGGCGATGCTCAACAACGCCTTGTTCAGGATCGAATGCAATGCCGTCATCTGCGGTGCCGTCGCCAACGCAATGCGCGCCGGTTGATCGCCGATGGTGCCGGTAATGCGCAGACGCTCACGGTAGTGACGTGCGATCAGAAAGCGCGCCACCAGCAATGAACTCACCGTGGCATCGACCTGACCCTTGGCAATCAACGCCACGCCTTCAGCGGGGCTTTTGACTTCGACCAGACGGATGCGCGGCACGCGGCTTAACAGGTAAGCACGTAACGGATGGCCGCGATAAATCGCCAGCCGTTTATCGGCCAGATCATCGAGGTTGAGCGGTCCCTGCGCGGTGATTGCGCTGACCAGCACAAACGGATTATTCAGGTAGGCACGGGTAAATTGCAGTTCGGCTTCGCGCTCGCTGCTCGGTGTCACCACCGGCAATACATCCAGTTCACCGGCCTTGAGCTGTTCGATCTGCCGATCCAGCGACGTCCCGCGCACGATCTCGAAGTTCAACCCGCTGCGCTGGCTGATCAGACTCAGCAGTTGCGCCGACAGTCCGCTGAAACGGCCATCGGCATCAAAAAATGTCAGCGGCGCGAAATCTTCGATGGCTCCAACTCGGACAACTGGATGCTGGTCCAGCCATTCCTGCTCATTCGCACTGAGCTGCACCCGCGACTGTTCAGCCATATCGGCGAGGCCGACGCTCCAGCGTAGCTCGATGCGCTGGCGCCGCTCCATGGGGATGGCCGTCAATGCCTTGTCGACGATGCGTTTGAGGCGCCCATCGCTGCGCAACAGCGCGAAGCCGAACGAATTGGCGTCCAGCCCGGCCGGACCGGCCAATTGCAGGTCGTTACGATAATTGGTGTTGATCAGGTAGTTGGCACTGATGAAGTCGCCCAGATAAACATCGTCCGCGCCGAAGGCCACCGCACCGAGCGCATCCATCGCCGACGGGTAACGCTGCACACTTGCCCGGGGATAAAACGCCTGCACGCTGGCCAGAGGCAGATAGTCCTCGACCATGGCCAGGCGCTTGCCGGCCAGATCGGTGGGCAATTGTTCATCGAGTCGAGTCACCAGCATCGGCTGATCTTCGGCGTAGGCACGGGACAGGATGAAGGCCGGGTCGGCGGCTTCAAAACTGTTGGAGGTCCCCAGCAGATCGAGATCGCCGCGTTTGAGTGCCGCCATCACGGCATCGCGGTTGGCGAAACGGCGGACTTCGATGCGCACGCCGAGCAACTGCCCCAGCAGGTCGGCGTAATCGGCGGTCAGCCCTTCGAGTTCCTGTTGATTACGGGTGATCTCGAACGGCGGGTAATCCGGCCCGGAAATGCCCATGCGCAACACCGGATGCTGACGCAGCCATTGCCGGTCCTGTTCATCCAGGCGCAGCTGGACATTTTCCAGTCCGGTACGGGTCAGCACTTGCAGCACCTGCGGCGTGTCGCTTGCCCAACAGGTGGCCATCAGCGTCAGCCACAGCCACAGCCACAGCCAGACAATCCGGCGCCCCTGCCTCATGTCTGTCCGCTCAGATCACATGATTGCGCTTGGCGAAATCGCGCAAGTGTACCGCTGAGTTCACCCCGAGTTTTTTCATCAGACGGGTCTTATAGGTGCTGACGGTTTTGTGACTCAGGTGCATGTCCTCAGCAATCGCCTTGTTGGACTTGCCCCGCCCCAGTTGCGCGAAAATGCTCAACTCACGGTCGGAGAGCTGCTCGATCATCTGTTTTTCCGTGATCTGCACGGCATTCAGCGTACTGAAATGGTCCGGGAGCGCAGAGAAAAAGGTATGCCCCGACACCACCGCCCGGATGGCATTGCGCAACTGCTCCAACTGATTGGTTTTGGTCACGTAGGCCATGGCCCCGGCGCGCACACAGCGTTCCTGATAGAACATCGGCTCGTGTGTACTGAACACCAGCACTCGACAATGAAGATCATTGGCCTTGATCCGGGCCAGCACCTCCAGCCCGCCGAGCACTGGCAGATTCAGGTCGAGGATCACCAATTGAGGCTTGTGTTCACGAATAAGCGAGATCACCTCGTTGCCTTGGGACGCCTCGTAGATCTGCTTGAATCCTTCGGCTTGCAACACGATCCGGATGGCGGCACGCACCACCGGATGATCGTCGACGATCAGCGCTAACTTCATGGCCACTCCCGGTGCAAAGACTGACGGTCAGGCCACCGATGGGGGCTGATCCAGACTCAGTGGCTGCACAGGGACTGTTGCATGGAACGGGGAGCAAAGCACCTGTCAGGTCTGACAGTTGCGGCCGGGGACTTTTTATGCATGCGCAACGTACTGCATCAGCGGGTGTGGCTTGTGAGCGGCCGGTTTACCTGGTTTTGCGGGCACATCGACCAGCGCCATCAACTGACTGATCGACTGTTTTGAAGGCAACGTCAAATGACTGATCTGCACATTCTCCTGAGCGAACCCCGAGGTCTGTTGCAACGGCGCCGTGCCTTCGTTATAGATCAACGCCTGACGAATCTGCGGGTTATCAAGGAAAAACCCCAGCAGATCCAGCGAACGCGCCGCCAGTTCGGCATTGATGACCACCACATCGAACGGCTCACAACCGTAGTCCACCAGCGTCAACAGCTCAGTGAGGCTTTGCACCGGGGCCACGCGGTAGTAATCGAGGCTGTTGAACAGACGCTCGATTTTCATCCGGTGGAAATGCTGCGAATCTGCTATCAGGATGCGCAGGGCTTTATTGATCATGCTCAATCTCCCGGTGTCACGGTTTTTGGGTGCGGCAAGACTACGCAAGCCACACGACAGGATCTGTAGGACTTTTCCTAAAAGAAGGTTCACTCATCCAAGTCACGCCGATCACTGTGCTGCTGCAACCAAAGCAACAGATCAGCCCCGGACATCGGCCGCGCATACCAATAGCCCTGCCCTTGGGAACACCCCAATGCCAACAGTTCACGGCGCTGTGCATCGGTCTCGATCCCTTCGATCACCACGCTCATGCCGAGGGTTTCACCCAACGCCAGTGTGCTGCTGATCGCCGCCCGGCATCGCGGTTCGTGCTCAAGATTGCGGATGAATTCGGCGTCGAGCTTGATCTCGTTGAACGGCAACTGACACAAGCGCTGCAAAGATGAGAAGCCGGCGCCGAAGTCATCGATCGATAGACGACAGCCCATCATTCGCAGGCGGACGAGGCTTTCCAGGCTGGTGGCCGGCGCTTCTAGCAGACCGCTTTCGGTCAGTTCGAAAGTCAGGCCTGCACCGCAAGCGCCGTGGTGCGCCAGAAGGTTCTTCAACGTGGTCGTGAGCTGCGCATTGGCCAACTGCACAGCGTGCAGATTGAACGCAACATTCAGGAAAACTCCCTGTGCACGGGCACTTCGTTGCACGCCCAGTGCCTGCTCGATCTGCGCAAACAGTAGCTCGTCGAGCAACCCGCAACGCTCCAGTACAGGCATGAACAAAGCGGGCGAAAGGATGCCGTGGGTCGGATGGAGCCAGCGGCATAGCACCTCTACACCACAGACCTCACCGGTCTGCAGGTTGAATTTGGGCTGATACCAGGCCTGCAATTGCTGCTGCGCCAACGCCTGACGAACCGATGCCTCACTGGCCAGCGTCACGGCAGCGGCCGTGGGTTGCGCCAGAGCAGGCCTGTCGAGGGATTTGCTCAGCAGATTCGCCAGCACTTGCACATGCAAAGGCTTGCCTACATCGCCCAGCAGTTCCAGGCCAAGCAACGCCACCATCTGATGCACCGCACGACGTAGGTCTGCCGACAGCGAACTACTGATGATCACCGACTTGACCTGCCCCGAGGCCCCCACCCGCTGCAGAAACTCCAGCCCGTCCATCCCCTCCATCTGCAAATCGCACAGGGCGACATCGACGGTACCGACTTCCTGCAAGAGCGCCAGCGCCTGAGCTCCGTCACTGGCCTCGAAGATTTCGCGACAACCCAGCGTACGCAGCATGTTGACCGCCACCGAGCGCTGGAACGCATGGTCTTCCAACACCAACACACGCAGCGGCAGAGCAGGCACGGCGATTGAGTCGTCGATGCCGGGAGCATGGTGTGTCGTGGCCAATCGCGTATTCGACTCGCCAGCAGAGATCTCAACGGTTGTGGGATTGTTCATGAACATCGAGGTGCTCCAGCAAAGGGCCAAGGGTTTGCCGGTCCGGGGTACGGATCAGCATCAACTGTCGTCGGTGGTTGGCATAAATCGTCTGAGCCTGCGGCTGGCCGCGAACGGTGTCATGAATCACGCCGTGGCGAATCTGTGCATTGCTTGCAAAGAACCGCACCCAATCCACGCCAGTGGCGGCGATCAACCCCGCGTTGATGATCATCAGGTCAAAGTGCTGGAAGGGCTCGCTGGAGTAATGGGTCACGCCCAACAACTCACGAAACGAGTGCACCCGCGTCAGTTCGCGACAGCCCAGTTCTTTAAAGGTCTTGCCGATTCGGGCGTGCAACGCAGGCTCCTCGTCGGCAATCAGAATTCGCCAGCTTTTGTAGGACATTGGTTTCGACAGAGGTAGAAAAGGTCGCCGCTCGCGGCGTAAGAGGCGACACACTAGGCAAAACAGTCGTCAAAGCATGTAGGACGAGTCTGAAAAAACACCAAGAAATCTCCGACACCCTTTGAAGAACAACGCCACGTCGGAAGGATCCGACGTGGCAACCCGCCTCACCAAAGGTAGCGATACCCCAGGCTCACTCCGAATGGCTGTTCGATGCCATTGCCCTTGGCGTACTCGGCATCCAGCGAGATCTTGCTTTTCTCACTGACCTGCAATACGCCGCCGAAGCCGAGTTCGACGCGGTTGCCCGGCAGCTCGGCATCGAGTTTGTTGCCATTGACGCTGACCTTGCTGCTGCCGGCATGCTCGGTGATGTACGACGCTTTGACATACGGTTGGGCCTTCATGCCATTGCTCAGCTCCAGGCTGCGACCGAACAGCGAACCGACACGGCTTTGCAGTGAATCCAGATCATCGGACTTGACGCGCAGGCCGTTGCTGGCGGTGTAACTGGCCCCTTGGGTGCGGGTCGCAGTGATTTCCAGTTGCGGCTCGACGAACCAGCCATCCTTCAGATTGATGCGCTTGCCAACCTCGATATCAGCACCGACACCATTAGTGCTGTAGGAACCTTTTACCGCTTGCCCCAGATTGTTCGGCGTTTTGATGTCCGTATCGAAACGGCTGTACTTCAGGACGCTGTCAACGTAGACGCCATTGTCATTGAGGTAAGTGGCGTAAATGCCGAACATGCGGCTGTCGATATCGCCCGACGCCCCTTCACCGAAATCCAGATCGGAACGCGCAGTACCGACCATGCCACCGACATAAATCTTGCCGCTGTCCACTGCGAAAGCCTTGTCGGCACCGATTTCCAGACCGCTGACGTCCTGGGAATAGGCGCGGCTGGAATGCTCGCTCACATCGAAACGCTTGCCGATGGCGCGGGTCCAGAGCCCCCCGTCATCCTCGCCCATGCGCAACTCGCCGAGGCGCTTGACCAGAGCGTTCATCTGCGCGTTCCACAGGCTGGCGCCGGCGGTGTGCGCGGCGATGGCGGCGTTGGCCCCTTTGGACAGGTTTTCCGGCGCCGGGTCGATCGGGCGCGGCGGTGGCGTCACAGGGCCCACCGGATCCACTGGATTGACCGGATCAACTGGCGTCACTGGCTCCACAGGATTGCCGGGGTCTACTGGCGTCTCTGGATCCACCGGCGTTACCGGATCAACCGGAATCGCTCCCCCGCTCGCCAGTACCCAGTCATCACCCTGTTGGCGCAAGGTATAGCGGAATGCACCCGCATCGACGTGGCCGCCATACAGGGCGAATTTCGCGCTGCCGCCGTTCGTATCGACCAACAGCAAGCGGCCATCGGAGGTCGTCGGTTCATTACCGCTATCGCCGACGATCAACGTGTGATCACCACTGGCCATGCCGGCGCCTTGCACGATCAGCAAATCATCACGCTGATTGGCGATATCGGTATTCATCAAAATGCTGCCGCTACCGGAAAGAGCATTGACCGTAAGCGTCTTGAACGTACCGTCGCTGCCCGGCGCGAATGCCAGACGCCCGCCATTGAGGGTCAGCGAGTCCACCGTGTTCACGCCGTTCTCCATGACATTCACCGTGCCACCTGCGTCTGCCACAAGGCCATTGGCTTGGGCACCCGTGTAGAGATTGACCTGACCACCGTTGCTGACCGTACTGTTATTGGCCGTGCCAGTGGCGTACACGCTTTGGGTACCACCCTGCACGCGCGTGTCATTGGCCACCGCCCCGCCGACCAGGCCACGGCGCAGGGTTTGCTCACCGCCTGCGTTAATCACGCTGCCGTTAGCCACCGCCATGTTGATCAGGTTTTGCGTACCGCCAGCACCGACCTGGCTATCGTTGGCAATCGCCATGATATCCAGCGTCTGTACGCTGCCCGCATTGATCAGCGTGCGGTTGGCCGTGGAACGAGTGACGGTCTGCTGACTGGCATTGAGCACGGTGTCATTGGCAATACCGCTGGTGCCCACCATCTGTGAGCCGCCGTTATTGACCACCGTGCCATGGCTGACGCCACTGAGAACGTTTTGTGTCGCACTGTCTACTACGGTGTCGTAGGTCACACCGTTCTGAAATACGCTCTGCGTCCCACTACCGCTGACCGTGGTGCGATGGGCCGTGCCGTTGGTTCCGATCGATTGCACGCCGGTGGTAACGCTTTCGTCATAAATCACTGCCCCGCCATTGACTGAAGAGGTATAGGCACTGGCGTGCAGTGGCAGCAAAAACGCAATGGCGACGGCCACGGCGACAGGGTTGCGCTGGAACAACGGGGAACGGGTTTTCATCAACAGAACCTCACGTGCGCCCTCTTGGGCAACGGCGTAAATAGAGTTGAGTCAGAACCTTTGAGGGAACCGGTTCGCACTCGGGGAACCGGCAATTTAGAGAATCGAAGGGACTTTCTGAGTAGGATTTTTCCTTGTCTTTGTAGGAAATTTCCCAAGAACATTGATCGGTCTTGACCCATGCTCAGATGCAAGAAAGCGAGCCCGTTGCAGGCTCGCTTGATCGCTCATCAGCCGCGTGCACCGACCACGCTTGAACCGTAAGAGATGATGACCTCCACCCGACGGTTGAGCTGACGGGAGCGAGCATTGCCGTTATCGGCAATCGGAAATTGCTTGCCGTAGCCTTTGGTGATCAGCCGATCAGCGCCGATGCCCATTTGCTTGAGCGCGAAAGCCACGGCGTCTGCGCGCCGCTCCGACAGACGCTGATTGAAATCGTCACCGCCGACATCGTCGGTAAACCCTTCGATGCGCACCTTGCGTTCAGGGTTGGCCGCCAGATACTGCGCCAGTTGTTCGAAGTTGCGCTGGCTGCCGTACTTGAGATCGGCCTTGCCGGTGTCGAACAGCACATCGCCGAAGGTCACGACTTCCCCGCGCTGGGTTTTCTGCGCTTTCATCGCTTGCAGCGCCTTGAGCTGCTGAGTGCGCACGTCGAGTTGCACCTGGGTACGCTCGGCGTCGATTTTCTTCAGACCCGCCTCGGCTTGGCGGCCGGCAATGGTCTGCTCGGCCAGGGCGATTTTCTGGCTGGCCAGATAGGCCAATTGATCGACTTGCGGTGCCTGGCGGTCCTTCTGCGACGCCTGGTCGGCCGCGTTCAACGCCGTAAAGGCAGACTTGGTTTCAATAGCTGCGAGGGTGTTGGCTTCCGGCTTGTTTTGCAGCGCCGCGAACTGTTCGCGGGCTTGCAGCAGTTGCGGGTTTTCAGGCGGCGTGGCGCAACCGGCCAGTGTCAGAGCGATCAGCGAAGCGATGGGCAACAGTTTGAAATTCGACATGAACAAGTCCTTATTGAGCGCTGGCTGGCGGATTGAAACCGGTGACCGGGTCTTGCAGCATTTCCTGCTTGAGCACCTCAATGCCATTGCGCGCGTCAGCCAATTGTTTCTGCCATTTCACAGCGCGCGATTTACGTTCGGCGAGGTTGGCATCGGCTTCGATCTGTTCGGCCAACAACTTGGCTTGCGGGTAATTTTTCTCACCGAGGGCGCGTTCCATCTGGAACATCTTGTCTTGCGCTGCCTTCATTTCCAACGGTGCGTATTGGGTTGCTTCGGCCGACACCGCACGGTTGACCGCGTCCTTGGACAAGCTGATCTGTTGCTCTGGAAGCGGCGCGCTGGCGCAGGCACTCAACGCCGCAGCGACGGCCAGTCCACAGACGGCCAATCGTGCACGGGAAGACATACGTGGAAGGGTCATCAACAGCTCCAAATGTTAACCAGTGAAGTGAGCTCGGCTGTATGCCGAGACCACCGCACGTTAGCGACAGAGAGCCAGTGACGAATGTAGGAAAATTCGCAAGAACGACAGGGAAAATGGAAATAGATTGCTACGCCAGACGCTCATCCAGTTGTGCCGCCAAACGCTCCATCGATTGCTGCAAGGCATCCACCGCTTCGGTCAGAACCTGCGTGTCGAGACCTTCGCTGGCAACTTCCAGCGCTTCACAAGCCTGGATCAGTGAGTGCGCCTTGATAATGCGTGCGCCGCCCTTGACCCGGTGGGCCAGATTAGCGAGCCCGGGCATGTCGTGCTGGGTAAACAGGCGCATCAGTTTGGCCATGTCCTGCGCATTGCTCGTGGCCAGATCGCTCAACAGACTGTTGATCGACGCGCGGTCGCCACGGGTCAATTGTTCGAGGCTGCCCAGATCGATGTCACCGATGCCGACATCGCCGGGCTCGTCTTCAGTCGGTGAACGAGGCCGTGGAACGACTGCGGCCAGACGCAGATTCAGATCCCTGAGGCTGATCGGTTTGAACAGGCAATCGTCCATGCCGGCCTCTGCGCAACGATCCTTCTCCTCGGCCAGCGCATTGGCGGTAAACCCCAACACCAGGCTGCGCGCCAATCCTCGCGTCGCCTCTTCATCGCGGATCGCCCGGGCCAGTTCGTAACCATTCATGATCGGCATGTTGCAGTCGGTGATGACCACGTCGAACGTCTGATTGCGCCAGGCACGCAGACCATGGGCGCCGTCCTCGGCATCCGTCACCCGGTGGCCCAGATAACTCAACTGCTGCGACAGCAGCAGACGGTTGGCCGGGTAATCGTCAATCACCAGAATATTCAGACAGTGACTGGCCTGCAGTGCCACGTTTTCCTCGACCGGCGCGGCGTCCAGAGGATCGAGTGTCGGTAGATTCAACCGCACCTCGATCTGCGTGCCCTGCCCCAACTCGCTGGTCAGCGTGAGGCTGCCGCCCATCATTTCGCACAAGGTGCGACTGATCATCAGCCCCAGCCCGGAGCCGCCCTGGGCCGACTGACCATGGTTGGCAGCCTGGGAAAACGGCGTGAACAATTGCGCCTGATCCACAAGCGAGATGCCGCGCCCACTGTCGGTCACGCGCAAGCAAAGGCGCAGTCGATCATCACTGCCGGTCTCGACCTGCACGCTCAATACCACCTTGCCCACATCGGTGAACTTGATCGCATTGCTCAACAGGTTCGACAACACTTGCTTGAAACGCAGCGGATCGATCAACACGTCGACGTTGCTCAGGGCGTCCAGATCCAGTTGCAGACGCAACTGTTTCTGGCGCGCCAGGCCTTCAAAAATGCGCGCAACCGATTCAATCAGTTCACGCAGATTGGCGCGTTCCGGCGCCAGCGACAGGCGCCCGGACTCGATCCGTGCAATATCGAGAATGTCGCCAATCAGGTCCAGCAAGCCCCGCGCTGCGCCCGAGGCCACTTCAACGGCAAAGCGATCCAGCACACCTTGATCGGCCTTTTTCAGCGCCAGTTCGAGCATGCCGATGATGGCGTTCATCGGCGTCCGAATTTCATGGCTCATGGTTGCCAGGAACGTGGTTTTGGCGCGGTTGGCGTCATCGGCAACATCTTTGGCGATTTGCAGTTCCTGCAACAGATGCTGACGCTCGCTGACATCGATCCAGCCAGCGATCATGCCGGTGACGGCACCATCGCTGCCACGGTATGGCAGCATCCAATGATAGATGGTCAGCGCGCGGCCGTCCGCCAGATTCAGGCTGCGGTCCTGGATGCTCGGCAAGCCGTCCTCCATCACCCGTAGATAATCATCCTGAAACGTCTGTGCTTGCTGCATATCGCTGAGCACGCCGTCCGTGACCAACTTGCCGATGACCGCTTCGCGCTCGGTGCCAAACACTTGCAGATAACCACTGTTGCAGATCACCAGGCGACCTTCGCGATCGCGCACGTAGATCGGATGCGGCGTGCCGTCGATCAGCACGCGCATGAACTCCATCTGATCGTTCAGCGCGATTTCCGCCTGACGGCGCTTGCGCATCAACAGACGCAGATAAGCGATCCAGCCCAGCGCCACCAACAGCAACACGCCGGCGATCACGAAGCCCTGGATGATCATGCCGCGATTGCGCAGCCAATAACTGTCATTCACCACCACTTCGCTGCGCCAGCGGTTGGTCAGCTCATCCATTTCCTCCGGGCTGATGCTCAACAGGGCCTTGTCGAGAATCGAGTACAGCTCCAGCGCACCGCGACTGGTGGCCAGTGCGATGCGTGCAGGCTGGGTGCCGACGGTACTGGTGACCTGCAATTTGTCGCGGTACTGACGCGAGATCGTGTAGCGGGCACTGACCAGTGAGTTGATCGCGCCGTCGACCTCTCCCAGCGCGACCATCTCCATGGCTTCGGCAGCATTGTCCGCCGGCACCAACTGCACATTGGGGTATTGCTCGACGAGGTATTCACGCAAGACATTGCCGCGAATCAGCGCCAGACGTTTGCCGGCCAGTTGATCGAGCGTCTGCGGCTCGTCGCCACGGCGCATGACCAACACGAACGGATTGATCAGGTACGGCCGGGTAAAGCGCAGTTCGCCTTCGCGCTCAGTACTCGGGGTGAAAGCGGCGAGCATGTCGGCCTTGCCGCTGGTCACCTCGCCGATCAGGTCGCCCACCGAATCTACGCGCTGCATATCGAATTGCAGACCCGTGCGCAGGCTGATCTTGGCCAGCACGTCAGCGCTGATGCCGCGAAAGTTTCCGGCCTGATCGACAAAGGTCAACGGCAGAAAGTTTTCGTTGATCGCGACTTTGATACGCGGATGGTGATCCAGCCAACGCTGTTCGTTCACGCTGAAATGCAGCCGATGCTGGCCGGGAATGGCCACCCCGCCGACACTCCAGCGGCGCCGGATGCTCATACGCTCTTCCGCAGGAATAACCTTCAACGCCGCATCGAGAATGTGCAACAACCGGGTGTTTTCCCGGGTCACGGCAAAACTGAAGGGCTGGGTTTCCATGCGCGAAAAATCGCTGAGCTGAACGTTGTTGAGGTAGTTCTTCTTGACCAGGTAATTGGAGCTGAGCAGGTCGCCCAGATAGACGTCAGCCTGACCGAACGCCACGGCACCGATCGCCGTCAGTGTCGAGGGATACAGTTGCACGTCGGCTTTTGGGTAAAACGCCTTGACCGTTTCCGGTGGCAGGTAGTGATAGAGCATCGCCACCCGTTTGCCCGCCAGGTCTTCCGGCAGGTTTTGACTCTCATCGATGCGCGTCACCAGGGTCGGGTTATCGTCAGCGTAAGGCGAAGAGATTGCCAGTTCGGGATCCGCCGCCTCAAAACCGTTAGCGGTGCCGATCATATCGATCTGGCCGTGCTTCAGCGCCGTCAGCAGATCGCCGCGCGAGGCGTAGCGCCGGACCTCGACCGTGACGTGCAGCAATTGTTCGATCAGTTGTGCGTAATCGGCCGTCAGGCCTTCGTAATCATTGCCGTTGCCGGTGATCGCAAAAGGCGCGTAATCAGGGCTGCTGTCGCCGAGCAACAGACGCCCCTTACGGCGCAACCAGCTCCAGTCCGGCTCATCGAGTGGCACGGCATACTCGTCGACATCCGAGCGACCGAGCAATTGCAATGTATCGGGCTGCGTCGCGGCCATGGCCTGCAGCAACGACATTGAGCCGAACAGTGCCAGACCGGCCAGGCAATTTCTGACGAAAATAATCATCTAGAGCAGGTTGTTACGCTTGGCAAAATCGGCGAGGTACACCACCGACTTGACGTTGAGTTTCTCAATCAGCCGCGTCTTGTAAGTGCTGACAGTTTTGTTGCTTAACAGCATGGCTTCGCCGATTTCCTTGTTGCTCAAACCCTTGGCCAGTTGCTGCAGGATCGTCAACTCGCGATCAGACAGACTTTGAATCAGTTCCAGATCGGTGGCCTGCGCATCGCTGCGGCGCACCGAGCTACTGGCCAGATTGGGGAAGAAGGTATAGCCGTCCATCACCACCTTGATGGCTTTGACCAACTCGTCGAGGTCGTTGGTTTTCGACATGTATCCGGCTGCGCCAGCCTTCATGCAGCGCATGGAATAGAACTGTGCCGACTGCGACGTCAGCACCAGGACCTTGCAAGACAGGTTCAGCGCGCGGATACGCGAGATCACCTCCAGGCCGTCGAGCTTGGGCATGGCGATGTCCAGAATGATCAGGTCGGGGGTATGTTCGCGGGCCAGCTGCACAGCATCGGCGCCATTGTCCGCTTCCGCGACGACTTCGAAATGTTCCTGTTTCAACAGCATCTTGACCGCAGAGCGAATGAACGGGTGATCGTCCACGATGATCGCTTTCAACATAAAAACCCCTGTAAGACGTTGATCAACTACTTGGCAACGCCACAAATAACAATGGGACAGCAGTCCAGATGCTCCACGTGCAGAACATACACGAGCACCACAGAATTGTAGGAAAATTCTTGGAAAACACCGCACAGCACCGCACAACGATCAGCGCTCGCCCTCTGGCTTCTCCAGCCATTGCAGCAAGTCATGTCCGCTCATGGGACGGGACAGGTAATAACCCTGACCCATTTCGCACTCCAGCTCGCGCACATGCTCAAGCACCTTTGGGCTGCTGATGCCTTCGATCACCAGATCCATTCCTAACGAACGAGCCAGCACCCTCGTACTGGCGACCATCGCCCGGTTGCGTTGACGGTCGAGGTGCTGGACAAAACGGCCATCGAGTTTTATCTGGGTGAACGGTAACTGGCACATCAGCTTCAACGAGGAAAACCCGACACCGAAGTCGTCGACCGCTAATCCGCAGCCGAGCAGGCGCAAACGCAACAAGTTCTCCTGCGTGCCGGGCGGGCAATCGAGCAAACCGTTCTCCGCCAGTTCGAGCATCAGAACCGATCCGTTGAACCCGTGCCGCTCCAGCGCCCGTTTGATGTGTTCCACCAGAGCACTATGGGTCAGTTGCGAGGCATGCAGATTGAACGCCAACTGCAAGGCCACACCACGATGACGCAAAATGTCCAGCAGGTTCAGGCCCTGCTCAAGCAACTGTTTGAACATCTGGTCGGTCAAGTCATACGCCAGCACGGCGGAGAGAAAGTCGCAAGGCAACAGCGTCCCGCGCGCGGGATGCTGCCAACGCACCAGCGCTTCCACGCCGATCACCGCACCGCTGTGTAATTGAAACTGCGGCTGAAACCACGCCCGAAACTCACCCAGCGCCAGCCCGCGGCGCACTTCATCTTCGTGGGGCAACTCTTTGCTCGGTGGCGCCAGCACTGGCGGGATCCGCCCGTGTTTATAGCGATACAACAGGCGGTTCAACGCACGCAGCTGCACCGGCCGGCTCAGCACTCCGAGCAATTGCAGACCGCCCAGCGAGGCCATTTGCCCCAAGGTACGCGCCAGCTCCGGGGGGAGTTCACTGCACAGCAACACCGCGCGCACCATACCGCTGTGGCTGGCAACACGGAGGAATTCCAGGCAATCGAGGCCCCGGTCAGTGAGGTCGCAGATCACGATATCGACCCCGCCCTGCAGGTGCATCTGCACCATGGCCTGCTCGGCATCCGGTGCTTGCAACACGTCACGCACGCTCAGGCGTTGCAACATCCTGACCAGCACGTTGCGGGCAAACTCATGATTTTCCAGCACCAGAATACGTGGGGAGGTCATCTTCCTTTAATCACTCAATTGACCCGGGAGACCGGATAGTGGCCTGCGCCAGCAGGGTTGAACGCAGGACTTATCCTGCGTCAATGTAGGAAATTTCCCAGAAGCTAATGCGTCATCAGTAGTAAACGATCTGCACAACCATGATCGCTTCGAACGGTCCGACCTCGGGATTGCCCAGCGACACCACCGACGCGCTGAACGGCACATCGATATGGCTGACGTCCGCCGGAAAATTCGCCAGAGGGAAAGGCTCGTTGATCTGCACCAGATTGTTGTGGGCATCGCGCACCTGAATGCCGAACTGACTATCGGCGGATGGCAAGATGTTGTAGAGGCCCTGTTGGTGGGTGGTCACAAACGTCGCACCGATGTTGATCGCGCTGCTGCACTTTTTCTCCAGGGCCAGGTTGAAGGGGCCGGTCGGATTGGGTGGGGAAAAACCGGTGGTGGTTTTCTGGATCACGCCAAAGTCGACAATGCCCGGCTCCGGCGTCACCGTGACGTCGACTGTGCACGCAGTGCCGACAATGTTCTGCAACCCGGAGAGTTGAAAACGGAAGTTGCCCGCCGGGTTGCTCGGCCCGCCATTCAAGCCATAGAGACCGTCGAACTGGAACACGTCGTAGGTGTCTTGCGAGGGACGCTGCAAGGGCAACAATCCGCGTTTGCGGATCACCACCTGAAACGCAATGCTGGGCGTCACCCGTGAACACGCGAGCATGTCAGCGCCGCTGGTCGCGTCCGGGCAACCACGGGATACGAATCCGCTGTTCACGCCCTGGGTCGGGTTGGAGCTCCAGTCGCCGTCCCAGGCTGTCACGCCGCGATACACCAGACCGAATTCGATGCCCCACGGGGTGGCATTGAGTCCTGCCGGGTTGCCATAGAAGTAGATCGGATCGTCTTCCCTGAAGTGCAGATCGAAGAGTTTCCAGCAGTCGGCCGGCACCACATGGGTTTTCGAGCGCCAGATGATCGTGCCGTCCGGCACGGTGTCCGGCACCGACACCGGGCCAATGTATTCGCTCAGGTAGCTGCCGCCGTCCAGCGACTTGCAGACCATCGCCGAAGCCAACTGCGACGCGCCCAGCAGCACTGCGGCCGCGGCCAGCCGGGTCAGCGTAGAGAACAGGCTCACGGTCTCACGCCTTTGCAGACGTTCGCCACGCAGTTGAACAGCGTGTCGGACTGGCCACCAAAGTCATTCATGTTCGACACCCGCAAGGTGCTGAACGCGGTGTTGCTCAGGGCAAAGCGCGCATTGCCGCGTGGCGCGATCATCACCGTATCGATCGGCATTCTGGTTTTTTCCGGGCCGGCCAGCAGCCCGACCACAGTGATGTGAAACGGTGTCGGGTTATCGACAATCAGCTGTTTCGCTGCCGGGTCGATTTTCAGGTTCAGGCCCAGCGCGAGGTCTTCACCACGCTCACGCTTCACCGCTGCCGGGCGATAGAACAATTTGATCTTCGACTGCAAGGCGATCTGCATCGAGTTGACGGCCTGGCTCTTCGGCGGAATCTCGCGAATGTTCAAATAGAACACTGACTCGCGGTCAGCCGGCAGGGCCAGTTCGGGCAATTTCACGATACGCAGCACACTGCTTTCGTTCGGCTCGATGCGCTGCAGCGGTGGCAGGACCATGAACGGTGAGGTGACTTTCTGGCCACTCTCGTTTTCGATCCACGACTGCACAATGAATGGCAGCTGCGGGTTTTTGTTGCTGACTGTGACGCTGACCGATGGTGCACTTTCCTCGAACACCAGCCGGGTGCGATCCGGCACCACAGCGGCGCTGGCCAACAGCGGCAGACTAAGGCCCGCGGCCAGAAACAGACGGTGAGCAGTAAACAAGGCAAAACGAGACATGATGACTCCGGGTTCATTGGAAGACGCGGTTACAGACACTGGGCAGGCTTGGCGATATTGCTCACCACGTCCTCCTCAGGGAGTTTGGCCAGACTGCATTGGCCGGCGTCATCCCAACGCGCTACCAGTTCAGCCCCAACCTTGATGCCCAACAGATAAGTGACGCCCGCCTCGCCGACGATGCCCACCTCCCGGTTGGTGTTCTTGTCCTGCACCGATGCGCCGAAAGGCACCGGCTTACCGTCGTTGCGGGTCAATACGACAAATGCGTTGCGGCCCTGCCCTGTGGCGAAATTGACGTAGCCGATGGCCCCCTCGGTCAGCGCCAGACGCTGGATCGGGTTGGACACTTCGGTGTTGAGCGGCAGTTTTTCGACGTTGACCCGCGCTTCGTAAGCCTGAAACGAGGGCAAGCCATCCATCACCGCATAGCCGTCCCGGTTGGTGCGGGTCTGCCCGGTGAAGGCCACGTCCGGTACGCCATCGGTGGACACCAGCAGGCGCGTATCGCCATTGGTGCCATTGCCATGGGCCGAGACCCCATAACGGGTGGCGACCAGTGAGCTGTCGAGTTCGCCGGTCAGCGAGCGATAGGTGCTGCCATCGGTGGAGGCCGACGCGTTGGCGCGGTAACTCGAAGCGCGTTTACCGACATAGGCGTTGACGTAGCGGTTGTCGCCAACGCCGCCATACACCTGATAGTTCACGCCTTCGCCGTCGTCATGGCTGTAGCCGACACTGGCGGACGAATCGCCGGAGCCCGAGCGCTGCAGGTTACTGGAGGCCATCGAATTGCCCCCCAGTGGCACCGTCACACCGAGGTAGATCTGCGAGTCATTCTGCCGACTGTTTTGCGTCTGGTAAGCCGACAGGTTTGCGGTGATGTTCTTGACGTTGCCAAGGGAAAAACTGCGCGCCACGGTCATGCCGAAACGATCGGCTGCCGGCGCGTCCCAATAAGTCGAATGGTCGTAGGAAAAACTCGTCGATAACCAGGAAAAATGCTTGGCCAGGGTCACCGAATAACGTTGCTTGCCCGAGTTCATCGCATAGGAATCAGCATCGCCGACAAACTGCGAAAAGTTGGTGAAGGTCTTGTCGGAAAAGCGATAACCCAGAAACCGCAGGTCGGTGCCAATGGCGTCAAAACGCTTGGAATAGTTGATTCTGTAAGAGTTGCCGGCCACGGTTTCGCCGTTCCAGCGCAGCTTCGCCCGAGACGTGGTGACATCACCAGACACTGCGCCGAATACGCCAAGGTCCTTGCCGATACCGATGGCATTCGACTGATAACCCGAGGCAGCTAGCACGCCACCGTAGATCGTCCAGTCCCTTGGCAGACCATAGGCCGCTTCCGAGGCGACAAACTCAGGCTCTGTGCCGCCGTTACCGGTCAGGCGCGGCTGGCCGGCGGAAACCTTGTAACGCAACTCGCCTTCACGGGACAGAAACGGAACTGCGGCGGTGGCTACGGTAAACGTTTGTTCGCTGCCATCCTCTTCGCGCACGGTCACATCCAGTGTGCCTTGCACGCTGCTGTTGAGATCCTGAAGGCTGAACGCACCCGGTGTCACCGTGGTCGAGTACAACACACGACCCTGCTGGGATACGGTGACGGTCGCGTTGGTACGCGCCACGCCACTGATCAGCGGCGCATAACCGCGCAGGTTCGGCGGCAACATGCGGTCATCGCTGCTCAGGGTCGCTCCGCGCAGGGCAAAGGTGTCGAACACATCGGAGTTCAGATAGTCCTCACCGACCGACAGCTTCGAACGTATCGATGGCAACGCGCGATAGGCGTACAAGCGGTTCAACTGGAACGCTTCGCCGTGGGGATCATTATTCTGGCTACCTGACTCTTGCCGCGCCTGATAATCGGCGCGGATGCGCCAGGCATCGAGGTTGACCCCGGCCGTGCCATAGCTTTGCAATGAACGCGAATCGCCGGACGGCGTATTGGTTTCGCGGCTGTTGGCGATCACTCGGTAATCAAGCAACGCGCCGTTGAGCCCGTCGCTCCAGGCGGCAGGCGGAATGTAGTTGGGATCGTCATACTCGAACGAGGCCTGCGGCAGGCTGATCGACAGACGTCCAAGGTTTTTCATGTACTTGATCGAGGCATTTTCAATGCCACGCAAATCCACACATTGCCCCTCAGCCAGACGCGGCAGGCTTTTGAGCAACGCAGGCTTGAGACCAAAGGTCGCCACCAGGTCTTCGGGCAGACAGGCGTAACTTTCTTGCGGGTTGGCGCCGCTCTTGAACTCGATCGAACGTGAACCGAAATAACGCTGATTGACGGTGATATCCAGCAAGTAACGACCGGGCACAGTGTATTGGGCGTGGGCAAACTGTCCGAGACTGATATCGTCGTTTTTATCGATATTCAGGAACTCCGAATTAAACTCCACAGCGTTTGAATAACGCGCACAGGAGATCAACACGCAAGACACGAAAAGTTTTCGGCCGTACACGGGAAATAGCCTTTATCAGAACTTTGACGGAAAAGAAAAAAGGGGTTTTCACCCCTTTCTCTTACAACGTGCGATACCGAGGTATCAGTTGTAGGCCACGGTGAAGTTCGCAACGCTGTCTGCTTCACCGGTGGTGACGGTCGCAGCGGTGGCTTCATACATGGCGGCGAAGGTCACGGTGTTGTTGCCGTTTTGCAGCACAACCGGAGCGACCTGCTCGGTGCCGTTATCGAGCATTTCGCCAGCGCTGGCCTGCAGACGGATGCCGACGTTCTGCGCCAGACCGGTAGTGGCGAACAGGCCCGGAACCGCTGGATCCTGCACACCGCTGAAGGTGAAGCGGGCGTTCTTCTGGGTGGTGGTGTCGCAGTCGGTCAGGATGATGTCGAACTTGGTCGGCGTCGAACGATCACCGATCGCCTTGAACTGGTTCGATGGCACCTGACCCAGGGAAACGGTCTGGTCCAGAGAGCTGGCGTCGATACCGCAGGCGCCGGATACGATTTCACCAATGAAACGTACGGTGCCAGGGTTGCCGGAAGCCGGCGTCGCAGCATTGGCGAAAGAAGCGAGACCCATGACAACGGTAGCGGCGGTAACAGCGACGATCTTTTTCATTTTTTACATCTCTTGGGATAGTTGTTTATTCGGCCCAGCGGCCTGGCTCTCCCAATTACTCATCAGCGACAACAGGCTTGCTCGCTGTAGCGAACAACCTTCATCACGGAATCTGCAACGAATGGTTCCCCCCTCTTTCCGGCCATTCCCTGCCGAACTTTCCAGGTATTCATTGCACTTCCGTAATAACGCATCGAGTCATCAGGACGCCGGGCATCTCTGCTCCGGAACAAATAGTGATCGAGACCCAAGGGTGAAAATGTAGGTTCTTTCTTGCCGCCTTGTAGGACAATTCTCAGCAACCGAAAACGATCATTCCGTGGTACTCGGACTCCAGAACGCCTGCACCACCAGCGCCGATGTGGAAATCCGCGCCACCAGCGCATCCAGTTCATCGCCATCGACCGACGTTGTCGCCAGCGTCGCTTCGATTTCGATTTCATCGGCGCCGAAGGCATGCACATCAACATCGCTGGCCGGGTAGTTGCTGCGTTCAAGCTCGGCCTCAAGCAAGGCGAACACGGCGGTTTGCTGGGAGCGTCGGGCGATGACGTAGACGATGTTGGTGACTTCCGCCGAGACCACGTCCAGTGGCTGGCGGTTGATGTTGTTGACGATCGGCCGCAGCAAGGTGTTGGCGGCCAGAATGAATAGCGTGCCGAGTACGGCTTCGGCGAGCAGATCGGCCCCGGCACAGGCACCGACCGCCGCGGAGGTCCACAGGGTCGCGGCGGTATTGAGACCGCGCACGTTGCCCTCTTCGCGCATGATCACCCCGGCGCCGAGAAAGCCGATGCCGGAGACCACGTAAGCAACCACGCGCACCGCACCTTCGGCGCCAGCGAGACGGTTGGCCATGTCGACGAAAATCGCTGCGCCGACGGCGACCAGCACGTTGGTGCGCAGGCCGGCGGTGCGTTGCCGGTACTGACGTTCGAAACCGATCAGGCCACCGAGGATGAAGGCGGCACTGAGGCTGACGAGGGTGTCGAGCAGCGAATCGAGGTTGAGGTTGTTGATGGCTTGCATAGTCTTGTCCTTGAAACACATAACCTTTGTAGGAGTGAGCCTGCTCGCGATAGCGGTGTGTCAGTCATTGCAATGTTGACTGACCGATTGCTATCGCGAGCAGGCTCACTCCTACAGGGGGCAGCATTACTGCCAGCCGAACCGGCGGATGTAGAACCCTTTCACTGCCTGGGTCAGCGCCATGTACGCCAGCAGAATCACCGGCAGGAACACGAAGTACAGCGATGGCAACGCCTGCAGTTTGAAGTAATGCGCCAGCGGCCCCATCGGCAGGAAGATGCCGACCGCCATGATGATCCCGGTCATGACCAGCAGCGGCATGGCCGCGCGGCTTTGCAGGAACGGAATCTTCGGCGTGCGGATCATGTGCACGATCAGCGTCTGGGTCAGCAACCCGACCACGAACCAGCCGGACTGAAACAGGGTCTGGTGATCCGGGGTGTTGGCATCGAATACGTACCACATCAAGGCGAACGTGGTGATGTCAAAGATCGAACTGATCGGGCCGAAGAACAGCATGAAGCGCCCGACGTCACCCGGCTGCCAGCGTTGTGGTTTTTTCAGCATGTCCTCATCGACGTTATCGAATGGAATGGCGATCTGCGAAATGTCGTAGAGCAGGTTCTGCACCAGCAGATGCATCGGCAGCATCGGCAGGAACGGAATGAACGCACTGGCGACCAGCACCGAGAACACATTGCCGAAGTTGGAGCTGGCGGTCATCTTGATGTACTTGAGCATGTTGGCGAAGGTGCGCCGCCCTTCGAGTACGCCCTCCTCCAGCACCATCAGGCTCTTTTCCAGGAGGATGATGTCGGCGGCTTCCTTGGCGATGTCCACCGCACTGTCCACGGATATACCGATGTCGGCGGTGCGCAGGGCTGGAGCGTCGTTGATGCCGTCACCCATGAAGCCGACCACATGGCCGTTGCCTTTGAGGATGCGCACGATGCGCTCCTTGTGCGACGGCGTCAGTTTGGCGAAGACGTTGGTGGTCTCTACGGCAACCGCCAGTTCGGCATCGCTCATGCGTTCAACGTCGTTACCCAGTAGCAAACCCTGCTGAGCCAGACCGACTTCGCGGCAGATTTTCGCGGTCACCAGTTCGTTGTCGCCGGTCAGCACTTTTACCGCCACGCCATGTTCGGCCAAGGCCTTGAGCGCCGGCGCGGTGCTTTCCTTCGGGGGATCGAGGAACGCCACATAGCCGATCAGCGTCAGTTCCTGTTCATCGGCCAGGCTATAAATCTCGCGACCTTCAGGCATCGAGCGGGCGGCCACCGCCACCACGCGCAAGCCTTCAGCGTTGAATGCTGCGGTGACCTGACGAATCCGGGTCAGCAATTCATCGCTCAAGGCTTCATCGACCTCACCGTGACGCACGCGGCTGCACACCGCCAAGACTTCTTCCACGGCACCTTTGCAAATCAACTGATGTGGCTGGCCACGTCCTTCGACCACCACCGACATACGCCGACGATTGAAGTCGAACGGGATCTCGTCGACCTTGCGAAACGCCGTGCCGACTTTCAGTTCACGGTGGATTTCCACGTGTTCCAGCACCGCGACATCGAGCAGGTTTTTCAGGCCGGTCTGGTAGTAGCTGTTCAGGTAAGCCATTTCCAGCACGTCATCGGAGTCTTCGCCCCAGACATCGACATTGCGCGCGAGGAAGATCTTGTCCTGGGTCAGCGTGCCGGTCTTGTCGGTGCACAGCACGTCCATGGCGCCGAAGTTCTGGATCGCATCGAGACGTTTGACGATGACTTTTTTACGCGACAGGAACACCGCGCCTTTGGCCAGCGTCGAGGTGACGATCATCGGCAGCATTTCCGGGGTCAGGCCGACGGCAATCGACAGCGCGAACAGCAATGCTTCGGTCCAGTCACCCTTGGTGAAACCGTTGATGAACAGCACCAGCGGCGCCATCACGAACATGAAACGGATCAACAGCCAGCTGACTTTATTCACGCCTTGCTGGAACGAAGTCACCGCGCGATCGGTTGCGCCGACACGCTGGGCCAGCGCACCGAAATAGGTGCTGTTGCCCGTGGTGAGAATCACCGCCACCGCCGTGCCGGAGACAACGTTGGTGCCCATGAACAGGATGTTGTCCAGCTCCAGAGGATTGCGCGTGTCGCGATCAGCCTGACGCGGAAACTTCTCCACCGGCATCGATTCGCCGGTCATCGCCGCTTGGCTGACGAACAGATCCTTGGCGCTAAGCACGCGGCAATCGGCAGGAATCATGTCACCGGCCGAGAGGACGATCAGATCGCCCGGCACCAATTGCTTGATCGGCAATTCGCTGCGTGGGGCGTCACGGCGCATCACCGTGGCGGTGTTGCTGACCATGGCTTTCAGCGCGTCGGCAGCCTGGTTGGATTTGCTTTCCTGCCAGAAGCGCAGCAACGTCGACAGCACCACCATGGAGAAAATCACCACGGCGGCCTTGAGGTCTTCGGTCAGCCACGAGATCACCGCCAACAACGTCAGCAGCAAGTTGAACGGGTTTTTGTAGCAGTGCCACAGGTGAATCCACCATGGCAGCGGTTGTTCGTGTTCGACTTCGTTGAGACCGTATTGCGCACGCAGCGCATCGACTTCGAAATCGGTGAGGCCATCGGAGTGCGTGCCCAATGACGAGAGCAACACACCGCTGTCGCAATGCGCGGCATCGACCAGGGTGTTGGCCAAAGTCGGCGGGACTTCACGGCTGACCGTGGTGTCGTTGATCGATTCCAGCAGCGCCAGACGACGGAAGTGCCGGGCGATGTGGCGGGTCCGCAGAAAACCTGCGAAGAATTCCTTGAGCGTAAGTTTCATGGCTGTTGCCCCTATGGTCAGCCGGGAAACCGTCAAGCAGGTACGGCCGCGCCTCGTCCACCGGAAAAACCGGCACGGCAAGGCCTGGCGCGCCGGTCAGAAACGACAGGCGTGTCGATAGGGCTGCGATCACGACTGTGTAGTCGAAATCACGCTCTGTTCAGCGTCGATGAGAAGGAACGTCCAGACATGGCCCAGGACGGGTCATGCACGGGATGCCGCTGCTCGCTGTTACGGCGAGACAACGGCAGAGAAAGGCTGCGCGTTATCTTGCCGAGAATCTGCCGGTTACCGAGACCGGCCGACAACTGTCACTCGAACAAGTACCCACTGTGGGTCTCCGCTATTGATGAAAACGCGCGAAGCTTACGCCCCGATGTCTGGAGAGTAAACCCGCAAAAGGCAGTGTGTCGGGGAATGTGGGGGATGTTCAGGAAGGGTTCAGGATGATCGTTCCCACGCTCTGCGTGGGAATGCAGCCCGGGACGCTCCGCGTCCCTATCGAAGGCCGAACGCGGAGCGTCCGTTGAGGCATTCCCACGCAGAGCGTGGGAATGATCTGGCCTGGAAATCGGCGTTAGCTGGCAGTTGCCAACAACAAATCCGCCATCGACCGATGCCCACGGTTCTTGCCGTGTTCATACAACGAACCTGCAATCTCGTCCGCACGAATCGGCAGCACCGACAGCAACGTGTCGCTCAGACCATGGCTGGCCTGGCAGAAGCCCTGCATGTAGATGCCGGCCTGGCAGCGTTCGTCGGTGATCAGTTTGTAATTGCGATCGACCTCGAAATCGCCCAGGTATTCTTCCAGCGGCGCCAGCAGTTTGCGGTGCATCTGCCGCTCGTAACCGGTGGCCAGGACCACCGCGTCGTAATTGCGTACAGTGACTTCGCCGGTGGCGTTGTTGCGCACGGCCAGTTCGATACCGTTTTCGGTGGCGCTGGCTTTCTCGACGGTGGTCAGGGTACGGAACGCGTGGCGGGCAACACCCGAGACTTTCTGCCGATAGAAGATGCCGTAGATGCGCTCGATCAGGTCGATGTCGACCACCGAATAGTTGGTGTTGTGGTACTCGTTGACCAGACGCTCACGCTCGACGCTGTTCTGCTGGAACACCAGATCAGTGAACTCCGGCGAGAACACTTCGTTGACGAACGGGCTGTCGTCAGCAGGCTTCAAGGCTGAGCCGCGCAGGATCATGTCGACCTGCACCGACGGGAACGAATCGTTCAGATCGATAAAGGCCTCCGCCGCGCTCTGCCCGCCGCCGATGATCGCGATGCTCATTGGCTGATTGTTCACGCACGGCTGCCTGGCCATTTGCGAGAGGTATTGCGAGTGGTGGAACACGCGGCTATCGCCCTTCAGCGCTTTGAACGCCTCCGGAATACGCGGTGTGCCACCGGCGCTGACCACCACCGAACGGGTGGTGCGTACATGTTGCAGGCCCTGGCTATCGCGGGAAATTACCCGCAGCGCTTCAACCTGGTGGTTGTGCAGCACTGGCTCGATGGTCAGCACTTCTTCGCCGTAACGGCTCTGCTCGGTGAACTGCCCGGCGACCCAGCGCAGGTAGTCGTTGTACTCCATGCGGCACGGATAGAAGGTGCCGAGGTTGATAAAGTCGACCAGACGACCGTGATACTTGAGGTAATTGACGAACGAGTACGGGCTGGTCGGATTGCGCAGGGTCACCAGATCCTTGAGGAAGGAAATCTGCAACTCGCTCTGCGTCGACAAGGTGTTGCCGTGCCAGCTGTAGTTGGCCTGTTTGTCGAGGAACAGCACATCCAGCTCGCCCTGGGTCGGGCCGCGCTCTTGCAGAGCGATGGCCAGTGCCAGGTTCGAAGGGCCGAAACCGACGCCGATCAGGTCGTGAACGATGGGCGATGCAATTGCCTGTGTCATTTCCAGTGTCCTCTGGATGAACCCCTCAACGCGGGGATAAAGCCTGGGTGGCCTGACCGGCCTGAATCAGGTCAGCAGGTCGTCTGTTGAGTAGGAACGAGGACGATGAACGGAAATTTAACCAGCAAGGATCAATGGGCGTCCCATTGTTTGATGCGCAAGCGGCAATGTTTCATGGCGTTGACGATGTGCTTTTCCACCAACGCCTTGGAAATCCCTAGATGCTCGGCAATTTCCGGATGGGACAGACCTTCGATCTTGCGCAGCAGAAAACTTTCCCGGCAGCGCGGCGGCAACTCGGCCAACGCGCGCTGGAGCATCTCC
Organism: Pseudomonas sp. Irchel s3a12; assembly: GCF_900187485.1. Classification (NCBI taxonomy): domain Bacteria; kingdom Pseudomonadati; phylum Pseudomonadota; class Gammaproteobacteria; order Pseudomonadales; family Pseudomonadaceae; genus Pseudomonas; species Pseudomonas sp. Irchel s3a12. The sequence continues at coordinate 280,885 of NZ_FYDN01000002.1, forward strand.
AGACGTTGACCGTGGTCGAGGGTGCCGTGGGGCGACGGGGTGAAATAGCGCTCTTCGCTGTCCAGTACATCGAGCGATTCGACCTGGCGCAAGGCGTTGCGCCGATGATCATCGATAACCAGGTTCAATGCCGTGCGATAAAGGAAGGCCCGCGGTTGTTCGATCGGTGTGTCGCTGGAACGCTCCAGTACCCGTACATAAGCGTCATGCACCACATCTTCGGCCACCTGACGGTTGCCCAGCTTGGCGTTAAGGAAACACACCAGCTCGCGATAGTAGTTTTCCAACATGACTCCCGACCGCATCGATGCAGTTCCTGTCCTTGAGCACACTGATCCAGCCGCCGCAAACGCAGTAGCAAGATAGTGGCAACGTGAGGTGCGTAATTTATAGTAATTCTCATATAGATTTAAAGAGTTGTTTCCACATCCGCCCCAAATAGTCGCGTCTGGCTACCTGTTACTTGATGTGTACGGCGCTTAAATTCCCTTGTGCATTCATCGTTTACAGGACAGCTCCCCGTATCTGTCGTGCCATGCGACAGCGTTCAGCGCCCCTGCACGCCTGTGTACTGGCCGAATGACGGGCCGATTCCACTGGCCGGAACCCTGCATGAAACGTCCCCGCCCCGCCCGACGCGCCCTGTTCGCCGCCCTTTGCCTGATTCCCGTGATCGCCGTTGCCGCGTGGCAAGTCCTGCCGCCCGGGCGCGACGCCCTCGCCACGGTGCAGGTGACGCGTAGCAGTATCGAAAACAGCGTGACCGCACTGGGTACGTTGCAGCCACGTCGTTATGTGGACGTCGGTGCGCAGGCATCCGGGCAGATCCAGAAGATTCATGTCGAGGCTGGCGACACGGTCAAGGAAGGCCAGTTACTGGTAGAGATCGACCCCTCCACGCAAAAGGCCAAACTGGATGCCGGGCGGTTTTCCATCGAAAACCTCAAGGCACAGTTGCAGGAGCAACGCGCCCAGCACGACCTCGCGCAACAGAAATACCAGCGCCAGCAGAAACTCGCCGCCGGTGGCGCCACCCGTGAGGAAGACGTGCAGACCGCCCGCGCCGAAGTCCGCGCCACGCAGGCACGCATCGACATGTTCCAGGCGCAGATCCGCCAGGCTCAAGCCAGCCTGCGCAGTGATGAAGCGGAGCTCGGCTACACGCGTATTTATGCGCCGATGAGCGGCACCGTCGTCGCCGTCGGCGCCCGCGAAGGCCAGACGCTCAACGCGCAGCAGCAAACCCCGCTGATTCTGCGCATCGCCCGGCTTTCGCCGATGACCGTGTGGGCCGAGGTTTCCGAAGCGGACATCGGCCACGTCAAACCCGGCATGACCGCCTACTTCACCACGCTCAGCGGCGGCAGTAGGCGCTGGAGCAGCACCGTCCGGCAAATTCTGCCGGTGCCGCCGCGCCCGCTCGAACAGAATCAGGGTGGCAGCCCCACCAGCGGGCGCAGCGGCAGCGAACGCGTGGTGCTCTACACCGTATTGCTCGACGTCGACAACGCCGACAACAGCCTGATGACCGACATGACTGCGCAGGTGTTCTTTGTGGCGCAACAGGCGCAAGACACCCTCACCGTGCCCAGCGCCGCCCTGCAACCCGGCTCACGCCCACAATGGCAACGGGCGCAGATCGTCGCCGCCAATGGCGAAATCCAGCCCCGCGAAGTGCGCACCGGCATCAGCGACCGCTTGCGCACCCAAGTGCTTGAAGGCCTGGCCGAAGGCGATCACATTCTCAGCGCGCCGGCCACCGGCAGCGGAGGCTGAATGCAAACGCCACTGATTGACCTGCGGCAGATCCGCAAATCCTATGGCGGCAATGACAGCCCGCTGGTGGAAGTATTACGCGGCATTGATCTGTCGATTCATGCCGGTGAGTTCGTCGCCATCGTCGGGGCGTCCGGCTCCGGCAAGTCGACATTAATGAATATCCTCGGCTGCCTCGACCGCCCTACCAGCGGCGAATATCGCTTCGCCGGGGAAGACGTCGCCCGACTCGACACTGACGAACTGGCCTGGCTGCGCCGCGAAGCGTTTGGTTTTGTATTCCAGGGTTATCACCTGATTCCGTCCGGTTCTGCCCAGGAAAACGTCGAGATGCCGGCCATCTACGCTGGCACCCCGGCCGCCGAACGCCACGCGCGCGCCAGCGCCTTGCTGGAGCGGCTCGGCCTGGGCAGCCGCACCGGCAACCGTCCGCATCAGCTTTCCGGCGGTCAGCAACAGCGGGTGTCGATTGCCCGGGCGTTGATGAACGGCGGCCACATTATCCTCGCCGACGAACCCACCGGCGCCCTCGACAGCCACAGCGGCGCCGAGGTCATGACCCTGCTCGATGAGCTCGCCAGTCAGGGCCATGTGGTGATTCTCATCACCCACGACCGCGAAGTCGCACAACGAGCCAAGCGCATCATTGAAATTCGTGACGGGCTGATCATCAGCGACACCGCCGAACACCCGTCAGCCCCACCGCGCAGCGCCAACCCCGGCGCCCTGCAAGCGGTGGATCTGCGCCAGCGCCTGAGCAGCGGCAGCACCCAGACCGGCGCCTGGAAAGCTGAACTGGTCGACGCCGTGCAAGCGGCGTGGCGGGTCATGTGGATCAATCGTTTTCGCACCGCGCTGACCCTGCTCGGGATCGTCATCGGCGTGGCATCGGTGGTGGTGATGCTCGCGGTGGGCGAAGGCAGCAAACGCCAGGTGATGGCGCAAATGGGCGCCTTCGGCTCCAACATCATCTACCTCAGCGGCGCCGCACCCAATCCGCGCACACCACCGGGCATCATCACCCTCGACGACGTCGCCGAGCTGGCTGCCCTGCCCCAGGTCGAGCGGATCATGCCGGTCAACGGCTCGACCGCTGGCGTGCGTTTCGGCAATGCCGACCACAGCAGTTACGTCGGTGGCAACGACACCAATTTCCCGAGCATCTTCAACTGGCCGGTGGTTCAGGGCAGTTACTTCAGCCAGGCCGATGAAGACAGCGCCGCCGCCGTGGCGGTGATCGGCACCAAGGTGCGCGACAAGCTGCTCAAGGATGTCGCCGATCCGATCGGCCAATACATCCTGATCGAAAACGTGCCGTTTCAGGTGCTCGGTGTTCTGGCGGAAAAGGGCTCGAGCTCCGGCGATTCCGACAGCGACAACCGCATCGCCGTGCCCTACTCGGCGGCCAGCACGCGCCTGTTCGGCAGCCGTAATCCGGAATACGTGGTGATCGCCGCCAAGGACGCACGCAAAGTCAAAGACGCCGAGCAGGCGATCGAACAGGCGATGCTGCGGCGACACAATGGCAAGAAGGATTTCGAACTGACCAACAACGCCGCAATGATTCAAGCCGAAGCACGCACGCAGGGCACGCTGTCGCTGATGCTCGGCGCCATCGCCGCGATCTCGTTGCTGGTCGGCGGTATCGGGGTGATGAACATCATGCTCATGACCGTGCGCGAACGCACCCGGGAAATCGGTATCCGCATGGCCACGGGCGCGCGTCAGCGCGACATCCTGCGCCAGTTTCTCACCGAAGCGGTGATGCTTTCGGTGGTTGGCGGCCTGGCCGGTATCAGCCTGGCGATGCTGGTCGGCGGCGTGCTGTTGTTCAGCGGCGTGGCGATCGCGTTTCAATGGCTGGCCGTCATCGGTGCGTTCGCCTGCGCGCTGGCCACCGGCGTCCTCTTCGGCTTCATGCCTGCCCGCAAGGCTGCCCGGCTCGACCCGGTCACGGCCCTTACCAGTGAATGATCGACCTATGAAAGCGCCACTGACAATTCTTGCCGCCAGCCTGTTGCTGGCGGCCTGCAACAGCCCTGCGCCACGCCCCGACAGCGGCGTGCTGCCACCGGCCGCGTGGCAATCACCTGAGCAGCCTGGTGCCGTGCAGAGCAACCGCCAATGGTGGACCCAGTTCGGCAGCCCCGAGCTGGATCGACTGGTCGAACAGGCGCGACTGGGCAGCCATGACCTCGGCGCCGCTGTTGCGCGGGTCAGGCAAGCCCAGGCCAGCGCGACGATTGCCGGCGCCCCGCTGCTCCCGGAAATCAAGGCCGGTCTCAATGCCAACCGGCAGAAACTGTTGCACGGCAAAGGCTACAGCCAACTCGACGTCAGCCCGGATAATCGCTCGCTGGATTACTACGACGCCGAGCTGAGCGCCAGTTACGAAATAGACTTCTGGGGCGGTAAACGCGCGGTGCGCGACAGCGCCGTGTTCGGTGTACAGGCCAGCGAATTCGACCGTGCCACCGTCGAACTGACCCTGCAAAGCGGCGTCGCCAACAGTTACACGCAGGCCTTGGCATTGCGCGAACAGGCACGCATTGCCGAGCTCAATCTGGCCAACGCGCAGAACGTCCTGCACTTGGTGCAAACCCGCTTCGACGCCGGCAGCGCCACCGCACTGGAACTGGCCCAGCAAAAAAGCCTGGTAGCGGAACAGCAGCGCAAATTGCCACTGGTGCAGCAACAGGCCCGCGAAGCCTTGATCACCCTCGCCGCCCTGCTCGGCCAACCGGTGCAGGCATTGTCGGCACCGCAACAGTCATTCGAACAGTTGCAATGGCCGAACATCGCCAGTGGTGTGCCCAGCGATCTGCTGAGCCGGCGTCCGGACATCGCCAGCGCCGAAGCCAAACTGGCGGCGGCCCAGGCTGACGTCAGCGTGGCCCGCGCCGCCATGCTGCCGAAAATCACCCTGACCGCCAGCCTCGGCACTGGCGCCGATTTGGCGGCGGATCTGCTGCGCACCACGTTCTACAACCTGTCTTCCGGATTGACCGCGCCGATCTTCAACAACGGCCGCCTGAGCGCCGAGCGCGACAAGGCCAACGCGCGTCAGGACGAACTGCTGGAAACCTATCGAGGGGCGATCATCAATGGCTTCGCTGACGTGGAAAAAGCCCTGAGCAGCATTCGCGGCCTCGACGAACAGCGCCAGTGGCAAAGCGAAGAACTGAGCCAGGCGCAGACCGCGTTCGACATTGCCCAGAGCCGCTACCAGGCCGGTGCCGAAGACTTGCTGACGGTGCTGCAAACCCAGCGCACCTTGTATGCGGCGCAGGATATGAATGTGCAATTGCGCTTGTCGCGACTGCAGGCGAGCATTGCCCTGTACAAGGCGCTGGGCGGGGGCTGGCAGGTTATCTGAGCGAAAATTATCGACTGGACTGACGCCTTCGCGAGCAGGCTCGCTCCCACATTGGATCTGCGTCGTTTACAAAGCCCCCCTGCTCGCGAAGGCGCTAGGTCAGGCAACCAAGATCCCTAGGCAAAAAAAATCGCAGCACCGGGCTGCGATTTTTTTGCGCTCAGAGTTGCCGCCCTTTCACTTTCAGATGCCGCGCGTACCACGGTCGCTGCGGCACTTTGCGGAACAGGTCGGCCATGTTGTCTTCATCGCCAAAGGTGATGCGCAACGCCAGCTTCATCGTCTCAGGATCCATCTCCACCGAGCGCCCGATCTGCAACCCCGGCACGGTGCTGCAGCCATGGGTGTCCGGCCCCAGCCACGGGTCATCGACCTCAACCCAGCGACCCGGCGCAAACCACGGCACACCGTTGACTTCCAGCCGGCTGACTTCGCCCGGATGAAAACGCTCGTGGGCGCGGAACCAGTCCTCGATGCGATCATCGATCCAGCCGTGGAAACGCCAGAACACCGGGTTCACGTGCGAGGAAAACGGGTCGCCGAGAAAGTCGTTTTCCGGCGCATACCAGCGCGCGGCAAAATCTGCCTGATCGCGCGCCATCGGCACCGGAATGTCGTTGGACGGATCCCGCGCCACCGACGCCCAGCGCATGTGCAGCCAGTCGTGCAGACCCAATTCGACTTCCGAACCGAACTGGCCGAGGCTGAGTTTCGCCAGGTAGCGCGGGTCGCGGTACTGCGATTCCCACACCTGGAAATTACTGTGATAGGTCTCGGCCGCTTTGATATCGCTGACCCACTTGGTGTACTCGTCGTCACCTTCAGTCAGCCACGTCGGTGGTAGTGCATCGCCGTCGTGATTGTCGAAGTAACGGGCGAAGCCCTGGCGGTCACGCTCCAGTTCCGGCTGCGGCATCGGGAAGGCCTGCCATGACGGCAAATCCTGCATCGAACGGGCCTTGCCGAGCATGTGTCGGTGCATGAAGAAAAAATCGATACCAGAGCCGTTACGATCCTTGCTGGGCCCACGGGCATCGCGCTCCTTGTCACGGGGGCCGGGTTGCCAGCCAATACCGCGCAGGGCGTCGCGTTTTTTCTCCGAGAGCTTGTGCCACTTGTCGCGGCTGGCGTGCCAGAGCTGGTGGAACAGGCGATGTTCCGGCGCCACCAGCCACGCCAACAGCGTCGGGTTCAAACCGGTGCGTTCGCGGGCCTCGGGAAAACGTCGCTTGATGGCGATGAAATGATTGTCCAGTTCAGGCAGCGCCAACGGCCGATCGAGGCGCAACACTTGCCCGGTGAACGTGCCGCTGCCGGCATTACCGAACGCCGCCCAGACTTCGTCGAGTTTGACTTTGAATTCGTAGACCGGCGGCGCTTGCGACGCATCGGTGCGCATCAGCCGCCAGTACATTTCGGCGCCGTTGCCCGGCGCCAGATCGCCGATCACTTGGTAACGCGCAGGCGCTTCTGAGCGCAGGTTGGCACCGGTATCGAGAAACCCGCGCAAACCGCGCCCCCGGTGGGCAATGTCGAGAAACAACTCGAGGCCGTCGCGTGGCAAGCCATCAAGCCCGGCCGCAGATCCGCTGAAACGGATATCCCAGACGCCGCGCAGGTTGTCCGCCAACTGCTGTCCGGCGGTATCGGCCAGATCGACCGTAGCCTCGCCCGGGGTGATCGGAAACTCCTCGCGGGTCAGCTCACGATGTGCATAAAAAGCGGCAGGCAGCGCGGCGCCCGTGAGTGCCATGCCCGCCATGAACCAGCGTCGAGAGATCGTCATTGCCCTACCTGTGTCAGCCATGAAGCAGGCTTTATCCAAGCTAGAACGTTTGCTCGCCGGGGAAATTTACGGCCCCGGCAAAAGATCGCTACGCGCCGTCAGCGCTTTTCCTGCGCGCGACTAAATTACCCGCCCGGCCACTCGTTCCTCCCAGATAGCAAAGGCCCCTGCGCCTGCACCTCGACGGCGAACCTGAATGAGATGGCAATGACAAAACCGCGTTCGAAAAAGGCTCTATTTATCGGCCTGCCGCTGGCCTTGGCGATCAGCGCCGGCGCAGGGTTTCTGGCCTGGGATTACTGGTTTCGGGACAACCCTGGCTACCCGGTAAAGGTGATGAAACAGGCGACCGAGTTGCAGGATCGCATTCTCTCCTTCGACAGCCACATCACCGTACCGCTGAGTTTCGGCGCCCACGGCAACGAAGCCGACAAGGACGGCTCCGGCCAGTTCGACCTGATCAAGGCCAACCGCGGGCGCTTGTCGGGCGCTGCGCTGACGGTGTTCGGCTGGCCGGAAATGTGGAACGGCCCTAACGCCCCGCATCGCCCCACCGAAGGTTTTGTCGAAGAGGCCCGCAACCAACAGGAAGTCCGTTACAAGATCATCACCGGCATGGTCCGCGACTTCCCCAATCAGGTCGGCATCGCCTACACCCCGGATGATTTCCGCCGCCTGCATGGCGAAGGCAAGTTTGCGATTTTCATCAGCATGCTCAACGCCTACCCGCTGGGCAACGACCTGAGCAAACTGGACCTGTGGGCCGGACGCGGCATGCGCATGTTCGGCTTCAGCTACATCGGCAACAACAGCTGGGCGGACTCCTCGCGGCCGCTGCCGTTCTTCAATGACTCGCCGGACGCCCTCGACGGTCTCTCCGATATCGGCAAGCAAGCAGTGCAGCGTTTGAACGATCTGGGCGTGATCATCGACGTTTCGCAGATGTCGACCAAAGGCCTGGAACAGGTTGCACAGCTGAGCCGCACACCGTTGGTGGCCTCACACTCGGCGCCGCGTGCGGCGGTGGATATTCCGCGCAACCTCAGCGACAAGGAATTGCAGCTGATCAAGAACAGCGGCGGCGTGGTTCAGGTGGTCGGCTTCTCGCAGTACCTCAAACCGCTGACTCAGGGCACGCAGGACAAACTCAATGCCCTGCGCGCACGCTTCGATCTGCCGCCACTGCCAAACCTGGCCATGGCGCTGATGCCGGGCGACCCGATCATCACGGCCTGGTCGGAACAGAAACTCGGCCAGTACGCCAGCGGCCTCTACGGCATCCTTGAAGAAGAGCCGAAAGCCACCCTCAAGGATCTCGGTGACGCCATCGATTACACCGTGCGCAAAATCGGTATCGACCATGTCGGCATCTCGTCCGACTTCAACGACGGCGGCGGCATCAAGGGTTGGGAAAACGTTGGCGAAATCCGCAACGTCACCGCCGAATTGATACAGCGCGGCTACTCCGAAGCGGACATCGCCAAGCTGTGGGGCGGCAACTTTATGCGCGTCTGGGATCAGGTACAGAAATCCGCGAAACCGGCACTGATTTCCCGTCAGGACACTGCCAAGCCATGACTGACCGCCGGACCTTTCTGAAACAGGTCGGTATGATGGCGGCCACTCTGCCGTTCGGCGCCAGCCTCACAGCGCCGGCAATGGCCGCGACCGCGCCCGTGGCCTCCGTGAACAAATGGACGCAATTGCGCCAGCTGTTCGATCAGGACCCGCAGGCGATTCACTTCGCTAACTTCCTGATCACCTCGCACCCCAAACCCGTGCGCGAAGCCATCGAACGCCATCGCGCCACGCTCGACCGCAATCCGGGACTGGCGATGGATTGGGATCAGGGCAGCAACGAACAATTGCAGCACAACGTGCGGGTCTGGGCCGGCCAATACCTGCAAGCCAAGCCCGGCCAGATCGCCCTCACCGGTAGCACCACCGAAGGTCTGGCGATGATTTATGGCAGCGTGCAAGTGCGCGCGGATCAGGAAATCCTCACCACCGAGCACGAGCACTATTCCACCCGCAACATTCTCGATTTCCGCAGCCGCCGCGATGGCACCCGGGTGCGCAAACTCAGGCTGTTCGACAACCCGCAAAGCATTTCCCTGGATCAGGTGCTCGACACGATCAACCGCAACATTCGCCCTGAGACCCGCGTACTCGGCATGACCTGGGTGCATTCGGGCAGCGGTGTGAAATTGCCGATCAGCGCTATCTCGCGGCTGGTCGATGAACACAACCGTCAACGCGACGACAAGGATCGGCTGATTTACGTGGTCGACGGCGTGCACGGTTTCGGTGTCGACGACCTGAGTTTCCCGCAGATGAACTGCGACTTCTTTATCGCCGGCACCCACAAGTGGATGTTCGGTCCGCGCGGCACCGGCATCGTGTGCAGCCGCAGCGAAGAGCTGAAATACGTCAGCCCGAGTGTGCCGACATTCTCCGAAGCCACTTCTTTCGCCACGATCATGACCCCGGGCGGTTACCACGCTTTCGAGCATCGCTGGGCGGTGGACGAAGCGTTCAAGTTGCACCTGCAACTGGGCAAGGCTGACGTTCAGGCGCGCATTCATCAGCTCAACAGCTACCTGAAGCAGCGTCTGCAAGAACAGTCGAACATCGAGCTGGTGACTCCGCTCGATCCGCAGTTTTCTGCCGGTTTCACTTTCTTCCGGGCCAAGGGTCAGGACAGCGATGAAGTAGCCGCCTACCTGATGCAAAACCGGGTGATCTGCGATGCGGTCAGCCGCGATGTCGGCCCGGTGATTCGCACCGCGCCGGGCCTGCTCAACAACGAAGCCGAAGTGGACCGCTTCATGGCCCTGCTCGGTAAAAAACGCCGCGCCTGATCCCTCGACTCCAGTTTCCTTTTCACAGAGACGACTCATGAAAAAGCCCCATGCCTGTTTCACCTTCAAGGCCTTGCCCGCGCTGGCCCTGACCGCGCTGTGCGCCGGCCTGTTGCCCGGCGCAGCTCAAGCGGCGACAGTGCCGGCGCCAGGCAAAGTGTTCAAGGACTGCAAGGACTGCCCGGAAATGGTCGTGCTGCCAACCGGCACCTTCACCATGGGCACCCCGGACGACGAAGTCGGCCGCGAACCGGACGAAGGCCCGCGCCACGCAGTGACCTTCAGCAAACCCTTCGCCATCAGCCGCTTCCAGGTGCTGGTCGGCGAGTGGGACGCGTACGTGCGCGAAACCGGCAACAAGCCTTACGACTTCGATGATCGCCCGGGCCGCCGCTGCACCGCCGGCAAACCGGAATTCAAACAGACCGCCCGCGACCCGGCCGTGTGCATGAACGTCGCCGAAGCCCAGGGCTACATCGATTGGTTGTCGAAAAAAACCGGTCATGCCTATCGCTTGCAAAGCGAATCGATCCGCGAGTACGCCGCACGCGGCGGCAGCACCGGGCCCTTCCCTTTCCCGTTCGATGAAGGCAACAACTACCAGATCTCCAAACACGCCAACACCTATGGCGCCGCCGACGGTTACAACTTCACCTCCCCTGCCGGGACGTTCCCGGCCAATGCCTTCGGCGTTTACGACGCTCACGGCAACGTCTACGAATGGACCGCCGACTGCTATCACAAGGATTACTCCGGCGTACCCAACGACGGTCGCCCATGGACCCAGGAAAACTGCGAGCGTCAGGTCATGCGCGGCAACGATTGGGGCGAGGCGCCGGTGTTCTCGCGCTCCGGCAACCGCAACAGCAGCTGGCCGACCAGCAAAGGCGACTGGCTCGGGTTTCGCGTAGTGCGCGACCTCTGATCCTGCCCATCCCGACCGCAGCCCCGCCTGCGGTCGTTTAAAGAAAGTCCGTGACCATTCGTTTTCCTTAAGTACCGGCACTCCCTCCGCACCGAAGCAGGAATCCTCCATGACCAAGCCTACGCGTGGGGCGATCAACGAATTGTTCGCCTTGCTCAAGCCCTTCCGCCTGATCGTCTCTGTGTCCATCGTGCTCGGCATGATCGGCGGCCTGAGCGTCACCGTGCTGCTGGCGACCATCAACAATGCCCTGCACTCCGACGACGGCCTGACCCGCACCGTGGTAATGATCTTCGCTGGCCTCTGTGCGTTGGCCTTATTGACGACGATTTTGTCCGACATCGGCACCAACTACGTCGGCCAGCACATCATCGCCAAATTGCGCAAAGAGCTGGGGGAGAAAGTCCTGTCGGCGCCGATCGACCAGATCGAACGTTACCGCAGCCATCGCTTGATCCCGGTGCTGACCCACGACGTCGACACCATCAGCGACTTCGCCTTCGCCTTCGCCCCGCTGGCGATTTCCATGACCGTTACCCTCGGCTGCCTCGGCTATCTGGCGCTGCTGTCCTGGCCGATGTTCCTGATGATGTTGGTGGCGATTGCGATCGGTACGACCATTCAGGCGATTGCCCGGGCCAAGGGCATGCGCGGTTTCTACGCTGCACGCGATTCCGAAGATGAACTGCAAAAGCATTACAACGCGATTGCCGAGGGTGCTAAGGAACTGCGCATTCATCGCCCGCGTCGCCAGCGCATGTTTGTCGCCGGGATTCAAAAAACCGCCGAGAAGATCTGCGACACCCAGATCAAATCCATCAACACCTTCGTCATCGCCAAGTCCTTCGGTTCGATGCTGTTCTTCGTGGTCATCGGCATGGCCCTGGCCCTGCAATCCTTCTGGCCCAGCGGCGACAAAGCAGTGATGAGCGGCTTCGTCCTGGTGCTGCTGTACATGAAGGGGCCGCTGGAGCACCTGGTCAGCACCTTGCCGATCATCAGCCGTGCGCAGATTGCCTTCCGCCGCATCGCCGAACTGAGCGAGCAATTCTCCTCGCCCGAACCGCATCTGCTGCTGGAGGATCAGGGCAAGAAACCCGGTGCGGTCAACAGCCTGGAACTGCACAACGTGCGTTACGCCTTCCCACCCGTGGAAGGCAGCGAACCGTTCCGTCTGGGGCCGGTCAACCTGCGCATCGAACAGGGCGACATCGTGTTTATCGTCGGTGAAAACGGCTGCGGCAAAACCACGCTGATCAAACTGCTGCTGGGCTTGTACGCGCCAACCGAAGGCGAAATCCGCGTCAACGATCAGCCGATCACCGCGCTTAATCGCGATGACTACCGGCAGAATTTCACGACGATTTTTGCCGACTACTACCTGTTCGACGATCTGATTCAGGGCGACCGCGAAGTCCCGCAGGACGCGACCCGCTACCTCGAACGTCTGGAGATCGCGCACAAGGTCAGCGTGCGCGACGGCGCGTTCAGCACCACCGATTTGTCCACCGGCCAGCGCAAGCGCCTGGCCCTGGTCAATGCCTGGCTCGAAGAGCGGCCGGTGCTGGTGTTCGATGAATGGGCGGCCGATCAGGACCCGACCTTCCGGCGAATTTTCTACACCGAGTTGCTGCCTGACCTCAAACGTCTGGGCAAGACCATCATCGTCATTTCCCACGATGACCGTTACTTCGACGTCGCCGATCAACTGGTGCGCATGGAGGCCGGCAAGGTCAAGAGCGAACTGCAAACCGCTTGATCGACGAGGCCGCGGCCGGGCCGGAAAAATAATTTTCCGGTTTGCCGCGGCTTCCTCGTCTTAATGAGATGAATAAGAACCATTAACAACTATACCTGCCAAGGTCTTAACCTCATGTCCGCATCCCGTTTCATGCTTCGCCCTCTGACTCGAGCCCTGCTGATGCACGGCGCGACACGCACTCGACTGGCCGGCACCGGCCTTGGTCTGGCACTGACATTCACGGCAGCGCCGTATGTTCAGGCCCAGGAATGGACCCTGAACATCCCGTCGCAGCCACTGGCCCAGGCACTGCAAACCCTTGGCCAGCAGACCAGCCTGCAAATCATCTACAGTCCGGAAAGCCTGCAAGGTTTGCGTTCGACCGCGCTCAACGGCCGCTACCAGGACGACGAGTCACTCAAGGCGATGCTTAACGGCACCGGCATCCGCTACCAGCGTGACGGCAACACCGTGACCGTGCTCGGCCCGGCCACCGGCAGCGCGATGGAACTGGCCCCGACCAACGTCAACGCCAGCCGCCTCGGTGCCACCACCGAGGGCAGCAACTCCTACACCACCGGCGGCGTGACCATTGGCAAGGGCGTGCACTCGCTGAAGGAAACCCCGCAGTCGGTCACGGTGATGACCCGCAAGATGCTCGATGACCAGAACCTCAACACCATCGAACAGGTGATGGAGAAGACCCCGGGCATTACCGTGTATGACTCGCCCATGGGCGGCAAGTATTTCTACTCCCGCGGCTTCCGTATGACTGGCCAGTACCAGTACGACGGCGTGCCGCTGGATATCGGCAGCAGCTACGTGCAGGCCGACAGCTTCAACAGCGACATGGCCATTTATGACCGCGTGGAAGTTCTGCGTGGCGCAGCCGGCATGATGAAAGGCGCAGGCGGCACCGCCGGTGGCGTCAACTTCGTACGCAAACGCGGCCAGGACACTGCGCACACGCAGCTCTCGCTGTCGGCAGGCACCTGGGACAACTATCGTGGCCAGGTCGATACCGGCGGCCCGCTGAACGATTCCGGCACCATCCGTGGTCGCGCCGTGGTCACCGAACAGACCCGTCAATATTTCTATGACGTGGCCAGCCGCAAAGACCAGATCTACTACGGCGCCCTGGACTTCGACCTCAGCCCCGACACCACCCTGGGTCTGGGTTTCGCCTGGGAAGACGTCGACGCTACGCCATGCTGGGGCGGCCTGCCGCGTTACGCCGACGGATCCGACCTGCACCTCAAGCGCTCCACCTGCCTGAACACCGCGTGGAACAACCAGCGCAGCAAACGCGCCACCTACTTCGCCGACCTGAAACACCAGTTCAACGACGACTGGTCGCTGAAAGTCGCCGGGGTGTATTCGCGCAACACCCAGGACATGGAATACGCCTTCCCGAGCGGTGCAGTGCCGGTCGGTGCCACGGCTTCGAATACGCTGATGCTGGGTAGCATTTACGACTACGACCAGCGCGACTACGGCTTCGATGCCTATGTCGACGGCAAATTCGACGCCTTCGGCCAGCAACATGAACTGACCATCGGCGCCAACGCCAGCCGTTCGCACAAGGATGACTTCTACGCCGTCGCCGCGCTGCCACAACGGCAGAACGTGCTCGACCCGAACCACCACATCCCGCAACCGGACGAAAGCTACTACCTGGCCAACGCTTCCCGTGGCGGCCCGGTGGACATGCACATCAAGCAATACGGCGCCTACTCGATCGCCCGCCTGAAACTGGCTGATCCGCTGACCCTGGTACTGGGCAGCCGTGTCAGCTGGTACAAGTCCGACACCGATTCGGTGCAGTACTTCCGTGGCGAAGGCACCCAGGTCGACACCAAGTCCACGGAAACCGGCCAGGTCACGCCGTTCGCCGGTGTGCTGTTCGACCTCAACGACAACCTGACCGCCTACGCCAGCTACACCGACATCTTCACCCCGCAAGGCGCTTACAAGACCATCGATGGCAGCACCCTCAAGCCATTGGTTGGCCAGAGCTACGAGCTGGGGATCAAGGGTGAGTGGTTCGACGGTCGTCTGAACAGCTCCTTCAACCTGTTCCGCACCATTCAGAAAGATGCCGCCCAGGATGACCCGCGTTGCGAAGACAGTTCTTGCTCGATCAACTCCGGCAAGGTTCGCGCGCAGGGCTTCGAAGCGGAAGTCAGCGGTGAGGTGATTGATCGCCTGCAATTGCTCGCCGGTTACACCTACACCCAGACCAAAGTGCTGGAAGATGCCGACGCCACGCAGGATGGCGTGGTCTACAACTCCTACGTGCCGCGCCATTTGCTGCGTGTCTGGGGTGACTACAGCCTGAGCGGGCCGCTGGATCGCGTGACGATCGGTGCGGGTGTCAACGCGCAGACGGGCAACTACCGGACTTCGCCTTTGGGCGGTGACAACATTGATGGCGCCGGTTATGCGGTCTGGAACGGTCGCATTGGCTACCGTATCGATGACACCTGGTCGGTGGCGCTTAACGGGAACAACCTGTTTGACAAGCGTTACTACTCGACCATTGGTACCGAAGGGTTCGGTAACTTCTATGGTGATCCGCGTAACTTCGTGATGTCGGTCAAGGCTGATTTCTGATTGGGTGTGATGTGAGAGAGCCCCGCTTTGGCGGGGCTTTTTTTCGCCTGTTGGTCTTGGCGGCCTTCGGGCCGACCATGCTCTTTGGGTTTTGGGGGCATATCCGTTGCTGCGGGTGTTGCCGCTGGCGGTTTCGCTCTTACAGCGAGTTACCTTTTCCAAACGCCGAAAAGGTAACCCAAAAGGCTTTGCCCCGGCGTACGGCACTTCGCTGAGGCTCAGTGTTCCCTCGCTACGGTGTCCATCCGGGGGCATCGCCTACGGTTTGCTGCGCTGCACCTCCTATCGATGTATGCGGCTACGCCGCACGGCGCTGCGCGCCTAACCCCCGGATGAACACCTCCGCTCGGCCTGCCGATGGGGCAAAAGATCAAAAGCCGAAGCCAGATCAAAAGCCAGATCAAAAGCCCCTCACCCTAGCCCTCCCGGAGGGAGAGGGGACTGATTGAGGTGTTTGGGAGAGCTACGCCGACGTGCGATACCGCGCTGAGCTCAGGCTCTGAAAAGCAAACAAATCAGCCCCTCGCCCTCCAAGAAAAAGAGAGGACTGATTGAGGTGTTTGGGCGAGCTACGCCGACATGCAATACCGCGCTGAACTCAGGCTCCAAAAAGCAAACAAATCAGCCCCCTCACCCTCCAAGAAAAAGAGTGGGCCGATCGAGGTGTTTGGGCGAGCTACGCCGACATGCGATACCGCGCTGAACTCAGGCTCTAAAAAGCAAACAAATCAGCCCCCTCACCCTCCAAGAAAAAGAGTGGGCCGATCGAGGTGTTTGGGCGAGCTACGCCGACTTGCGATACCGCGTTGAACTCAGATTCTGAAAGGCTCACAAATCAGCCCCCTATCCCTGAAGGAGAGAGGACTGATCGAGATGATTGAGCGAGCTACGCCGAGGTGCGATGACGCGTTGAACTCAGATTTTGAAAAGCCCAAAAATCGGCCCCCTCTCCCTCCGGGAGAGGGCTGGGGTGAGGGGCAGCTCCAACACCAATCCAAAGCCGAGCACGCTGTTGCTCCTCACCACTCAACAGGATGAGCGTTAGCTCGGCTGCCGCTCTTGATCTGTAAGGCGACGTCGGAAGGCTGAGTGGAGGGATTGATCCGGGCGTGGGAGCGCAGCGACCGTTTGGCGCAGCCAAACACAGCGAGAGGAGGTGCAGCGAAGCAAACCGGAGACGCTGCGCCCGGATCGATCCCGCAGCGAAGGAACCCCGAGCCCCAGCGAGCGGGCCGCACGTAGGAGCAAGCGTTTTTGGTTACTTTTTAGGCGTTTGTAAAAAGTGACCCGCCGTAAGGGCGGAACCCTAAGCCGCCATTACCGCAGCAACGGATATTCACCCAAAAACCACCCCCCCCAAAAATCAAACCAACACCCCCGCCAACGCCCGGCTCAGGCGTTCATGCACCCGCAAAACATCAGGCATCACCGAAGCCATCCGCAGCAAATCATGCGTCAGCCCAGGACAATGCTCAACCTCAACACTCACCCCCTGCCCCCGCAACTTATCAGCGTAAGCCTGCCCCTCATCAAACAACGGATCAAAACCCGCCAACAACACAATCGCCGGCGCCACCCCCTGCAGATCCTCCGCCAACAACGGCGAAAAACGCCAGTCCAGATAATCTTGCGGACTGCGGGCGTAATGCTGATAAAACCAGTCAAGCGTATCGCTCTCCAACAAATACCCCTCGCTAAACAACAACCGCGAATCGTGCACACGCGAAGCATCGGTCACCGGATAGCACAACAACTGCGCCTTGGGTGCGATGGCCACAGTATGCGGTTGCACCACGGCCTGAATCGCCAGCACCGTAGCCAACGTCGCGCCGGCACTATCGCCACCAAACGCCACGCGCGAGGTATCAAGCCCAAGACTTACGGCGTTTTCCGCTAACCACGACAAAGCGTCTTCGCCATCCTCCAATGCCGTTGGAAAACGATGCTCCGGGGCCAGTCGATAGCCCACCGACAACACCGCACACGGCGTGCGCTGACAAAACTCGCGGCACACACCGTCGTGAGAGTCGAGGCTGCCGACAACAAAACCACCACCATGGAAATACACCAGCAGCGGCATCGGCGAGACCGCAGCATTGGGGCGATACAGACGCAATGCCAACGGCGCACCATCACGTGCCGACGTGTCGATTGCGCTGACCAACAGGTCTTCAGGCGCCGGCCAGCGCAGTTGCGCAGTGGTCTGTTCGAAAGTCGCGCGGGCTTCGTTCGGGGTCATTTGGTGCATGGCCGGCAGGCCGGCGTCCTGGCTGTCTTGGGCCAGATCGAGGAAGGCTTCCAGATCAGGGTGTAACGACATCGCTTAAATCCTTGTATCGGCAAAAAAGGGGCGCGCCGCGGCAGCGCCCCCGAAGATGACTGAACGTGTGGCGATCAGCCCGCGCGTGCCATGCAATGCTCGACCAACGCTTCCAGCTCACGCTGGTAATCGCTCATCAAGGCATCCATGGTGCCGGCGCGATAACGCTGGCTGCTGTAGATGCAACGCAAGGCCAACTGACCGTCATAGACCTGGCCGACAATTTCCAGCCAGTTGCCCAAATTGGCTTTGAGGCTGTAGTTGTCACCGGTTTCTTCCAGCGCCGGCACCAGCAGGGCCTGCTCGTCGAAGCTCTGGTCGAATTGCCCCAGGTAGTTGAACGTGACCCGCGCTTGCGGCAGCTCGGCCAGTTGCCTCGACACCTCAGCGCCTGCCAGATGCCGCAGCACGCCATAGCCGATGCCTTTCTGCGGCACCGCTGCCAACTGTGCCTGCACATTGACGATCGACTGGCCGATGTCGTCGCTGTCGGGGCGCAAACGCACCGGGAACATGCTGGTGAACCAGCCCAGGCTGCGGCTCAGGTCGATGGCCTCGAACAGGTCTTCACGACCATGGCCTTCGAGCAGGATCAGTGCCGACGGTTGTTGACTCCAGCGGCACAGGGCACGGCTGAGCGCCGACAACAGCAGGTCGTTGATCTGCGTGCCATACACCGCCGGGGCCTGTTTGAGCAGTTGTTCAGTGTGCTCGCGAGACAATTTGAGCCGCGCCTGCGCCTGCTGACGCACGAGGTTTTTGCCGCGCAGGTTGTCGCACGGCAAGTCGACGCCCGGCTGATCCAGTTGCTCCAGCCAATACCCCAGTTCCTGCTCGGCAATCACCGGCGCCTGCGCCTGCAAGGCTTCGGCGAACGATCGGTAACTGCTGGTGCGAATCGGCAGTTTCGGTTGCAGCCCCTGCACGCACGCCTCGTACGCCACTTTCAAATCGTCGAGCAGAATTCGCCACGACACGGTGTCGACCACCAAGTGATGAATCACCACGAGCAGGCGCGCCTGGCCATCCGGCAAGGCGACGTGCATCACCCGCCAGACCGGCCCGTCATCGAGTTTCAAGCTGCGCTGGGCAAGGTTGGCCAAGGCTTCGACCTGCTCGCTGTTGTCCGCCTCGCGGCGCCAGAGCAACGTCTCGCCCTGTTCACTGAGGTCGCAGTAACGCTGCATCCAGCGCCCGCCTTCGTGGGAGAAACGCAGGCGCAACGAGTCGTGATGTTGCTCGATCCAGCCCAGTGCCTGCTCGAGCGCATCGAGGTCCAGCGGCTGGCGCGCGCTCAACAGTAATGACTGGTTGTAGTGATGCGCCTCGGCCATGCCTTCAGCAAAGAACCACTCCTGAATCGGCAAGAGATTGAACAAGCCCTCGGCGGCCACGTGCGTGACGTCCGTCTGCGGTTGTGCCGTGCCCTCCTTCGCCGCTTCCTGCTCGACGATGCCGGCGATGGTCTGATAACGCATCAGGTCGCGCAGCTTGAGATCCATCTGCAACGTCGGGTGGTTTCTGACGCGGGAGATCACCTGCAAACTCAAAATCGAATCGCCGCCCAGTTCGAAGAAGTTGTCGCTGATGCCCACTTGTTCGACCTGCAGCACCTGCGCCCAGATGTCCGCGAGCAGGCTTTCCTGCTCATTGCGCGGGGCGACGTATTCTTCGGTTTTGAATTCCGGTTCCGGCAGCGCCTTGCGATCCAGCTTGCCGTTAGGCGTTACCGGGAAAGCGTTCAGGCAGACGATCTGCGCCGGCACCATGTATTCCGGCAACGAGGCGCGCAGGCCCGCCTTGAGTTCATCGCCAATGTCTGCACCGGTCGCGGTGACCACATAACCGATCAGTTGCTTGCCGGAGGCATTGTCCCGGGCGATCACCAGTGCATCAGTCACCGACGGCAACTGGCGCAGACTGGCCTCGACTTCACCCAGTTCGATGCGGAAGCCGCGCACCTTGACCTGATGGTCGATACGGCCGACGTAATCAACCACACCGTCGGCGCGTAAACGCACCAGATCGCCGCTGCGATACAGGCGCTCGCCCGCCGCGAACGGATTGGGTACGAAGCGCTCGCAGGTCAGGTCCGGACGGCCGTGATAACCCCGGGCGACGCCATAGCCACCGATGTACAACTCACCGGCAAAGCCTGGCGGCAGCGGGTTCAGGTCTTCGTCCAGCACGTACAGCGAGCGTGCCCCCACGGCGCGGCCGATCGGCGCGTACGCCGCTTCGCAATGCTGGCTGACCGGGACTTTCCAGAGCATCGGCGTGACCACGGTTTCGGTCGGGCCGTAGCCGTTGGTGAAGTACTGCGGACGCAGCGCAGCTTTGACCTGCTCGAAGGTCTGATCCGGCACCGCGTCACCGCCGAAGCAATAGATGCGCACGGGTGGCGGCGCAATACCGCTGGCCGCCGCGTACTCGGCCAGTTGCTTGAGATAGGCCGGCGGGAAGCAGGCAATGGTGATGCCGTAGTCGTGCAGCGCCTGATAGGTCTGCTCCGGCGTCCACAGGCAACCGTCGCGAATCAGCAGACGACCGCCGCTGTACAAGGTGCTCAACCAGCGCTCATGGGCCCCGTCGAAGGCGAACGACATAAAGTGCAGCTCGCAACTGCTGGCGTCCATTTCGTACAGCTCGGCGATGGCCTGACAGTGCATGCTCAGCGGGCCTTGGGTCACCGCGACGCCTTTCGGCCGGCCGGTGGAACCCGAGGTGTAGACCAAATAGGCCAGGCCCTGCTCCTGCACGCGACGTTCGGGGGCGTGGTCGGCGTAGCGGCTTTCATCGAGGTGATCGATTTCCAGGCGCAGCAGGCCTTGCGGCGCCGGCAACGTGCTGCGCAGACTGCTCTGGGTCAGCAACAGCGCCATGCCGGAATCTTCGATCATGTAGGCCAGACGCTCCGGCGGATAGTCGATGTCCAGCGGCACGTACGCCGCCCCGCTCTTGAGCACGGCGAGGAAGCTCACGACCATTTCCAGCGAACGCGGCAAGGCCACGCCGATCACCACTTCCGGCCCGGCACCTTGTTCGATCAGGCAGTGCGCCAGTCGGTTGGCGCGTTGCTCGAGTTCGGCGTAGGTCAGGTTCATTCCGGCGCATTGCAGGGCGATGGCCTGCGGCTGCTGTTGCGCGTGACGGCTGATCAGTTCCGGCAACAGCGCGGCTTGATGGGTGTGTGCCGGTTCAGCGCTCCAGGCTTGCGCCGCTTGCCATTGCTCGCCGCTCAGGCGCTGCAAATTACCGAGGCGTTCGTACGGCGCCGCCAGCATCGCGGCGAGGGTGTTTTCCATGGTCTGGCGAATACCG
Organism: Pseudomonas sp. Irchel s3a12; assembly: GCF_900187485.1. NCBI lineage: Bacteria > Pseudomonadati > Pseudomonadota > Gammaproteobacteria > Pseudomonadales > Pseudomonadaceae > Pseudomonas > Pseudomonas sp. Irchel s3a12. Next base: position 301,604 of record NZ_FYDN01000002.1, read on the forward strand.
ACAACCGCCTCGGCGCTGAAGTGGCTGCGCAGGTACAGGTATTCGATCGACAACTCGTCGCCGAGCATCACCGCGAGGTCCATCGGCACGTTGGTCACGCCATGGCCGATGGATTTGCCGAAGGTCAGATCGGTGTCGTTGTCTTCCTGCAAGCGATCGTCGATCGGGAAGTTTTCGAACACCACGATGCTGTCGAACAACGCCTGCCCACCGAGGCTGGACCAGCGCTGTACATCCGCCAGCGGCGCCTGGGAATAATCACGGATGTCGAGGTTGTAGGCCTGCACTTCGCCCAGCCAGTCAGCCAGACGCTGATCGGCTTGCGGGGTCTGAATGATCGGCAAGGTGTTGATAAACAGACCGAGCATGTTGCCGACATTCGCCAGACTTTCCGGACGCCCCGACACCGTGGCGCCAAAGGTCACCGTCTGCTGCCCGGTGTAGCGTTGCAACAGCAGCAACCATGCACCCTGAATCAGCGTGTTGGGGGTGATGCGCAGGTCGCGACAGAACTGCAACAGCCGCGCGGTCTGCGCTTTATCCCAGTTCGAATAGATTGCATCGTGACCGGCGACATCGGCGCTGTGGCGCGGGTGCATCGCCTGGCTCAGTGCCGTCGGCTCGTTGACCGCCGCCAGCCGCGCCTTCCAGAACAGCTCCTGAGCGTCCTGATCCTGCGCCTGCAACCAGGCGATAAAGTCGCGGTAGCGACCGTTCTCGCCGATGATTTCGCCCTTGGCGTAATACTGCAGCACCTCACCGAACAGCCGCGAACTGCTCCAGCCGTCCATGAGGATGTGGTGGCTGGTCCAGATCATCTGGTACTGATCTTCGCTCAGGCGCAGCAGGGTCACCCGCAACAAACGCGCATCGGCCAGATTGAAACCGAGCGCACGGTCAGCGCTGGCGAACTCGGCAATCAGTTCCTCGCTCGTCTCCCGATCACGCCAATCAAGTACCTGCATTTGCAACGGCGCATGGCGATGCACCACCTGCAACGGTTTGGCCAGGCCGTCCTGCCAATGGAAACTGGTGCGCAGAATCGCCTGACGGGCGATGACAAATTCCCACGCCTGACGGAAGCGCTCCACGTCCAGGCCCTTGATCGGCAGGCTGACCTGTTGCACGTAAAGGCTGCTGCCGTTATCCGACAGCGTGTGAAAGAGCATGCCTTCCTGCATCGGCGACAGCGGGTAGACATCCTCGATCTGGTCGGCCGGCACCGGCAACGCATCGAGCTGCGCCTGATCGAGTTGCGCCAGCGGATAATCCGCCGGCGCCTCGTCGGTCGACGACTCGAGCGCAACCACAGCGGCGAGCTTCTGCACGGTCTGCTGCTGGAACAGGTCTTTGGGGGTGAAGCGAATCCCCTGCTGGCGCGCACGGCTGACCAGTTGAATCGAGATGATCGAATCGCCGCCCAGCGCAAAGTAGTTGTCGGTCACGCCGACCCGTTCGATCTTCAGAATGTCCTGCCAGACCTCGGCGAGTTGCTGCTCCAACGGCGTCGATGGCGCCACGTATTCGCGCTGCGACTGGCTGACGTCCGCTGCAGGCAAGGCTTTGCGGTCGAGTTTTCCGTTGGGGGTCAGCGGCAACTGTTCGAGGAACAGCCACTGCGCCGGCACCATGTATTCCGGCAGATGCGCCTTCAGCGCGGCCTGCAGCGTTTCACTCAAATCGTCCAATTGTTCGAGGCTGAGGCTGCTGTCACTCGGCACCACATACGCCACCAGTTGCTGACCGCTGTGGCCATCCACCGCCAGCACCACGCCTTCGCGCACGCTGTCCTGAGCGAGCAGACGCGCTTCGATTTCACCCAGTTCGATGCGGAAACCGCGCACCTTGACCTGATGATCGATGCGGCCGACGTATTCGATCCGGCCGTCATCGCTGAAGCGGGTCAGGTCGCCGGTGCGGTACATGCGTTCGCCGCTGCTCGAGAATGGATTGGGCACGAAACGTTCGGCGGTCAGGCCGGGGCGGAACAAATAGCCACGGGTGATGCCGTCGCCGGCCAGGTACAGTTCGGCCGCCACGCCCAGCGGCGCTTGCTGCAATTGACCATCAAGCAGGTACGCCGTGGTGTTGACCAGCGGCCGGCCGATGTTCGCCAGACCACCCAGTTCGCGGCGGGTGCAGGTCGAATAGGTGGTGTCTTCCGACGGCCCGTACAGGTCGTAGACGTGCTCCACCGCCGTCTCGCGGTAGAGCGTGTCGACCAGGCTCTGCTTCAGTGGCTCGCCGGCGAGGTTGATAATGCGCACGCCCGGCGGAATTTGCCCGGTGCGTTGCAGCGCGGCAATCGCCGACGGCACGGTGTTGATCAGGCGCACCTGATCGCGCTCCGGCAAGTCCGGCAGTTCCAGGGCATTGCGCGCCATGACGATCGAGCCGCCGCGTGCGAGGGTGACGAAGATCTCCCACACCGACAGGTCGAAGCACACCGACGTCGACGCCAGTACACCTTGCAGATCGTCTTCGCTGTAGACCTCGGCGGACCAGTGAATCAGCGCCTGCACGTTGCGATGGGCAATGGCCACGCCTTTCGGCTTGCCGGTAGAGCCGGAGGTGTAGATCACGTAGGCCAGATTGGCCGAATCTCCCCGCGCAGGAAGATTGTCCGCAGGCTGCTCGGCAAATGCTGCACCACCCGCCTCGACCAGCACCACCTGCGCATCGGTCTGCGGCAGTTGCGCCAGCAGCGACTGCTGCGTGAGCAAGACTTTCGCCTGACTGTCGTCGAGCATGTAGGCCACGCGATCCGCCGGGTAATCCGGGTCCAGCGGCACATAGGTGCCACCGGCCTTGAGCACCGCCATCAGGGCAATGACCAGCTCCGCCGAACGCGGCATCGCCACGCCTACACGGATTTCCGCGCCGACACCCAGTGCGACAAGATGATGAGCCAACTGGTTAGCGCGTTGATTGAGCTCGGCATAGCTCAGGGCGACGCCGGCATGACTCAGCGCCAGTGCCTGCGGATGTGCCGCGACGCGACGTTCAAAACTTTGCGGGATCAACCGCTCAGCCGGATACGCGGCCTGATGGTCGTTCCATTGCGCCAGGGTCTGGCGTTCGGCGAGTGGCAACAGGCCGATCTCACCGAGCAGACGCTGCGGCGCCTCGATGAATTGACGCAGCACTTCTTCCAGATGCCCCGCCAGACCTAGCACGCTGCGTTCGGCAAAGTGTTCGGTGAGGTAGTTGAAGTCCAGGTTCAAGACATCGCTGGCCCCGGCGATCAGGGTCAGGCCGTAGTTGGTTTGCTCGCGATGCTCCAGGCCAGCGAAACGCAGACCGCCCGGATTGGCTTCCAGCGCTTCGGACACCGGATAGTTTTCAAACACCAGCAAGGTGTCGAACAACGCTTCGCCGCTCAGCTGGGCCAGACGCTGGATGTCCTGCAACGGCGTCTGCTCGTAGTCGCGCAGCAACAGGTTTTTGTCCTGCACGCTGCGCACCCAGTCGCCGACGCTGAGCGTGGCTTGCGGGCTGGCGATCACCGGCAAGGTGTTGATGAACAGGCCCAATTGCTGCTCGATGCCCGGCAGATCCACCGGACGTCCGGACACAGTCGCACCAAAGGCTACCGTGGCCTGGCCGGTGTAGCGCTGCAACACCAGCAACCACGCGGCTTGCACCAGACTGTTGAGGGTCACTTGCTGCTGACGGGAGAAACCGTTCAGGCGCTGAGTGAAGGCTTGGTCGAAATGCAGGCGATGCATCTGTTTGCCAGGCCCCGGCACGGTACGCCCGTGACAGGCCGAAGCCAGTCGGGTCGGTTCGTCCAGTGCGGCCAGTTGTCCGCGCCAGAATGCCTCTGCGCCCGCCTTGTCCTGACCTTGCAGCCAGACGAGGAAGTCGCGATAACGGCCCTGCGCGCTTGGTACCGGCTGACCGGCGTAATCCTGCAACACCTCGCCGAACATCCGCGAGTTGCTCCAACCATCCATGAGGATGTGGTGGCAGGTGAAAATCAAACGATGGCGGTCATCGCCGGTGCGCAGCAGGCACAGACGCAGCAGCGGCGGGTTCTGCAGATCGAAACCGCGTGCGCGATCAGCCTGCGCCCGCGCTTCGAGCACGGCCGGCAAGTCCGCCACACCGCGCACATCGACTTCGGGCATTTCCAGGGTCAACTGGCGATTGATCACTTGCAGCGGCGCATCGAGGCCATCGCGGCCCCAGATAAAACCGGCGCGCAGCACTTCATGGCGATCCACCACGCGCTGCCAGGCCTGCTGGAAACGCGCCACGTCGAGGCCGTCGATATCCAGCAGCATCTGATAGACATAGGCGCTGGCATCGGCGTCGTACAGGCTGTGAAACAGGATGCCTTGCTGCATCGGCGCCAGCGGATAGATGTCCTCGATGCGCTGGGCAGCGATCGGCAAGCTATCCAGATGCGCCTGGGACAACCCGGCCAACGGCACGTCCGATGGCGTCAAACCGCCGCTCGGATGGTTCAGGCAATGGTCGATCAACTCGCTCAGCGCTACTTCATAAGCGCGGGCCAACGCGTTGATGGTCGCCTCTTCAAAGACATCGCCGCTGTAAGTCCAGGTCAGGCTCAACTGGCCCTGATAAACCCGGCCATCGATGGTCAGCCAGTTGGCCATCGGCGCGTTTTCGTCCTGACCGGCGCCCTTGTCTTCAGTGGCCGGCACCCACAGGGCGTGTTCATCGAAGTTGTTGTCGAACTGGCCGAGGTAGTTGAACGTCACCTTCGGTTGCGCCAGTTCGTTCAAGACCCCTTGCGACTCGGCGCTGCCCAGATGACGCAGCAAGCCATAACCGATGCCTTTGTTCGGGATCGCGCGCAGTTGCTCCTTGATGCCTTTGATCGAGGTTTCCAGACTGGCGTCCGGGGTCAGGCGCACCGGGAACATGCTGGTGAACCAACCCACCGTGCGGCTGAGGTCGACGTCATCGAACAGGTCTTCGCGACCATGGCCTTCAAGCTGCACCAGGGCGCTATCGGTGTTCGTCCATTGGCACAGCACGCGGGCCAGCGCGGTCAGCAGCAGGTCGTTGACCTGGGTGCGATAAACCGCAGGTGCCTGTTGCAGCAACTGGCGAGTGCGTTCGGCGTCGAGACGCGTATCGACGCTGCGCTCGAAACGGTTGCTCAACTGGCCATGCGGGTTGTCCAGCGGCAGTTCGACCGACTCATCGCGCAGTTGCCCGCGCCAGTAATCCAGTTCGCTTTCCAGTTCAGCGCTACGGGCATGCTTCTGCAGACGCTCGCCCCAATCCTTGAACGCGCTGGTCTTGGCCGGCAGACGCACAGCCTGACCGCTGCTCAGTTGTTGATAAGCGCTTTGCAGATCTTCCAGCAGAATCCGCCACGACACGCCATCGACCACCAGGTGATGGATCACCAGCAGCAGACGCTGAGTGGCGTCCGGCAAGTCAACCAACACTGCACGAATCAGCGGACCATCGAGCAAATCGAGGCTGCGTTGCAAGTCCAGGCACAGCGCTGGCAATGCTGCGCTGTCGTCCAGGGTGACCGTGCGCAACAAGGTTTGCGCCTGATCCGCCGGCGCGTGGCTCTGCTGCCAGCCATCGTTGGTTTGCCGGTAACGCAGGCGCAAGGCGTCGTGGTGGCGCTGCAACTGCACCAGCGCCTGCTCCAGCGGCGCCGCGTGCAGTGCGCTGGCCGGGGTCAGCAGGATCGACTGGTTCCAGTGATGCCGCGCCGGAATGTCGCTGTTGAAAAAGTAATGCTGGATCGGTGTCAGCACTGCGTCGCCGAGCACTTCGCCCTGCTGCATTTGCACCGCGTCGCTCTGTTGCGCGACGGTCGCCAGACGTTGCACGGTCTGATGCTGGAAGATGTCTTTGGGGGTGAAGCGAATGCCCGCCTGACGCGCGCGGCTGACCACCTGAATCGAAATGATCGAGTCGCCGCCCAGCTCGAAGAAGTTGTCGTTGAGGCCGACACGCTCGACCTTCAACACGTCCTGCCAGATCTCGGCCAGACGCTGTTCCAGTTCGTTGCGCGGTGCGGCATAGACTTCCTGCGCCTGCGCAACTTCCGGGTGCGGCAGTTGCTTGCGATCGAGTTTGCCGTTGGCCGTCAGCGGCAGGCGTTCAAGGAACGCCCAACTGACCGGAACCATGTAATCAGGCAGGGTTTCGCGCAGATGCGCCTTGATCGAATCGCGCAGTGTGCCCTGCCCTTCGGTATCCAGCGCCTCGTTGGCGACAATCCAGGTTGCCAGTTGCTGGCCGCTGATACCGTCGACCGCCAGCACCACCGCTTCGCGCACGTCGGCGTGCTTGAGCAGTTGCGCTTCGATTTCGCCAAGCTCGATACGGAAACCGCGAATCTTCACCTGATGGTCGATCCGCCCGATGTACTCGATCACCCCGTCGCCGCGCAGCCGCGCTAGGTCGCCGGTGCGATACAGACGCTCGCCGGCCTGCGGATTGAAGGGGTCTGGCACAAAACGTGTGGCGGTCATGCCGGCCTGATTCAGATAACCCCGGGCCAGACCGGCACCGGCGATATACAACTCACCGATGCAACCTTGTGGCACCAGGTTCAGCGAGCCATCGAGCAAGTACCACGACAGGTCGACAATCGGCTCGCCAATCGGGCTGCTGTGGCTTTGTTCAAGATCGGCCATCGACAACGGCCGGTAGGTCACGTGCACGGTGGTTTCAGTGATGCCATACATGTTGATCAGCGTGGGCGCACGGTCGCCGAAACGTTCGAACCACGGGCGCAGGCTCTGCACTTCCAGCGCCTCGCCGCCGAACACCACGTAGCGCAGAGCGTTGTTGCGCGATGACTCGCTGGCGACCTGCATCAAGGGCTTGAACGCCGACGGCGTCTGGTTCAACACGGTGACGTTTTCATCGCACAGCAGCGTGTAGAAATCCTCCGGTGAACGGCTGACGTCGTGGGGCACCACCACCAGTTTGCCGCCATACAACAGCGCGCCGAAAATCTCCCAAACCGAGAAGTCAAAGGCGTAGGAATGGAACAGCGTCCAGCTGTCCTGCGGGCCGAAATCGAACCAGTGTTCGGTGGCGCTGAACAGCCGCATGACGTTGCCGTGCGGCAGCAATGCGCCTTTCGGTTTACCGGTGGAACCGGAGGTGTAAATGACGTACGCCAGGCTGTCCGACGTGGTCAGGCACAGCGGGTTGGTTTCGTTGTCGGGCTCTGGGGTCTGATTCAGATCGAGGCACGCCAGCCCTGACGGTACCGGCAGTTGCGCAAGCAGATGGCCTTGGGTCAGCAGCAGCTCGATGCCGCTGTCCGCGATCATGTAGCTCAAGCGATCATCCGGGTAGCCCGGATCCAGCGGCACATAAGCGCCACCGGCCTTAAGCACAGCGAGGATGGCGACAATCATGTCCAGCGAACGCTCGACCGCCACGCCAACACGCACGTCCGGGCCAACGCCACGGGCGATCAGCGCATGCGCCCACTGGTTGGCGCGGCGATTGAGTTCGGCGTACGTCAGGCGTTGCCCGTCGTACGTCACGGCGATCGCGTCGGGATAACGCTCGGCCTGCGCTTCAATGGCTTGGTGAATGCACTGTCCGAGCGGTTGTTCGATGCGCTCAGGGTTCCACTGCGCGAGCAATTGTTGCTGCTGGCCGGCATCGAGCATCAGCAACTGGCCAATGCGCTGGGTCGGCTCGGCGACGATGGCCTGCAACAGCGCGTTCCAGTGTTGTGCCAGACGCTCAATGGTCGCGGCGTCGAACAGATCGGTGGCGTATTTCAGTACGGCTTCGATGCCATGGGCTTGTTCGGTGGTGTTGAGGGTCAGGTCGAACTGCGCGGTCTGGCTCTGCCATTCCAGTGGCTCGATGCTCAGGCCATTCAAACGGGTTTCGACACTCACGCGGCGCTCGGCCTGATGGTTGAACATCACCTGGAACAGCGGGCTGTGACTGAGGCTGCGGCCCGGTTCCAGCGCTTCGACCAGTTGCTCGAACGGCAAGTCCTGATGGGCCTGCGCTTCTTGCGCGGTCTGTTTGACCTGACGCAGCAGATCGACAAAGGACATCTGCCCATCGATGTCGGCCTTGAGCACCTGAGTGTTGACGAAGAAGCCGATCAGCCGCTCGATCTCTACCCGGCCACGGTTGGCATTTGGCACGCCGACGCGGATGTCGGCCTGACCGCTGTAGCGATGCAACAAGGCCTGGAACGAGGCCAGCAAGACCACGAACAGGGTGACGTTTTCTTGCCGGGCGAAGGCTTTGAGCGCGTTGCTCAGCGCCGGGTCGAGAATCAGGTTATGGCTGGCGCCAGCGAAGCTTTGCTCGATGGTGCGCGGGCGATCCATCGGCAGTTCCAGCACCGGTTGTTCGCCACCGAGTTTCTCTTGCCAGTAGGCCAGTTGCCGCTCCTGTTCACCGGCCTCCATCCACTGCCGCTGCCACAAGGCGTAGTCGGCGTATTGAATCGGCAGCGCCGGCAGACCGGCGTCGTGATCGAGGTTGAAACCGGCGTAGAGCTGCACCAGTTCCTCGATCATCACTTGCAGCGACCAGCCATCGGAGACGATGTGGTGCAGGGTCAGCACCAGCACATGGTCATTGGGGCCGACTTGCAGCAGCGCTGCGCGCAAAAGCGGGCCGTGCTGCAGGTCGAAAGTTTTCTGGCTCTGGGTCTGCACGAACGTCTGGATCGAGGCATCCGCGTCGTTGGCCAGCTCAGCGCTCAGTTGATGGATCTCCAGTGCAAAGGGCCCTGCGGGCAGGACCACTTGCAAGGGTTGCGCGGTTTCCTGGGAGAACACCGTGCGCAAGGTTTCGTGTCGTTCGATCAGCGCCTGAACGCTGCGCTCCAGCGCGCTGACATCCAGCGGACCCTGCAAACGCAGGGCCGTCGGAATGTTGTAGGCCGCACTGTGCGGCGCCCACTGCCAGAGAAACCACTGGCGCTGCTGAGCGTAGGACAGCAGCAACGGCTCTTCAGCCGTGCGCTTGAAAACCGGGGCAATGTCAAAGAGGTTGACGCCTTTCTGCTTGAGCAGAACCGCCAGAGCCTTTCTTTGCTTAGCCGAAAGTTGTCCTACCGACTCGATTAACTCTTGCACGCGTTTTTCCCTCTCAAGAAATCAGTTTTTCCAGATCATCGAGGGATAGACGTTTGAGGGCCTCCAGGGATTTAGCCAATTCATCCTGAACGGGCGACATTTCGACGCGCAGAGCCTCGATTCGCGCGCAGAACGCCTTGAGGGTATCGGTTTCGAACAACTCTTTTAGCGGCACCTTGTCGCCCAGACGCTCCTTGATCCGGGTCACCACCAGCGTGGCCAGCAACGAATGCCCGCCGAGCTGGAAGAAGTTGTCCGCGAGGCCCACCTGCTCGACCTCCAGCACCTCCTGCCAGATCGTCGCCACCTCCCACTGCAAATCGCTTTGCGGCGCCTGATAGTGCTGCTGCGTCGGGCCGTCGCCCAAGGCCATCAGCGCCTTGCGATCGAGCTTGCCGTTGGGAGTCAGCGGAATGGCGTCGATCAGGTGCAAGTGGCCTGGCACCATGTGCGCCGGCAAGCGACTGGCCAGTGCATTGCGCAAGTGTTCCGCCAACACCGGTTGATCGACCACAGCCTGCGCCACCACCACATAGGCGTGCAGGTGTTTGCCGGCGGCTCCGTCCTGAGCGAGCACCACCGCTTCACGGATGTCGTCCTGCTCCAGCAGTCGCGCTTCGATTTCGCTGAGTTCGATACGGAAGCCGCGAATCTTCACCTGATGGTCGGCCCGGCCGATGTACTCGATGTTGTCATCGCTGCCCTGGCGTACCAGATCGCCGGTGCGATACAGGCGTTCGCCGTTGCTGGCGTACGGGTTCGGCACAAAGCGCTCGGCGGTCAGCGCTGCGCGCAGCAGATAACCCCGGGTCACACCGGCACCGCCCAGGTACAACTCGGCGGGCACGCCACTCGGCAGTACTTGCAACTGGCTGTCGAGCAGATAGGCCACGGTGTTCGGCAACGGTCTGCCGATGTTCGCCTGCCCCTGGGTTGTGCGCAGGGTGAAGGTCGAATAGGTGGTGTCTTCCGACGGCCCGTAGAGGTCATAGACCTGCTGCACCGACGTGCTCGCGTACAGCGTGTCGACCAGGCTCTGCTTGAGCGGTTCACCGGCCAGATTGATGGTCGCCACCGAATGCGGAATCTGCCCGGCCCGTTGCAGCGCGGCAATCGCCGACGGCACCGTGTTGATCAGGGTGACCTGTTCGCGGGCCGGCAAATCGGCCAGCGCCAGCGCATTGTCCGCCAACACCAGGCAACCCCCGCAGGCCAGGGTGACGAAAATCTCCCAGACCGACAGGTCGAAGCAGATCGACGTCGACGCCAGCACGCCACGCAACTGTTCTTCGCGATAGACCCCGGCCGACCACTGAATCAGCGCCGACAGGTTGCCGTGGGTGATGGCTACGCCTTTCGGTTTGCCGGTGGAACCGGAGGTGTAGATGACGTACGCCAGATTCTGTGCAGTGACATTCGCCAGCGGTGCCGTTGTCGGGAACGCGCTCAACGCGCCCTCTTCCACCAACAACACCTGCGCACTCAAGTTTTCAGGCAGCAGCGCCAGTGCGGCCGGTTCGGTGATCAGCACGGCGGCGCGGCTGTCATCGAGCATGTGCAGCAAGCGTTCCTGCGGGTAGTCCGGATCCAGCGGCACATACGCGCCACCGGCCTTGAGAATGGCCAACAACGCCACGAGCATATCTGGCGTGCGTCGCATGCACACGCCGACGCGCACCTCCGGTCCGACACCCAGTGCCTGCAGCTTGTGCGCCAGACGGTTGGCCCGAGTATCGAGGCTTTGGTAATCGATCTGTTGTTCGGCGAACAGCACCGCATGCGCTTGCGGTTGGCGCTGCACTTGCGCGGCGAGGTGTTCCAGCACCGTGCGCGCGTCCGTTGCCGTGAGGTCAGCCTTGCCCCAAGCGATGGCTTGTTGACGCTGCGGTTCTGCAAGCAATTGCAAATCGCCCAGCGGCAGAGAAGCATCGGCGAGGAACTGCGTCAGCAGGCTCTCCAGTTGCGCGCTCAAACCGCTGATTGCGGCCGCATCGAAACTGGCCCGGTCGTAACTGATCCCCAGGCTCAGCTCACGCCCGGTGACCGCCACCAGCGTCAACGGGTAGTTGGTCTGTTCCTGACGACGAATCGCCGAGAACTTCAGACCGGTGGCCGGGCCTTGTTGCAGCGCTTCGGCCATCGGGTAGTTTTCGAACACCAGAATGCTGTCGAACAACGCGCCGTTACCGGCACCGGCCCAACGCTGAATGTCGTAGAGCGGCGTGTGCTCGTGTTCACGCAGTGCCAGATTGACGTCCTGCACCTGTTGCAGCCACTGGCTGACGACGATCTCGGCGGACGGCGCCGCGACCACCGGCAAAGTGTTGATGAACAGACCGATCTGCTGCTCGACGCCCGGCAAATCCGTCGGACGCCCGGCAACCGTGGCGCCGAAGGCCACATGGTCCTGCCCGGTATAACGCTGCAACAGCACCAGCCACGCCGCTTGCACCAAGGTGTTGAGGGTGACTTTCTGCTCGCGGGCGAAGCGGTTCAAGTTCGCCGTCAAGGTTTCGCTGAATACATGCGCGTGATCGGCGTAACCGCTGGCCGCGTGCTGCCCGCCCGACACGGCACTGGCCAGACGCGTCGGCTCATCAAGATCAGCGAGGGCTGTCGTCCAGAAATCGCGGCTGGCCTGCTGATCGCGCTGATCCAGCCATTCGATGTAATCGCGATAGCGCCCCTGCCCGACCGCCGGGGTCAGGCCGGCATAACGCTGCAGCACTTCGCCGAACAACTGCGAGGTGCTCCAGCCGTCCATGAGGATGTGATGGCAGGTGTAAATCAGGTGATGCGTGGCCTCGTCCGTGCGCACCAGCGTCACCCGCAACAGCGGCGCGCCAGTCAGGTCGAAACCGTTGGCCAAGTCCTCGCTGGCCAGTTGCTCCAGCGCCGTGCCGAGGTCAGCACGACCGCGCCAGTCCTGCACGCGCCATGGCATCTGCGCACTTTGACGCACCACTTGTACTGCGGCGCCAGCGTCTTGTGGCCAGACAAATGCGGTGCGCAGGATCTCGTGGGCATCAACGGTTTGCTGCCAGGCCTGATTGAAGCGCTCGGCGTCGAGTTGTTGCACATCCACACGCAATTGATTGGTGTACGCCGGGCTGTCCGGATCGTTGACGCTGTGGAACAGAATGCCCTGCTGCATCGGCGACAGCGGATAGAGGTCAACGATGTCGCGGGCCGGGATCGGCAGCGCCGACAGTTGTGCCTGGGTCAGCGTTGCCAGACTGAAGTCCGACGGCGTCACAGCCGCCTCGCCACTGTCGCAGCAATGTTCGATCAAACGCTCCAGCTCGCGCCGGTAGGCTTCGGCCAGCGCCGCGACGGTTTCTGCGCGATACATGCCGCTGCCGAAGGTCCAGGTCAATTCCAGCTCACCGCCGTAGACCTGACCGTCAACGCTCAGCCAGTTACCCAGCGGCGCTGCCGCGTCCTGATTAGCGCCGGTGCTTTCGCCGCTTGGCACGAACAGCGCACCCGCGTCGGCGTTGAACGCGCCGTCGAACTGGCCGAGGTAGTTGAAGGTCACGCGCGGCTGCGGCAATCCCTGCAACTCGGCGGATTGGCTCAAGTAACGCAGCACGCCAAACCCGATGCCTTTGCCCGGCACCGCCCGCAACTGTTCCTTGATCGCGCACAGCGACGCACCCGGCGTCGATTCAGGGGTCAGGCGCACCGGAAACAAGCTGCTGAACCAGCCCACGGTGCGGCTCAGGTCGATGTCGTCGAACAAGTCTTCACGACCATGACCTTCGAGCTGAATCAGTACCGAAGGCTGTTCGCTCCAGTCACACAACACCCGCGCCAGGGCCGTCAGCAACAGGTCGTTGATCTGCGTGCGATACGCCGCTGGCGCCACTTTTAGCAGCTTATGGGTCAGCGTCTGACTCAAGCGCGTGCTGGCCCGGGCCGCTTGTGCGCGGGTCTGGGTGTCCAGCGGGAAATCCCGTGGCAGTTGCGCGTCGCCCGCCGCCAGGGTTTGCCGCCAGTAGGCGCTCTCAGCGGCCAGCGCCTCACTCTGCGCGTAACGCTGCAGATGTTCGGCCCAGCTGTGCAGCGAGCTGCTTTTGCCCGGCAAGACCAGCGGCGTGCCCGCCGCCAAAGCGGCGTAAGCGAGCTGCAGGTCTTCGAGCAGAATGCGCCACGACACGCCGTCGACCACCAGGTGATGGATAACCAGCAACAGGCGTTGCTCAGCATTCGGCAGATTCACCAACACCGCCCGCACCAAGTGCCCTTGTTGCAGATTCAGGCTGCGCTGGGCCACATCGGCCAATGCCGGCAAAGCGTCCAGGCTGTCCAGCTCACGCACCCACAACAGCTGCGGATCACGCTGGGTCTGCGGCATTGCCTGCCACACGTCGGCGGACGCCTGGAAGCTCAGCGCCAATGCGTCGTGCTGTTCGATCAGCGCGGCCAGCGCCGTGCGCAGATGCGCGGCGTCGAGCGGCGTGGTCGGCTGCAACATCACCGACTGGTTCCAGTGCTGACGCTGGGCAATCGCGGTCTCGAAGAAACGTGCCTGAATCGGCAGCAATGGCAACGGTCCGCGAGCCGCCGGTAGCGCAGCCGCGACAGGTTTGGCTTCGATCAGTTTGGCCACGGCGGCCAGTTGGCCGATGGTCTGTTTTTCGAACAATTGCTTGGGGCTCAGCTTGATGCCCTGGCGTTTGGCCCGGGCAATGATCTGCAAGCTGAGGATCGAATCACCACCCAGTTCGAAGAAGTTGTCGCTGCTGCCCACGCGTTCAAGCTTGAGCACATCGGCCCAGATCGCCGCGAGTTTCTCTTCAACTTCACCTTGCGGCGCGACGAAGTGCTGAGTGACCACGCCCGGCACCGGCAAAGCACGCTTGTCGAGCTTGCCGTTGGCCGTCAGCGGCAATGTTTCCAGCAGCACAATCTGCGCCGGCACCATGTAATCCGGCAGGCACGCCTGCAATTGCTCGCGCAGCGCCTGCGCCTGCAAGGTCAGCCCCGCCGCCGGCACACACCACGCGACCAGTTGCAGACGCGTCGGGTCGTCATCCAGTGACAGCGCCAGCACCGCCGCTTCACTGATGCCGTCGAGGCCCAGCAACACCCGCGCGACTTCCGCCGGCTCCACGCGATAACCGCGCACCTTGACTTGATCGTCGGCACGGCCGATGAATTCCACCGTTTGCTGACGATTGCGGCGTACCCGGTCACCACTGCGGTACACCCGCGCACCCGGCGCGCCAAACGGATCGGGCAGGAAGCGCTCGGCCGTCAGCCCCGGCTGATTCAGGTAGCCCAGCGCCACGCTGTCACCACCGATATACAACTCGCCAGCCACCTGATCGGCGACGTTGTTCAGCACATCGTCGAGCACGTAAACGTGAGCGCCGGCCAGTGTGCTACCGACCGGTACGCTGCGCGTCAGGCTCAGATCACCGACTTCATGGGCCAGCACGCCCACCGTGGTTTCGCTCGGCCCGTAGTGGTTGATGAGGCGGCAGCCCGGTTTGAGCTGGCGCACGCGCTCGACCAGCGCCGGCGAGCACGCTTCACCGCCGACAATCAACGCGTGTTCCGGCAGCACGTCGGCAGCCCGCGCGGCCTGCAACAACGCGGCCAGATGGCCCGGGACGATTTTCAGCATGCCCACTTGATGCGTGGCCATGTACTCGGCAAAGCGGTCCGGATCGAAGCCCAATTCTTCCGGCAAGACATGCAACAGGCGCCCGGAACACAGCGCACCGAAGAGCACGGTAAAGCCCAGATCCGCAGCAATGGTCGAGACCAGCGCCATGCTGCTGTCCGCCGTCGGCGCCATCCGTTCCAGCACACCGCGCACATAACTGCCCAGCGCACCGTGGCTGACCAGTACGCCTTTCGGTTGCCCGGTGGAACCGGAGGTGTGAATCACGTACGCCGGTGATTGCGCGCACAGCGTCACGGCTGGGCAAGTGTCCAGCATTGACTGCCACTGCTGCGCTGCAAAGGCGATGCCCTGACAGCCATCGACCGCCAGCGCGGAGACACGCGCATCGCCTTCGGCGCACAACAGCAGCCGTGCTTTCGCAGCGCCAAGCATCTGCTGCAGGCGTGCGTCCGGCGCCTTGACGTCCAGCGGCATGTACACCGCGCCCGCCTTGAAGATCGCCAGCACAGAAGTCAGCCAGTCCAGCGAACGCTCCATCAGCACTGCCACCGGCTGGCCGTCGCGCACGCCTTGGGCGCGCAAATGATGGGCCAGTCGATTGGCCGCCTGATCCAGCCCCTGAAAACTCAAGGCCTGATTCAAGTCGCGCGCGGCCAATGCTTCGGGCTGGCGCGCGACTTCACGATCCCAGTGCTGCAACACCAACAACGCCGGCTCGGCGGGTGCCGGGAGCGGTGCTGGCAAGATCAACGCAACACTGTGCAACGGTGCCTGCGGCGCTTTCAGCAATTCGCTGAACAGACCGAGCAAGGCCGGCACGAAAGCTTCGACGGTCTGCGGGCGATAGAGGTCGCTGGCATAGGTCATCTGACCGTGAATCAGCGTGCCGTCATCGGTGATGTCCAGCGCCAGATCGAAGTGGGTGCCGTCCTTGTCCAGCGGATACTCGGCGACAGTCAGCCCTGGCAGAGCCATCGCGCGCTGTTTCTGCATGCCGACGTTCTGGTTGAACTTGGCCTGGAACAGCGGGTTGTGGCCGAGGGTGCGTTCAGCCACCAACTCGTCCACCAGTTGCTCGAACGGCAACTCCTGATGCGCCTGCGCGCCGAACGAAGCTTCACGCACCCGCGCCAGCAAATCCTCGAAACTGCCGCGCTCATCCACCTCGCAACGCAGCACTTGGGTGTTGACGAAAAAGCCGATCAGCCCTTCGACTTCAGCACGGCCACGGTTGGCATTCGGCACGCCGACACGAATGTCGCGCTGCCCGGCCTGCCGCGACAGAAACAGCGAGAACCCGGCCAGCACCAGCATGAACAGACTGATGCCTTGGCTACGGGCGAAGGCGTTGAGTTGCAGGGATAGCGGCGCACCGAAATCAAAACTCAGGGTCTGGCCTTCGAAGCTTTGCGTCAGTGGCCGGGCAAAGTCCGGCGCCACTTCCAGCAGCGGATGTTCTTCACCCAGTTGCTGGCGCCAGTAATCAAGTTGACGCTCGCCCTCGCCGGCTTCCAGCCAGCGGCGCTGCCAGATCGCATAGTCGGCGTATTGCAGCGCCAGCGCCGGCAATTGCGGTTCGCGTTCGAGGCTGAACGCCTGATAGCACTGGACGAATTCCTTGACCATCACGTCCATCGACCAGCCGTCAGAGACGATGTGGTGCATGCTCACCACCAGCACGAATTCCTCGTCGGCCAGGGCAAACAGACTGGCGCGCAGCAGCGGCCCGTGGCGCAAATCGAAAGGCCTTGCAGTGACGGTCTGCACCTGTTGCGCCAACGCTTGCTCGCGTTCTGCTGCCGGCAGGCGGGTCAGGTCGATACGCTCCACGGCCAGCGGTTGCTGTTCAAGGATCACCTGATGCGGCTGATCACCGTCAGTCTGGAACACCGTGCGCAGGACCTCATGGCGCGCCACCAGATGATCGAAGGAGCGCTGCAGCGCCGCTTCGTCCAGACGCCCATTCAGGCGCAGGCCGGCGGCCATGTTGTAAGCAGCGCTTTGCGGTTCGAGTTGCCAGAGAAACAGCAGGCGCTGCTGAGCGAACGACAACGGAATCGGCGCGATATCGTGACGACTGACCGGCAGCGGCAACAGGCTGAAGTCCTTGCCATCTTCGCGCAACTTGGCCAGAAACAGCCGACGCTGTTCCAGCGGCAAGCCGACGAACCTCTTCGCGATACGTTCCGACATTGTGCCGCTCATACTTCTTCTCCTTCCAAAGCACTCATGAACTGATCCATGTCGGACCAGTCGTCGTTCGTTGCGCCATCTGCCAGTTGCGCCAACACGGCGGCCAGATCGATCAGCAGCGGTTTCTCGAACAGGCTGCGTAGCGGCAGCACCACGCCCTGCTGACTTTTCACCCGGGCAATCACTTGCGCGGCCAACAGCGAGTGGCCGCCCAGTTCAAAAAAGTGATCGTCAAGACCCACCCGCGAAACTTGCAAAACATCCGCCCAGATCTGCGCCAGACACAACTCGGCGTCCGATTGCGGGGCGCGATAATCGCCCTGCAACTGCGCCGGATCCGGCGCCGGCAACGCCTTGCGATCGAGCTTGCCGCTGGGTGTCAGCGGCAGGTTCGCCAGCAACAGCAAGTGGCCCGGCACCATGTAGTCCGGCAAATGGGCTTGCAGGGCAGCGCGAATTTGCTGACGGAACGCCGCTTGCGTCGCGGCGTTTTCGAGCGTGGCCTGATCGGCGACTACGTAGGCCACCAGTTGCTGGCCGCCGCTGAGCGGCACCGCCAGCACCACGGCTTCGCGAACGCCAGGGCATTGCTGCAGGCGCGATTCGATTTCGCCCAACTCGATGCGGAAACCGCGAATCTTCACTTGATGATCGGCCCTACCGATGTACTCCACGGCTCCGTCAGGTCGCAAGCGCGCGCGGTCACCGGTGCGGTACAGGCGCTGGCCATCGGCAAACGGGTCGGCGATAAAACGCTCGGCGCTGAGCATCGGCTGGCGGTGATAACCCCGCGCCAGGCCCGGACCACCGATGTACAACTCACCCACCGCGCCTTGCGGCAGAAGGTTCAAATCATCGTCCAGCACGTATAAACGGCGCGCGTCGAGACCGTGGCCGATCGGGATGCCGCGCCACGACACGGCGTCTGCCGTCAATGCCGTGCAATCGTGAATGCTCGACACCACCGTGGCCTCGGTCGGCCCGTAGGTATTGAGCAAGTGCACATGGCCCAAACCGGCCTGTTGCCACAAGCGCAAACCGTCCACCGCCATCGCTTCGCCGCCGACGTGAATCTGCCGCAGCGCACCGAAGCCGCTCGGTGGATTAGCGGCAAATTCCTGCACCAGCCAATACCAATAAGCCGCCGGCAAGTCGGCCAAGGTGATGCCGTGATCGACAATCACTTGATGCAACGCCGCGCTGTCCCACAACCGCGCATCGCGCAGGACGACTGCGGCGCCGTGGCACAGCGGCGGGAAAAACTGCTCGACAAAGCCGTCGAAGCTGCTGGTGGCGAACTGCAGAACGCGATCGCCTTCACGCAGGTCGCTGTAATCAATGGCGCGGGCGATGAACTCGCTCAGCGCGCCGTGGCTGACCGCGACTCCTTTCGGGCGCCCGGTGGAACCGGAGGTGTAGATCACATAGGCGAGGTTTTGCGCGGCGACCGTCACCGGCAGATTGTGGGCCTGATCACTGTCGGCCAGTTGCTCCAGGCACAGGCAATCGACGCCATCCAGATCCGGCAGGCTGGCGAGGCTGGCGTGATCGGTCAGCAGCAATTTCAAACCGCTGTCATCTAGCACATGGCGCAAGCGTTCGGCCGGGGTTTGCGGATCCAACGGCACGTAGGCGCCGCCGGCCTTGAGCACCGCCAGCAACGCCACCGCCAGTTCCAGCGAGCGCCCCAACGCGACACCGACCAGCACATCAGGGCCGACACCGCGAGCGCGCAACTGATGGGCCAGACGATTACTGCGGGTGTTCAACTCGGCATAGCTGAGTGCCGGCGACGGCTCGGTCGCCAGAATCACTGCCAATGCCTGTGGCGTGCGCGCTACTTGCGCTTCGAACAGGGTCTGCACGCTGGCGAACACAGGTTCTGCTTCGGTGGCCTGAATGAGTTGTGCACGTTCCGCCTCCGCCAGCAGTTCGACTTCGCCGACGATTTGCTGCGGATCGCGGCACACGGACGCGAGGATGTTGCGCCAATGCCCGGCCATAGCAGCAATGGTGGTGGCATCAAAAATATCGGTGGCGTAGGTGAACGCCGCGAACAACTGCTCGCCCTCCTCGCGGGTGTCGAGCATCAGGTCGCTGGTGGCGGCATGTTGGCGACCGCTGCCGGCCAATTGCTCCTCAGTCAAATAGCCCACCTGCAAACCGGACTCAAGTTGCACATCGTGCAAGTCGGTCACCAGCGGCTGGTGGTTGAACATCACCTGGAACAACGGGTTGTGGCTTTGGCTGCGCGCCGGTTGTAAGGCTTCGATCAAGGCATCGAACGGCAGATCCTGATGAATCTGGGCGCCGAGCGCAGCCTGACGCAGGCTTTGCAACAGATCGGCAAAACGGGTTTGTGCGGTGACTTCACTGCGCAGGATCTGCGTGTTGACGAAGAAGCCGATCAGCCCTTCGGTTTCGCTGCGCGTACGGTTGGCAATCAACCCGCCGACGCGGATGTCGGTCTGGCCGCTGTAGCGATGCAACAACGTTTTGAACGCCGCCAACAGCACCACGAACAGCGTCACGCCCTGACGTTGCGCGAGGCTTTTCAGCTCTTGGCGCAGCGCTGCGTCGATCACCGCTTCCAGACGCGCGCCCTGATGACTGGATTGCGCCGGATAGGCACGATCGGTCGGCAGCTCAAGCAGCGGATGCTCGTCGCCCAATTGCGTGCGCCAGTAATCCAGCTGACGTTCGCGCTCACCGGCCTCCAGCCAACTGCGTTGCCACAGGGCGAAATCGCGGTAGTGCACGGTAAGTGCCGGCAATGACGGCTCGCGCCCCGCCACCAGAGCATCGTAAGTGCGCATGAATTCATCGATGAGAATATTCATCGACCAGCCATCGGCGATGATGTGGTGCAAGGTCAGCAGCAACACATGCTCCTGCTCGGCCAGACGCAACAGGCGCAGGCTGAGCAGCGGACCGTTCTCGAGATCGAAGGCCTGAGCGGCCTCAGCCATCATGTGCTGTTGCGCCAGCGGCCAGCGCTGGGTCTCGGGCAGCGCACTCAGATCAGTGATCGGCAGTTTCAACGGCTGCGGTTCGGCGACACGCTGAAACGCGCGCTCACCCTCCTGACCAAAGGTGGTGCGCAAGCACTCGTGCCGCGCCGCCAGTAGACTGAACGCCTGCTCCAGCGCCTGCGCTTGCAGGTCGCCCGTCAGGCGCACCGCCATCGGCAAGTTGTAAGCGGCACTGTGCGGGTCCAGTTGCCAAAGAAACCACATCCGCTGCTGGGCGTACGAAAGCCCGTCGCGCTCGGCGATTCCGTCACAGGCAGTCATGGGAAGCTGCGCAAAATCGATGCCCTCACGGGCCATGCCGGCGAGGAACAAACGGCGTTTGTCCTGTGGCAGTTCGATAAAACGACGGGCTAGTTTCTGGGCGTCTGCGGCATTCATGCATGGGGTCCTTGCTGATCGGCGGCGTGACCAGGAGACCCGGTCGTATCAACAAGAACGAATGACAAACGCGATGATTTAGCGCGCTGGCGCAACAGCGGCCCGACGGTAGGCACACAAACGCCGAAGCCGGTACGAGACCGGCTTCGGCTGCTTTACCACCAGGTGTGGGGATTGCTCAGAGCGGCCCCTGTGAATGCCCTTCAGCCATGGCGACAATCACTTTGCGCGGCCCCTCGAATGGCGAACGCGCATGCGCCGAGAGCATGTTGTCGAGCATCAGCACATCGCCCTCCTGCCAAGGAAAACTGATCGCGCACTCATCGAGCACCGCGCGAATCTGCGCCAGCACCTCGTCTTCAATCGCCGAACCATCGCCGTAATAGACGTTACGCGGCAAGTCCTCTTCGTCGACGATATCGAGCAGGCTTTCGCGCACTTCCGCTTGCAGGTTGGAAATGTGGAACAGGTGCGCCTGATTGAACCAGACGTTGTCGCCGGTCACCGGATGCACCGCCACCGCCTGACAAGTCTGGCGGGTGCGCAATTCACCGTCGTCCTTCCATTCGCAGACAATGCCGTGAGCCTTGCAGTAGGCCTCGACGACCTCGCGATCGTCGGTGTTGAACACGTCTTCCCAAGCCACATCCAAGCCGTTGCCGAAGTTGCGCACATACATCAGCCCTTTGCTGACGAAGCGCTCGCGAATTGCCAACGGAATGCGCCGATAAACTTCACGGCTGTCGGCAATCGGCGTCTCGCCGCCGGACTTGGCGGCGATCATGCTGTAGAACCAGATCTTCATCGGCCAGTCGCGGGAATAAGCCTGCTCGTTGTGCAGCGGAATGCTCTGGTGCGCCGGGTATTCGGTCGAGGTGTACACGCCCTGCGTCACGTTGGTGCGCGGCGTCGAGCCGAATTCATAGTTCAACAACGGATGGCCAAAACTGGCCGCAAACTGCCGGAACTGTTCGGCACCGTTCAGACGGAAGCCGCGAAACAGCAGCCCGCCGTCGCGCAGCAGATGCTCGTCCACCAGTTCTTTCAATTCATCGAACACCGCCAACAAGTCAGTGTCCGCATCGGTCGCTTCCACCAACAACGGCAAGCGCCCCCGTTGCGGCAGCAGTGGCCGAACGGAAAATCCCACAGCAACAGCCATGACTGGCCTCCTGTAATCACTCGATAGGTGAACCGCGCGCTAAAACGCCGGTGCCGTAGCCTGCGCATGACGGCGGTGATGGACTTCCAGATGGGTCTTGATCGTGCGGATGACCCGGGCTTCGTGTTCATGAATGAAGAAATGCCCACCGGTCATCATGTCCACGGAAAAACTGCCCAGGGTTTCCTTGCTCCAGCCGATCAGTTGCTCGGTGGTCGCGCGGTCTTCCTTGCCGCCCAGCACGTGCACCGGGCAATTGAGCAACGGCCGCTGCGCCGGCGTGAAACGCCCGCACATCATGAAGTCGGCGCGCAGCACCGGCAGGGTCAGGCTCATCAGTTCTTTGTTGGCCAATACTTCTTCGCTGGTGCCCTGGAAGGTGCGCAGTTGATCGATCAATTCCTCATCGCTGCGCGCTTCGGCAAAGCCGCGATCGTAGTCACTGCGCATCGTCGGCGCAGCAGTACCGGAAGCGAACAACGCCACCGGTTCCGGTACTCCGAGTTCGCGAAAGGCATGCGCCATCTCGCACGCCAGCAGCGCGCCGAGGCTATGCCCGAACAGTGCGTAAGGCGCCTGCAAGCCAGCCTTGTGCTCGCGGGCCAGTTGCCGGGCCAGCGCACGCATGTCGATCTGCAGGGGTTCGTCGAAACGGGCACCGCGCCCGGGCAATTCCACCGGTTGCAAGTGCAGCCACGACGGCAGTTGGCGCCGCCAGCGGCTGTAGACCATGGCGCTGGCGCCCGAATAGGGCAGGCACAGCAGTGTCAGCTTTGTCACCGCGTTTACCTCAATAGGGTTATCTGTAAAAGAGAACGGATGAGATAGCGCGGGAATTAGTCGGTTAGCCGATCACTTCAAATGACGGAAACTCTGCACCGCCGATGCGAGGACTACCGCCCCGGCAGCAATCGCCAGCCAGAAGCCGCTGCGCGCGCCGAAGGCATCGACCAGCGCACCTGCGCCGGCGGCGCCCACCGCCACGCCGATACTCAAACCGGTCACCAGCCAGGTCAGGCCTTCAGTGAGCTTGGCCGGCGGCACAATGCGCTCGATCAACGCCATCGCCACAATCAGCGTCGGTGAGAAGAACAGCCCGGCGACGAATACCGCCACCGACAATCCAACAATATTGCTCGCCAGCAACAGCGGCAATGTGGTCACCGCCGTCGCCACTCCACCGTACAAAAACAGCTGCGGCAACGGCAGCTTCGAGCGCATCGCACCGAACGCGATACCGGACAGGAAAGAACCGATTCCGTACACCGACAACACGATGCTCGCTGCCGCCGGCTGCCCCTGTTGCTGGGCGAACGCGACGCTGACCACATCGATCACGCCGACGATGACGCCCATGGCGGTCATCAACAACAGCAGCCACTGCATGTCCGTGGAGCGAATGATCGAGCCTTGATGGTGTGGCTCATGCGGATGCACCGAGGGCTCGGTACTGCGCTGGGCGACAAACGCGGTGACGCCGACCGCCAGCATCAACAGTCCCGCCAGTGGTCCGGCCTCGGGAAACAGCGTCACGCACAGCCCCACCGACAGCGGCGCACCGACGATAAAGCAGACTTCATCGAGTACTGACTCCAGCGCATAAGCCGTCTGTAACTGCGGTTGGCCGCGATAGATCTCCGTCCAGCGCGCCCGCACCATCGCCGACATGCTCGGCATGCACCCGGCCAGCGCGGCAAAGATAAACAGCGTCCAGTTCGGCGCCTGCAACCGCGTGCACAGCAGCAACATCAGCAGTGCCCCGCCGCCGATCAATGCCGATACCGGCAGAATGCGTCGCTGCCCATAACGGTCAACCAGACGCGATACCTGCGGCGCGCAAAACGCTGTGGCCAGGGCAAAGGTTGCCGCCACCGCGCCGGCCAGCGCATACCCGCCCTTCAACTGCGACAGCATGGTGATCACGCCGATACCGGTCATGGAGATCGGCATGCGCGCGATCATTCCGGCCAGGACAAAATTCCGTGCGCCGGGGGCGTTGAACAATTCGCGGTAGGGGTTTGCCATGGACTGCAGCCTCATCAAGGGCCGCCAAGTTGCCATAGGGTCGGGTGGCGTGGAAGCGCGGAATTGTTGGTGGAATGTGAAGCCCCCATCGCGAGCAGGCTCACTCCCACAGGAGGATTTGTGTACGACGCCGATCCAGTGTGGGAGCGAGCCTGCTCGCGAAAGCGTCGGCGAGATCACCACAGCCCTTTCTGCCGAATGAACTCTCACTATTGGCAACCGGTCAGCTATGTAGGCCCTCACTCAAGGCGCGATTTTGCATGCATATTTCCCTCGCCCGACAAACAGCCCTGATCACCGGCGCCAGCTCCGGCATCGGCCACGCGTGCGCCAAAGCCCTGGCCGCTGCCGGCGCGGCAGTGGTCATCAACTACAACCGTCAGGCAGAACCTGCCGAAGCACTGGCCCGGCAAATCATTGCTGACGGTGGGCAGGCCATCGCCATTCGCGCTGATGTCTCCAAGGAAGACGAGGTTGAGCGTCTGTTCTCGGCGGCCATCGATGCCTTCGGTTCGCTGGATATTCTGCTGGCCAACTCGGGTATGCAAAAAGATGCCGCCGCTGTGGACATGACCCTCGACGACTGGAACGCGGTGATCGGCGTCAACCTCACCGGGCAGTTCCTCTGCGCCCGCGCTGCCCTGCGGATTTTCAATCGCCAGGGCGTTCGTGAAGGCGTGTCCCGCGCGGCCGGCAAGATCATCCACATGAGTTCGGTGCACCAGCGCATTCCCTGGGCCGGGCACGTCAATTACGCCGCGTCCAAGGGTGGTGTCGATCAGCTGATGCAGACCCTTGCACAGGAAGTCAGCCACCAACGCATTCGCATCAACGGCATCGCGCCGGGGGCGATTCGCACGGCGATCAATAAAGATGCCACCGAAGGCGCTGCCGGCGAAAAGCTGCTTGATCTGATTCCCTACGGGCGCATCGGCGACGCGCAAGACGTCGCCAACGCCGTGGTCTTTCTCGCCTCGGATGCCGCCGATTACATCGTTGGCACCACCCTGTTCATCGACGGCGGCATGAGCCTCTATCCGGAGTTTCGCGGCAATGGCTGAGCATCACCTGGAACGACAAAGCCCAATCGACGCCCACGGCATCATCGGCGACATGCGCAGCGCGGCACTGATCAACGACCGTGGCAGTGTGGATTTTTTCTGCTGGCCGGAGTTCGACAGTCCGTCGATTTTCTGTTCGTTGCTGGACACCCCGGACGCGGGGATTTTCCAGTTGGCGCCGGACTTGCCCGACGCCCGCCGCGAACAGATTTACCTGCCCGACACTAACGTTCTGCAAACCCGCTGGCTGAGTGAACGCGCCGTGGTCGAAGTCACCGATCTGCTGCCAGTGGCGGACAACGCCGATGACCTGCCGCTGTTGATGCGTCGGGTGCGCGTGGTCAGCGGCGAAGCGACTTTCACCATGCGCTGCGCCGTGCGCCACGATTACGCCCGAGCCGACACCCGAGCTCAGATGGATCAACAAGACGTGACATTTAGCGCTTCCGGCCAACCGTCACTGCGCCTGGCTTCGGACCAGCCGATGCAGATCGACGCGCAAGCGGCGGTGGCACAATTCACGCTCAAGCAAAATGAAACGGCGGCGTTCATGCTCGGGGCGACCGATGATCCACGATTCGCCGAAGGCGCCGGACACTTGTGCATGGAACGCACATTGAAGTTCTGGCGCGACTGGATCGGTCAGTCGATTTACCGCGGGCGCTGGCGGGAAATGGTCAACCGCTCGGCCCTCGCGTTGAAGCTGCTGACCTCACGCAAACACGGCGCCATTCTCGCCGCCGCCACTTTCGGTCTACCGGAAACGCCGGGCGGCGAACGTAACTGGGACTACCGCTACACATGGATCCGCGATGCCTCGTTCACGGTGTACGCGTTCATGCGCCTGGGCTTTGTCGGCGAGGCCAACGCCTATATGGGCTGGCTGCGCGGACGGGTCAGCGACTGCTGCGGCAAGCCGGTGAAGTTGAACATTCTGTACGCCATCGATGGTCGTCAGGAATTGCCGGAAACCGAGCTGTCGCACCTGTCCGGTCACGGCGGTGCGCAACCGGTGCGCATCGGCAACGGCGCTTACGATCAGATTCAACTGGATATCTTCGGCGAGCTGATGGATGCGGTGTATCTGGTCAACAAATACGGCGACGCAATTTCCCACGAGGGCTGGAAACATGTGCGCGAAGTGGTCGATCAAGTCTGTGAAACGTGGCAGACCGCCGATGTCGGCATTTGGGAAATGCGCGGTGAGCAGCATCACTTCCTGCACTCGCGGCTGATGTGCTGGGTAGCGCTGGACCGGGCGATTCGCCTGGCCTCGAAACGCTCGCTACCGGCACCGTTTGCGCAATGGGACTCGACCCGGCAGGCGATCTACGCCGACATCTGGGACAACTTCTGGAATGAGGAGCGCGGGCATTTCGTTCAGTACAAGGGCGGCACTGCGCTGGATGGCTCAATGTTGTTGATGCCGTTGGTGCGTTTCGTCAGCGCCAAGGATCCGCGCTGGTTGTCGACCCTAGAAGCCATCGAAAAGACCTTGGTGCGCGATGGCATGGTTTATCGCTATCGCAATGACGACAGCAATATCGATGGCCTGGCCGGCACTGAAGGCGCCTTCGCCGCGTGTTCGTTCTGGTACGTCGAATGCCTTGCTCGCGCGGGGCAGGTTGAAAAAGCCCATCTGGAGTTTGAGCAATTGCTGCGCTATGCCAATCCGCTGGGTCTCTACGCCGAAGAGTTCGACGCCCATGGCCGGCACTTGGGTAATACCCCGCAAGCCTTGACGCATCTGGCGTTGATCAGTGCGGCGAGTTTTCTCGACCGCAAGCTGAGTGGGGAAAAGAGTTACTGGCAGCCGTAATTGTCACCAAAGGCTGTAGGAAATAGTCCGCATCAACAGCCAATTGTAGGACTGACACCTACGCAAAAGCAGGCTCACTCCCACCCCCTATGGCGAGGGAGCTTGCTCCCGCCGGGTCGCGAAGCGGCCCTGAAACCTGCCTCCCCAATCCCACTGAAGCACCGGGTTGCCTGACTTTGCGCCTGCTGCACAGCCGAGCGGGAGCAAGCTCCCTCAGCACAGTTTTCAACTGCCGTAAGACTACAAATGGTCAACATCCCCTGAACCGTGCCTGCCCTGCAACTCGCAGTCACACCCGGAAATACCCTGTTGCCAGCTGTTACATCCACCCCTACCATCCACCGCAACGGGCACAGCGGAGCTGTCCAATAAAACCCGAATTCAAGGAACCAGAATGTCCCAGCACGTCCAGCGCACCATCGACACGCCGCTTCGCAGCGGCCTGACCCGCACCCAACTCTGGGAAGCCGCGGACAAAGGCCTGATCAAGTGCTGGGAAATCGGCCGCCAGCGCGCCACCCGCTTCCCCGACCTCGCGCAAAAATGTCTCGCCGGCGAACTGCCCGTGCTCGGCTGGAAAGGTGGCGTGAGCCGCAGCCTGAAGAAAAACGAGAAATTTGGCTCGCTGAAGTATCTGGCGCAGTGGCAAGGCTTGCGCGGTGAGGATCTGGATATTGATTTGAGTGCAGAACGTGCGCTGACGTGTTCGCGGACGAAGATGCGGGTGACGTTTACCCCGGATCGGACGAAGTATTTTAATCAGGTGGCGGAAGCTGAGGCTTGATTCAAGGCATCACTGGATCTGCTCCAGCCTTGACCGAAAACCGCTCCCGATAAGCCTGCGGAGTTACCCCCATGGCCCGCAGGAAGCTGCGCCGCAACGTCTCTTCACTGCCAAAACCGCAATTGGCGGCGATGCGTTTGACCGGCAAACCGGTGTCACTGAGCAAGCGCCGGGCGGTTTCGACGCGAATCAATTCGATCGCCCGCGCCGGGGTCTGGCCGGTGTCGGCGCGGTAGTGGCGGACGAAACTGCGTTCGCTCATCCCGGCTTGTTCTGCGAGGGTCGGGATGCCAAGGTCGCAGGTGAGGTTTTCGGCGATCCACGCGTGCAGTTCATCAAAGCGATTGCCCTGATTCTGCAAGGATAAGGTCACGCTGAATTGCGATTGCCCGCCCGGACGTTTCAGAAACACCACGAGGTGCCGGGCGACGTCCAGGGCGATGTCGCTGCCCAGATCCTCTTCAACCATGGCCAAGGCCAGATCGATGCCGGCCGTGACCCCCGCCGAGGTCCAGACCGGGCCGTCATTGATGAAAATCGGATTGGCCTCGACGTGCAAATTCGGATGTTGCTGCGCCAGTTGTTCGCATCGCGTCCAGTGGGTAACCACGCGACGGCCATCGAGCCAGCCGCTCGCCGCCAACAGAAATGCCCCCGTACACACGGAGGCCACGCGTCGACATTTGCCGGCGTGTTCGCGCACCCAATCCACCAACAGCACATCTTCGGCCGCCGGATAAATGCCCCAGCCACCGGCGATGATCAACGTGTCGCTGGGCAGTTGCGGCAACGGCTCGGCCAACACCGCCAACCCCGCCGACGACATCACCGCCCCGCCGCCGCTGGCAATCACGCTCGGCGCATACGGGATCGGCAAGCCGCGCTGACGGGCGATGTCGTTGGCCGAGGCGAACACCTGCAAGGGGCCGGTGACGTCGAGGATCTGCATGTTGGCAAACGCGAGTACGTGGATGGCTTTGGGCATTTGGCGTAATTCGTGGGGTGATTGGCGTATGCGCCAGAACCTACGCGCCTACAGTGAAGCCGTCCAGCCCTTTTCATGGAGTAAGAACGATGACGTTGCAGATCGGTTTTCTGTTGTTTCCGCAGGTTCAGCAACTCGACCTGACCGGGCCGTATGACGTGCTCGCCTCGCTGCCGAACGTGCAGGTGCACTTGATCTGGAAGGATCTGATGCCGGTCACCGCCAGTACCGGACTGCTGCTGAAACCGACCACCACGTTTGAGGATTGCCCGGATCTGGATGTGATCTGTGTACCGGGTGGTGGTGGCGTCGGCGCGCTGATGGAAGATGAGCTGACACTGGCTTTCATCAAGCGTCAGGCTGAGCTGGCAAAGTACGTGACATCGGTGTGCACCGGTTCGCTGGTGCTCGGCGCGGCGGGTCTGCTGCAAGGCAAACGGGCGACCACGCATTGGGCGTATCACGATCTGCTGCCGACGCTGGGGGCGATCGCGGTGAAGGATCGGGTGGTGCGTGACGGCAATTTGTTTACCGGCGGCGGGATCACGGCGGGGATTGATTTCGCCTTGGTGCTGGCTGAAGAGTTGGTGGGTGCCGATGCGGCGCAGCTGATCCAGTTGCAATTGGAATATGCCCCGGCGCCGCCGTTCAACGCGGGCAGCCCGGAGACTGCGCCGAGTGAGATTGTCGATGAGGCACGTTTGCGTGCAGCGCCATCGCTGAAGCTGCGCACGGAAATCACCGAGCGTGCGGCGGCGAAACTTAACTTGCGTTGATTCCCAGGCAAACACAAAACCCTGTGGGAGCTGGCTTGCCAGCGATAGCGGTGGACCAGTCGATGAAGATGTCGGCTGAACAGGCCTCATCGCTGGCAAGCCAGCTCCCACAGGTAAAGGGGTTGACCATAGGTTTGTGTGCTGCCCCAGTTTCCCCCTTCACCTTCACTTGTCCCCACGCCCCCACCCGTGTAGAAAGCCCTTCCACAAATTTGCACAGGGACTTTCGATGAAGGCTTTGCCATGGCTCTATCTGGCGCTTCTCAGCCTCGGTTACGGATGGGCGCTGAGTTACGGCCACCTCGGCTGGCTGGCGCTGATTTCCATCGGGCTGCTGGTGTTCGCCGGTTTTGCCGTTCGCCAACAACAGGTGCCGGTCGCACGTTTTCTCGGCCATGGTCTGTTTATCGTGCTGGCTTTGGCGCTGGCTCTACACTGGCTACCGGGCTTCGCCAACGGTCGCGCCATTGATCCGCAACGCTTCACCGACAACGCCGTGCCGTTCGCGATGTACCTGAACCTCGACAAACCGCTGGTTGGCTTCTGGTTGTTGCTGGTGTGCCCGTGGATTGTCGGGCGACGTTCGTTGCGCCTGAGCGTCTACGCCACCGCCCTCGCCCTGACGCTGAGCGCGGTTCTTGCCCTTGGCGGCGCGCTGTTGCTGGGCGTGATCGCCTGGGCACCGAAGTGGCCTGATCAAGCGTGGCTGTGGGTGCTGAACAATCTGCTGCTGGTGACCTTGGTCGAGGAAGCGCTGTTTCGCGGCTATATACAGGGCGGCCTCAGTCAGCGTTTCAAAAATCTTCCTTACGGAGAAAATCTCGCCCTGCTGCTGGCCTCGCTGCTGTTTGGTCTGGTGCATGCCGGCGCAGGCTGGACCTGGGTGTTGCTGGCGGGTCTGGCGGGTGTCGGCTATGGTCTGGCCTACCGTTTTGGCGGGCTCGGCGCGGCGATCGCCACGCATTTCGGCCTGAACCTGCTGCATTTCGGCCTGTTCACCTATCCGATGCTCGCCGGCTGAAGCAAGCGCCATTTTGCGACGCCGTGCTGATTATTGAAAAAAAATTTCAATAAAAAGCTGTCACCGCCGACAACCTTTCAAAGCCTTGCGGATTGAAAAACCATGCGTAACAACCAGCCCATTACACAACGCGAACGGACTTTCCCGGCTCAGCAGCGGTTGATTTCCACAACCGACGCCAAGGGCGTGATCACCTACTGCAACGACGCTTTCGTCGAGATCAGCGGGTTTTCGCGTGAAGAACTGATCCGTGCGCCGCACAACCTGGTCCGTCACCCAGACGTACCGGCGGCGGTGTTTTCGCACATGTGGGGCACATTGAAACAAGGCTTGCCATGGATGGGCATTGTCAAGAATCGCTGCAAATCCGGCGACCACTACTGGGTGAACGCCTACGTGACTCCGGTGTTCGATGGCAGTCAGGTGATCGGCTACGAGTCAGTGCGTGTCAAACCCACTGCCGAACAGATCCGCCGTGCCGAAGCGCTCTACCAACGCATCAACCAAGGCAAGTCGGCGATCCCTTCCACTGATAAATGGCTGCCGGTGTTGCAAGACTGGCTGCCGTTCATTCTGGTCAGCCAGTTGAGTTTCATGATCGGCGCGACCCTGAACTCGCAGTGGGGCTTCGCCCTCGCCGCCGGTCTGTCGGTGCCGCTGGGCCTGATGGGCCTGCAATGGCAGCAACGCGGGCTCAAACGCCTGCTGCGCCTGGCCGAGCAGACCACCTCCGACCCGCTGATCGCGCAGATGTACACCGACAGCCGTGGCGCCCAGGCGCGTCTGGAAATGTCGATCCTCAGCCAGGAAGCACGCCTGAAAACCTGCCTGACCCGTCTGCAGGACACCGCCGAACACTTGACCGATCAGGCCAAGCAATCCGACGTCCTGGCGCACAACAGCTCCACCGGCCTGGAACGCCAGCGTGTGGAAACCGAACAAGTCGCCACCGCCGTCAACCAGATGGCCGCGACCACCCAGGAAGTGGCGAGCCACGTCCAGCGCACCGCTGACGCCACTCAGGAAGCCAATCGCCTGACCGGTCGCGGTCGTGACATCGCCGGGGAAACCCGCGAAGCCATCCAGCGTCTGTCGGTAGTTGTCGGTGAAACCGGTTTGACCGTGACCCAACTGGCCAAGGACAGCGACGAAATCGGCGGCGTGGTGGATGTGATCAAAGGCATCGCTGACCAGACCAACCTGCTCGCCCTGAACGCTGCGATTGAAGCAGCGCGTGCCGGTGAGATGGGCCGTGGCTTTGCCGTGGTGGCTGACGAAGTGCGTCAACTGGCGCAACGCACCAGCGAATCGACCGGGCAGATTCATGCCCTGATCGCCAAGTTGCAGCAGACGGCTTCGAGTGCCGTGCAAACCATGGAAGCCGGGCATCGCCAGGCTGAAGAAGGTGTGGCGCGGGTGCTGGAAGCGGATCAGGCGTTGGTCGGCATCAGCGAAGCGGTGGCCAACATCACCGACATGACCACGCAGATTGCGGCCGCGACCGAAGAGCAAAGTGCGGTGGCTGAAGAGATCAGCCGCAACATCAGCAATATTTCGGAGCTGGCGGATCAGACGTCGGAACAGGCGCATAACTCGGCGTTGTTGAGTGAAGAGCTGACGAAGACGGCGAATACGCAGTACTCGTTGGTGGAGCGGTTTAACCGCTAACAGCAAAAAATCGCAGCCTGCGGCAGCTCCTACAGATAATCGGTGTAGGAGCTGCCGCAGGCTGCGATCTTTTTGACCTTGGAAACCCGGACGGCGAAAGCTGTCCGGTTCTATTGGTTCCGGGATTGGTGACGTCTGGCACACCGCGCATCACTGGGAATAGAGAGTTTTCCCGTTGACGTTTTCCGCCAGGACCAGCAACGGCTGACTCGCCAACAGCGCCGCGAACGACGTGCACACCAGTATTTCATGCGCCTGGATAATGTAGTCAACAGGTCATCCATGACAGGTCTCTCGCATTAGAGCGCGAGACGCTAGCGTATGGGGCTGTGCGTGTGTCCAGCGAGTTTTCCGATGCGCGCTTCAACGTCCTGGCAGCAGCTGAATTCAGGCGCCGGAACTCTATCGCCGCAATAGTGGCACATTAGTAGCCACTACCCCTTCAGAATTCCTGCATGCGGACGACAACCTCCGCAAGTCCGTTTCTTGTTGTGAGTCCTTCATGAAGAAGATCGCTGTCCTGATGTTCGCCGTTCTGTTCCTGGCCGGATGCGCCAACCAGAAATTCAAGCCCGAATACCGTACCCAAATCCACACCGTGAAAATCCTCGCGGTGTCATGGAAACCCCGGGAAATGAGCTATATGGGACGCGAACAAGCATGGGGCGCCGCCATTGGCGCGGGCGTCGGCACCGGCGTAGGTCTGGCGGCGGGCGCTGGCAAAATCGGTACAGCGGCACTCGGCGGTGCCGGTTTTGCCGCTGGTTTGAAGGCCGGCGACTTGGCCTCCATGTCGACCGTCGATGCGATCCTGTACAACATGGAAACCGCCAACATCAACCTCGGCGACTTGGTGAAAACGAGCTTCGAAGAAAAACTCGCCGCCAGCGGCCGCTTCAAAATCGTCGGCGACAACGAACCGGCGGACGCGCAGATTGAACTGACCGTATTCAACTGGGGCTTCGCCCTGACCCAGGGCTTCAGCAGCGTGGTTTACCCGACCATCGCGGTCAACGGCGTGATGAAGCGCGGCGACGAGTTGATCTGGCAGCGCAACGAGCCGATCACCGCGTTTAACGGCGCCAACACCTACGGTTATGAGCCGCTGCGCTATCGCACTGAACCGGAACTGGTACGCACCGCGTTGACCGGTGTTTCGCAGATTGTCGGCGACTATCTGGTCAAGGATTTGAACGAGTAAGGGTGATGGCGCTGCGCTGAGCCCAAGCAGAGCTATATGAATCGTAATGCCTCTTTCAATCGATCCCCCGGAGAGTTCCGTGCAGCGCATCATTCTTTGCATCAGCACATTGCTGCTGGCCGCTTGCGTCACCCAGCCCAAAAATACCGACCGCCAGGCAGTGTTGCTGGCCCAGCCGTTGACACCCAACAGCCTGATGCGTGAAGGCGACGTCATCAACTTTCAGGTGATCGAGCCGCGCGATCCGCAATCCGTGGTGGTACAGCGCTTCCAGTACTCGGCGGCCTGCAGCACGGCGCAGATCAACGAAGTGTATTCATTCCTGTTGATGCGCCACATTTATCCGGGCAATCCGGGCCACTATGCGCCGGCGAGGGCGTTGCCCGAGCGTTACCACGCCACACTGCTGAACAACCGCGACTTCCTCCAGGCATGCAAAAACCTGCCCGTCGCCGATTGGCGCAAAGTGGCGGAAGACGACACGGGTCGCTGGTTGCTGGTCGATAAAAACAACCTGCAAAACAAGGCCGGGCAAGTCGATGTATGGATGGCCTACGACGAGCCGAAAACCCGCCTCAACCTGGTCAATAGCGCACCGTTCACCCAAACTCGCGAGCATTACACGTTCGATTGCGCCACACGCAATTCCACGCTGCTGGCCCGCTATTTCCTCAACGCCGACAACCAGGTCACCGACGGCAAAGTCGACATGTTCCCCGAGACCAAAGCGATCACGGCGTCCGAGGCGGACAAGTCAAAGATGGTTGAACTGGTGTGCAACGCACCAACGTCAATCGCCAGCCTGCCGGCGCTGACCCGACGCAGCAAAGCGACGGTAGATGCCAACGCTATCCCCGACATCAACCCGAACGTGCTGAAAAGCATCGAACAGCTGCACCTGCCGAAACCACTCAAGACCCTGACTTACCTGGACCTCGTCGGGACCGCCAGCAATAGCAAAAAGAGCTGGCCGGAACGCACCGAATACTTCATTTCCAGCGACCCGGCCAGCCAACAACTGAGCATTGACCATAAGAGCGAAAACCTCGTCGGCCATCAAATCAGCTGGCGCGGCCTGCTCACCCTGTCCGGTCGGGAACAGGCCAAACTGTCCCGCAACACCCTTGTGATCGACAATTTGAGTTTCCGAGGTGATTGGCAGCAAATGCGCGTCGGCAGCCAACTGGGCTACACCCGCCAAGGCAGCATCAACAGCAACCTGATCGGCTCGCTGGGGGAAGAACCGGTTACCGTGGATTGCACCGTCGACAGCGAATCACCCGCCAAACTGCTGAACCCGGCGTTGAGTGGTAACGCCAAAGCGATCAGTTGCCGTGATCAGCGCAAGAGCTTGAAGCCCGTGCCGATGGATCATTATTACTATCTGGTGGATTACGGTTTTTTCTATCACGCTAGTACGGATAAAGGCGACGGGATTGCGGTGGATATGCACGTGCAAAGCGTGAAGTAGGCAGCGACGGGACGCTGAAATAGCGCAGCAATCCCGCGTAGCCCGTTTTACATTTGAAAGCCCGGCAAGCGAGCGCTTCCGGGCCTTTTGTTTGTGATCTGGAATTTTTGGGGGCCGGCAGACCGCCATCGCGATCAGGCTCACTCCTACATGGGGTCTGCGATGAACACAGCTTTTGTGCCCGACCACAATCCCTTGTAGGAGCGAGCCTGCTCGCGATGAGGCCGTCTCTGCCGACGACGAGCTCACTCAAGCAATGCAGACACTGCCTACAACTCGCCCAGAATGCGCCGACTGGTGCTTGATGAAGCCAGGTTCTATCGTTTGCCGGTCGCTACCCAATCACACAGACCGGCCAGCATGAATACAACCCCCGCCCGAAAACCCGCAAAACAGAAAGTTCGTGATGAGCTGACATTCCTTGATGTTCGACAAGCTGCGCGCGATGGTCAGAAAGTGTTCGATAAATTTGTGATCACTGGCAGGCTACCCATTACCCAGTAAATCAAAAAGATCGCAGCCTTCGGCAGCTCCTACAGGAACATGCATTCCAATGTAGGAGCTGCCGAAGGCTGCGATCTTTTGATCTTGAAAGCCCGGACGGCGAAAGCTTCCGGGTTTTTTGTTGCTTGTCTGAAAGTGATAGTGCTTGGCAGAGCGCTTTTCGCGAGCAGGCTCGCTCCCACTTTGGAACGTAGTGGGATCACAGATTTGTGTCCAACGACAATCCCTTGTAGGAGTGAGCCTGCTCGCGATGAGGCCATAACAGCCAGCGAAATTACTGAGGCAACTTCAGCTTATCCAGCAGTCGATTGACCAAAAGTTCGTTGAGCATGATCACCTGTTGCAGCGCCAGCAGCGGTTTGCGCTCCGGGCCGCCGATTGAGTGGGCGATGTTACCGGCCATGGCATGGGCGTATGAAAGCGACTCGCTCGCCTCGACCAGCAGCGTTTCGTCATCCAGCGTGGGGTCGACGAGATAGACCGGGCGAAATTTTGGCGAGCTTGGTGGAGCACCCAGGGCTTCGGGTCGGAGGTAGTAGTCGAGGGCGCGGTCGGTTGCTTCTTTGATCTTTTGCGGGCTAATCGCGGGGTCGTGTGGGATTGGATCGGTAACGGGCGGGTTTGGTGTGATTTTGAACATAGGTGTAACTCCAGTTTCGAATATTAGGAGCCATCACCCTCGCTACCAAACGAGTGGGTGGTGGCCATACGTGGGTTGGTAGACCGGTCGAAACGGGAAACCCGGCGCTCACGAATGAGCCCCACGCATGCCCACCATAAAAATCTGAGCCCCCAAAAAGGGACTGCATACGGTGACGCCATACGGTTTCGAAGCGGGCTACCAAACCCGATCACTGTTTTTCAGTGACAGGGACACGATACAACCCACCTCATAGCCGCGTAAGCAGGCGGATTCTGGCGTACGCGTAGGTAACGGCGCAAGGTGTTGTAGGCCCCGTGGCGTAACGGGCTGTGTACTTTAAACGCGCTCACGGAATCATGTTTACGCGCAGGAAATGCTGGACAGAGAGCGCTTCCAGTTTTTTATCGTGTCAGCGAAATCGCCCCTCACCCTAGCCCTCTCCCAGAGGGAGAGGGGACTGATCGCGGTGTTTGGGAGAGGTACGCCGACATGCAATAGCGCGTTGAACTCAGGCTTTGAAAAGCCCACAAATCGGCTTTCTCTCCCTCGGGAGAGGGCTGGTGTGAGGGCAGTCACAACACAAATTAACAGCCGAACACCGCTTGGCCCTTAACCACTCAATAGGCCGAGTGTCAGCTCGCCTGCTTTTGATCTTGATCCACGGGCGACGTCGGAAGGCTGAGTGAGGGATTGATCCGGGGGTGGGAGCGCAGCGACCGTTTGGCGAAGCCAAACACAGCGAGAGGAGGTGCAGCGAAGCAAACCGTAGGCGCTGCGCCCGGATCGATCCCGGAGCGAAGGGACCCCGAGCCTTAGCGAGCGGGCCGTACGTAGGAGCAAGCCTTTTGGGTTACCTTTTCGGCGTTTGGAAAAGGTGACCCGCCGTAAGGGCGGAACCCTAAGTGGCCGTTACCGCAGCAACGGATATGTACCCAAAAAATATGTCGCAGCTGAAATCGATCCCCCTCACCCCAGCCCTCTCCCCCATGGGGGCGAGGGGGAAAGGGAGCAGATCTTCATGCAGTTCAAAATCTCAGCCCAGCTCGGTCACTTGCTGAGAAACTCGGCTACTTTCTGCGCGGCGCTGGCCAAATGCTGTTCATGGGTAAATCCGGAAACCTTGAGCGGCTTCAAGTCATGATCCCCGGCCGCTAGCCACGCCACCTCAATACTCGGAGACAAGGTGTAAGCCTCAACCGCCTCACGATTGCCCAGCGCATCCCGCTCGCCTTGCACAATCAAAGTCCGCGTCTGCAAAGAAGCCAAATGCTCAACCCGAGGCTTCTCCGGCTTCCCCACCGCATAAAACGGATACCCCAAACACACCAACGCATCAGCGCCCAATTCGTCAGCCAAGAGACTCGCCATCCGCCCACCCATAGACTTCCCGCCAACGGCCAAAACCCCAGCGACATGACGCCGCACCTCGGCATACACCTCACGCCAGCATTCCTGCAATTTCCCCGCAGGATTCGGCGGCCGCTTCACCCCATCAACGCGCCGCTGCGCCATATAAGGAAACTCAAACCGCAACACATTCACCCCAAGCCCGGCAAGGCGCCCAGCCATATCCGTCATCCACTCGCTATCCATCGGCGCACCAGCACCGTGAGCAAGGATCAACGTCGCCGCAGCCTTACCGTTGGCGGCATCCCAGAGCCACCCATGATCACGCACACACTGCGCCCATTGATCCCCGTCAATACTGGCCTTGTGCTGTTTGTCCATGCTTGCCTCGCTTTTAGTCTGCCTATAACTCCAGACGAAGGATTCGCCGCGTGTCTTGCGCGCGCTCACTTCGGCTGAACCGTGGATGGGGAACCATGAACACTTCTATCAGTACCGCCTACAACTACAAGGTGGTCCGCCAATTCGCCATTATGACGGTGGTGTGGGGCATCGTCGGCATGGGCCTCGGGGTTTTTCTCGCGGCTCAATTGGTCTGGCCCGAACTCAACTTCAATTTACCCTGGACCAGTTTCGGCCGTCTGCGCCCGCTGCACACCAACGCGGTGATCTTCGCGTTCGGCGGCTGTGCGCTGTTCGCCAGTTCGTTTTACTCGGTGCAACGCACCTGCCAAACCCAGTTGTTTGCACCAAAAATCGCCGCGTTCTGCTTCTGGGGCTGGCAGTTGGTGATCCTGCTGGCGGCGATCAGCCTGCCACTGGGTTACACCAGCTCCAAGGAATATGCCGAACTGGAATGGCCGATCGACATCCTGATCACCATCGTCTGGGTCGCCTACGCCATCGTGTTCTTCGGCACGATCATGCAGCGCAAGACCAAGCACATCTACGTGGGCAACTGGTTCTTCGGCGCGTTCATCATCACCGTGGCGATTCTGCACATCGTCAACAACCTTGAATTGCCGGTGAGTTTCACCAAGTCCTACTCGGTGTACGCCGGTGCAACCGACGCGATGGTGCAATGGTGGTACGGCCACAACGCCGTAGGCTTTTTCCTCACCGCCGGTTTCCTCGGGATGATGTACTACTTCGTACCGAAACAGGCCGAGCGTCCGGTGTATTCGTATCGCCTGTCGATCGTGCACTTCTGGGCATTGATCACCCTGTACATCTGGGCCGGCCCGCACCACTTGCACTACACCGCGCTGCCAGACTGGGCACAGTCGCTGGGCATGGTGATGTCGCTGATTCTGCTGGCACCGAGCTGGGGCGGCATGATCAACGGCATGATGACCCTCTCAGGCGCCTGGCATAAATTGCGCAGCGACCCGATCCTGCGTTTCCTTGTGGTCTCGCTGGCGTTCTACGGCATGTCGACCTTCGAAGGTCCGATGATGGCGATCAAGACCGTCAACGCCCTCTCCCACTACACCGACTGGACCATCGGCCACGTACATGCCGGCGCCCTCGGCTGGGTGGCGATGATCTCGATCGGCGCGCTGTACCACATGATCCCGAAAATCTTCGGCAAGGCGCAGATGCACAGCGTCGGTTTGATCAACGCGCACTTCTGGCTCGCGACCATCGGCACCGTGCTCTACATCGCGTCGATGTGGGTCAACGGCATCGCCCAAGGCTTGATGTGGCGCGCGGTAAACGAGGACGGCACGCTGACCTACTCCTTCGTCGAAACCCTGGTGGCCAGCCACCCAGGCTTCGTCGTGCGGCTGATTGGTGGCGCGATCTTCCTCAGCGGCATGTTCCTGATGGCTTACAACACCTGGCGCACCGTGCGGGCCTCGCAGCCTGCTGACGTCGTTGCTGCCGCGCAGATGGCCTGAGGAGTCCGCCATGAAACACGAAACGATTGAAAAGAACGTCGGCCTGTTGATGTTGCTCATGGTCTTTGCCGTGAGCATCGGCGGCCTGACCCAGATCGTCCCGCTGTTCTTCCAGGACGTCACCAACAAACCGGTGGAAGGCATGAAGCCCTACACCGCGCTGCAACTGGAAGGCCGCGACATCTACATCCGCGAAGGCTGCGTCGGTTGCCACTCGCAGATGATCCGCCCGTTCCGCGCCGAAACCGAGCGCTACGGGCACTACTCGGTTGCGGGCGAAAGCGTGTGGGATCACCCGTTCCTGTGGGGTTCGAAACGTACCGGTCCGGACCTCGCCCGGGTCGGCGCGCGTTACTCGGATGACTGGCACCGCGCGCACTTGTACAACCCGCGCAACGTCGTACCGGAATCGAAAATGCCGGCCTATCCGTGGCTGGTCACGCAAGCGGTAGACAGCAGCCACACCGAAACCAAGCTCAAGACCATGCGCACCCTCGGCGTGCCGTACACCGACGACGACATCAGCGGCGCGGTGGCCAGCCTCAAGGGCAAGACCGAAATGGACGCCCTCGTCTCCTACCTGCAAGTGCTCGGCACTGCGATCAAGAGCAAGAGGTGAGCCATGGTCATTGAAATGAGCACAGGGCTGATCCGTGGTTTAGGCACCGTTGTCGTGTTTGTAGCGTTCGTCGGTTTGACCTTGTGGGTATTCAACCGCAAGCGCACCCCGGAATTCGCCGAAGCGCGTCTGCTGCCGTTCGCCGACGAGCCGCAACCCGACACAACCCCAGTAAATGAGACAAGGAGTACCCGGCCATGACCACCTTCTGGAGTACGTGGATCTGCGTACTGACCATCGGCAGCCTGATCGGCCTGACGTGGCTGCTGATCGGCACGCGCCGGGGCGAGACCAAGGGCAGCGTCGACCAGACCATGGGCCACAGCTTCGACGGCATCGAGGAGTACGACAACCCGCTGCCGCAGTGGTGGTTCATGCTGTTCGCCGGCACGCTGGTGTTTTCCGTGGGCTATCTGATCCTCTATCCGGGCCTGGGCAACTGGAAAGGCATCCTGCCGGGTTACGAGGATGGCTGGACCGGCGTGCACGAGTGGGAAAAGGAAATGAACAAGGCCGACGCCAAATTCGGGCCGATCTTCGCCAAGTTCGCCGCCATGCCGCTGGAAGAAGTGGCGAAGGATCCGCAGGCGCTGAAGATGGGTGGCCGCCTGTTCGCCTCCAACTGCTCGGTGTGCCACGGCTCAGACGCCAAAGGCGCGTTCGGTTTCCCTAACCTCGCCGACAGCGACTGGCGCTGGGGTGGCGACGCCGACACCATCAAGACCACCATCATGGGTGGCCGGATGGCGGCAATGCCGGCCTGGGGCGAAGTGTTGGGCGAAGCCGGGGTGAAAAACGTCGCGGCGTACGTCCGTCACGAACTGGCCGGTCTGCCATTGCCAGCCGATAACAAGGCTGACCTGCAAGCCGGACAGCAGGCGTTCAGCACTACTTGCGTGGCCTGTCATGGGACAACCGGCCAAGGTACTGAAGCCATGGGGGCGCCGAATCTGACGCACCCGGCCGGGTTTATCTATGGCACCAGCCTGACCCAACTCGAGCAGACCATTCGCCATGGTCGCCAGGGTCACATGCCAGCGCAGAACGAACTGTTGGGCAACGATAAAGTGCAATTACTTGCCGCTTATGTGTACAGCCTGTCACATGGATTGAATACAGAAAAACTTATTACTGAAGACAACAAGAAGTAATCATTGCGTACACCTCTGCCGCACCATTCTCGGTGCGGCAGCATCCAGCCCCTTTGCGACGCATTGTCGCACCCCTTCACACCCTCTCCTTTCGGTTCCTCTGATTCGGGTCTACGCTTGCTCGATGCGGACTGGCTTGTGCCGGTTCCAGGTCAATGCTGACTGCTGTGTTCCGCGAACCGGCTGACTGATGTGGCCGCAAACGCCGGTAGATACCGGCTGTCGTGCCATTTACCGTCCGTCACCCGAACTGAGCGTTTGAACACACCCCGTTACAAGCGACCTGAACCCCTCGCTTTTTTCGTCCGCTGCGACATTTTGTCCGAGGCCAATTTTGTCCTTACGCGGCGCATGGAAAGGCCGCAGAATCAGCGTTGGAAAGCATTGACCCAGGTCATGGCGCGTTGCAATGACCCCCTGCTCTCTGCATACTTGCGGCCGATTTTAATCCTAATAAAACACCCAAACCGTGGAACCTTAGAATGAGCACAGCAATCAGTCCGACTGCTTATAACTATAAGGTAGTCCGCCAGTTCGCCATCATGACGGTGGTCTGGGGGATCCTTGGCATGGGGCTCGGTGTCTTCATCGCCTCGCAACTGGTCTGGCCGGAATTGAACTTCGGTCTGCCGTGGACGAGCTTTGGACGCCTGCGCCCGTTGCACACAAACCTGGTGATTTTTGCCTTCGGTGGCTGTGCACTGTTTGCCACTTCCTACTATGTCGTGCAGCGAACCTGCCAGACGCGACTGATTTCCGACAGCCTCGCGGCCTTCACCTTCTGGGGCTGGCAAGCGGTGATCGTCGGCGCGATCATTACCTTGCCGCTGGGTTACACCACCACCAAGGAATACGCGGAACTGGAATGGCCACTGGCTATTCTGCTGGCGATTGTCTGGGTCACCTACGGTCTGGTGTTCTTCGGCACCATCACCAAGCGCAAAACCAAGCACATTTATGTGGGTAACTGGTTCTACGGCGCGTTCATCGTCGTCACGGCGATGCTGCACATCGTCAACCACGCCTCCCTGCCGGTGAGCTTCTTCAAGTCCTACTCCGCCTACTCCGGCGCGACCGATGCGATGATCCAGTGGTGGTACGGCCACAACGCGGTGGGCTTCTTCCTGACCACCGGTTTCCTCGGGATGATGTACTACTTCGTGCCGAAACAGGCCGAGCGTCCGATCTACTCCTATCGCCTGTCGATCGTGCACTTCTGGGCGCTGATCACCCTGTACATCTGGGCCGGTCCGCACCACCTGCACTACACCGCACTGCCGGATTGGGCACAATCGCTGGGCATGGCGATGTCGATCATCCTTCTGGCGCCAAGCTGGGGCGGCATGATCAACGGCATGATGACCCTGTCGGGCGCCTGGCATAAGCTGCGCACCGACCCGATCCTGCGCTTCCTCGTGGTCTCGTTGGCGTTCTACGGCATGTCGACCTTCGAAGGGCCGATGATGGCGATCAAGACCGTCAACTCGCTCTCGCACTACACC
Organism: Pseudomonas sp. Irchel s3a12; assembly: GCF_900187485.1. NCBI lineage: Bacteria > Pseudomonadati > Pseudomonadota > Gammaproteobacteria > Pseudomonadales > Pseudomonadaceae > Pseudomonas > Pseudomonas sp. Irchel s3a12. The sequence continues at coordinate 343,556 of NZ_FYDN01000002.1, forward strand.
GACTGGACCATTGGCCACGTACACGCTGGCGCTCTCGGCTGGGTAGCGATGATCTCAATCGGCGCGATCTACCACATGATCCCGCGCCTGTTCGGCCGTGCGCAGATGCACAGTGTCGGCCTGATCAACGCGCACTTCTGGCTCGCGACCATCGGCACCGTGCTCTACATCGCTTCGATGTGGGTCAACGGCATCACGCAGGGCCTGATGTGGCGTGCAATCAACGACGACGGCACCCTCACCTACTCGTTCGTTGAAGCGCTGCAAGCCAGCCACCCGGGCTACATCGTTCGCGCCTTGGGCGGTGCTTTCTTCGCCAGCGGCATGTTCCTGATGGCTTACAACGTCTGGCGCACCGTGCGCGCCTCGAACCCGGCTGAAGCCGAAGCCGCTGCCCAGATCGCTGTCGTTGGAGCTCACTGATGAAGCATGAAGCTGTCGAGAAGAATATTGGCCTGCTGGCCTTCTTCATGGTCATCGCCGTCAGCGTTGGCGGCCTGACCCAAATCGTTCCGCTGTTTTTCCAGGACGTCACCAACAAGCCGGTCGAAGGCATGAAGCCGCGTTCGGCGCTGGAACTGGAAGGCCGCGACGTTTACATCGCCAACGGCTGTGTCGGCTGCCACTCGCAGATGATCCGTCCGTTCCGTGCCGAAACCGAACGCTATGGGCACTACTCGGTAGCCGGTGAAAGCGTCTGGGATCACCCGTTCCTGTGGGGTTCCAAACGTACCGGGCCAGATCTGGCCCGTGTTGGCGGTCGTTACTCCGATGACTGGCAGCGTGCGCACTTGTACAACCCGCGCAACGTCGTGCCTGAGTCGAAAATGCCGGCTTACCCGTTCCTCGTAGAAAACAAGCTCGACGGCAAAGACACTGCCAAGAAAATGGAAGTGTTGCGCACGCTCGGCGTTCCTTACACCGACGAAGACATCGCCGGGGCCAAGGATGCCGTGAAGGGCAAAACCGAAATGGACGCGCTGGTGGCCTATCTGCAAGGCCTGGGCACCATCATCAAAAGCAAACGGTGATCTAGATGGATATCGGGATGATTCGTGGCCTGGGCACCGTTGTCGTGATGGTGGCCTTCATCGGTCTGGCGTTGTGGGTGTTCAGCCCCAAGCGCAAGTCGGAGTTTGAAGACGCGACCTTGTTGCCTTTTGCGGATGATCCCGAAGCCATCAAGCACGTCGAGCAAGCTTCTAGGAGTAACAAAGAATGACTACATTCTGGAGTCTGTACGTCACAGTCCTCAGTCTCGGTACGATCTTTTCCCTGACCTGGCTGCTGCTGTCGACCCGCAAGGGCCAGCGCAGCGAACAGACGGACGAGACGGTTGGGCACTCCTTCGACGGGATCGAGGAGTACGACAACCCACTGCCGAAATGGTGGTTCATGCTGTTTGTCGGCACCATCATTTTTGCCTTGGGTTACCTGGTGCTGTACCCGGGCCTGGGCAACTGGAAAGGCCTGCTGCCGGGCTACAACTACCTCGATAACGACAAGCAGACCGCGTTCGCCAATGGCCAGACCGGCTGGACCGGCGTGCACGAGTGGGAAAAGGAAATGGCCCGCTCGGACGCCAAGTTCGGTCCGATCTTCGCCAAGTTCGCTGCCATGCCAATCGAAGAAGTGGCCAAGGATCCGCAAGCACTGAAGATGGGTGGCCGTTTGTTCGCCTCCAACTGCTCGGTGTGCCACGGTTCCGACGCCAAGGGTGCCTACGGTTTCCCTAACCTGACCGACGCCGACTGGCGCTGGGGCGGCGAGCCGGAAACCATCAAGACCACCATCATGGGCGGTCGTCACGCGGTGATGCCGGCCTGGGCTGAAGTGATTGGTGAGCAAGGCGTTGCCGACGTGGCAGCGTTTGTCGTGACCAACCTGGATGGCCGCAAACTGCCGGAAGGCACCAAGGCTGACCCGGCTAACGGCGGTAAACTGTTTGCCGCCAATTGCGTGGCCTGCCACGGTCCGGCCGGCAAAGGCACCCCCGCCATGGGCGCGCCTGACCTGACCCACCCGGGTGCATTCATCTACGGTTCGAGCTTCGCGCAACTGCAGCAGACCATCCGTTACGGCCGTCAGGGCCAGATGCCTGCGCAGGAACAACTGCAAGGCAACGACAAGGTGCACCTGCTGGCGGCATATGTTTACAGCCTGTCCCACGGTGAAAAAGCACCGGAAGCGAACGCCGAGTAAGGCCAGCGCTTGAAGTACAAAAGGCCCCGCCAATGTTGATTGGCGGGGCCTTTTTTCATGCTGGCATTCATGCCTTGAAACGTTTGCTCAATAGACCTGAGCAGCACTGCCCTGTAGGTTTTTCCCACCCCGATGAACAGCATCGGGTCAACCTTCAAGGATGAAGCCTACATGTCAAAGAATGACGAAACCACACTGCCAAAACGTTTGCAGTCCCTCCATGATCATGAAGCAACGCTGGTGAATAGGCCTGTGGCACCCGCACGCTCACCCTCACCAAACCCCGTAGGTTGCCCAGGTAACAGCGGCGGTCTGGACGGTCTTGGCGGCGGCAGATTGCCCTGACAGGGGGCAGCAAAACACAGCGAATTTACGTCCAATATCCTGCGCCCCTGCCCTTTGGCCGGGGCGCTCTGGCTGGTGCCGTTATGACAGTGATAAACCGATCGTCCGCAACCCACCTTTCCGATTGCCGGAAAAACCTCAACGTAGTAACGTTTCTACACCAGAATCACCGGAGGCCGAACTTGATGGCCATCACGACTATTTCCAGCCGCGAATTCAACCAGGACACCAGTGCAGCCAAAAAAGCCGCGCATCGGGGTCCGGTCATCATTACCGATCGTGGCAAGCCTGCCCATGTACTGCTGAGCATCGAGGAGTACCAGAAACTGACCGGTAGCCAGACCAGCATCGTCGACCTGCTGGTCATGCCGAATGCGCCTGACATCGAATTCGAATCCGAGCGCTCCGTCATCACCCCTCGCAGCGTGGACCTGTCCTGATGTTTCTACTGGATACCAATGTCGTTTCCGAGCTGCGAAAACCCCAAGCCGACCGGCAAGTGGTGACATGGGCAAACAGCGTCGCCCCGGCCAGCCTGTATTTATCGGCCATCACTGTGCTGGAGCTGGAAACCGGCATTCTGCGTATCGAACGCCGCGACCCGCCACAAGGAGGGATGCTGCGCAACTGGCTCGAGCGTCATGTCAAACCCGCATTCTCGGGAAGAATCCTCTCGGTCGATAGCGCCGTCGCTAGCCGATGCGCACAGCTGCACGTGCCTGATCGCAGCAATGAATGCGACGCTTTGATCGCCGCCACCGCGCTTGTTCATGGGCTGACGCTGGTCACCCGTAATGTTGCCGACTTCCAACTCAGCGGCGTTCATCTGATCAATCCATGGAACGCTGCCAATCACTGATCGTACAAAGCCCCGCCTAATCACTGGCGGGGCTTTTTTTATGGGCGCTTGGCGAAGATTGAATGCACCGGCGTCGTATCGATCAGCGTTCGATTGCGCCACTGATTGTTCTTCACCAGATAGACCTGCAACTGCTTGCGGTCCTCGGTGAAACTGGCAATCAGATAGGTTTGCTGAGACGTACTGCCGCTCAGGTAGATGGGTACGCTACCCTCCCAATAAGCATCACCTCCATCCTTATGCAAATGGCCGGCAAAGATCGCCGTCACTTGATATTTATTGACCATATCGGTGAAGCGTTTCTGTTGCGCCTGGGTCCCCTGGTGGCGCAACGGTTTATGCATATTGATGATGATGGCGTACCCCGAGGCTCGCGCCAGTCTGAGGTCCGTCTCGAGCCAGTCGAGCGCATCGTTGATTTCAAATGTCGTCGGGTTCAATGGATGAGCAATCCGGGTGGTATACGTCGGTTCGTTATTGAGTTGAACCATATGAACTTCGCCGATGTTTTTTGAATAGGCGAGACTGCCAGAGTACTTTTTACTGAGAAACCCACTGGTGATTTTCAGATCAAAGCTGTCGACTTTACCCTCATGGTGCTCTTTGAACTCGACGATACTTCCCGCTGCACAGCTATTACTAAAACAATCATCAACATTGTTTTCATAATCGTGATTACCCAAGCCGTATAAATACTCACCTTTGAAGTGCTTGGTCAGTAAATCCTTCATGAACGAACGCTGCCAGCCATGACCAAAAGCGGTTATATCGCCATTGATCATCAAAGGCACCTGGGCTTGAGAGCCGTGCTGATTTCTGAACTCGGCAATACTCCCAAGCTGAGTATCAACCAGCCATTTCGAACGAACATCGAATTCGGCGTCGGATTCCGGCTCCCGGTCATCAGTCTTGTCGGTCCAGGGATATTGAGTATCCGAGGCAAAAACCATGTGTTTCGGTGTTCCGCTTATAGCCTGCGCCGATACAACCGTCGCCCACAAACAAACACCCAGCACAACGCTTGCAAACTTGTTAAAAGCCATACATTAAATTCCGTTTAGATTAATCAATCAGACGCAAACTTTTCGCGCAAACAGAACTTATTCGAAAAAACAGAAAACTTCAAAGCACTCATAAAGAACAATCAATTGGATTTATTTCAGAGGCACTAACCGCACAACTTGAATAACCTGCAGAGCACTGAAAACAAACATGACAAGTTCCATTCAACCTGGCGTGGTCCACGCAAAACCACATTCAAAGTTTTCTTTCAGGACAGACACGCGTCGAGTTGTGCAAAGGAAACCCTGAACGTGACGCCATTCGTGCGTGCGTCCAATCTGACCAGGCTTTTTTATGAAACTCGCAATGACCGCAGCGGCGGACTGTTCTCCCGTGGAAACAATGAATTAGCCCTCAAGCCAAAACCGTCCATACTCAACAAGTCAATTGACCTGCATCATGCTTTGCTGCATTCGCTACACCATTCAGGTTTTTTACCCAACGCGACCAAAGGTCGCACCCTTGAGCCAGAGCGACCGGCGTATCATTGCGCCACTGCAACACCCCTTTCTGACCTGGGTTGGCACGTATCGACCGAGGCATTTTTCCACTGCCGTGGGATGCAATGATGAGCAACCAGATTCCGGTACACGACGTCACACCACCGAGCAAAAACGCGAACAACAGCGTTGACCTTTACGCCTCTCGAGAAAAAATCTACACCCGTGCTTTCACTGGCCTGTTCCGCAATCTGCGGATGATGGGCGGTGCGGCATTGTTTCTGCTGTATTTCGGTACGGTGTGGCTGAACTGGGGCGGTCATCAGGCCGTGTGGTGGAACCTGCCGGAGCGCAAGTTCTTCATCTTCGGCGCCACTTTCTGGCCACAGGATTTCATTCTGCTCTCGGGCCTGTTGATCATTGCCGCGTTCGGCCTGTTCTTCATTACCGTGTACGCCGGCCGGGTCTGGTGCGGCTACACCTGTCCGCAAAGTGTGTGGACGTGGATTTTCATGTGGTGCGAGAAGGTCACCGAAGGCGACCGTAATCAGCGCATCAAGCTCGACAAGGCGCCGATGAGCGCCAACAAATTCGCGCGCAAACTCGCCAAACACGCGCTGTGGCTGTTGATCGGTTTTGTCACCGGCATGACCTTCGTTGGCTACTTCTCGCCGATCCGTGAACTGGTCTTCGAATTCTTCACCGGCCAGGCCGATGGCTGGTCGTATTTCTGGGTCGGCTTCTTCACCCTCGCCACTTACGGCAACGCCGGTTGGCTGCGTGAGCAGGTGTGCATTTACATGTGCCCGTACGCACGCTTCCAGAGCGTGATGTTCGACAAGGACACGCTGATCGTCTCCTACGACCCGCGTCGCGGCGAAAGCCGTGGCCCGCGTAAGAAAGGCGTCGATTACAAGGCCCAGGGCCTGGGCGATTGCATCGATTGCACCATGTGCGTTCAGGTGTGCCCGACCGGCATCGACATCCGCGACGGTCTGCAGATCGAGTGCATTGGCTGCGCGGCCTGCATCGACGCCTGCGACAGCATCATGGACAAGATGGATTACCCGCGCGGGCTGATCAGCTACACCACCGAACACAACCTGTCCGGGCAGAAAACCCATAAACTGCGGCCACGCCTGATCGGCTATGCCGTAGTGTTGCTGGCGATGATCAGCCTGTTGGTCACTGCATTCGTGATGCGCTCGCTGGTTGGCTTCGACGTCAGCAAGGACCGCGTGCTATACCGCGAAAACGCCGAAGGCCGGATCGAAAACGTCTACAGCCTGAAGATCATGAACAAGGATCAGCGCGACCACACTTACGTGCTGGAAGCCGCCGGCCTGCCCGACCTGCGCCTGCAAGGCAAACGCGAGATCAAAGTCGCGGCCGGCGACATCGTCAGCATGCCGGTCGAGTTGTCGAGCGCACCGGAGCAACTGCCATCGAGCACCAATGAGGTGAAATTCCTCCTCAAGGATGCCGATGACGACAGCGTCCACGTTGAAGCCAAGAGCCGATTCATCGGCCCACAAATCCGTTGAGAGAACTGAACATGCCCGCAGCAAACGCCGCAAGTCCCTGGTACAAGCACCTTTGGCCATGGATCATCATCGGAATTCTGGCCTGTTCGGTGACCCTGACTCTGTCCATGGTGACCATTGCGGTGAACAACCCGGACAACCTCGTCAACGACAACTACTACGAGGCCGGCAAAGGCATCAACCGTTCGCTGGACCGTGAGCTGTTGGCACAGACTCTGAAGATGCGCGCCGCTGTGCATCTGGATGACGTGACCGGTGAAGTTGATCTGCGTTTGAGCGGTGACAGTCAGCCAAAGACTCTGGAGCTGAACCTGATTTCACCGACGCAGCCGGAGAAGGATCGCAAGATTGTCCTGACCCGCAGCGAGACCGAAACCGGGCGTTACATCGGCCAATTGGGTGACAAAGTTGAAGGTCGCCGGTTTGTCGAGTTGCTGGGCACTCAGGATGATCACATCTGGCGGATGTTCGAGGAAGAATTGGTTAACCATGACAAGGATCTGCTGCTGGGTGATGAACCGCTGCAAGGTGCCGAAGACTTGAAGAAGTAAACAACTTCAAAAGCCCCCTCACCCTAGCCCTCTCCCCCTGGAGAGGGAACTGATCTCGAGCGTTTGCACGTTTTGTGTATGACAGTGAAAATCCAGGCGACTGAGCCTGTTTTCAGGCTCACACCGATCGGCTCCTTCTCCCTCCGGGAGAGGGGACTGATCTAGAGCGTTTGCACGTTTTGTGTATGACAGTAAAGATCCAGCCGACTGAACCAGTTTTTTCGGCTCACACCGATCGGCTCCCTCTCCCTCTCCCTCCGGGAGAGGGCTGGGGTGAGGGCAAGCGGACAACCCCAATGCAAGGGCTTACCCCCTCAACGATGCCATGACCACCCCACTCCCCTGCTATCACTGCGCCCTGCCGGTCCCGTCCGGCAGCCGCTTCACTGCCGTCGTACTCGGGCAATCCCGCGAATTCTGCTGCCCGGGCTGTCAGGCGGTGGCCGAAGCCATCGTCGCCGGCGGTCTGGAAAGCTATTACCAACACCGCAGCGAAGCCTCGGCCAACCCCGAAGCATTGCCGGTGCAATTGGTCGATGAACTGGCCCTGTACGACCGCGCCGATGTGCAGCAACCCTTCGTCCGCCACGAAGGCGATCTGGCCGAAACCACCCTGTTGATGGAAGGCATCAGTTGTGCCGCCTGCGGCTGGCTGATCGAAAAACACCTGCGCACGCTGCCCGCCGTGGCCGAGGCGCGGCTGAACCTGTCCAACCATCGCCTGCATGTGCGCTGGGCCGACGCGCAATTGCCGCTGAGCCAAGTGCTCGCCGAACTGCGCCACATCGGCTACGCCGCCCACCCGTATCAGGCCGATCGCGCCAGCGAACAACTGGCCAGCGAAAACCGTCTGGCCCTGCGCCAACTCGGTGTCGCCGGTCTGCTGTGGTTCCAGGCGATGATGGCGACCATGGCCACCTGGCCGGAATTCAACATCGACCTCAGCCCCGAACTGCACACGATCCTGCGCTGGGTCGCGCTGTTCCTGACCACACCGATCGTGTTCTACAGCTGCGCGCCGTTCTTCAAAGGCGCGATGCGCGATCTGCGCACACGCCACCTGACCATGGATGTCTCGGTGTCGCTGGCGATCGGCAGTGCTTACATTGCCGGGATCTGGACCTCGATCACCGGGGTCGGCGAGTTGTATTTCGACGCGGTGGGGATGTTTGCGTTGTTCCTGCTTGCCGGCCGCTATCTCGAACGCCGTGCCCGCGAACGCACCGCTGCCGCCACCGCGCAATTGGTCAATCTATTGCCTGCCTCTTGCCTGCGCCTTGATGCAGCCGGCCAGAGCGAACGCATCCTGCTCAGCGAACTGCGCCTCGGCGAGCGGATTCTGGTGCAGGCCGGGTCGATTCTGCCGGCGGACGGCAAGATCATCGACGGCCAATCGAGCATCGACGAATCACTGCTCACCGGCGAATACCTGCCGCAACCGCGTACCCTCGGCGACACGGTCACTGCCGGCACGCTCAATGTCGAAGGCGCGTTGACCGTGGAAGTTCAGGCGCTGGGCCAAGACACGCGCCTGTCGGCCATCGTCCGTCTGCTCGACCGCGCCCAAGCGGAAAAACCGCGACTGGCGGAAATCGCCGACCGCGCCGCGCAATGGTTTTTGCTGTTATCACTGATTGCCGCCGCGGCCATCGGCCTGCTCTGGTGGGAGCTGGATTCATCGCGCGCATTCTGGATCGTCCTCGCCATGCTCGTTGCGACCTGCCCGTGCGCGCTGTCGCTGGCAACACCGACCGCGCTCACCGCAGCCACCGGGACATTGCACAAACTCGGTTTGCTGCTGACCCGTGGTCACGTGCTGGAAGGCTTGAATCAAATCGACACGGTGATCTTCGACAAGACCGGCACCCTCACCGAAGGCCGACTGGTGCTGCGCTCGATTCGCCCGCTCGGCGCGCGCGACAGCGATGAATGCCTGAGCCTTGCCGCCGCACTGGAAAACCGTTCGGAACATCCGATTGCCCGCGCCTTCGGCCGTGCGCCGCTGGCCGCTGAAGAAGTCCACAGCACGCCGGGGCTTGGCCTCGAAGGCTTGGTGGGCGGACAGCGTTTGCGCATCGGCCAGGCAGAATTTGTCTGCGCCCTCAGCGGTGCGAACGTGCCCGGCATGCCGAACGAGGCCGGCCAATGGCTGCTGCTCGGCGACGCTCAGGGGCCGCTGGCGTGGTTCGTCCTCGACGATCGCTTGCGTGACGACGCCCCCGCCCTGCTCGCCGCGTGCAAGGCGCGCGGCTGGCGCACATTGCTGTTGTCGGGCGACAGCTCGCCGATGGTCGCCAGTGTGGCGGCAGAACTCGGCATCGACGAGGCTCGCGGTGGTCTGCGCCCGGACGACAAGCTGCAAGTCCTGCAACAGTTGCACAAGGAAGGTCGCAAAGTGCTGATGCTCGGCGATGGCGTCAATGACGTGCCGGTACTCGCCGCGGCCGACATCAGTGTCGCCATGGGTTCGGCCACCGATCTGGCGAAAACCAGTGCTGATGCGGTGCTGCTGTCCAACCGACTCGACGCGCTGGTCCAGGCTTTCACGCTGGCGCGCCGCACCCGTCGGGTCATCATCGAGAACCTGCTGTGGGCGGCGCTGTACAATGGCCTCATGTTGCCGTTCGCCGCCCTCGGCTGGATCACGCCGGTGTGGGCCGCCGTCGGCATGTCGATCAGTTCGTTGACCGTGGTGCTCAATGCCTTGCGTCTGACTCGCCTGCCGAGTCCGCCGCCCGCCAGCACCCGATCGCAAACCCGCCCGCTGCCGGCCTGAGCCGCGCGGGCTCCTGGAGTACAGATGCCAGCTCTCTACGTGATGATCCCGGCCGCCCTGCTGATCGTGGCCATCGCCGTTTACATCTTTTTCTGGGCGGTGGACAGCGGTCAGTACGACGACCTCGACGGCCCGGCGCACAGCATCCTGTTCGATGATCAGGACCCGAACCACACCGCCGCCGTGGACGAAGCCAACCCCGACAAACCGGACGACAAGGCCCCACCTCATGCTTGAACTGGCGCCCTTGCTGGTATCGGCATTGATCCTCGGCCTGCTCGGTGGCGGTCATTGCCTGGGCATGTGCGGCGGTTTGATGGGCGCGCTGACCCTGGCGATTCCCAAGGAACAGCGCAGCCGGCGTTTCCGCTTGTTGCTGGCGTATAACCTTGGGCGGATTCTCAGTTATGCCACGGCTGGTTTGTTGATCGGTCTGGCCGGATGGGCTGTCGCCAACAGTCCGGCCGCGCTGTTCATGCGCGTGCTGGCTGGATTGCTACTGATCGCCATGGGTTTGTATCTGGCCGGATGGTGGAGCGGGCTGACGCGCATTGAAAGTCTTGGACGCGGTTTGTGGCGTTACATTCAACCGGTGGCCAACCGCTTGCTGCCGGTGTCGAGCCTGCCTAGGGCTCTATTGCTTGGCGCGTTGTGGGGCTGGCTGCCCTGCGGACTGGTTTACAGCACGTTGCTGTGGTCGGCGAGTCAGGGCAATGCGCTGGACAGTGCGTTGTTGATGCTCGCGTTTGGCCTCGGCACCTGGCCGGTATTGCTGGCGACGGGGCTTGCGGCGGAACGCGTGACTGCCATTTTGCGCAAACGCAGCGTGCGCATGGCGGGTGGATTGCTGGTGATCCTGTTCGGGATCTGGACATTACCCGGCCCACATCAGCATTGGCTCATGGGCCATTAGATCGGCGGCGCGGCCTTCGCGAGCAGGCTCGCTCCCACAGGGGATTTGTGTTGCACCACCGATCCAATGTGGGAGCGAGCCTGCTCGCGAAGAGGCCCGCACTAACACCACACCTCTCCCCGTTGATGCAAATCAACAGCGCCACCACCGCCCCCCGATAGACTCGCTCACACTGCCAGCCTATCCGGGGGAATGCCCGCATGCTCGACGCCATTCGTTGGGACTCTGATCTGATCCGCCGCTACGACCTGGCGGGGCCGCGCTACACCTCGTATCCGACGGCCGTGCAATTTCACAGTCAGGTCGGCACCTTCGACCTGTTTCATGCCCTGCGCGACAGCCGCAAGGCCCTGCGCCCGTTGTCTCTCTACGTGCATGTGCCGTTCTGCGCGAACATTTGCTACTACTGCGCCTGCAACAAGGTCATCACCAAGGATCGTGGTCGCGCCCTGCCCTACCTGCAGCGGCTGGAGCAAGAAATCCAGTTGATCGCCTGCCACCTCGACCCGGCCCAGAAAGTCGAGCAACTGCACTTTGGCGGCGGCACGCCGACCTTTCTCAGCCATGACGAGCTCCGTCAGTTGATGGCGCACCTGCGCAAGCATTTCAATTTGCTGGATGACGACTCCGGTGATTACGGCATCGAGATCGACCCGCGTGAAGCCGACTGGTCGACCATGGGCCTGCTGCGCGAACTGGGTTTCAACCGGGTCAGCATCGGCCTGCAAGACCTTGATCCGGCGGTGCAGCGCGCGGTCAATCGCCTGCAAAGTCTGGAGGAAACCCGCGCGGTGATCGATGCGGCGCGCACCCTGCAGTTCCGCTCGATCAATATCGACTTGATCTACGGGTTGCCCAAGCAGATCCCGGAAAATTTCGCCCGCACCGTTGAAGAAGTCATCAGCCTGCAACCGGACCGGCTCTCGGTGTTCAACTATGCGCACCTGCCCGAGCGTTTCATGCCGCAGCGACGGATCAATGACAATGAGTTGCCGGCGCCCGCGCAGAAGCTGGAAATGCTTGAGCGCACCATTGAGCAACTCACCGCCGCCGGCTATCGCTACATCGGCATGGATCACTTCGCCCTGCCCGATGACGAGCTGGCGATTGCTCAGGAAGAAGAAACCCTGCAACGTAACTTCCAGGGTTACACCACTCACGGCCATTGCGACCTGATCGGGTTGGGCGTTTCGGCCATCAGCCAGATCGGCGACCTGTATTGCCAGAACAGCAGCGACCTCAACGAGTACCAGAACACCCTCGCCGCCGCACAACTGGCGACCAGCCGGGGCTTGGTGTGCAACGCCGATGATCGCTTGCGCCGAGCGGTGATCCAGCAGCTGATCTGCAATTTCAGCCTGGAGTTCGCCGCGATCGAGCAGCAGTTCAACATCGATTTTCAGGGCTATTTCGGCGCGCTGTGGCCGCAGTTGCAAGGCATGGCCAGTGATGGCCTGATCGCGCTGGATCGCGAGCGGATCGCCGTGTTGCCGGCGGGTCGTCTGCTGGTGCGCTCGGTGTGCATGGTGTTCGATGCCTACCTGGAACAGCAGAACCGCCAGCGTTTTTCGCGGGTGATTTAGTTTTTCGTCAACAACGAACCGACGCTCAGGTTCTGATCCGCGGTCAACCCGGACTGCCCGACCACTTTGGACAAAGCCAGATTGGCCGTGATCAGACCGGTATTCAACGCGGCGATTGCGCCTCGCAGCGCAGCAGCCTTGATGATCTTTTCTTCGTTGGAAAGGCGCTTGTCGGCCATGACCGCTTCGATGAGTGCCTTTTTCTCGGCAATCTGTTTTTGCAGTTTGCGGATCATCTTCAGCAATTGCTGGATGTTCTCGGGCAGGCCACTGGTCTCGATGTCGCTGTTTTCGCCACCGGCACTGGCGGATTTTGCAATCGATGCACCGGAGAGCGACACTTTGACGCCCTCGACCAAGGTCGGGGTTGCCTCATCGGACGAACCTGGGTTGTGTGCATTGCCGGACGCAACTTTAAACGCTTCCGGCGTTGCCGCAACGTCGCTGCTAGCGGGGCCCAGCGTACCAATGGCGGCCATCGAATCGTTCCTTGTATGCACTTTGATACCTGTTTATCGGCTGCTGGCCCTGTGGCTTTATGGCTGTAGGGCAAAGTCGCCCCAGACTGGCCTGAATGTCCTCCCGTGAGTTACCCTTACGGCTTATGTGTGTTTTCCCACAAGGATCTAAGAAATGTCCGAGCCAGTTAAACTGCGCGCTCACAACCAGGCCCATTGCAAGGATTGCAGCCTGGCCCCTCTCTGCCTGCCACTTTCTTTGAATCTGGAAGACATGGATGCGCTGGACGAAATCGTTAAACGCGGCCGCCCGCTGAAAAAGGGCGAGTTCCTGTTCCGCCAGGGCGACACGTTCGATTCCGTTTATGCAGTACGCTCCGGCGCCCTGAAGACCTTCAGCCTCAGCGACAGCGGCGAAGAGCAACTGACGGGCTTCCACCTGCCAAGCGAACTGGTCGGCCTGTCCGGCATGGACACCGAGAAACACCCGGTCTCCGCCCAAGCATTGGAAACCACATCGGTCTGCGAAATCCCTTTTGAACGTCTCGATGAGCTGGCCCTGCAACTGCCGCAGCTGCGCCGCCAGTTGATGCGCGTCATGAGCCGGGAAATCCGTGACGACCAGCAAATGATGTTGCTGCTGTCGAAAAAAACCGCCGACGAGCGCATCGCTACCTTCCTGGTCAACCTCTCGGCACGCTTCCGCGCTCGCGGCTTCTCCGCCAACCAGTTCCGCCTGAGCATGTCGCGCAATGAAATCGGTAACTACCTCGGTCTGGCGGTGGAAACCGTGTCCCGGGTCTTCACCCGTTTCCAGCAGAACGAACTGATCGCCGCCGAGGGCAAAGAGATTCACATCCTCGACCCGATCCAGCTCTGCGCGCTGGCCGGTGGCTCGATCGAAGGCTGATCTCGATCCGCGGTTGAGCGAAGCGTTTCAGCCGCGGGTATACTGCGCCGTTTGCAGCCCTGCCAGGACACCTCGACGATGGTCTTCGACTCCTTCGACATCAAATCGCTTATCCGCCCTGTGATCGACTTCCCGAAACCGGGCGTGATCTTTCGCGACATCACCCCGCTGTTTCAGTCGCCAACGGCTCTGCGCCTGGTGATGGACAGTTTCGCCCACCGCTACGTGGAAGCTGATTTCACCCACATTGGCGCGATGGATGCCCGTGGCTTCCTGATCGGCTCGGTGTTGGCCTATCAGTTGAACAAGCCGCTGGTGCTGTTCCGCAAGCAAGGCAAACTGCCGGCGGACGTGCTGGCCGAAGGTTACGCAACCGAGTACGGCGAAGCGTTCCTGGAAGTGCACGCCGACAGCCTGTGTGAAGGCGATTCGGTGGTGATGTTCGATGATTTGATTGCCACGGGCGGGACATTGATCGCAGCAGCCAACCTGATTCGCCGCATGGGCGCGCGGGTGCATGAAGCGGCGGCGATTATTGATTTGCCGGAACTGCAAGGTTCGCAGCGTCTTGAGGACATGGGCATCCCGACCTTCTGCCTGACGCAGTTTGCGTTGACCGATAAATAATCAAGATCAAAAGATCGCAGCCTTCGGCAGCTCCTACATTGGAATGTGCGTTTCCCTGTAGGAGCTGCCGAAGGCTGCGATCTTTTGCCTTTAAAGCCCCATCTGCTTGCTGATGATCTCGTTCATCACCTCCCGCGTCCCGCCGCCAATCGACAGAATGCGGTTATCCCGATACAGCCGTTCCACCAGACTTTCGCGCATATAACCCAGCCCACCAAGAATCTGCACTGCCTCGGTGGTGATCCGGTCCGAGGTGTCCGTGGCAAAATTCTTCGCCATGGAGATTTCCTTGATCACACTCTGCCCCGCCGCCATCTTCGCCGCTTGCCGGTAAGTAAATTCGCGTGAGACTTCCAGCGCAGTCGCCATCTCGGCGAGGCGATGCTTGATCACCTGAAACTTGCCGATCGGCTTGCCAAACGCTTCACGCTCGCGCGCCCATTTCAGACTCTCTTCCAGCGCTAGCTGTGAAGTCATGTTGGCCATCAATGCCAGCGCCAGACGTTCGCTTTGAAAGTTACCCATGATGCAGGCGAAGCCCATGTTCTCCGCGCCGATCAGATTGCCCACAGGTACATGGCAGTCGTCGAAGAACAACTCAGCCGTGTCCGACGCCCACCAGCCCATTTTTTTCAACTGACGGCCAACGGTGAAGCCCGGCGTACCCTTCTCGATCAGCAGCAGACTGATGCCGCCAAACCCCGGCGCACCGGTGCGCACCGCGACGGTGTAGAAATCGGCGCGCACGCCACTGGTGATAAAGGTTTTGCTGCCGCTGACGCGATAGACATCGCCGTCACGCACGGCGCGGGTTTGCAGGTTGGCGACGTCGGAGCCACCGCCCGGTTCGGTAACCGCCAGCGCGCTGATCCTTTCACCGCTGAGCACCTGTGGCACGACCCGGTCACGTACCTCCGGGCGCGCCCATTTGACGATCGGTGGCAGACCGATATCCAGCGATCCCAGCCCCGCTACCAGGCCGCCAGAGCCGCAGCGCATCAACTCCTCACTGGCGGCAACCTTGGCGAACAGATCGCCTTCATGGCTGCCTCCAAGCGTTTCCGGATAACCGATGCCGAGGATGCCTGCCGCGCCAGCCTTCCGGTACAGCTCACGGGGGAAGCTTTCGGCTTCTTCCCACTGATCGATGTCCGGCAGGATCTCGCGTTCGACGAAACGTCTGACGCTGTCGCGGACCAATTGGTGGCTGGGGTCGAAGTATTCCTGAAAGGCAGGCATGGGCGAGCTCCACGGAAGGGTTCGCCGAACTTAACCGAGCGCTTGCTTGGTTTACAAGATGCAGAAGATCAAAAGATCGCAGCCTTCGGCAGCTCCTACATTGGAAATACGCGTTTCCATGTAGGAGCTGCCGAAGGCTGCGATCTTTTGATTTTTATCAGAGAGAGATAGGTTTACGCCCGGCAAACGAATGCGCCAGCGTGCCGCCATCGACCAGTTCCAGCTCACCCCCCAACGGCACGCCGTGAGCGATCCGCGAAGCGATCAGGCCTTTGTTGCTCAGCAACTGCGCGATGTAATGCGCCGTCGCTTCACCTTCCACGGTCGGGTTGGTCGCGAGAATGACTTCGGTAAACGTGCCCGCCTCTTCGATCCGCGTCATCAACTGCGGAATGCCGATCGCCTCAGGCCCCAGGCCATCGAGCGGCGACAAATGCCCCTTGAGCACAAAGTAGCGGCCACGGAAACCGGTCTGCTCGACCGCATACACATCCATCGGCCCTTCCACCACGCACAGCAACGTGTCGTCACGGCGGGTATCGGCGCATTGCGGGCACAGATCGTCTTCGGTCAGCGTGCGGCACTGACGGCAGTGACCGACCCCTTCCATGGCCTGGCTGAGGGCCTGGGCCAGGCGCAAGCCGCCGCTGCGGTCACGCTCGAGCATCTGCAACGCCATGCGCTGGGCGGTCTTCTGACCCACGCCTGGCAAAGTGCGCAAGGCGTCGATCAGTTGGCGAATCAAAGGGCTGAAGCTCATGGGTAAAAAGTCCGACAAAACAACGAGACGCGGTTTATACCCGCGCCTCTGGCCAGCGTCAAATACTCAGTCCTGGGCGACCTTCACCACCAGTTTGCCGAAGTTGCGCCCCTCGAGCAGACCGATAAACGCCTCGGGCGCCTGCTCCAGGCCTTCGACCACGTCCTCGCGGAATTTCACCTTGCCATCGCGTACCCACGGCACCATGTGGCTGATGAACTCCGGCTGACGATCACCGTAGTCGTCGAACACGATGAAGCCCTGAATGCGCACGCGCTTGGTCAGCAGCGTGCGTTGCAGCATCGGCAGGCGATCCGGGCCTTTTGGCGTTTCGGAGGCGTTGTAACCGGCGATCAGACCGCACAGCGGAATGCGCGCCTTGGGGTTGAGCAACGGCACCACGGCATCGAACACATGACCACCGACGTTCTCGTAATAGATGTCGATGCCATCGGGGCAGGCCTTGGCCAATTGCTCGGCAAAATCGGGCGCCTTGTGATCGATGCAGGCATCAAAACCCAACTCTTCGACCACGTACTTGCACTTATCGGCACCGCCGGCCACGCCGACTGCGCGCAGCCCTTTGATCTTGGCCACTTGCCCGACCACCGAACCGACCGCGCCGGACGCAGCAGCCACGACCAATGTTTCGCCCTCTTTTGGCTGGCCGATGTCCATCAGCCCCATGTACGCGGTCATGCCGGGCATGCCCAACACACCCAGCGCCATCGACGGGCTCGGCAACCCGGCCGGGATCGGCATGATGTCACGGCCATCGCTGATGCTGTGGCTCTGCCAACCGGTCGCGCCGACCACCAGATCGCCTTTATGGAATTTCGGATGACGTGAATCCTCGACACGGCTGACCGCGCCGCCGGTCATCACTTCACCGATTTGTACCGGCGCGGCGTAGGACGGTGCGTCGCTCATTCGCCCGCGCATGTAGGGATCGAGGGACAGGTACAGGGTTTTCAACAATACCTGGCCGTCCTGCAGATCCGGCAAGGCTTCGCGTTCGAGGCGGAAGTTTTCCGGGGTCGGCGCACCGACCGGACGTGAGGCGAGGACAAAGCGCTGGTTGAGGGTGAGAGGGTCGGACATGTCAGCGTCTCCTGTGAAGGGTTAATTCAGCGGGTATAGGGAGCAGACCGTTGAGGCTTTTGCGCGTTCGATGTTTATTCAGTTGGCCGGGATTGATCGTTCCCATGCTCCGCGTGGGAATGCCGCAACGGACGCTCCGCGTTCGGCTCTGGACTTGGAACGCGGAGCGTCCCGGGCTGCATTCCCACGCAGAGCGTGGGAACGATCAGTCAGAAATAAAAATGCCAGGCGCGATGCCTGGCATTTTGTGTAGCTCATCTGCCGCCGGTTGGCGAATCAGAATGGCAGTTTCATACCGGCCGGCAGGTTCATGCCAGCGGTCATGTTGCCCATTTTGTCCTGACTGTTCTTTTCGATCTTGCGCACTGCGTCGTTGACGGCGGAGGCGATGACCGCTTCCAACATTTCTTTGTCATCTTCGCTCATGCCTTCAACCAGGCTTGGGTCGATGCTCACGCTTTTGACGTCGTGACGACCGGTCATCACCACGGTGACCATATCGCCGCCGGCCTTACCGGTGACTTCGGCGTTGGCCAGTTCTTCCTGCATCTTGGCCATTTTTTCCTGCATCTGCTGTGCCTGCTTCATCAGGCCGGCCATGCCACCTTTCATCATGGGAATCACCTCAAAAGTACTTGGATCAAAACAGCGCCCGGCCAGCGAGGCCGGGCACCTTCAGTTATTAGCCTTGGGCGACCAAGGCATCGACAGGTTCAATAGTATCGTGTCGCACCACTGCGCCGAACTGCTGAACCATTTGCTGGATGAACGGATCGCCGTGGATCGACTCCTCCGCCTCGCGCTGACGGTTGGCGCGCCGACGGGAGGCGGCCTGCGCCGGGGTTTCCTGTTCGGGTTTGATCAGCTCGATGGTCAGGCTCAGCGTGCGACCGTGGAACTGGTTCAAGGCATCGTTGAGACGACGCTGCTGCGTGGCGTTGAACAGTGCGCTGTGCGCCGGGTCGAGGTGCATCAGCCAATGGTCGCCATCGACGGCGATCAATGTGCAATTGGCGGCGATGCTGCCCGTCATGCCGGAGATCGGCAGTTTCGGGAACAGCTCCAGCCACTGCAACGCTAAACCTGTGGCTGGCGCCGCTGCCGGCTCTGGCTCTGGTTCCGGGGCAGGCTCGGCAGCGTGTTCGCTGGCCAGTTCGTCGAGGTAGCTGTAGGCCGAATCGATGTCCGGCTCGATGTAATCCTCATCCAGCGGCGGCTCGTCGTCCAGGTCCATGCCCGGGGTGGCGGCATCGACGTCGGCGACCGACGGCTCGGGAATCGGCGCGGCGGCCCACTCAGGCGCCTCCGGAACGACGCTGTCCGGGGTCGGCAGCGGCATCGGCGGCAACTCGGGTTGCTCGGCGGTGGTTTCCAGTACGGGCTCTACGGCTGGCTGCTGCGCAGGCTCGGGCTCTGGCTCTGGCTCTACCGGATCATTCCACGGTAAATCGACGACTGCTTCGGCGACGACAGCCGCTGGCGCAGGTTCTGGCTCGGCAACGGGAGCAACTTGAGCAACTTGAGCAACCGGCGCAGGCTCGGGAGCCGGTGCAGTTGCAGCCACCGGCGCAGGAGCAGGCGTCGGCCCAACCGCCGCAGCGACTACCGGCGCAGGTTTAGGCGCGGCAGCCACGGAGTTTGCGGAATCAACTGTGGCCTGGCTGATCCCCACTGGCTTTAGCGGTTGCCTCGGCGCGTCCGCGGTATCTGCCGGCCGGAAGGCGAGCATCCGCAGCAACACCATTTCGAAGCCACCACGCGGATCCGGCGCCAGCGGTAAATCGCGGCGGCCGATAAGGCCCATCTGGTAATAGAACTGCACGTCTTCGGCCGGCAAGGCCTGCGCCAATGCCAACACGCGATCACGGTCGCCATGGCCATTGTCGACGCCTTCCGGCAACGCCTGAGCGATGGCCACGCGGTGCAGCACGTTGAGAATTTCCGAGAGCACGCCGTTCCAGTCCGGACCTTGTTCGGCCAAGTGACGCACGGCTTCGAGCAACGCCTTGGCGTCGCCTTCGATCAACGAATGCAGGACGTCATAGACCTGACCGTGATCCAGGGTGCCGAGCATCGCCCGCACGTCGGTAGCGAGAACCTTGCCCTCACCGAAGGCAATCGCCTGGTCGGTGAGGCTCATGGCGTCACGCATCGAACCGTCAGCGGCGCGACCGAGCAGCCACAGTGCATCGTCTTCAAACGGCACGTTTTCGGCAGTGAGAACGTGGGTCAAATGCTCGACCACACGCTCCGGCGTCATGTTCTTCAGCGAGAACTGCAGGCAGCGCGACAAAATCGTTGCCGGAAGTTTCTGCGGGTCAGTGGTCGCCAGGATGAACTTGACGTACGGCGGCGGCTCTTCGAGGGTTTTCAGCAGCGCATTGAAGGAATGGCTGGAGAGCATGTGCACTTCGTCGATCAGGTAGACCTTGAAGCGCCCACGGCTTGGCGCGTACTGCACGTTGTCGAGCAGTTCGCGGGTGTCTTCGACCTTGGTGCGGCTCGCGGCATCGATCTCGATCAGGTCGACGAAGCGCCCCTCATCGATTTCCCGGCACACCGAACACTCGCCGCACGGGCTGGAAGTGATACCTGTCTCACAGTTCAGGCATTTGGCAATGATCCGCGCAATCGTGGTTTTACCCACCCCACGCGTACCGGTAAACAGGTACGCGTGGTGCAGCCGCTGGCTGTCCAAGGCATTGATCAGAGCCTTGAGCACATGGGTCTGGCCGACCATTTCGCGGAACGAGCGCGGACGCCATTTACGTGCAAGAACCTGATAACTCATCGAAAACCGTCGCAACGAAGGAAGCTGAAGCGGCTAATGCTAGCGGAGCAAGGGCAAAATTGCATCCGGTGTCCTCGTCTAATATGGCTAAGCTGCATGAGCAGAGGCTTTTATCGGCTCGGGATCGGGAATTACCGGAGCGTTTATGCGGTGGGCCGTGGGGGCGTTGCTGGGAATCAGCCTGAATGTGACGGCAGCGGAAACCCCGTTGCGCTTCGCCATGCCCGACAGCTGGGCGATGCCGATGGTGCAATACGAACGCGGGCGACCCACGCAAGGCATTCTTTACGATCTGATGCTCAGCCTGGCCACGCAAGTCGGCGTACCGGCCGAGTTTCACGTCCTGCCCCGCGCCCGCGTGCAGAGCGCGATGGAACACGGCGAGATCGACGTGCGCTGCTATGCCGCACAGTCGTGGCTGCCGAATCAGTCGGGGGACTACATCTGGAGTCTGCCGTTGTTCTTCCAGCGCGATCTGTTGATCAGCCGCAAGGATCAACCTGCCAGTGTCGTCCCCGCGCATTTGCCCCGCCAATCCATCGGCACCGTTCTGGGCTACACCTACCCGACTCTGCAACCGTTGTTCGACGCTGATCGGCTGCAACGGGAAGATGCGCGTAATCAGGAGCAGGTGCTGGAGAAACTACTGGCCGGGCGTTATCGCTATGCGGTGAGTAACCAGTGGACGCTGGACTGGTTTAATCAGCGGTTGATGCCTGAGCAGCAACTGCAAGGTGTCGCCGTGTTGCAGGAGCAGAAGGTGGGTTGCTATGTGCGCAATGACCCGAAGGTGCCGGTGCAACTGGTCTTGCGCACGTTGTTGCGGATGAAGATATCGGGGGAGATTGATGAGATTATCCGGCTCTACACCGGCCACTCCGACAACACCCCATAACCTTGTGGGAGCTGGCTTGCCAGCGATTGCGGATTTTCAGTCAAATAGATGAACCTGACACACCGCTATCGCTGGCAAGCTAGCTCCCACAGGGTCATCTTCAACAGGGGGAATATGTGTCGATTTGGCAAATCGCAGACACAAAAAAACCGCAGTGGGCGAAACCCATGCAGTTCTGTTTGAAGCGTTCGATTGTTCGTTAAGGTGGTAACCCCACCAGCCACACCCCGGCACACAATGTTCCCGCTGTGGCTGCTGCCTTCCGGCTCTGACCAGGTTCACGGGTAATCGTTGCGGGGGGACCGATGGGGTCACCATAACGACGCTTGCCTGTCGGCGAGCCGCGCCATTGTACCTATCTGAAGCGAAGTTACAACCGTTGGTTGCAGATAAAAAATATGAACGGGCTCAAGGACATAAAGATCGCAGCCAGCGGCAGCGCCTACAGGGTCAGAACCTCATCCGCCCTGCCGCCCGCCTGCTGGATCACCAGATGAATGAAGTGCAGCTTGGCAATCGCCGGTGCCGGCAGCACGAACGGGTAGAAATCCGGCTGGCCCATGCTCCGTGACAGTTCATTGAGCATGCCGGCCAATTCGATCCACGCATTGACGAATGAGAGGAACGCCTCGCCGCCGGGATGCTCCGGGTCGTACAGCGTGCTGGGCGGAAACGGTTGATAGTCGAAATCCATTTCCCGTGCGCTCATGCCAAAGCCCAACGCCGTGTCCACCGCATCCATCATGTGCAGGTAATGCGCCCAGGTTTCCGCCCAGTCTTCCCACGGGTGCATGGTCGCGTAGGCGCTGACGTAGTACTGCGGCCAGTCCAGCGGTGCGCCCTGTTGATAGTGACGATCAAGCGCTTCGGCGTAACTGGCGCGTTCGTCACCGAACAGGCTGCGGAATGAATCGAGCCAGGGGCCGTTGGCGATCAGCCGATCCCAGTAGTAATGGCCAACCTCATGACGAAAATGCCCAAGCAGTGTGCGATAGGGTTCATGCATCGCCGCCCTCACCTGCTCGCGGTGGGCGTCGTCGGCTTCTTTGATGTCGAGGGTGATCAGGCCATTGGCGTGGCCGGTCATCGGCGCGTTGCCTTCGAGGTCGACGCCGATGAAGTCGAAGGCCAGCCCAGTGTCTTCATCAACGGTTTTCGGGATGACTTGCAGGCCGAGGGTGATCAGTTGCGCAACGAGGCGACGCTTGGCGATTTCGACTTTGCGCCAACGCTCAGGGTTGTCCGGGGCGGATAGGTCGGGGATGGTGCGATTGAGGCTGCAGGCGATGCATAGGCTGTCGTGTTCGTTGGCCGGCAGCAGCCAGTTGCACGCGGCGGCTGTGTCGAGGTTGGCGCAGCGGCGAAACAGTCCGGCCTCGGGGTCGGCATCGAGCGTCCAGGTGCCCTCATACGGCCCCGGTTGCAGCGAAGTCAGGCGACTTTCTTCGGCTTGATAACCAAGCAATGCGTTGCAGGCCAGACACTGGCTGTTACGAAAGAACAGCGACTGGCCGCAGCGGCACGGCCAGAGTTTGCTGTTGCGTGAGGATTCGCCCATGAACGGCGCGATGATGCGGGAACTGAGCTGCTCGAAAAAACGGTGCATGGCGATCTCTCCCTGGGGCTTGCCAAGACTAGATCATTCCCGTGACAACATCGTTCCCGCACTTTGCTGATCGTTCCAACGCTCTGCGTGGGAATGCATCCAGTGACGCTCTGCGTCACAGCGGACGCGGAGCGTCCGGGGTGGCATTCCCACGCGGGAGCGTGGGAACGATCAAACGTTCAGGCCATGGGTTTTGAGGAAGGCGATGAAGGTTTCTTCGTCCATCACTTTTACGCCCAGCTCATTGGCCTTGGTCAATTTGGAACCGGCACCGGGGCCTGCCACGACGCAATGAGTCTTCGCAGACACCGAACCCGCGACTTTGGCGCCCAGGCTTTCCAGATGCTCCTTGGCGACATCACGGCTCATCAACTCAACTTTGCCAGTCAGCACCCAAGTCTCGCCGGACAGCGGCAAACCTTCGACGACTTTCTTCTCGCTCTGCCAGTGCATGCCGAAATCACGCAGTTGCTTTTCGGATTTCTCAGCCAGTTGCCGGTTCTCAGGCAGTGCAAAAAACTCGCGAACCGAATTGGCCTGCTTCTCCGGCAAGGCCTGACGCATGTCCAGCCAGTCAGCATTCAGCACCGCTTCCAGCGAACCGAACTTGTCCGCCAACTTCTGCGCGCCGCCCGGGCCGACCGAAGGAATGTGCAGCTTGTCGAGGAAGCCACCCAGCGTGGCGCTGGCGGCAAACTCGGCACCCAGCTCACCCTGATCCTGAATCTGCAGACCATGGCCCAGCAACTCAGCGATGACCTGCTGGTTATGCGCATCTTCAAAGAAGCTGTGAATCTCGTGCGCCACTTCCAGCCCCACATCCGGCAGATAGGTCAGCACTTGCGGCAATGCCTGCTGCACGCGTTCCAGCGAACCCAGCGAGCGCGCCAGCACCTTGGCCGTCTCCTCGCCGACATCAGGGATACCCAGCGCATAGATAAAACGCGCCAGCCCCGGCTTCTTGCTGTCTTCAATGGCCGCCAGCAGTTTGTTGCTCGACACCTCGGCAAAGCCTTCCAGATCGACGATGTCGTCGAACTTCAGCGCATACAGATCGGCCGGTGAACTGACCAGACCTTCGTCGACCAATTGCTCCACGCTCTTGTCGCCCAAGCCTTCAATATCCATCGCCCGACGCGAGACAAAGTGAATGATCGCCTGCTTCAGTTGCGCGCCACAGGCCAGTCGGCCCACGCAGCGATACACCGCGCCTTCGCTGACGGTTTCCTTGCCTTTACTGCGCTTGATCAGTTGCGTGCGCTCGACGTGCGAGCCGCACACCGGGCAGTTCTCTGGAATCTGCACCGCGCGCGCATTTTCGGGACGGCGATCCATGACCACTTGCACCACTTGCGGAATCACATCACCGGCGCGACGGATGATGACGGTGTCGCCGATCATCAGACCCAGACGGGCGACTTCGTCCATGTTGTGCAGCGTGGCGTTGGCCACGGTGACGCCGGCAACCTTGACCGGTTTCAGGCGCGCCACGGGCGTCACGGCGCCGGTGCGGCCAACCTGGAATTCCACATCGAGCAACTCGGTTAGCTCTTCCATCGCCGGGAATTTGTGCGCGATCGCCCAGCGCGGCTCGCGGGCGCGGAAGCCCAGTTCGCGCTGATCGGCAATGCTGTTGACCTTGAACACCACGCCATCGATTTCATAGGCCAGCGAGTTACGGCGCTCGCCGATGTCGCGGTAGTAGTCCAGGCATTCGCCGATGCCCTTGGCCAGTTTCAGCTCGTGACTGATCGGCATGCCCCACTTCTGCAACTGCTTGAGGTTGCCGATGTGCGTGTCGGAAATATCGTGGGAAACCTGACCGATGCCGTAGCAGCAGAATTCCAGCGGACGGTTGGCGGTGATCTTCGAATCGAGCTGACGCAAGCTGCCGGCGGCGGCGTTTCGCGGGTTGGCGAAGGTCTTGCCGCCGACTTCCAGTTGCGAGGCATTGAGACGCTCGAAACCGGCCTTGGACATGAACACTTCACCGCGCACTTCCAGGGTCGCCGGCCAGCCTTCGCCATGCAGCTTCAGCGGGATGTTGCGCACGGTGCGCACGTTGACGCTGATGTCTTCGCCAGTAGTGCCGTCGCCGCGCGTGGCGCCGCGTACCAGCACGCCGTCCTGATAAAGCAGACTGACCGCCAGGCCATCAAGTTTCGGCTCGCAGCTGTACTCCACCGCCGCCCCGCCACCGAACAGATCGCCGGCCGGCAGGTCCAGACCTTCGGTCACCCGGCGATCAAATTCGCGCATATCGGTTTCTTCGAAGGCGTTGCCGAGGCTGAGCATCGGCACTTCGTGACGCACCTGGGTGAACGCGGTCAGCGCCACGCTGCCGACGCGCTGGGTCGGCGAGTCGCTGGTGATCAATTCCGGGTTGGCCGCTTCCAGCGCTTTGAGCTCGTGGAACAACCGGTCGTACTCGGCGTCCGGAATGCTCGGCTCGTCGAGGACGTGGTAACGGTAGTTGTGCTGATCGAGTTCAGCTCGCAGTTCAAGAATGCGGTTTTTGGCGGCGGTCATGGGTGTTCTCTCAAAAAGCAAAAGAGCAGCCGAAGCTGCTCTAATTCATCTATCTCTGGCAGCAGAAGCAAAAGATCGCAGCCTTCGGCAGCTCCTACAGACATCGCAATCCTGTAGGAGCTGTCGAGTGAAACGAGGCTGCGATCTTTTGATCTTGGCCTTAGCGCTTCTGGGTCAAGGCGCGACGTTCGAATTCGACGATGCGCTGACGGTAGTGCTCGATGGTCTGCGCGGTCAGGACGCTGCGCTGGTCATCTTTCAGTTCGCCGTTCAATTCCTGCGACAGCTTGCGGGCTGCAGCCACCATCACGTCGAAGGCTTGCTTCGGATGACGCGGGCCTGGCAGGCCGAGGAAGAAGCTTACCGCCGGGGTGCTGAAATGGTCGATGTCGTCCAGATCAAAGATGCCCGGCTTGACCGCGTTAGCCATGGAGAACAGCACTTCACCGTTGCCAGCCATGCTTTCGTGACGGTGAAAAATATCCATCTCGCCGAAACGCAGACCGCTTTCGAGAATGTTCTGCAACAGCGCCGGGCCTTTGAAGCCAGCGGCATCACGGCAGATCACGCTGATGACCAATACTTCTTCAGCTTGCGGCTGATCCTTGTCGGCAATCGCCTGCGCAGGCTTGCTGTCTTCAACGAAATCGTTGTCACGGCTGCTGAAGCTCGGGCCGCCGTCCAGATCCAGATCGAGGTTCAGGTCACCCTGCGCCGGACCGTTGCTGCCACGCTTGCCACGTTTCGAACCGGATTCGCGAGGCTCGCGTGCTTCGCGGGCCGGCATGCTCACCGACGGCAGGTCGTGTTCGTCCAGTTGCGGCTCTTTGTGAGTGTCCAGCACGCGAGCCGGGCCCAACAGCTCAGCGCTGGTGTCCTCGTCCGGCAGGTTGGACAGACTTCGGTCAAGACGGAATTTCAGTTTTCCCTTGCCGCCGCGCATACGGCGCCAGCCATCGAAAAGAATACCGGCTATCACAATGATGCCGATGACGATCAGCCACTCGCGCAGACCGATTTCCATGTAATCCCGTGCCTCTATAAAAAATGCTGAAAAATAAGGGGTTTACATTGTGCAAACCGCTTTAAAACGTGGCGCCAACTCTATGTTCTGACAGGCGTTTTGCCCACGTATACGAAAAATTGACATTAAACTAGCACGACCAAAGACAACTTTACACCGTCTGTCTCATTTGGCTTGCGCGAATATGTCGATTGGCCAGCAAGTCGCAGTTGGTAAAAAAGTCCTACAGACCTGAATTACCTTTTCCGACACCACGCTGACTCAGGCGTCCACCATCGCCATCGCCTCCTCGACATCCACGGCTACCAGTCGCGAACAACCCGGTTCATGCATCGTTACGCCCATCAACTGCTCGGCCATTTCCATGGCGATCTTGTTGTGGGTGATATAGATGAACTGCACGGTCTGCGACATCTCTTTGACCAAGCGTGCGTAGCGTCCAACGTTAGCGTCATCCAGTGGCGCGTCAACCTCATCAAGCATGCAGAACGGCGCCGGGTTCAATTTGAAGATGGCAAAAACCAGTGCCAGTGCGGTCAGGGCTTTCTCCCCGCCGGAGAGCAAATGGATGGTGCTGTTCTTCTTCCCTGGCGGCTGCGCCATGATCGTTACCCCTGTATCGAGTAGATCTTCGCCCGTCAGTTCCAAATACGCGCGCCCGCCACCGAAAACTTTCGGGAAAAGCGCCTGTAAACCACCATTGATCTGATCAAAGGTATCTTTGAAGCGGTTACGGGTTTCCTTGTCGATCTTGCGAATGACGTTTTCCAGGGTCTCCAGCGCTTCGACCAGATCGGCGTCCTGGGCATCCAGATAACGTTTACGCTCGGACTGTTGCGTGTATTCATCGATGGCCGCGAGGTTGATCGCACCCAGGCGCTGAATCCGCGCGTTGATGCGTTCGAGTTCTTCTTCGGCTTCGCGTTCACTGGCTTGCGCGGTTAATGTCGCGAGCACGCCGTTAAGATCGTAGCCGTCCTCGAGCAACTGATCCTGCAAAGCCTTGCGGCGCACGGTCAGGGCTTGCCATTCCATGCGTTGCTGTTCGAGCTGGCCGCGAATCAACTGCGATTGCTGCTCGGCCTGAGTCCGGCGCTTTTCCGCGTCGCGCAATTCGCGATCGGCATCTTCCAAAGCGATCTGCGCGGTCTTCAGTTCTTCATCGACGGTCATGCGCTTGTCGAGCAGTTCTTCGAGTTTCAGGCGCAGCTCTTCCAGCGGTGCCTCGCCCTCCTCCAGATTCAGACTCAACTGTTCGCGCTTTTCAGTCAGGCGCTCGGCCTGCATTTCCAGACGCTCCAGCGCCTGACGCGTGGAGTCATGCTGCGCGCGCAACGAGCCAAGACGCACGGCCAATTGATGCGCGTGATCCTTGTGCTGGCGCGCTTCCTGACGCACCCGGTCAAGGCGTTCGCGCAGGCTGTCGCGCTGGGCCAGCAGCAACTCGCGCTGCTCGGTGTCCAGCGCCATGGCATCCAGCGCTTCCTGCAATTGCATGCGCGCTTCGCCGATCTGTTCGTGCTCGAGTTCGCGTTGTTCGCCGAGCTCGACCAGCTCTTCATCGAGACGCGTGCGGCGCAGCGTCAGCTGTTCAGCCTTGGCTTTGCCAGCGGACAGCTGCGCTTTCAATTCACCTTGCTGGCGCGCTTCGTCTTGCAGCAAACGGCGCAAATGTTCGCGGCCGTTTTCCTGCTGACGCTGTTGCGCGCGCAGGGTTTGCAGACGGGTTTCCATAGCCTCGACCGTGGCTTCTTTCTCTTCGCGTTCGAGATGCAGCGCTTCGATTTCCTGGCCCCGGGCGAGCATGCCGCTTTCCGCTTCGCTGGCCCGACGCACGCGTAAAAAATGCCGACCGACCCAGTAACCGTCGCGGCTGATCAAGCTCTCGCCGGCGCTCAATTGCCCGCGCAAGGCCAAGGCCTGCTCGAGGCTGTCGACCGGTTTGACCTGACCGAGCCACGGCGACAGATCGATCTGCGCTTCGACCTTATCGAGCAAGCTGCCGGCGACGCGCACGCCATCGCTGGCCGGGCTGAGCAGGCGCAGATCGCCCTGAGTGAAACCGGATAAATCGAAGCCGCTGAAGTCGTCGACCAGCACCGCTTGCAGGTCGGCGCCGAGTACGGTTTCCACCGCCAGTTCCCAACCGGCCTCAACCTTCAGGCCTTCGGCCAGACGCGGACGCTCGGCGAGGTTGTGTTCTTTCAGCCATTCGGCAGTGCCGGTGCCCGGATCGAGCGCAGCTTGCTGCAAGGCTTCAAGGGAAGCCAGACGACCGTTGAGGCGCTGCAAATCACCCTGCGCCTGTTGCTGCGCGGTCAGCGCTTGCTGCAACTCCTGACGCAGTTGTTCAAGCTTTTCGACCTGCGCTTCTTCGCTGGTCTGCAAATCTTCGAGGGTCGCTTCGGACTCGGCGAGCTGCTCGTTGAGTTCCATGATCGCCGCGTCTTCCGGGTCAGCCGAGAGCAGCGCGCGCTCTTCACCGAGACGCTTTTGCCGATCAGCGAGACGCTCCATGCTGGTTTCCAGCTGCTGGATGCGCGACTGCTGCACTTCAGCCTGACGGCGCGGTTCGGCGGCGGTCAGGTTGAAGGCGTCCCACTGCTCCTGCCAGCCGTGCATGACCGATTCGGAATCTTCCAGCGCAGCGGCGGCTTCTTCGGCGGCAGCGCTGGTGACTTCCTGCTCAGGGGTGAGCATGTCCAGCTCTTCGCCGAGGGTCAGCAGCAACGTGCGGTCGTGGCCCAGGTGCGATTCGGTTTCGAGGCGTGCGCGCTCGGCTTCTTTCAAGTCGTCCTGCAACTGCCGCAAGCGTTGCTGGCCGTGCTGGATGCTCTGCTCGACGCGGGCGATGTCGCCGCCGACCGAATAGAAGCGCCCCTGCACCAGATTGAAGCGTTCGGACAGGTCATGGTGACCGTCGCGCAGACGTTCGATGGCCGCATCGGCATTGCGCTGCTCAGCGACCAGCGCTTCGAAACTGATTTCCTGGGTGCCGATGATCGACTCGCGCTGGCCAACCTGTTCGTTGAGATCCTGCCAGCGCAGGGCCGACAGTTGTGCCTTGAGCTGACGCTCCTCGGCTTTAAATTCCTGATACTTCTTCGCCGCTTCGGCCTGGCGGTGCAGGCGCTCGAGCTGACGCTCCAGCTCATCGCGCAGGTCAGTCAGACGCGCGAGGTTTTCGTGGGTGCGGCGGATGCGGTTTTCGGTCTCGCGGCGGCGCTCTTTATATTTCGAGATGCCGGCCGCTTCTTCGATGAAGTTGCGCAAGTCTTCCGGCTTGGATTCGATCAGCTTGGAGATCATCCCCTGCTCGATGATCGAATAGCTGCGCGGGCCGAGGCCGGTGCCGAGGAAAATATCGGTGATGTCGCGACGACGGCATTTGGTGCCGTTGAGGTAATAGGTGGTCTGGCTGTCGCGGGTGACTTTTCGGCGAATCGAAATCTCGGCGTAGGCGGCGTACTCGCCCAGGAGCGTGCCGTCGGAGTTGTCGAAAACCAGTTCGATACTGGCCTGACTCACCGGTTTGCGGCTGGTCGAGCCGTTGAAGAT
The DNA here is from genome assembly GCF_900187485.1 of Pseudomonas sp. Irchel s3a12. NCBI lineage: Bacteria > Pseudomonadati > Pseudomonadota > Gammaproteobacteria > Pseudomonadales > Pseudomonadaceae > Pseudomonas > Pseudomonas sp. Irchel s3a12. Next base: position 373,329 of record NZ_FYDN01000002.1, read on the forward strand.
GACGTCGGTCATCGACTCGCCACGGAGGTTCTTCGCCGAACTCTCGCCCATCACCCAGCGTACGGCGTCGATGATGTTCGACTTGCCGCAACCGTTCGGCCCGACGACCGCCGCCATGTTACTGGGGAAGTTCACCGTGGTCGGGTCGACGAAGGATTTGAATCCCGCCAGTTTGATGCACTTGAGCCGCACGCTTAGGCAACCGTCAGGGCGGAAACCACCAGATCGCAGCTGCGCTGGGCGTAAGCCGTCAGCACGATGCGGATCTGCGGCAAATCACGGGCGAGCACGGCGGCGAGCAGGCGTTCGAACAGTTCGAGGAACTCGCTCATTGAAGCCTTGCGCTGTTCGAGGGCGAGGAAGTACGCACGGCTCATCGCCGGTTGCAGGTTCTCGACGGTCTCTTGCAGGTACGGGTTGTTGGCGAACGGATAGGCAGCGCGCATTACGGCGAAGCTGTCGTCGACGAAGCTGCGGATATCCTGACGCTCGTAGCTGGCGGTCAGGCGCTGCTGGATCTGCACGAACGGCGCCATGTCCGATTGCACTTGCCAGCCATTGGCCACCGCGTTGCCGAGCAGGATGTACAGCTCGCTCATCAACGTGCATAGGCTCTGCACCTTGTGCGGGGTCAGCTCGGTGACGTGCGCACCACGGCGCGGCAGGATCGCAATCAGGTGACGGCGCTCAAGGATCAGCAAGGCTTCACGGACCGAACCGCGGCTGACATTCAGTGCCAGCGTGACCTTCTGTTCCTGGATGCGCTCTCCCGGCTTCATTTCGCCACGAATGATGCGTTCGGCGAGGTGGTGAGCGATTTGCTCGGCGAGGCTGTCCGGCGCCTTGAACGTCATGGTTGTCCTTCAAACTCTATCGATCTGCACAAGCGGCGCAGTGTAGCGCAAATGCACGGTCATGGCGGAGTGCCCACTCAGCGGTTTTTGGCACGATTCCCGCAAAAAAGCAGGGGATCCGATGAGGGTCAATACTGAATAGACACGTTGTTGATCGACGAAATGCCTTTTCCTGACCTTTAAGTCAGAAAACCATTGACCGAAAAGTCAGACCTGCTAAATTCGGTTCACGTCGGTTAACAACAATAATGAGTCTGCGAGGCCTTCCGTGATCCAGTTTTTACTTAACCAGGAACTCCGTAGCGAGCACGCCCTGGACCCGAATCTGACTGTGCTCAATTACCTGCGTGAACACGTCGGCAAATCCGGCACCAAAGAAGGTTGCGCCAGCGGTGACTGCGGCGCTTGCACCGTGGTGGTCGGCGAATTGCAAACGGATGACGCTGGCCGCGAACACATTCGCTATCGCAGCCTCAACTCGTGCCTGACGTTCGTGTCGTCGCTGCACGGCAAACAACTGATCAGCGTCGAAGACCTCAAGCACAAAGGCGAACTGCACAGCGTGCAGAAAGCCATGGTCGAGTGCCACGGCTCGCAGTGCGGTTTCTGCACCCCCGGCTTTGTCATGTCGCTGTTCGCCCTGCAAAAGAACAGCGATGCACCGGATCACGCCAAGGCCCACGAAGCGCTGGCCGGCAACCTCTGCCGCTGCACCGGCTACCGCCCTATTCTGGCCGCTGCCGAGCAATCCTGCTGCGGCAAGCAACCAGATCAGTTCGATGCCCGCGAAACGGAGACCATCGCGCGCCTCAAAGCCATCGCCCCGACCGATATCGGCGAACTCAACAGCGGCGACAAGCGCTGCCTGGTGCCGCTGACTGTCGCCGACCTTGCCGATCTCTACGACGCGTACCCACAAGCGCGTCTGCTCGCTGGCGGTACCGATCTGGCGCTGGAAGTCACCCAATTCCACCGCACCCTGCCGGTGATGATCTACGTCGGCAACGTCGCGGAAATGAAGCGCATCGACACCTTCGAAGACCGCATCGAAATCGGCGCGGCCACCGCCCTCTCCGACTGCTACGAAGCGTTGAACGCCGAGTACCCGGACTTCGGCGAACTGCTGCACCGCTTCGCCTCGCTGCAAATCCGCAACCAGGGCACCCTCGGCGGCAACATCGGCAACGCCTCGCCGATCGGTGACTCGCCACCGCTGCTGATCGCCCTCGGCGCGCAGGTCGTGCTGTGTAAAGGCGAAACCCGCCGCACCCTGAACCTGGAAGATTACTTCATCGATTACAAAGTCACGGCCCGTCAGGAAAGTGAATTCATCGAGAAGATCATCGTCCCGCGCGCCAGCGCCGAGCAATTGTTCCGTGCCTACAAAGTCTCCAAGCGTCTGGACGATGACATCTCCGCCGTCTGCGCCGCGTTCAACCTGCGCGTCGAAAACGGCGTGATCACCGATGCACGCATGGCTTTCGGCGGTATGGCCGCGATCCCGAAACGCGCTGCCCACTGTGAAGCCGCGCTGATCGGTGCGCCGTTCACCAACACGGTGGTCGAACGCGCCTGCGCCGCACTGGCGGAAGATTTCACGCCGCTCTCGGACTTCCGCGCCAGCAAGGAATATCGCCTGCTCAGCGCGCAGAACCTGCTGCGCAAATACTTCATCGAACTGCAAACACCGCACATCGAGACTCGGGTGACCGCTTATGTCTAACCATCACGGCGTAGAAAAAACCCAGGCTGAACTGGCTGAATTGTTCGCCAAGGACCTGACCTCCGGTGTCGGCCGCAGCGTCAAGCACGACAGCGCCGCCAAGCACGTGTCCGGTGAAGCGCAGTACATCGATGATCGCCTGGAATTTCCCAACCAGTTGCACCTGTATGCACGCATGTCGGACCGCGCCCACGCGAAGATCATCAGCATCGACACCTCGCCGTGCTACGCCTTCGAAGGCGTGCGCATCGCCATCACCCACGAAGACGTGCCGGGCCTGAAAGACATCGGCCCGCTGATGCCGGGCGACCCGTTGCTGGCCATCGATGACGTGCAGTTCGTCGGTCAACCGGTGCTTGCCGTCGCCGCAAAGGATCTGGAAACCGCGCGCAAAGCCGCGATGGCCGCGATCATCGAATACGAAGATCTCGAACCCGTGCTCGACGTAGTCGAAGCCCTGCGCAAACGCCACTTCGTCCTCGACAGTCACACCCACCAGCGCGGCGATTCGGTTTCCGCGCTGGCGACCGCTGAACACCGCATTCAGGGCACGCTGCACATCGGTGGCCAGGAACACTTCTATCTGGAGACGCAAATCTCCTCGGTGATGCCGACTGAAGATGGCGGCATGATCGTTTACTGTTCGACGCAGAACCCGACCGAAGTACAGAAACTGGTTGCCGAAGTGCTCGACGTATCGATGAACAAAATCGTCGTCGACATGCGCCGCATGGGCGGTGGTTTCGGTGGCAAGGAAACTCAAGCCGCAAGCCCGGCGTGCCTGTGCGCGGTGGTTGCGCACCTCACCGGCCAGCCGACGAAGATGCGCCTGCCGCGCGTCGAAGACATGCTGATGACCGGCAAGCGTCACCCGTTCTACGTCGAGTACGACGTCGGCTTCGACAGCACCGGGCGCCTGCACGGGATCAACATGGACCTAGCCGGCAACTGCGGCTGCTCGCCGGACCTGTCCGCGTCGATCGTTGACCGGGCGATGTTCCACTCGGACAACTCGTACTACCTCGGCGATGCGACCATCAATGGTCACCGCTGCAAGACCAACACCGCGTCGAACACCGCTTACCGTGGTTTCGGTGGCCCGCAAGGCATGGTTGCGATTGAAGAAGTGATGGACGCGATTGCCCGTCACCTGCACCTCGACCCACTTGCGGTGCGCAAGGCCAACTACTACGGCAAGACCGAGCGCAACGTCACCCACTACTACCAGACCGTCGAGCACAACATGCTCGAAGAGATGACCGCCGAACTGGAAGAAAGCAGCCAGTACCACGAGCGCCGTGAAGCGATTCGTCGCTACAACGCCAACAGCCCGATCCTGAAAAAAGGCCTGGCGCTGACCCCGGTGAAATTCGGCATTTCCTTCACCGCCAGTTTCTTGAACCAGGCCGGTGCGCTAATCCACATCTACACCGATGGCAGCATCCACCTGAACCATGGCGGCACCGAAATGGGTCAGGGCCTGAACACCAAAGTCGCGCAGGTCGTGGCCGAAGTGTTCCAGGTCGAAATCGATCGTGTGCAGATCACTGCGACCAACACCGACAAGGTGCCAAACACCTCGCCGACGGCAGCGTCCAGCGGCGCCGACTTGAACGGTAAAGCGGCGCAGAACGCGGCGGAAATCATCAAGAAACGCCTGATCGAATTCGCTGCACGTCACTACAAAGTCACTGAAGAAGACGTTGAATTCCACAACGGCCACGTGCGTGTTCGTGACCATATCCTGACCTTTGAAGCGCTGATCCAGCAGGCGTATTTCAATCAGGTCTCGCTGTCGAGCACTGGCTTCTACAAGACCCCGAAAATCTACTACGACCGCAGCCAAGCGCGTGGTCGTCCGTTCTACTACTTCGCCTTCGGCGCGGCGTGCTGCGAAGTGATCGTCGACACCCTGACCGGCGAGTACAAGATGCTGCGCACCGACATCCTTCACGACGTAGGCGCCTCGCTGAACCCGTCCATCGACATCGGTCAGGTCGAAGGTGGCTTCATCCAGGGCATGGGCTGGCTGACCATGGAAGAGCTGGTCTGGAACAACAAAGGCAAGCTGATGACCAACGGCCCGGCCAGCTACAAGATCCCGGCCGTGGCGGACATGCCGCTGGACCTGCGGGTGAAGCTGGTGGAAAACCGCAAGAACCCGGAAGACACGGTGTTCCATTCCAAAGCTGTCGGTGAGCCGCCGTTCATGCTCGGGATTGCGTCGTGGTGTGCGATCAAGGATGCAGTGGCGAGCCTCGGTGATTACAAACATCAGCCGCAGATCGATGCGCCGGCGACCCCGGAGCGGGTGTTGTGGGGGTGTGAGCAGATGCGTCAGTTGAAAGCGGTGAAAGCCGTCGAAGCTGAAACCGCGGTTGTTTGATGATCGTTCCCACGCTCTGCGTGGGAATGCAGCCCGCGACGCTCTGCGTCGCATCCTGAACAGCGGACGCGGAGCGTCCAGTGATGCATTCCCACGCAGAGCGTGGGAACGATCTGAGAGGTGTGTATGTACAACTGGATCGACGCCCTCGCCGACCTGCAGAACCAGGGCGAACCCTGCGTTCTGGTGACGATCATCGAAGAACTCGGCTCGACGCCACGCAACGCCGGCTCGAAAATGGTCATCAGTGCCAATCAGAGTTTCGACACCATCGGTGGCGGGCATCTGGAATATAAAGCCATGCAGATCGCCCGCGATATGCTCGCCAGCGGTAAGCAGGACACCCACTTGGAGCGCTTCAGTCTCGGCGCCAGCCTGGGCCAGTGCTGCGGCGGCGCCACCGTGTTGCTGTTCGAACCGATGGGCCAGGTGCAGGCGCAGATCGCTGTGTTCGGTGCCGGCCACGTTGGCCGCGCCCTCGTGCCGCTGCTCGCCAGCCTGCCCTGCCGGGTGCGCTGGATCGATTCGCGCGAGGCCGAATTCCCCGAACAGATCCCCCACGGCGTGCGTAAAATCGTCGCCGAAGAGCCTGTGGATGAAATCGATGAGCTGCCCGCCGGCAGTTATTGCATCGTCATGACCCACAACCATCAACTCGACCTGGAACTCACCGCCGCGATTCTCAAGCGCAACGACTTCGCTTACTTCGGCCTGATCGGCTCGAAAACCAAACGGGCGAAGTTCGAACATCGTTTGCGCGATCGTGGTTTCGACAGCGGCGTCGTGCAACGCATGCGCTGCCCGATGGGCATCGGCGAAGTCAAAGGCAAACTGCCTGTGGAAATCGCCATCTCCATCGCCGGCGAAATCATCGCCACCTACAACGCCAACTTCGGCCAGCAGACTGCCAGCGCCGAACCGATTGCCAAACTGCTGCCGGTGTCGCGGCGCAGTCAAGCCACCAAACTCAAAGCCTCAAACTGATTAGAGAACCCTCATGCCTCTGACTCGCAAAGCCTACCGCGCCGCCATCCTGCACAGCATCGCCGACCCCGCCGAAGTCGGGATCGAAGCCTCCTACGAATATTTCGAGGACGGCCTGCTGGTGGTCGATGGCGGCAAGATCAGCGCCCTTGGCCATGCCAGTGATTTGCTGCCGACCCTGCCGTCGGACATCGAAATTGAGCATTACCAAGACGCGTTGATCACCCCGGGCTTCATCGACACCCACATTCACTTTCCGCAAACCGGCATGGTCGGTGCCTACGGCGAGCAACTGCTCGACTGGCTGAACACCTACACCTTCCCGTGCGAAAGCCAGTTCGGCGACAAGGTCCACGCCGACGAAGTCGCTGACATTTTCGTCAAGGAGCTGCTGCGCAACGGCACCACCACCGCACTGGTGTTTGGCAGCGTGCACCCGCAATCGGTGAACTCGTTATTCGAAGCGGCCGAGAAGCTCGACCTGCGGATGATCGCCGGTAAGGTGATGATGGACCGCAACGCCCCGGACTACCTGACCGACACCGCCGAATCGAGCTATGTCGACAGCAAAGCGCTGATCGAGCGCTGGCATGGCAAGGGTCGTCTGCACTATGCGGTCACCCCGCGCTTCGCACCGACCAGCACCCCGGAACAGCTGACACTCGCCGGCCAACTGCTGACCGAGTATCCGGATCTGTACATGCAGACCCACATCAGCGAAAACCTCAAGGAAATCGAGTGGGTCAAGGAGCTGTTCCCGGAGCGCAAGGGCTACCTCGACGTTTACGATCACTACAAACTGCTCGGCGAGCGCTCGGTGTTCGCCCACGGCGTGCACCTGTGCGACGACGAATGCGCGCGACTGGCGGAAACCGGCTCGGCGATCTCGTTCTGCCCGACCTCGAACTTCTTCTTGGGTAGTGGCCTGTTCAACCTGCCGATGGCCGAGAAGCACAAGCTCAATGTCGGTCTGGGCACTGACGTTGGCGGCGGCACCAGTTTCTCGCTGCTGCAGACGCTGAACGAAGCGTACAAAGTGATGCAACTGCAAGGTGCGCGCCTGAGCCCGTTCAAGTCGCTGTACCTGGCGACCCTGGGTGGCGCGCGGGCGCTGCGTCTGGAAGACAAGATCGGCACCCTGCAACCGGGTTCCGACGCTGACTTCCTGGTGCTCGATTACAACGCCACGCCGCTGCTGAGCTACCGCTTGAAGCAGGCCAACAACATTGCCGAGACGTTGTTTGTGTTGATGACGCTGGGTGATGACCGCACGGTGCAGCAGACGTATGCGGCGGGTGCGCTGGTGCATCAGCGCTAATTTCCCCCGCCCCATGATCATTCCCACGCTCTGCGTGGGAATGCAGCCCGTGACGCTCCGCGTCACTGGACGCGGAGCGTCCCCAGAGGCATTCCCACGCAGAGCGTGGGAACGATCAGACAGGCACAAAAAATCCCCCGCAACTTTTCAGCTGCGGGGGATTTTTCTATTGGTCAGTCAGAGCTTGGCCGCAGGGCGCCCCGGCTTCTTGGTCTGCAACAAATGCGAGAACACCGCATGCAGATCATCCGACGCGCCTTCCTCGTCGAGGTTGAGCTTGCTGTCGATGTGATCCATGTGATGCATCATCAGATTCACCGCCAGCTCACCGTCGCGCTTCTCGATCGCGTCGATCAACTGGGTGTGTTCGTCGTACGAGCAATGCGAGCGGTTGCCGCTTTCGTACTGGGCAATGATCAGCGACGTCTGCGAAACAAGGCTGCGCTGGAAGCTGATCAACGGGGCGTTCATCGCCGCTTCCGCCAGCTTCAGGTGGAATTCGCCCGACAGACGAATACCGGCGCCGCGATCGCCACGGGAGAAGCTGTCGCGCTCATCGTTGACCATCTGCCGCAGCTCGGCGATCTGCTCGGCGGTGGCGTGTTGCACCGCCAGCTCAGTGATCGCGCGTTCGACCAGGCGACGGGCAAGAAACACCTGACGGGCTTCTTCAACACTCGGGCTGGCAACTACGGCGCCACGGTTCGGCCGCAACAGCACCACGCCTTCATGGGCCAGACGCGAGAGCGCGCGGCGAATGATGGTGCGGCTGACCCCGAAGATTTCCCCCAGCGCTTCTTCGCTCAATTTGGTGCCGGGCGCCAGACGCTGTTCGAGGATGGCCTCGAAGATATGCGCGTAGACAATATCGTCCTGGGTTCCGCTGCGGCCGGCTTTGCCTGCTCGCGGTTGTTTCTTGAGGGGTTGCAACTGTTCGTTCATGGGCACTCGAGTCGGGAGAACTGCGGCGAATAGACCGTGACTGTAATACGGCACAGTAGGTCGCTGGCAAGTATCGCGTAAAAAACAGCGCGATTGTACACAATGGAAGGTGGCAACACGACTGTACGGCTGTTTGTGACTTCCGCTGTATTGCAACGATCCGTTACGTTTGAGTTTAGGCTTGATCACAGAATCCGCCGCCAGAACACCGCCTCCCCTGTAGGAGCTGCCGAAGGCTGCGATCTTTTGACTTTGATTTTAAGAAGCAAGATCAACAGATCGCAGCCTTCGGCAGCTCCTACAAGGGTTTGCGTCATGGCGGACATCTTCATTGGTATAAGGAACACCGCCGTCATGAACGACGCCACGCACACTCAACTGCGCCCACTGGCCGACACATCACCGTCGGCGATCGTCGCGGGATTCATCGCGATGATGACCGGCTACACCAGCTCGCTGGTGCTGATGTTCCAGGCCGGGCAAGCGGCCGGGCTGAGCAGCGGGCAGATTTCCTCGTGGATCTGGGCGATCTCGATCGGCATGGCGGTGTGCTCGATTGGTTTGTCGCTGCGTTATCGCACGCCCATCACCATCGCCTGGTCGACCCCCGGCGCAGCGTTGCTGATCACCAGCCTCGGCGGCGTGAGCTATGGCGAGGCCATCGGCGCCTACATCACCTGCGCCGTGCTGGTGACGATCTGCGGCCTGACCGGCAGCTTCGAACGCCTGGTGAAAAAGATCCCCGCTTCACTGGCGGCGGCATTGTTGGCAGGAATTCTGTTCAAGATCGGCAGTGAAATCTTCGTCGCCGCACAGCACCGCACCGGGCTGGTGCTGGGGATGTTCTTCACTTATCTGCTGATCAAACGCCTGTCGCCGCGTTATGCCGTGCTCGCCGCGCTGCTGATCGGCACCGCGCTGTCAGGCTTTATGGGTCTGCTCGACTTCAGCGGTTTTCATCTGGAAGTGGCGACACCAGTGTGGACCACCCCGCACTTCTCGCTGGCGGCGACCATCAGCATCGGCATTCCGCTGTTCGTGGTCGCGATGACCTCGCAGAACATGCCCGGGATCGCCGTGCTGCGCGCCGATGGTTACAACGTGCCGGCCTCACCGCTGATCACCACCACCGGTATTGCCTCGCTGCTGCTGGCGCCATTCGGCTCCCACGGCATCAACCTCGCAGCGATCAGCGCGGCGATCTGCACCGGGCCGCACGCCCATGAAGATCGCAACAAGCGCTACACCGCTGCGGTCTGGTGCGGGATTTTCTACGGGATTGCCGGGGTGTTCGGCGCCACATTGGCGGCATTGTTTGCGGCGCTGCCGAAGGAACTGGTGCTGTCGATTGCCGCGCTGGCGCTGTTTGGTTCGATCATCAATGGTTTGAGCATTGCCATGACCGAGGTGAAGGAACGCGAAGCGGCGCTGATTACCTTTATGGTCACGGCGTCGGGGTTGACGTTGTTTTCCATTGGTTCGGCGTTTTGGGGGATTGTCGCGGGGGTTTTGACGCTGGTGATTCTGAATTGGCGTAAAGCTTAAGGTCAAAAGCCCCTCACCCTAGCCCTCTCCCCGGGGGAGAGGGGACTGACCGAGGTGTTTGGAAGACATACGCCGACGTGGGATACCGAGTCGAACTCAAATTTTGAAAAGCCCATAAATCGGCCCCCTCTCCAGGGGGAGAGGGCTGGGGTGAGGGGCAGGCCCAGCGTACAACTCGAGCCGAACACCCAAACACCAGACGAAAAAAAACGGCGACCCTTAGGTCGCCGTTTCCCATGACATCAAGCTACCGGATTGATCGGCTTTTCCGGATACCAAACGTCCAGCAGCGGGCTGACTTCATACTTGGTCAGCTCGGAGCGGGTTTTCAGCCAGGCTTCAACGGCAGCGCGCTGCTCTTCGTTGACCGAGCCACGCTTCTGCAGGCAAACCAGACCGAAGTCGTCGCCGCCAACATAACCCAGACCATTGGCTTCCATGGCTTCTTTGATGAAGGCTTCGAGGAAAGCGTCAATGGCTTCTTCGGACAAGTCTTCTTTGAAGTCCAGGTTCAGCTCGAAACCCAGCTCTTGAAATTCATCAACGCACAGTTTTTTGCGCAGACGCTGGGAACGGTTAGTCGCCATTGGAACAATCCTCTTAAGTAAATACGGCGGGCACTTTACCAGTTTAAGCAATCGATTGCCCGACTCTCTGGACACAGCGACCGCCCGCCTGTAAAAAAATAACGTATTGGCCTGCCCGGACAAGGCACAACCTGTTACAGGTTGGGGCATAATGCCGACACTTTCGTGACCACTGAGGACCTTTTCATCCATGTCCTCGTCTTTTTCCCCTCGGCTGTAGGGTTTTATTTCATATGATCAAATCGTTGCGTCCACTGTTTCTCGCCGGCCTTCTTCTGCCCCTGGCGCTGCCTGTTTCTGCTGCCACCATCAATACTTCCCTGACTCCCAACGTTGAAAAAGCCCTCAAGGCGAGCAAATTGCAGCCCAGCGCCCTGTCGCTGGTGATGGTGCCGCTCGACGGCCCGGGCACGCCGACCGTGTTCAACGCCGACGTGTCGGTCAACCCGGCCTCGACCATGAAACTGGTGACCACTTACGCGGCGCTGGAAATGCTCGGCCCCAACCATCAGTGGAAGACCGAGTTCTACACCGATGGCGACCTGAACGGAGGCATCCTCAACGGCAACCTTTACCTCAAGGGCGGCGGCGATCCAAAGCTGAACATGGAAAAGCTCTGGCTGCTGATGCGCGACCTGCGCGCCAACGGTGTGACGCAAATCACCGGTGATCTGATCCTCGACCGTAACTTCTTCGTGCAGCCAGTGCTGCCGGAATTCAACGATGACGGTAATGACGAGAACAAGCCGTTCCTGGTCAAACCCGACTCCTTGCTGGTCAACCTCAAGGCCCTGCGCTTTGTTGCCCGTAACGATAACGGCCGGGTACTGATTTCGGTTGAGCCGCCGATTGCCAGCGTGCGTATCGAAAACACTGTCAAAGCGCTGCCTTCCAAACAATGCACCGGTGGCGTGCGCTACAACCCGGTGCCGCAGGCCGATGGCAGCGTGACCGTGACCGTGGCCGGCCAATTGGGCGAAGGTTGCAGTTCACAGACTTATCTGTCGCTGCTCGATCACGCGACCTACACCGCCGGCGCCGTCCGCGCGATCTGGAAAGAGCTGGGTGGCAGCATTCAGGGCAAGGATCGTCTGGCCTCGACGCCGGGCAACGCCAAACTTCTCGCTCGTGCCTACTCGCCGGACCTGGCGGAAATCATCCGCGACATCAACAAATACAGTAACAACACCATGGCCCAGCAGCTGTTCCTCAGCCTCGGCCAGCGCTTCCGCAACGACGCCGACGGGGATGACGCCAAGGCAGCGCAGCGCGTAGTGCGTCAGTGGATGGCGAAGAAAGGCATCACTGCGCCACATCTGGTGATGGAGAACGGCTCCGGTTTGTCTCGCGCCGAACGTGTCAGCGCCCGTGAGATGGCGAGCATGCTGCAGGCGGCGTGGCACAGCCCGTATGCCGCGGAATACATCAGCTCGCTGCCGATCGCCGGTACCGACGGCACCATGCGTAAACGCCTGAAAACCACTGCGATGCGCGGTGAGGCTCACGTCAAGACCGGCACTCTGAACACCGTGCGCGCGATCGCCGGCTTCAGCCGTGATGTGAATGGCAACACCTGGGCAGTGGTGGCGATCCTCAACGACAAGGCGCCGTTTGGTGCATCGTCGGTGCTCGATCAGGTACTGCTGGATCTGTACAAACAGCCGAAACTGGCGCAGACCGCTTCGGTCCTGTAACGCCGTTCAAGCAACACCACAAAACCCTGTGGGAGCTGGCTTGCCAGCGATTGCGGAATGTCAGCCACTGAATATGCTGACTGAAATGACGCTATCGCTGGCAAGCCAGCTCCCACAGGGGTTGCGGCGTATTGAAGTCAGCTCATCTGCTCGACGCGATCACGCCCGCGCTGCTTTGCCATATACACGCCCGAATCCGCCCTCAGCAACAGCGCATCCGCGCCCTCCCCCGGTCGCCAACTGGCGATACCAAAACTCGCGGTCACCACGCCAACCACATCCACCGGCGCACTGCGCAAACCCTGCCATAACTCGATCGCCAGCGTGTGCGCATGCTCGCCGTCGATGTCCGGGCACAGCACCATGAACTCTTCGCCGCCCAACCGACAAAACACATCGGTACGCCGCAGACGATGGCCGATGCGTTCGCACACCGCTTGCAGCACCCGGTCGCCCACGGCATGGCCGTATTGATCGTTGATACGTTTGAAATGGTCGATATCGAGCATGATCACCGACAGCTCGCCGCCGCCGCGCTCGACCCGGGCCATTTCCGTGGTCAGGCGTTCCTGGAAGTAGCGACGGTTGTGGATGCCGGTCAACGAGTCGGTCACCGACAATGCGCGCAATTCTTCTTCCACGCGTTTCAGGTCGGAAATATCCGAGATATAGCCGTGCCAGAGTACGCCGCCGCCCGGCAGTTCTTCCGGCGTCGCCTCACCGCGCACCCAGCGCAGGCCGCGCTCGGGCAGTTGCACGCGATATTCCTCGCGCCACGGGCTGAGGCTGTCGGCCGAGGCGCGAATGGAAGAGCGCACACGAGTAACGTCCTGTGGATGAATGCGCGTGAAGATCGCCTCGGCGTTGAACAGCAGCACGTCCGGCTCCAGTTCGTAGATCTCGCGGATGCCGTCGCTGGCGTAGATCACGCTGAAGCGCCCATCGAATTCCATCTTGAATTGATAAATGCCTCCGGGCACGTGCGCGCTGAGTTTCTTCAGCAACACATCCCGCGCCGCCAGCACCTCGTGCACGCGCTTGCGCTCGGTGATGTCGATGCAGATCGCTAGGTGTCCGACCCACAACCCCTGCTCATCCAGCACCGGCGTGGCGAGCATGTTCACCGGAATATGGCTGCCATCGCTGCGCACCAGCGTCCACTCGCGGGCCTCGTGTCCGCCGACCTCACCGCCCTCGACCAGCATCGCGTGGCAGGTCGGGATGCTTTTCCCGTAGCGCGCACTCAACTCGGCAGCGCGGGCCATCAGCTCACGGGGCAGGTGCAGGTTTTCCAGGGTCATGTGACCGACGACATCGGCGCTGCTGTAGCCGAGCATTTGTTCGGCACCGGGGTTGAAGGTGTTGATCACGCCGCGCAAGTCGGTGGCGATGATTGCCACCTGCGTCGCCGCATTGAGCACGCCGCGCAACTGACCGTGGGTGCCGCGCAATTCCTGTTCGCTGGCGTGCAGCTCCTGCGTGCGCAGTTCGACCATGCGCAAGGCGCGCTGACGCTGACTGACCAACACGTAGAGCAAGGCGCTGAGCAGCAAACTGAGCAAGCTGCCCAGAATGATCACGCTACCGACCGACGAATGATTGGCCTGCGCGAAGGCGTCGCTCGGCAGAATATCGACCTGATAGTCGTGATCGGCCATGCGCAGTAACCGCGTGGCCGACAGGTCGCTCGGCGCCGGCTCGTTGGTCGACTCGAACAACACTTCGTGCTGATCATGGGTCGACATGTCGAGAATGCGCACCGACAGATAGTCATGGAAGGCATCAGGCAGACCGTCGGCCAGCAACTGGCGCATGCTGATTACCGCCATCACGTAGCCAAAGGATTGGCGCTCGCCACTGTGGCTCACTGGCGCCACCAGCAGCACACCGCGCGCATAGGACGGCTCGATACTGACTAGGTGCATCGGTTGCGACACCGCCAGCCCGCCGCGTTTGTCGGCACGTTGCAGGGTGTCCCGGCGCAAGGGTTGCGCCAGCAGGTCATAGCCTAACGGTGAGCCGAGCCGACTTTGCGTCTGGCTATAGAGCACCGGCACGTATTCATCGCGCACGCCAGCCAGTTGCAGCTCGCCCTGAGCACTCAATTCTCGGAGGGAAAAGTTGGTCAGACCTTCATCACGCACCCGCTGCTCGAATGCGGCGCGCTCGGCTCCATTGACCTTGAGGGCAAACGAATAGGCCTGGGTACGCATCAATAAGGGTTGGGTGTAACCGTCGAATTCGGCGCGAGACACCGATTCAGAGTTGGCGAAGAAGCGGCGCAGGCCGTCTAGGCGTTGTTCCTGATCCTGAAAGCGTTCTTCGATGCGGGTGTAACGTTCGTTGGCCAGCAATTGGAAACGCTGACGGGTTTGTTGCTGGAACTGATTGAGAGTGGCCCAGGCGAGCAGCCCCGTGAGAATCCCGCCGGCGAGCAATACCAGCAGCGCGACCAGCCAGGCCGAGACGTCTTCACTGATGAAACCCAGAATCTTTGGGCGCACGGGGTGCAACGACATAAAGACAACTCACACTACGCCAGCATTTACGGGAAAACCCCATTGACCGTGTGTGAGTTATAGCTATTAGCCACTAATTTAGCTAGCGCGGGCAGATCCACGGAGCCTTTAAAAATCAAGGCTCTGTGGATCCAATTGCGCAAAGCGTCAACGAGCCGTGATTTTCCAGGCGCGGTGGATCTTGGTGTTACGGGCGAAATCCGGATCAATGGTCTGCGCGCTGATTTCCTCGACCGCGTAACGCTCGGCGAGGTTTTCTTCCAACTGGAACTTGCGGAAGTTGTTGGAGAAATACAGCACGCCACCGGTTGCCAGACGGGCCATGGCCAGGTCGATCAACTGTACCTGGTCACGCTGCACATCGAAGATGCCTTCCATGCGCTTGGAGTTGGAGAAGGTCGGCGGATCGATGAAGATCAGGTCGTACTCGTCACGGCTGCTTTCCAGCCACGCCATCACATCGCCCTGCTCCAGACGGTTCTTGTCGGAGTAACCGTTCAGCGACAGGTTACGGCGTGCCCAGTCGAGGTAGGTTTTCGACAGGTCGACGCTGGTGGTGCTGCGCGCGCCGCCCTTGGCCGCGTGCACGCTGGCGGTCGCGGTGTAGCAGAACAGATTGAGGAAGCGCTTGCCGGCGGCCTCTTTCTGAATGCGCATGCGCATCGGGCGGTGGTCGAGGAACAGACCCGTGTCGAGGTAGTCGGTGAGGTTGACCAGCAACTTCACGCCGCCCTCGCTGACTTCATTGAACTTGCCCTGTGCAGCCTGACGCTCGTACTGCTTGGTGCCGCTCTGGCGTTCGCGGCGTTTGACCACCACGCGGCTCTTGTCGACGTTCAGCGCCTGCGGAATGGCGGCCAAGGCGTCGAACATGCGCGCCGAGGCTTTTTCCGGATCGATGGACTTCGGTGCGGCGTATTCCTGGACGTGCACCCAATCGTGGTACAGGTCGATGGCCATCGCGTACTCAGGCATGTCGGCATCGTAGACGCGGTAGCAATCGATGCCTTCGCGCTTGACCCACTTGCCCATGGCCTTGAGGTTCTTTTGCAGGCGGTTCGCAAACATCTGCCCGCCTTCGCTCAAGCGCGGTTGCTCGATCACCGGTGCCGGAGCTGGCGTTGGCTTGATCGGGTTACCGTTCTTGTTGAACTTGCGTTCTTGCGGCTCGTCCGGGGTCTGATCGTAAGCCGCTTGCTCACGCTCGGCCTGACGCTGTTCCGGGGTACGACGCTCGCCGGTGACGAACTGATCCGGCAGCACTTTGATCAACAGCAGTTTGCACGGCAGCGCGCCGTTCCAGAACGAATACTGTTTGTGGCTGCGAATACCCATGCGCTTGCCCAGATCCGGCGCGCCGGTGAACACCGCCGCTTCCCAGTTCAGGCAAGCCTGACGCAGGCGCTCGCCGAGGTTCTGGTAGAGATACAGCAGGCTGGCTTCGTCGCCGAGACGCTCGCCGTACGGTGGGTTGCAGATGACCAGACCTTTCTGGTTCTGATCCGGACGCGGCTCGAAGGTCGCGACTTCGCCCTGGTAGATCTTGATCCACTCGCTCAGGCCAGCACGCTCAACGTTGTTGCGGCCTGGCTGAATCAGACGTGGGTCAGCTTCATAACCACGAATCCACAGCGGTGGCTTGGCCAGACCGGCAGCGGCACGCTCAACGGCTTCTTCATGGAGTTTTTTCCACAGCGCCGGCACATGACCGAGCCATGCGGTGAAGCCCCACTGCTCACGGCGCAGGTTCGGCGCCATATCAGCGGCGATCATGCCGGCTTCGACGAGGAACGTACCGACACCGCACATCGGGTCAGCCAGCGCGCCGCCTTCAGCGGCAATGCGCGGCCAGCCGGAACGGATCAGGATCGCCGCCGCGAGGTTTTCCTTCAGCGGTGCAGCGCCCTGCTGCAAGCGATAGCCGCGCTGGTGCAGGCTGTGGCCGGACAGGTCGAGGGAGAGAATCGCTTCGCCGCGATCCAGACGCAGGTGAATGCGCAGGTCCGGGTTGAGCTTGTCGATCGACGGACGGTCGCCCTGCGGCGTGCGCAGTTTGTCGACGATGGCGTCTTTGACTTTCAGGGCACCGAAGTGGGTGTTGTCGATGCCTGAGCCGTGGCCGCTGAATTCAACGGCCAGGGTGCCGTCGCTGAGCATGTGATCCTGCCACTCGATGTCGAGCACACCGTGGTAGAGGTCTTCAGCGTCTTTCATCGGGAAACGCTTGAGTACCAGCAACACGCGGTTGGCCAGACGCGACCAGAGGCACAGGCGATAAGCGGTTTCCATGGTCGCCATGCCACGCACGGCGGAAGTGTGCTCGCGCGCTTCTTCAAGGCCAAGCCCGACGGCTTCCTCGATGAGCAGGCCTTCAAGACCTTTAGGGCAAGTGAGGAAGAGTTCGAAACGGTCGGACATGGTATTTCCAGAGCCTTTGGCTAGTGAATCGGCAACGCATTGCCGATCCGGTTTTCAATCAGGCGCTTTTCTAAAAGAACGCCCGCGTGGCACGAAGGTGTGCCGTTCCATCCCCGCTGCTCGGGTTAAAAGAGCTTAGATGCCGGGACAGATAAAAAAGTTGATGAAACAAAAAGTCTTAAAGCGACCCTTCGTCGCTTTATACCCCAGCGCAAACGTGGGTCATTCTCACTAAAGAATTAACCCCATCATGCAGCGCGGGGCCGATCATACCGGGGTTTGCTGAAAAACCGTGCATGAAACCCGTCGTTACTTATGGCTGTAGCACCAATTTCGTTACGTCCTTATGACAAAACGATCATTCCCTCGGTGTGACTCATTGGTTAGAACTGAACACAGGTTGACGTCGCAACGGCGTCAACACCTTGGCTCGCCACGCCGGCAGCGAGCCGCACCATGGCAGGTTTTTTCTGCCAGACCTCGGTTGAGGTCAACGCGATACAAAACAGTCAACAAGTGAGGGAAACACCCTATGAGAAGACTTAAGCGTGATCCGTTGGAAAGAGCATTTTTGCGCGGATATCAATATGGCGTTGGTGGCAAATCCCGTGAGCTTTGCCCATTTACTCTACCGTCGGTACGCCAAGCCTGGATTAACGGCTGGCGAGAAGGACGCGGCGACAACTGGGACGGTATGACCGGCACTGCGGGAATCCACAGACTCAACGAACTTCACGCCGTCGGCTGACACAGGGCATTTATTCCGACACGACAATCTGAATTTGTAACGACTTACCATGCACGTCCTTCCCGGACGGCGGGCTGCGGCCCAGGGGCTCCTTCGAGGAGCCCTTTTTTATGCCTGTCTGGCTGACACACATCTCGTGTAGGAGCTGCCGAAGGCTCGGGCCGCGTTCGGACGATCTTTTGATCTTGATCTTAAAAACAGGATCAAGAGATCGCAGCCTGCGGCAGCTCCTACATTGACCGGGTCAGCCTGGGTTATGTGCGCAGGGCGGCGATCGCGTCTACCGATTCGCGAATCAGCGCCGGGCCTTTATAGATGAAGCCGGAGTAGATCTGCACCAGGCTCGCACCGGCCAGAATCTTCTCCGCCGCATGCTTGCCTTCAGTAATCCCGCCCGCCGCAATGATCGGCAAACGCCCAGCCAGCTCACCGGCCAGCACCTTCACAGTATTCGTGCTCTTCTCCCGCACCGGTGCGCCCGATAGACCGCCCGCCTCGTCGCCATGCTCCATGCCTTCAACGCCAACACGGCTCAGGGTGGTGTTGGTCGCGATCACTGCGTCCATGCCGGTTTCGATCAGCGCTTGAGCAACCTGCGCGGTTTCTTCATCGGTCATGTCCGGCGCGATCTTGATCGCCAGCGGCACATGCTTGCCATGACGCAGGGCCAGTTCAGCGCGACGCGTGGCCAGATCGGCGAGCAATTGCTTGAGCGAATCGCCGAACTGCAAGCTGCGCAGGCCAGGGGTGTTTGGCGAACTGACGTTGACCGTCACGTAGCTGGCGTGGGCGTAAACCTTGTCCAGGCAGATCAGATAATCATCGACCGCACGCTCGACCGGGGTATCGAAGTTCTTGCCGATATTGATGCCCAGCACGCCTTTGTACTTAGCCGCCGCCACACGCGCCAACAGGTTATCGACACCGAGGTTGTTGAAACCCATGCGGTTGATGATCGCCTCGGCTTCCGGCAATCGGAAGATCCGTGGTTTCGGGTTGCCCGGCTGCGGACGCGGGGTCACCGTGCCGATTTCAACAAAACCGAAACCCAGTTGCGCGAAGCCATCGATGGCCGCGCCGTTCTTGTCCAGACCGGCCGCCAGCCCCACCGGGTTTGGGAATTCGAGGCCCATGACCGTCACCGGCTTCTTCGCCGGCGCCTTGCACAGCAAGCCGTTTAAGCCCAAACGCCCACCCGCGCCGATCAGATCCAGCGACAGATCGTGGGAGGTTTCCGGGGAAAGTTTGAACAACAGCTGACGGGCCAGGGTGTACATGGGCGGCGATGACTCGGGCGGCGAAAAGAGGCGGCGATTATAGCCGGGCATCGACCTGCGGCGCGAGGCGCACGCGCAAATCACTGGCACTGGCATATGCCTTGCACCCTCCTGGCTATCAGCGCGCCGGTCAATGACGGCAGGCGGGCACGGACAATGGCGTCGTCTTCGGGGTTTGCCTGCGCAAAGTCCGCGGCGGCGCTTTTTTTTCGAGGTACGTTGGATGAATGAACCTTCGGTAGGGCCACTGGCCTGGGTCAATGGCAGCGATGCCCCGGAAAAAAGCGCGATCAACCTCGGCTTCATGGCCCTGAGCGATTGCGCGTCGGTGGTGGTCGCAGCCACACAGGGCTTCGCCCAGCCTTACGGATTGACGCTGAACCTCAAGCGCCAGACATCCTGGGCCAATTTGCGCGACAAACTGGTCAGCGGTGAACTGGACGCCGCGCACAGTCTGTATGGGCTGATCTACGCAGTGCACCTGGGCATCGGCGGTATCGCCCCGACCGATATGGCCGTGTTGATGGGCCTGAATCAGAACGGCCAGAGCCTCAACCTCTCCCACGGTCTGCAAAACCTTGGCGTGAGCAGTCCTGAAGCGCTGGACCGCCACGTGCACCAAAGCCGCGCAAAACTGACTTTCGCGCAGACCTTCCCCACGGGCACGCACGCGATGTGGCTGTATTACTGGCTGGCGAGTCAGGGCATTCATCCACTTCAGGATGTCGACAGCGTGGTGGTGCCGCCGCCACAAATGGTCGCGCACCTGCAAGCCGGGCGTATCGACGGTTTTTGTGTCGGCGAGCCTTGGGCGGCCAGCGCGGTGCAGCAGGATCTTGGTTTCACCCTGGCCACCAGCCAGACCATCTGGCCCGATCACCCGGAAAAAGTCCTTGGCTGCACTCGCGAATTTGTCGAGCAATACCCGAACACCGCACGAGCGCTGGTGATGGCGATCCTTGAAGCCAGCCGCTTCATCGAAGAAAGCCCGGAAAACCGCCGCAGCACCGCGCAGTTGCTTAGCGCGCCGGAATATCTCGATGCGCCAGTGGCGTGCATCGAACCGCGTTTTCTCGGTGACTATGCCGATGGCCTCGGCAATCGCTGGCAGGATCCGCACGCGCTGCGCTTTCACGGTAACGGCGAAGTGAATCTGCCGTATCTGTCGGACGGCATGTGGTTCATGACCCAGTTCCGCCGCTGGGGCTTGCTGCGTGAGGATCCGGATTACCTCGCCGTCGCCCGCCAGGTTCAGCGGCTGGACGTCTACCGCGACGCCGCCACCGCTGTCAGCGTCACCGCATGGGGCACCGACATGCGCAGCAGTCAGTTGCTCGACGGCAAGGTCTGGGACGGCAGTGACCCGGCCGCTTACGCGCGCAGTTTCAAGTTGCACGCGTTGAACGACGACGCCCCCCTTCTCGCCCGCCGCTGACAGGAGACCGCGAACATGTTGCGCATTCTGTTGATCAACGACACAGCGAAAAAAGTCGGTCGCCTGAAAGCTGCGTTGACCGAGGCCGGTTTCGAGGTGATCGACGAGTCCGGCCTGACCATCGACCTGCCCGCGCGCGTCGAAACGGTGCGCCCTGACGTGATCCTGATCGATACCGAGTCACCGAGCCGCGATGTCATGGAGCAAGTGGTGCTGGTCAGCCGCGACCAACCACGGCCGATCGTGATGTTTACCGACGAGCATGATCCGGGGGTGATGCGCCAGGCGATCAAGTCAGGGGTCAGTGCGTACATCGTCGAAGGCATTCACGCCCAGCGCTTGCAGCCGATTCTCGATGTGGCGATGGCACGATTCGAGAGTGATCAGGCGTTGCGTGCGCAGCTGCAGGCGCGTGATCAGCAACTGGCTGAACGTAAGCGTATTGAGCTGGCCAAGGGGTTGTTGATGAGGATGAAGGAGTGCAATGAGGAAGAGGCGTACACCCTGATGCGGCGCCAGGCGATGAGCCGGCAGCAGAAGCTGATTCAGGTGGCGGAGCAGATTATTGCCATGAGTGAGTTGCTGGGCTGAGGTGTTCTGACCGCTTAAGAGCCCCTCACCCTAGCCCTCTCCCAGAGGGAGAGGGAACCGATTGGGGGATGCTCGGGAAATACGCCGACCTGCAATTCCTTCTGTGAATCCATAATCGACTCGGTGTTTCAGGTCAATGTTTGAGGTCCGACACCTCGGTCAGTCCCCTCTCCCTCTGGGCGGTCCGACGTTTCGGGAGGGCTAGGGTAAGGGGCTTTTGATTTTCCGGCTGTTGGCACAAATCTCGCTAAGTAAAACGCACAGGTAACCAACGGCGGTTGCCCCACCCACGACAAAGACGTCGCTCACCCGTTCGCCCAACCGGCGCATCAGGTAGCGGCGTTTTTGCGTTTTGGCCCCACAGCCCGGGGCCGGTGGTGCGGCCGTGGCGGCGCCCCACCTGCTGTTGCATGACTCCTTTCGAGACTCTTTTCAGCTGAGGTGCGCGATGAATTCAAGCTTCTGGAAATCCGGCCACACCCCGACATTGTTCGCAGCCTTCCTGTATTTCGACCTGAGCTTCATGGTCTGGTACCTGCTCGGCCCGCTGGCGGTGCAGATTGCCGCCGACCTGCAGCTAACCACGCAACAACGCGGTCTCGTCGTCGCCACGCCGATCCTCGCCGGCGCGGTGCTGCGTTTTGTGATGGGCATGCTCGCCGATCGGCTGTCGCCGAAAACCGCCGGCCTGATTGGCCAGGTCATCGTCATCTGTGCGCTGTTCGGCGCCTGGAAACTCGGCATCCACAGTTATGAACAGGCGCTGATACTCGGCCTGTTTCTCGGCATGGCCGGCGCGTCGTTTGCTGTTGCACTGCCGCTGGCGTCGCAGTGGTACCCGCCGCAGCATCAGGGCAAAGCCATGGGCATTGCCGGTGCGGGCAACTCCGGCACGGTGTTCGCCGCGCTGCTCGCGCCGGTGCTCGCCGCCGCGTTCGGCTGGAGCAATGTCTTCGGTTTCGCTCTGATCCCGCTGATTCTGACCCTGGTGCTGTTCGCCTGGCTGGCAAAAAACGCCCCTGAGCGGCCGAAAGCCAAAGCCATGGCTGACTACTTCAAAGCCCTGGGCGACCGTGACAGTTGGTGGTTCATGTTTTTTTACAGCGTGACCTTCGGCGGCTTTATCGGCCTGGCCAGCGCCCTGCCCGGCTACTTCAACGATCAGTACGGTTTGAGCCCGGTGACCGCTGGCTACTACACCGCAGCCTGCGTGTTCGGCGGCAGTTTGATGCGGCCATTGGGTGGCGCCCTGGCTGACCGTTTCGGTGGCATCCGCACCTTGCTGGCGATGTACACCGTCGCTGCCGTCTGCATCGCGGCCGTCGGTTTCAACCTGCCAAGTTCCTACGCCGCGCTGGCACTTTTCGTCTGCACCATGCTCGGTCTGGGCGCCGGCAACGGCGCCGTTTTCCAACTGGTACCGCAGCGTTTTCGTCTGGAGATCGGCGTGATGACCGGGCTGATCGGCATGGCCGGCGGCATCGGCGGTTTTGCCTTGGCCGCCGGTATGGGCGCGATCAAGCAGAGCACCGGCAGCTATCAGTTGGCGTTGTGGTTGTTCGCCAGCCTTGGCGTGCTGGCGTGGTTTGGCCTGCACGGCGTCAAGCGTCGCTGGAGAACCACCTGGGGTTCGGCGGCAGTGACGGCGGCGCGGGTCTGAACCTTCGATGGCCCTGCAACTGAGCTTTGCCGAAGCCAGCGCCACCGGCCCGCGCGCGGAGAATCAGGACGCTTTGCGTCTGGTCACGCCCGCGCCGGCGCTGGCGGCGAGCAAGGGTTATCTGTTCGCTATCGCCGATGGCGTCAGCCAGTGTGCCGATGGCGGACTGGCCGCGCGTTCAACCTTGCAAGCCTTGGCGCTGGACTACTACGCCACACCGGAAACCTGGAGCGTGGCCCAGGCACTGGATCGCCTGCTGCTCGCGCAAAACCGCTGGTTGCAGGCCAACGGAGGTGGGCAACCGTTGCTCACCACGGTCAGCGCCTTGGTCATGCGTGGTCGGCGTTTCACCCTCGCCCACGTCGGCGATTGCCGGGTGTATCGCTGGCACGCCGACAGCTTGCAGCGAATCAGCGAAGACCACGTCTGGGATCAGCCGGGCATGCAGCATGTGCTCAAGCGTGCGCTAGGGCTGGATCAGCATCTGGTGCTGGACTTCCTTGATGGCGAACTGCGCGACGGCGAGTGCTTTGTTTTGCTCAGTGACGGTGTCTGGTCGACACTCGGCGATACCGCTATTGCGGCGATTCTGCGTGATCAACCGGATCTGCACAGTGCCGCGCAGACGCTGGTCAACGCCGCGCATCTTGCGGGGAGCCAGGACAATGCCAGTGCTTTGCTGGTGCGGGTGGATGCTTTGGGTGAGGCCAGTATCGGCGATGCGCTGATTCATCTGCAGCAATGGCCCCTGCCGCCACCGTTGAAACCCGGTCAGTCGTTCGAAGGCTGGCAAGTGCTGGACGTTGTCGCTCAGAGCCAGCAATCGCTGCTGTATCGGGTGATTGATGGACAAGGTCAGACGTGGCTTCTGAAAACCCTACCCACGCGTTCCGCCGATGATTCCTACGCCGGGCAAGCACTGTTGTCCGAGGAATGGTTTCTGAAACGCGTAGCCGGTCGCCACTTTCCTGAAGTCCATGCCTGCCAGCAGCGTCAGCATTTGTACTACGTGATGCGGGAATATTCCGGGGCGACGCTGGCGCAGCTGTTTCAACAGTCAGGCCCGTTGTCGTTGGCACAGTGGCAGGACATCGCCGAGCGCCTGTTGCGTGCGGTCGGGCTGCTGCATCGGCGGCAGATCCTGCACCGGGACATCAAACCGGAAAATCTGCACGTGGGCGACGACGGCGAATTGCGTCTGCTGGATTTTGGCCTAGCGTACTGCCCAGGCTTGTCCGAAGACGCGCCGTCAACGTTGCCGGGAACGCCCAGCTATATCGCCCCGGAAGCGTTTCGTAGGGCTCCGCCGAATGTGCAGCAGGATTTGTATGCGGTCGGTGTGACCCTGTATTTCTTGCTCACCGGGCATTTTCCCTATGGCGAGATCGAAGCGTTTCAGCGGCCGCGATTTGGTGTGGCAGTGAGTGCCAGTCGATTTCGGCCGGATCTGCCGGAATGGCTGGCGCAGAGTCTGGAGCGCGGGGTGGCGGCTGATCCGCAACAACGGTTTGAAACGGCTGAAGAGTGGTTGCTGGTGCTGGAGCAGGGCGAGCGGCGCAGTTTGAGTGTGCGGCCCAGACCATTATTGGAGCGTGAGCCGTTGAAGGTGTGGCGGACGATGGCGATCGTGGCTCTGCTGGGGAATCTGGTGCTGCTGGTTTTGTTGTTTCACGGCTGACACCGCATCGCGTCCATCGCGAGCAGGCTCACTCCTACAATTTGAAATGCGTTCCCCTGTAGGAGTGAGCCTGCTCGCGATGACGTCAGCCCAATCACAACAATTCTGTCTGCCTGAATGCCCCACGAACGAGCAACCCGCGTCGATTCGGTGCAAAAAATCCCCGTCAATTACCGCTCCCGCCCAATAAACACGCCATTCCCCCACTTGGCACAACCACTGCATTAACCCAACCAACACACACATAAAGCCCAACCTTCAACGACGAAGGCTGCGCTTCCCGAGAGAACGGGACCAGGACAAAGGCGTCCTCGCTAGGCAACTAGCGGGACGCCTTTTTTTGTTTGCGCAAAATTTGTCGAGCAAGGCCTGACTGCCCACAAGAGGCCAGCCGCAGCTCCCGGAGAACCTGATGAAAAAACTCAAACTAGTGATGATCGGCAATGGCATGGCCGGGGTCCGCACCCTGGAAGAACTGCTCAAGCTGAGCAACGAGCTGTACGACATCACGGTCTTCGGCGCCGAACCGCACACCAACTACAACCGCATCCTGTTGTCGCCGGTGCTGGCCGGTGAGCAGACCTTCGAAGAGATCGTCCTCAACGACCTCGACTGGTACCTGGAAAACAACATCAAGTTGCTGCTCAACCGCAAAGTGGTGGAGATCGACCGGGTCAAACGCCGGGTGATCGCCGAGGACGGCACCGAAGCCGAATACGATCGCCTGCTGATCGCCACCGGCTCGACGCCGTTCATCCTGCCGATCCCCGGCAACACCTTGCACGGGGTGATCGGTTACCGCGACATCGCCGACACCCAAGCCATGATCGACACCGCCAAAACCCACAAACACGCGGTGGTCATCGGTGGCGGTCTGCTCGGTCTCGAAGCCGCCAATGGCCTGATGCTGCGCGGCATGCACGTCACCGTGGTGCACATCGGTGAGTGGTTACTGGAACGTCAACTCGACAAAACCAGCGGCCAACTGCTGCAAAACGCCCTTGAATCCCGTGGCCTGCACTTCCGTCTGTGCGAACAGACTCAGGCGCTGCACGACGCAGGCAATGGCCGGGTCGGCTCGGTGCAGTTCAAGAACGGCGACATCATCCCCGCCGATCTGGTGGTAATGGCTGCCGGTATTCGTCCCAACACAGAATTGGCGGAAAAGGCCGGCATCCCGTGCAATCGCGGGATTCTGGTCAACGACACGCTGCAAACCTACGACCCGCGCATTTACGCCATCGGCGAGTGCGCCAGCCACCGCGGCATTGCCTACGGTCTGGTCGCGCCGTTGTTCGAACAGGCCAAGGTCTGCGCCAACCACCTCGCACAACTGGGTTTCGCCCGTTATCAGGGTTCGGTGACCTCGACCAAATTGAAAGTCACCGGCATCGATCTGTTTTCTGCCGGCGATTTCATGGGCGGCGAAGGCACGGAAACCATCACCCTCTCCGACCCGATTGGCGGCGTGTACAAAAAACTGGTGATCAAGGATGACGTGCTGGTCGGCGCCTGTCTGTACGGCGATACGGCAGATGGCGGTTGGTATTTCCGGCAGATTCGTGAGAATCACGCCATCGGCGAGATCCGTGATCACCTGATGTTTGGCGAAAACGCTTTGGGCGACGTAGGACATCAGGGCCAGGACAAAGCCATGGTCATGGCCGACAGCGCCGAAGTCTGCGGTTGCAACGGCGTGTGCAAAGGCACCATCGTCAAAGCCATTCAGGAACACGGCCTGTTCAGCGTCGACGAGGTGAAGAAACATACCAAAGCGGCCAGCTCCTGCGGCTCGTGCGCCGGGCTAGTCGAACAGATCCTGATCAACACCGTCGGCGGCGCGGCGGACGTCAAACCGAAAAGCGAAAAAGCCATCTGCGGTTGCAGCGATCTCAACCACGGCCAGATCCGCCAGGCTATTCGCGAACAGCATCTGCTGACCATCGCCGGGACCATGAGCTACCTCAATTGGCGCACGCCGAACGGCTGCGCAACCTGCCGCCCGGCCCTCAACTATTACCTGATTTCCACTTGGCCCGGCGAAGCCAAGGACGATCCGCAATCGCGCCTGATCAACGAGCGTGCACACGCCAACATCCAGAAGGACGGCACGTATTCGGTGGTACCACGGATGTGGGGCGGCGTGACCAATCCTTCGGAACTGCGGCGGATTGCCGACGTGGCCGACAAGTACAACGTGCCGATGGTCAAGGTCACCGGCGGTCAGCGCATCGATTTGCTCGGCATCAAGAAGCAGGACTTGCCCGGCGTCTGGAAAGACCTCGACATGCCGTCCGGGCATGCCTACGGCAAATCCATCCGTACCGTGAAGACCTGCGTCGGCAGCGAGTTCTGCCGCTTCGGCACGCAAAACTCGACACAACTGGGCATTGAGCTCGAGCACGATCTGTTCAACATGTGGTCGCCGCACAAAGTGAAACTCGCCGTCTCCGGTTGCCCACGCAACTGCTCGGAAGCGGGGATCAAAGACGTAGGAATTATCGGTGTCGACTCCGGTTGGGAGATGTACATCGGCGGTAACGGCGGAATCAAAACCGAGGTCGCTGAGTTTTTCGTCAAGCTGAAAACCGCCGAGGAAGTCCGCGAATACAACGGCGCGTTCCTGCAGCTCTACCGCGAAGAAGCCTTCTACCTCGAACGCACCGTGCACTACCTGCAACGGGTCGGCATGGAGCACATCAAGAAAGCCGTGCTCGAAGACCCCGAGCGTCGCAAGGCCCTGAACGAGCGCCTGCAATTCTCTCTGTCGTTCGAGCAAGACCCTTGGAAAGAGCGTCTGGCGCAGCCGCAACTGAAGAAAGAATTCGATGTGATCCCTGTGAAAAACCTGGAGGTGCCGGCATGAACTGGCTAGATATCTGCGCTCTCGACGAGATCAATGCCCTCGGTTCGCGAATCATTGCCGGGCCGAAAGGTGACATCGCGATTTTTCGTACAAGCGACGATGAGGTTTTCGCCCTCGACGACCGCTGCCCGCACAAGGGCGGGCCATTGTCGCAAGGTTTGATCTACGGCAAACGTGTGGCCTGCCCGCTGCACAACTGGCAAATCGACCTCGAATCTGGCGAAGCTCAGGCGCCGGATATCGGTTGCGCGCACCATCACCCGGCACGGGTCGAAAACGGTCGTGTGCAACTGGCCCTGCGGGACGCCATCTGATGAGCCGCCAGACGACCGCCTCGACCTGCTGTTATTGCGGGGTCGGCTGCGGCGTGCTGATCGAGCATGACGGCGAGCGCATCCTCGGCGTCAGCGGCGATCCGGCGCACCCGGCCAACTTCGGCAAACTGTGCAGCAAAGGCTCGACCCTGCACCTGACCGGCGACCTGGCAGCCCGCGCGCTGTACCCGGAACTGCGTCTGGGCAAAGGCCTGGCGCGCAGCCGAACGGATTGGGATACGGCACTGGAACACGCTGCCAACGTGTTCGCCGAGACCATTGCCGAGCACGGCCCGGACAGCGTGGCGTTCTATATCTCCGGGCAGTTGCTGACCGAGGACTATTACGCCTTCAACAAACTGGCGCGGGCGTTGGTCGGGACCAACAACATCGACAGCAATTCGCGCCTGTGCATGTCTTCAGCGGTGGTCGGCTACAAGCGCAGCCTCGGCGCCGACGCCCCGCCGTGCAGCTATAAGGATCTGGAACTCAGCGATTGCGTGATGATCGTCGGCAGTAATATGGCCTACGCCCATCCGGTACTTTTCCGTCGGCTGGAAGAGGCAAAATCCCGCCGCCCACAGATGAAAGTCATCGTCATTGACCCACGACGCACCGACACCTGCGACCTCGCGGATCTGCACTTGGCGATTCTGCCGGGCACCGACGTCGCGTTGTTTCATGGAATTCTGCATCTGTTGCTGTGGGAAGACTGGATCGACCGTGACTTCATCAAGGCGCACACCGATGGCCTCGCCGACTTGAAAAATCTAGTCCGTGATTACACCCCGCAGATGGTTTCGCAACTGTGCGGGATCAGTGTCGAGCAATTGCAGCAATGCGCGGAATGGGTGGGCACCTCGCCGAGTTTTCTGTCGCTATGGTGCATGGGCCTGAACCAGTCCACCGCTGGCAGCGCGAAGAACAGCGCGCTGATCAATCTGCATTTAGCCACCGGGCAAATCGGCCGTCCGGGTGCAGGACCTTTCTCCCTCACCGGTCAGCCGAATGCCATGGGCGGGCGCGAAACGGGCAGTTTGTCGAATCTGTTGCCGGGCCATCGAGACGCGGCCAACCCTGAACATCGCGCCGAAGTAGCGGCATATTGGGGCGTTGATCGGTTGCCGGAAAGTACCGGTCTCAGTGCCATCGAACTGTTCGAGCAAGTGCGCAACGGCAAGATCAAGGCGTTGTGGATTGCCTGCACCAACCCTGCCCAATCGATGCCGGACCAACATGCTGTGCGAACAGCGCTTGAGACCTGCCCGTTTGTGGTTCTGCAAGAAGCCTTTCGCACCACCGAAACCGCTGCATTCGCCGATCTCCTGCTACCCGCCGCCAGTTGGGGCGAGAAAGAAGGCTCGGTGACCAATTCCGAGCGACGCATTTCCCACGTGCGTAACGCCATCCTCCCACCGGGTGAGGCGCGGCCGGACTGGGAGATCACGGTAGATTTCGCACAACGTCTGGAGAAACGTCTGCGTCCCGCTGAGTCGAGCCTGTTTACGTTTAACCAACCTGCGCAGTTGTTCGATGAATTCAAAGGGCTGACGCGTGGACGGGATCTGGATATGTCCGGGATCAGCCACACGCTGATCGACGAGATCGGACCGCAGCAATGGCCCTTCCCTGTCGGAGCGCGGCAAGGAACGCCACGACTGTACGAGGACGGTATTTTTCCTACGGCCAACGGTCGGGCTCAGTTTATTTCCGATCCGTATCGCGCCGCCAAAGAGCAGCGCGATGCTCGCTTTCCACTGACGTTGATCACTGGCCGCTTGCGCGATCAATGGCACGGTATGAGCCGCACTGGCACGGCAGCGCAATTGTTCGGGCATGTCAGCGAAGCGGTGTTGAGCCTGCACCCGGACGAAATGCGCCGGCATCGTTTGCAGCCGGGCGATCTGGTCAACCTTAAAAGTCGTCGCGGCGCGGTAATCGTCGCGGTTGGCAGCGATGACAGCGTACGTCCGGGGCAAGCGTTTCTGCCGATGCACTGGGGCGACCGTTTTCTCAAGGGCGGTGTGAACAGCCTGACCCTGCCGGACTTTGATCCGCTGTCGAAGCAACCGGAACTCAAACACAGCGGTGTGCGCCTCGAGCCGGTCAATCTGCCGTGGCAACTTTTCGCACTGATCGAGGGTGATGTTCAACGGCATTTCGAGACGCTACGACCGCTCTGTGAGGCATTTTCCTACGTGAGTCTCAGCCTTGTCGGACGTGAACGATCGGCATTGCTGATACGCGCGGCCAGCAGCGAAGCTCCGAATGCGCAATTGCTCGGTGAAATCGACCAATGCCTGTCACTGATCGACGGCCCGGTATTGGCCTATGACGATCCTCGCCGCGCCATTGGCAAACGCGTGCGCATTGAAAACGGCCGGATCACTGCTATCCGGTTAGCCGGTGAAACCCTCGCTCAGCATTGGCTGCAAGGGTTGTGGCTGGAAGGCCGTGCGGATGAGCAACTGCGGCGCTGGCTATTGGCGCCAATGAGTGCGCCGCCGGGCAGTGTCGGGGCGCAAATGGCTGTGGATAAAACCCTGTGCAACTGCAAGAACGTCAGCCTCAACGCGGTCTGCGCCGGCATTCGCCAAGGCCTGGATCTGCAGAGCTTGAAAAACCAACTGGGCTGCGGCACGCAATGCGGCTCGTGCGTCCCGGAAATAAAACGTTTACTGGCTGCCGACGTGCAGCCAGCCGCCGTCATCTGATGAGGAAAACACCATGAACGCAAAAGTCTGGCTGGTGGGTGCAGGTCCTGGTGATCCGGAACTGCTGACCCTCAAAGCGGTACGCGCCCTGCGCGAGGCCGATGTGGTGCTGATCGATGATCTGGTCAACGACGCGGTGCTGGAACACTGCCCTGACGCTCGCATCATTGCAGTGGGTAAACGCGGCGGCTGCCGTTCGACACCGCAAGCGTTTATCCATCGGCTGATGCTGCGCTATGCCCGCCATGGCAAGTGTGTGGTGCGGCTCAAGGGCGGCGATCCGTGCATTTTCGGCCGAGGTGGCGAAGAGGCGCAGTGGCTGCGTGAAAGAGGCGTTGAGGTGGAACTGGTCAATGGCATTACCGCCGGGCTGGCCGGGGCGACGCAGTGCGATATTCCGCTGACGTTACGCGGTGTGGCGCGCGGGGTGACGCTGGTGACTGCACACACGCAGGACGACAGCCAGTTGAACTGGCAGGCGCTGGCACAGGGGGGGACGACGCTGGTGGTTTATATGGGCGTGGCCAAGCTGGGGGAGATTCGCGATCAACTGCTGGCAGGCGGGATGGCGGCGGATACGCCGGTGGCGATGATCGAGAATGCATCGTTGCCAGAGCAGCGCGAATGCCGGAGTGATCTGGCGAGTATGAGTGATGATGCGTGTGCGTTTGGATTGAAAAGCCCGGCGATTCTGGTGATCGGGGCGGTGGCGGCTGTTGTTGAAGATCAAAAGATCGCAGCCTGCGGCAGCTCCTACTTTGGATCTGCATTGGTCCTGTAGGAGCTGCCGAAGGCTGCGATCTTTTAAAGCTGCAAAGCCAAATCGCAGGCAAAGAAAAGCCCGGCCTAAGCCGGGCTTTTCTCAGAGCGGCAGCTAATTACTTAGCTTGAGCTTCAACCTGCGCTTCTACGCGACGGTTTACAGCGCGGCCAGCTTCAGTTTTGTTGTCAGCAACTGGGCGGGATTCGCCGTAGCCAACAGACTGAACGCGGGACGATTCAACACCGTACTGGTTGGTCAGAACTTGCTTAACGGCGTTTGCACGACGCTCGGACAGTTTCTGGTTGTAAGCGTCAGGACCGACGGAGTCAGTGTGACCTTCAACAGTAGTGGTGGTGGATGGGTACTGCTTCATGAAGTCAGCCAGGTTTTTGATGTCGCCGTAGCTGTTTGGCTTCACAACCGACTTGTCGAAGTCGAACTTAACGTCCAGCTCAACACGAACAACTTCAGCAACTGCTGGGCAGCCGTCAGCGTCAACAGTTACGTTGGCTGGGGTGTCCGGGCACTTGTCAACGTTGTCGCAAACGCCATCGTTGTCGCTGTCGGAGCAGACTTCAGCTGGTGCTGGAACTGGAGCAGCAGCAGGCTTGGAGCCGCCACCGAAGTTCACACCGATACCGACGCTAGGAGCCCACTCGGTGTCGCCCTGGTCGATGTTGTACTGAGCTTCAACGCCAGCACGGGCGTAGAAGTTCTCGGTGAAGTACAGCTTGGCACCGCCACCAACGTTAGCGAAGGTAGAACGGTTACGACCGTTCGAACCGTTCTGGTCGATGCTCTGGTCGGAGAAACCGGCCGAGACGTATGGACGCAGCATGTCGCCTGGGTTGTTGAAGTGGTACAGAGCGTCCAGAGCGGTGTTAGCGCCTTTTACGTTCTTGCCATCATCGGCACGTACGTTGTGCACTTCGTCGTAGCCCAGACGCAGTTCAACGTCGTCGGTCAGGAAGTAACCGATCGAGCCGCCGAACAGGTTGCCGTTGTTCTTGAAGTTACGAGCGCTGTCGAATTGTTCTTTCTTTGCGAAGCCTTCGATTTCAACTGCGCCTTGGCCTTGTGCCAGAGCGCCGAACGAAGTGGCGGCAATCAGAGAACCAATGGCCAAGCCCAAGGTGTTTTTCAGTTTCATCCGTTAAATCCCCATCTGGTGATTGTGAAGCAGTCCCGCAAACCGGGGGACAACTCGGCGGCAAGTCTATCAGAACTTGCCTACACGTAAGAGATATTTGCGCTGAACTAAGTTTCAGCAATGCCTGCAAATTTCTCACGCAATTTATCTAGAGCACGTTTGTAACGCATTTTTGTCGCACTCAAACCCATGTGCATGATGTCTGCGATCTCCTGAAATTCCAGCTCTGCGACAAATCGAAGCACCAGAATTTCGCGGTCAATCGGGTTCACATACACCAGCCAGCGATCAAGCCCGCCCTTCTCCTCGGGTTTCGGCGCCTTTTCTTCGGACGCTTCCTCGAGGGGGTCAAGACTCAATGCGTCCATCAAGCGACGCTTTCGCCGTTCCTTCCGATACTGCGTAATACATTCGTTGTACGTGATGCTGTAGAGCCACGTTTTGAACTTCGATTTCCCCTCGAAGTTCTTCAGGCCATACAGCACCTTCAACATGACTTCCTGACAGACATCGTCTGCGTCGCGATCGTTCCCAAGATATCTCGCACAAACGTTAAATAATGTTCGCTGGTAACGCCGCATCAGTTCTTCATAGGCGCGCGTTACGTGAAAAAGCTCGGTATGCGAGCGCGCGACCAACTCCTCATCAGAGAGCTCGCGGGGGTCGTAGCGCGTGGATAGCGTTTGGGCTTTATTCAAAACAAGTCGTGCCGACAGTCAGGTCAATGTCCGCCGCAACCAGCATCAGCTGGCATTTTGCGGCGGCATACATTAGCAGGGTTTGCCGGATTAGCGGCTACTCACATGCTGTTCCAGCAGGATCCGATTGGAAAGAGAGACTAGCTCACCCTCATCGGTCAGCAATGTGGTTTTAACCGTGCCGATCTCCTCGATCTGGCCTTCGACCTCGCCAACACGCACTTGTTGCCCAACCTGATACAACTCACGCACATAGATTCCCGCAAGAATCTGACCGGCAATTTCCCGGCTTCCCAAACCCATGGCCAGCGCAACGGCCAGACCAACGGTAATCAAAACGATGACGATCACATGGTTCAGCAGGTCAGTCTTGACCTCAAGCTGACTGATCGCGACCGAGATGCTGATGATGATCACCAGCCCCTGAGCAATTCGCCCAAGCCCCGAAGCGTAGTCCAGGCCGACGCCTTCTGCCGCCCCGCGCACCAGCCCATTGGCCAGTTGCGCGAGCAAAACACCTACCAGCAACACCAGCGCCGCGCCGAATACTTTCGGCAAATAGAGCGCCAACATATCCAGCGTAGCCGAAACTCGCTCAAGGCCAAGGGATTCTGCTGCAGAAACCAGGAAAATCAGCAGAACGAACCAGTAAACGATTTTACCGATCAGGGTCGAGATCGGAACTTGCAACCCGGCGCGCGACATCAACTTGGTCAGCCCGGTGCCGCCCATCAGGCGATCAAGACCGAGCTTGGCGAGCAGTTTGGACAGCAGGGTATCGAGCAGCTTGGCCACGACGAAACCCAACAGCAGCACGACCAGTGCGCCGAACAGGTTCGGGATGAAGTTGGCGACTTTGGTCCACAACGCAGTCATTGCAGTGACGAGGCTCTGAGTCCAGAGATCAAGTTCCATATTCAATCAGCCTTATCAGCAGTGCGAGCGGTAGGTTTACGAAGACGGGAAACCGGCGAGACATGCGCCGATCCATTATTCAGGGCGATCATCAGCGCGGGCAGCCAGCGGCCCAGCAGGCTGAACAGATCACCGGCGCCAACTTGGCGGTTGGCGGTTTTGAGTACGCGGCCCAGGCACGCATCGTCGTCGCGGCTGGACGGCGAAGCGTTGAGCATGTCGCGCAAAGACTGTTCAAACGGATCGTGCATACGCACCTCTCGTGATGTCTGTGAAAGACGCGGGCAGATTTGGTCGGGTCACATGCGCCATCTTCATACCCAGCGCAAACGACGGAATAACCACCACTGACCGAAGGCCAGGGTGAGCACCGTCAAACAGGCAATCAGGAAACCATAAGGGCTGCTGGAGAACGGAATTCCGCCGACGTTTATACCCAGCAGACCGGTGATAAAACTCATCGGCAAAAAGATGCAGGTGATGATCCCGAAGCGGTACATCGTGCGATTCATACGCTCGCTCAAGCGTCGGTCTTCAGCCTCAAGCACAAGCCCCACGCGCTCTCGGGTCAATTCGAGCTCTTCGAGATAGCGGGTCAGACTGTTGTTCAGTTCGTTCCAGTAATCGGCATCGTCATCGACAAACCAAGGCAGTTTTATCCGCGTGAGTTGTCCGAAAATATCCCGCTGCGGCGCGAGAAATCGCTTTAGTCCGGCCGCCCGGCGACGGATGTGCAAAATGGCGCCATGCTCGGGAGTATACCGTTCGTCGGCATCCATCTTTTCTTCTTCCTCATCGGCGATTTCCGAGAGGCAAGTGACCAGATCCTGCACCTTGTTGGTGAGGAACTGCGCCAGATAAAGGATCAGTTCGGAGGAGGTTTTCGGGCCGTTGCCGTCGGCCAATTGCGCCAGCAGCTCATCGGTGGCGCGCAACGGGCGCAAACGCAGTGAAATCACCCGTTGGGCAGAAGCGAAAATCCGCACCGAGACCATGTCTTCCGGCTCGGCGCCCGGATTCAGATTGACTCCGCGCAGAAACAGCAACAGTTCGGCATCCGGCAGCGGCAACAGGCGCGGCCGGGTGTTCTCTTCCAGCAGCAGATCGCAGGTGAATTCATTGAGCCCGCTGGATTTGCGCAGCCAGGTCTGGGTCTGCGGATGGCTGCGATCCCAATGCAGCCACAGGCTTTCATGGGCCTGCAGCTGCAAATCGTCGAGCTCAGTCCGGGCTATCGAACGCGCACCGCCTTTTCCGTCCAGCACCAGGGCATGCACCAGCCCCCACTGCGCGTTTTCTTCCTCGAACATCCGCATCCCTTTGTCGAAAAGCTTATTCAGGCATCTTCAGCGGACTCGGCGAGACGATCACGCCGTTGTTGTCCGCATAAATGTAGTGGCCCGGGTGGAACGTCACACCGGCGAAAGTCACCGGGACGTTGAGGTCGCCGATACCACGTTTTTCAGTTTTCATCGGATGGCTGGCCAGCGCCTGCACGCCCAGATCGGTCTGCGCGATGACGTCAACGTCACGGATGCAGCCGTAGATCACCAGCCCTTCCCAACCGTTTTTAGCGGCCTTTTCGGCGATCAGGTCCCCCAGCAATGCACGGCGCAGCGAACCGCCGCCATCGACGACCAGCACCTTGCCGTTACCCTTGAGTTCAGCCTGTTCCTTGACCAGCGAGTTGTCTTCGAAGCATTTGATGGTCACGATTTCGCCGCCGAACGAATCACGGCCGCCGAAATTGCTGAACATCGGTTCCAGCACCTGTACCAGCTCCGGATAGGCGTCGCACAGATCAGGCGTAAGGTAATGGTTCATCGAAAAACTCCTGTAAAAAGGAAAACGATCGAGGATGCTGCGTTCTGAAGAGACGAGTTTCGGTGGTCGCTGTTTACCTTAGTCCATCCCATGGTCGCTGAACGAACCTGAACAAACCCTGAAACGTAATAGCTAAACCGCCACCAAAAATGACCAGATCCGCACATTGCGTCATATCTTAGCCGCAAGCCAACCCGAACGAAATCCCTTCAAGGCCTTCGCACTCACACAGCAGCGGCCAGATCCGGCTTCTCGCCCAGCAATGGCGTGTGCTGATCGTTCAACCAACGCGCCACCAGTGGCCACACCTCGGTCTGCGCCGCTTTGCTCACCAACATCTCGACATGGCCGAAATTATCGTTGAAGCCCTGCTCGCGACCCAGATTGATGAACTGCTTGTGCTCGGAGCCGATCTGCTCGAACAATTTGCGACAGGCCCAGGCCGGATCCTGATGATCCCCTGCTGCGGTCACCGCCAGCACTGGCACTTGAACATCGGCCAGCCCCGCCCACCAATCCTTGTCCTTGTCGCCAAAACGACCGAACAAGCCGTACCAGCGCATGCTTTCCAGCGCCAGACCGATCGGCTCATCTTCCGGGCCACGTTTGAGACGCGAACCCGACAGCTGCGCGAAACGCTTGAGAATGAAGCGCCCGCTCCACTCCACCGGCGGAATTTTCAACGGCCAGTAAGTGCGGCTGACTTGTGTGCCGAAAAACGCAGCCGAAGCCACGGCGGGTTCGCCAAGGTACTCACCACCGAGCGCGGCGGCCAGGGTGATGCCGCCCAGCGAATGGCCGATCCAGTGCGGAATCTGCCCGCTCTGCTCTCGCACGAATGCGGCAATCGCCGGCAGATCGTAACGGGCATAGTCGGCGACCCGGTTGCGTCGGTATTCCTCATTGCGCTGCGACAGGCCGTGACCGCGCATCTCCGGAATCCAAACGTCGAACCCCAGTCGCGTCAGATACGCGCCCAGGCCCAGGCCTTTCGGTGAAAACCAGAAGCGTCGATTGGAAAAACTGCCGTGCAGCAGAATCACCGGCACACCGCGAGGCGTCGAGTCATCGGCCATGCCCAAACGGGTCACAGCGATTTCCACGGACCAGTCGGGACTGTTGCCGGGTTTCAGTCGATACACGTCTTCGCTCAGATCGCCGCGCCGTTCGGCGCTGATCAGGGCGACAGGAAACAGGTTGCTGCTGCTTTGCATAATGCTCTTGCACAAAAAAGGGCGGCATCCGGAGACCCCGCCCTGTTTGAATCATAAGGAACCGAACCGTGTAGGAGTGAGCCTGCTCGCGATGGCGGTGTGTCATTCGAATCGATGCTGACTGTCATGACGCTATCGCGAGCAGGCTCACTCCTACAGGGAGACGCGGCCCGTTCACATGTTGATCAAGCCGGGGCTTGGCCTTCGGCGAGGAAGAACCAGGTTTCCAGCACGGAGTCCGGGTTCAGCGACACGCTTTCGATGCCCTGCTCCATCAGCCACTTGGCCAGATCCGGGTGGTCCGAAGGACCCTGACCGCAGATACCGATGTACTTGCCGGCCTTGTTGCACGCGGCAATCGCGTTGGCCAACAGCTTCTTGACTGCCGGATTACGCTCGTCGAACAGGTGCGCGATGATACCGGAATCGCGGTCCAGACCCAGGGTCAGCTGAGTCAGGTCGTTGGAACCGATCGAGAAACCGTCGAAGAATTCGAGGAACTCTTCAGCAAGGATCGCGTTGGATGGCAGTTCGCACATCATGATCACGCGCAGACCGTTCTCGCCGCGCTTCAAGCCGTTCTCGGCGAGCAGATCAACAACCTGGCTGGCTTCGCCCAGAGTACGGACAAACGGCACCATGATTTCGACGTTGGTCAGGCCCATCTCGTTGCGCACACGTTTCAGCGCGCGGCATTCGAGTTCGAAGCAGTCACGGAACGATTCGCTGATGTAACGCGAAGCGCCACGGAAGCCCAGCATCGGGTTTTCTTCTTCCGGCTCGTAGAGCTTGCCGCCGATCAGGTTGGCGTATTCGTTGGACTTGAAGTCCGACAGACGCACGATGACTTTCTTCGGTGCAAACGCAGCCGCGAGGGTGCTGATGCCTTCAACCAGTTTCTCGACGTAGAAGCCGACCGGATCGTCGTAACCGGCGATACGCTTGTCGACGCTGTCCTTGATTTCCTGCGGCAGACCGTCGTAGTTCAACAGCGCTTTCGGGTGGACGCCGATCATGCGGTTGATGATGAATTCCAGACGGGCCAAACCCACACCAGCGTTCGGCAGTTGCGCGAAGTCGAAGGCGCGGTCCGGGTTGCCGACGTTCATCATAATCTTGAACGGCAGCTCTGGCATGGCGTCGACGGAGTTCTTCTTGATGTCGAAGCCCAGTTCGCCTTCGAAGATGTAACCAGTGTCGCCTTCGGCGCAGGACACGGTCACGCCTTGGCCGTCCTTGAGCAGTTGGGTAGCGTTGCCGCAACCAACCACTGCCGGAATCCCCAACTCACGGGCGATGATCGCCGCGTGGCAGGTACGGCCGCCACGGTTGGTGACGATGGCGCTGGCGCGCTTCATCACCGGTTCCCAGTCCGGGTCGGTCATGTCGGAAACGAGCACGTCGCCCGGCTGGACTTTGTCCATCTCGGAGACGTCTTTGATGATGCGAACCTTACCGGCGCCGATGCGCTGGCCAATCGCACGACCTTCCACCAGCACGGTGCCGGTTTCTTTCAGCAGGTAACGCTCCATGACGTTGGCCTGGGTGCGGCTTTTCACGGTTTCCGGACGCGCCTGCACGATGTACAGCTTGCCGTCGTCACCGTCCTTGGCCCACTCGATGTCCATCGGGCAGCCGTAGTGCTTCTCGATGATCATCGCTTGCTTGGCCAGCTCGCTGACTTCAGCGTCGGACAGGCAGAACCGCGCACGATCAGCCTTGTCGACGTCGATGGTCTTGACCGAACGACCGGCCTTGGCCTCGTCGCCGTAGATCATCTTGATGGCTTTGCTGCCGAGGTTGCGACGCAGGATCGCCGGACGACCGGCCTCCAGCGTGCCCTTGTGTACGTAGAATTCGTCCGGGTTGACCGCGCCTTGTACGACGGTTTCGCCCAAGCCGTAAGCGCCGGTGATGAACACCACGTCACGGAAACCGGATTCGGTGTCGAGGGTGAACATCACGCCGGCAGTGCCGGTTTCCGAACGCACCATGCGCTGCACGCCAGCCGACAGGGCGACCAGTTTGTGGTCGAAGCCCTGGTGCACGCGGTAGGAAATTGCACGGTCGTTGAACAGCGAAGCGAACACCTCTTTGGCGGCGCGGATAACGTTTTCAACGCCACGGATGTTCAGGAAGGTTTCCTGCTGACCGGCGAACGAGGCGTCCGGCAGGTCTTCGGCGGTGGCGGAAGAACGCACGGCCACGGCCACGTCAGGGTTGCCGGCCGACAGCGCGGCAAACGCGGTGCGGATTTCGGCATTCAGTTTTTCGGGGAATTCGGCTTCCATGATCCATTGACGGATCTGTGCGCCGGTTTTGGCCAGGGCGTTGACGTCGTCGACGTCGAGCGCATCGAGGGCCGCGTGGATCTGGTCGTTGAGGCCGCTCAGTTCGAGGAAATCACGATAAGCCTGAGCCGTCGTGGCGAAGCCGCCGGGGACCGAAACACCGGCGCCTGCCAGGTTACTGATCATCTCGCCCAGGGATGCGTTCTTGCCCCCCACATGCTCAACATCGTGTTTGCCGAGCTTATCGAGGGAAACTACGTACTCTACCAAGGTGATCTCTCCACTAACTGTGTTGGAAAAGCTCAGAAACCGGCGGCCCGGGGGAGCCTTGGCCGGTTGTATGGCCTGGACCTGGAAAATAAGTGAGAATGCGGGCCAATGGCGGCCGGCAAATCGCGCCTATCATATCCAAGATTGATGACTAGCTTAAGGCCCAAGGTGCAAATGAAACGATCTGCTTTCTTCATCTCCGATGGCACCGGCATCACTGCCGAAACCCTGGGTCAAAGCCTTCTGGCGCAGTTCGAAAACATTACCTTCAGCAAATTCACGCGACCGTACATCGACAGCGTTGAGAAAGCGCGGGCCATGGTACAACAAATCAACAAAGCCGCTGAAACCGACGGCTTTCGCCCGATCATCTTCGACACCATCGTCAATCAGGACATCCGTGAGATTCTCGCAACGTCCAATGGTTTCATGATCGACATTTTCTCGACCTTTCTTGCCCCGCTGGAGCAGGAACTGACCGAGCACTCTTCCTACACGGTCGGCAAGTCGCACTCGATCGGGCACAACTCCAATTACATGGAGCGTATCGAGGCG
The DNA here is from genome assembly GCF_900187485.1 of Pseudomonas sp. Irchel s3a12. NCBI lineage: Bacteria > Pseudomonadati > Pseudomonadota > Gammaproteobacteria > Pseudomonadales > Pseudomonadaceae > Pseudomonas > Pseudomonas sp. Irchel s3a12. The sequence continues at coordinate 413,262 of NZ_FYDN01000002.1, forward strand.
GTTAACTTTGCCCTCGACAACGACGACGGCGCGCGCACGCACTATTACGACAAAGCCGATTTGATACTAGTGGGCGTGTCGCGATGCGGCAAAACGCCGACGTGTCTGTACATGGCCATGCAGTTCGGCATTCGCGCGGCCAACTATCCGCTGACCGAAGACGACATGGAACGCCTGACCCTGCCGACGGCCCTGCGCGCTCATCAGCACAAGCTGTTCGGCCTGACCATCGACCCCGACCGCCTCACCGCGATTCGCAACGAGCGCAAGCCCAACAGCCGTTATTCGAGCTACGCGCAGTGCGAATTCGAAGTGCGTGAAGTAGAGAATCTGTTCCGCCGCGAGAACATCCCGCACATCAACTCCACGCATTTTTCGGTGGAAGAGATTTCGGCGAAGATTCTGGTCGAGAAAGGTGTGGAGCGGCGGTTCAAGTAGATTTGTGGTGTCTGGGCTGACGCTTTCGCGAGCAGGCTCGCTCCCACAGTTTGATCGCGTTTATCCCGTTGAAATGCGGTCGAATGTGGGAGCGAGCCTGCTCGCGAAGAACGATTACACGGTGTCTGTTAATGCCTTGGCCAGAGCTTCAAAACCTGCCAGCAACAAGCGATCATCCCCCACCGCATTACACACACTCACCCGAATAAATTGCGGCACCGCTGCATGCCCCACCGCAAACGCCTCAGCGGTGGCCACCAGATAGTTGTTCTCCTTCAACTCCGCCGCAATCTGTGACGCCCGCCACAGCTCAGGCACCTCCACCCAGAAGTGCGGACTGTAAGGGTGAGTCTTGTAGTTCAAACCCTGCAGAACAGGCGCCACCAACGCTTTGCGCCGAGCGATCTCGTTGATCTGTTCGTCCAGCAAACGCTCGGCCATGCCGCTTTCAATCCACAGGCTCGCGACTTCCATCGATAACGGATTGGCCATCCAGCATGTTGCGCGGATGGCGGCACTCAAACGCCCGATCAAGGCTTGCGGCGCATGCAGATAACCGACGCGCAGCCCCGCCGAAACAGCCTTGCTCAGGCTGCCGATCAACACCGATCGCTCCGGCGCAAAATAGCTCAGCGGTATCGGGCGTTGGCGATCCAGAACAGCATGGGCCTCGTCTTCGATAATCAGCAGATTGTGTTGACGACAGAGGTCGGCAATCGCCTCGCGCCGTGGGATCGACATTACAGCGGCCGTAGGATTCTGGATCGTCGGGGTGCAATACAGCGCTGAAACACGATGCTGACGACAAATGTCCTCCAGCGCCGACGGTAAAAGTCCTTCGTCATCCATTGCCGCGCCAATGAGTTTTATCCCGAGCTGGCGTGCGACGCCGATCAATCCCGGGTAGGACAAATGCTCGGTCACAACGGTGTCGCCGACCTTGAGCAAGCCCATCAACGTACACAGCAGACCATGCTGGCCACCGTTGACGCACAACACCTGATCGGCATGCGGGACATAAGCCGCATGCTGCAACCACACCGCCCCCGCCACACGATGCCGCGCCAACCCGGCTTCAGCGGTGTACCCGGTCAACTGTTGCAGCACCCGAGGATCGCTGGCCAGTTCCTGCAGACTCTGGCTCATGAACGCCGCTTCCTGTGCGGGAATCGGCTGATTGCGGCTCATATCGAAACAGGCTGACGGCTCATCGCTGACATTACGAAAGCCTTTGTCCTGCGGCCGTTCTATCCCGCGCTGACACACATAAGTGCCATCTCCGACGCGGGCGACGACCAACCCCACGCGCTCCAATTCGCCGTAGGCACGGCTGATCGTACCGATGGTCACTCCGAGACTGTCGGCCAACAACCGGTGCGGCGGCAGTTTGCTACCGGCATCGATAATGCCTTCATCGATGGCTTGCGCGACGGCATTCGCCAGGCGTTTGTACTTCACGCCCACGCCATTGGCGAGACCATCACGGAGGATTGACACCATGGCAATACTTACTTTGACAGTCATTCTTGCCCCGAATAGCGTGCTGAGAACAGGTTCAATCAGAAATAGACCGTTTTCGCGATCAGGTCAATTCCACCGTTCGGAGTACGCCACATGTCGACAGCCGTCAGCACACCGATGCACATCAGCAAACCCTGGCTCGCCGGATTGATCACCAGCACGCTGTTTCTCATCGTCTGTCTGAGTTGGGGCACGACGTGGCTGGGGATCAAGATTGCGGTGGAAAGCGTGCCGCCGCTGACGGCCGCCGGGCTGCGTTTTCTGATTGCTTTTCCGCTGTTCCTGAGCTTCGCGCTGTTGCGCAAGGAACCGCTGTTGTTTCCCCGACAAAGCCGCTGGTTCTTTGTGTTCGTCACGCTGTCGTATTTCAGCCTGCCTTACTACTTGCTCAACTATGGCGAGATGCACGTGTCGTCAGGCCTGACAGCGCTGCTGTTCAGTTGCATGCCGGTGTTTATCCTGTTGTTTTCCGGGTTGTTTCTGCGCGAGAAAATCTACCCCTCGCAGATGCTCGGCATCGCCATCGGCTTTGGCAGTCTGTTGATGATTATTCGCAGTCAGGGTCTGCATCTGGATCAGGCGGAGTGGCTTGGCGTGTTGGCGATTCTGTGCGCAGCGCTGATGCATGCGCTGTGCTACGTGGTGACGAAAAAACATGGCAGCGCGATCAGCGTGATCACCTACAACACGCTGCCGATCGGTATCGCCGGGCTGATGTTATTTATTGTCGGCTTGAGCGTTGAAGCCCCTGAGTTTGCGCAGGTGACAGCACGTTCCTGGGGCGCCCTGCTGTATCTCGGGCTGGTGGCCTCGGTGGGCGGATTCATCGTTTACTTTTTACTGCTTAAACGCTTGAGCCCGATCATTCTGTCGTTCGTGTTTATCATTTTCCCGGTGTTCGCCGTGATCATCGGCGCCTGGTACGAGGGACAAACCCTGTCCGAGGAGTTGATGATCTATTCGGCGGTTTTGCTGAGTGGTTTTGCGCTCACCAAATTGCCTATCGAAAGGTGGCGCAAATCGTCCATGTAGGAGCTGCCGCAGGCTGCGATTTTTTGATCTTGTTTTTTTACAATCAAAGTCAAAAGATCGCGGCCTGCGGCAGCTCCTACATGGGTTGGTTTCATTCAGTGAGTTCGATCGTCAGATCACGAACAGGTCGACGAAACGGTTTACCGGAGTGGACTCCAGCTGCGTCTGGTCTTTGCACAACGCCAAGATCTCACCGCTACGCTGGCCGGTGAAACGTGTGGCTAGGTTGGCCTTGAACTTGTCTTCCAGCAATGGAATGCCCTCGACACGGCGGCGACGATGACCAATCGGGTATTCCACCACGACGTTTTCGGTGCTGCTGCCATCCTTGAAAAACACTTGTACGGCGTTGGCGATCGAACGTTTGTCGGCCTCGAGATACTCGCGGGTGAAACGTGGCTCTTCAACGATGACCATTTTTTCGCGCAGCACATCGATGATCGGGTGCGCCTTGTGGAAATCATCTTCGTACTGCTCGGCGACCAGATTGCCAAACGCCAGCGGCACGGCGGTCATGTACTGGATGCAGTGGTCGCGGTCGGCAGCGTTGGCCAGCGGCCCGACCTTGGAAATGATGCGAATCGCCGATTCGTGGGTGGTGATGACGATGCGGTCGATTTCATGCAGACGATTGCGCACTTGCGGATGCAACGTCACCGCCGCTTCACAGGCGGTTTGCGCGTGGAATTCGGCGGGGAAGCTGATCTTGAACAGCACGTTTTCCATCACGTAACTGCCGAACGAGCGCGAGAAACTGAAGGCGCGTTTATTCTCCGGTTTCAGCGCCAGATCGCTGTTGGTGTGGCTGAACAGCACGTCATAAAAGCCCCACTGCTTTGCCGTCAGAACCCCGGGAATGCCCATTTCGCCGCGCATGGCGATGTCGGCCAGGCGCACACCACGACTCGACGCATCCCCCGCTGCCCAGGATTTTCGTGAACCGGCATTCGGTGCATGGCGATAAGTGCGCAGCGCCTGACCATCGGCGAATGCATGGGACAACGCCGACAGCAATTGCTCGCGATTGGCACCCATGAGTTTGGCGGTAACAGCTGTGGAGGCGACTTTCACCAAGATGACGTGATCGAGTCCTACCCGGTTGAAGGAGTTTTCCAGGGCAATCACGCCTTGTATCTCGTGGGCCATGATCATCGCTTCCAGCACATCGCGAATGGTCAGCGGTGCTTCAGCGTTGGACACGCGTTTTTGCGAGAGGTGATCGGCCACAGCGAGAATCCCGCCGAGGTTGTCCGACGGATGCCCCCATTCGGCGGCGAGCCAAGTGTCGTTGTAGTCGAGCCAGCGGACGATGCAGCCGATGTCCCAGGCGGCCTTGACCGGGTCGAGGCGATAGGAGGTGCCGGGAACGCGTGCGCCGAACGGGACGACGGTGCCTTCGACGATCGGGCCCAGATGCTTGGTGCATTCGGGAAAGCGCAACGCCAGCAGGCCGCAGCCCAGCGTGTCCATAAGGCAGTTGCGGGCGGTGTCGAGGGCTTCGGCGGAGGTGACTTTGAAGGTGAGGACGTAATCGGCGATGTCCTGCAGGACATGATCGTAGTCGGGGCGGTTGTTCAGGTCGACGTTGGCGCTCATTGCGGTACTCCTGTGCGGGAATGATGAGTGGGTGCGGTCTTCCTCAGGGCTTGGCGGGTTTGGTCTGGTTGATTGCAGGTCTGGGGTGCCTGCTGGTTTTGGGTTTCTTCAGTGAGTGGCCCCTCACCCTAGCCCTCTCCCGAGGGAGAGGGAACCGATTGGGGGATGCTGTAGAGGTTCACCGACGTGAGCGATCTGCGCTGAATACATAATCGACTCGATCTTTCAGGTCGATGCACAACCCCTGACACCTCGGTCGGCCCCCTCTCCCTCCGGGAGAGGGCTGGGGTGAGGGTAAAGCTCTTGGATCAGAACGAATCTCCGGGAATGCGCACGTAACCCTCCATCAGGACACGCGCGCTACGGCTCATGATGGCTTTTTTGACGATCCACTCGCCGTTTTCCAGACTGGCTTCGGCGCCAACGCGCAACGTCCCGGACGGATGCCCGAAGCGCACGGCATTACGTTCAACGCCACCGGCCGCGAGGTTTACCAGGGTGCCGGAGATTGCTGCAGCGGTGCCGATGGCCACGGCCGCCGTGCCCATCATCGCGTGATGCAACTTGCCCATCGACAAGGCGCGCACCAGCAAATCCACATCACCGGCGCCGACCGCTTTACCACTCGACGCCACGTAATCAGCAGGCTTGGCGACAAACGCGACTTTCGGCGTGTGCTGACGTTTGGCCGCTTCATCGAGATTCGATATCAGACCCATGCGCAACGCGCCATAAGCCCGAATCGTCTCGAACATCTGCAGTGCTTGCGGATCGCTGTTGATCGCACCTTGCAACTCGGTCCCGGTGTAACCAATGTCTTCAGCATTGACGAAAATCGTCGGGATGCCAGCATTGATCATGGTCGCCTTGAACGTGCCAACACCCGGCACTTCCAGCTCATCGACCAGGTTGCCGGTAGGAAACATCGAGCCACCGCCACCCTCTTCTTCCGCCGCCGGATCCATGAATTCAACCTGCACTTCGGCCGCCGGAAAGGTCACGCCGTCGAGTTCGAAATCACCGGTTTCCTGCACTTCACCGTTGGTGATCGGCACATGGGCAATGATGGTCTTGCCGATGTTGGCCTGCCACACGCGCACCACCGCAACACCGTTGTGCGGAATGCGGCTGACGTCGACCAGACCGTTGCTGATGGCGAACGAACCGACCGCTGCCGAGAGGTTGCCGCAATTGCCGCTCCAGTCCACGAACGGCTTGTCGATGGAGACCTGACCGAACAGGTAATCGACGTCGTGATCAGCCTTGATGCTTTTCGACAGGATCACGGTTTTGCTGGTGCTCGAAGTCGCGCCGCCCATGCCGTCGATTTGCTTGTCGTACGGGTCGGGGCTGCCGATCACGCGCAGCAGCAAAGCGTCGCGGGTCGGGCCGGGAATCTGTGCCGCTTCGGGCAGATCCTTGAGGCTGAAGAACACGCCTTTGCTGGTGCCGCCGCGCATGTAGGTGGCGGGGATTTTAATCTGTGGTGCGTGAGCCATATTGCTCCTTACCGAAAGCATGGGACTTAAAATCCCATGCCCGCATCAGTTGATTTAAACGGCAACCGCCGACTCTTCGAGGAAGTCCTGAGCGAAGCGCTGCAACACGCCGCCAGCCTCGTAGATCGACACTTCTTCAGCGGTATCCAGACGGCAGGTCACCGGCACGTCAACGCGCTCGCCGTTCTTGCGATGGATCACCAGCGTCAGGTCCGCACGCGGTTTGCGCTCGCCGACCACGTCGTAGGTTTCGCTGCCGTCGATGGCCAGGGTGTGACGGTCAGTACCCGGCTTGAACTCCAGCGGCAACACGCCCATGCCCACCAGGTTGGTGCGGTGAATGCGCTCGAAACCTTCTGCGGCAATCGCCTCGACACCGGCCAGACGCACGCCTTTCGCCGCCCAGTCGCGGGACGAACCCTGTCCGTAATCGGCGCCGGCAATGATGATCAGCGGCTGCTTGCGCTCCATGTAGGTTTCGATGGCTTCCCACATGCGCATGACCTTGCCTTCCGGCTCGACGCGCGCCAGCGAACCCTGTTTGACCTTGCCGTTTTCCACGACCATTTCATTGAACAGTTTCGGGTTGGCGAACGTCGCGCGCTGCGCGGTCAAGTGGTCGCCACGGTGGGTGGCGTAAGAGTTGAAGTCCTCTTCCGGCAGGCCCATTTTCGCCAGGTATTCGCCGGCGGCGCTGTCGAGCATGATCGCGTTGGATGGCGACAGGTGATCGGTGGTGATGTTGTCCGGCAGCACCGCCAGCGGGCGCATGCCCTTAAGCGGACGTGCGCCGGCCAGCGCACCTTCCCAGTACGGCGGTCGGCGGATGTAAGTGCTCATCTCGCGCCAGTCGTACAGCGGCGTGACTTTCGGGCCGGTGTCTTCGTGGACGGCAAACATCGGGATGTAGACCTGACGGAACTGCTCAGGCTTGACCGAAGACTTCACCACCGAGTCGATTTCTTCGTCGCTCGGCCAGATGTCTTTGAGGCGGATTTCCTTGCCGTCGACCACGCCCAACACATCCTTCTCGATATCAAAACGGATGGTCCCGGCAATGGCGTAAGCCACCACCAGCGGCGGCGACGCGAGAAACGCTTGCTTGGCATACGGGTGAATGCGGCCGTCGAAGTTGCGGTTGCCGGAAAGCACGGCGGTGGCATACAGATCACGATCGATGATCTCTTGCTGGATCACCGGATCGAGCGCGCCGGACATGCCGTTGCAGGTGGTGCAAGCGAAGGCGACAACACCGAAACCAAGCTGCTCCAACTCAGTGGTCAGCCCCGCTTCGTCGAGGTACAGCGCCACGGTTTTCGAACCCGGCGCCAGCGAGGATTTCACCCACGGCTTGCGGGTCAGGCCAAGCTTGTTGGCGTTGCGCGCCAGCAGTCCGGCGGCAATCACGTTGCGCGGGTTGCTGGTGTTGGTGCAACTGGTGATGGCGGCGATGATCACCGCGCCGTCGGGCATTTGCCCGGGCACGTCCTCCCACTGCCCGGAGATGCCTTTGGCCGCCAGATCCGCCACCGCAACGCGCGCGTGCGGATTGCTCGGACCGGCCATGTTGCGCACCACCGACGACAAATCGAAAGTCAGTCCGCGCTCGTATTGCGCGCCTTTCAGGCTGTCGGCCCACAGTCCGGTAAGCCTGGCGTATTGCTCGACCAACTGCACTTGCTGATCTTCGCGGCCAGTGAGTTTCAGGTAATCGATGGTTTGCTGGTCTATGTAGAACATCGCCGCCGTGGCGCCATATTCCGGGGCCATGTTGGAGATGGTTGCGCGATCGCCGAGGGTCAGCGCCGCCGCACCTTCGCCGAAGAACTCCAGCCAGGCGCCGACGACTTTCTGTTTGCGCAGGTATTCGGTCAGCGCCAGCACCATGTCGGTGGCGGTGATGCCCGGTTGCAGCTTGCCGGTCAGTTCGACGCCGACGCTTTCCGGCAGACGCATCCACGACGCGCGACCGAGCATCACGCTCTCGGCTTCGAGGCCGCCGACACCAATGGCAATCACGCCCAGCGCATCAACGTGCGGGGTGTGGCTGTCGGTGCCGACGCAAGTGTCGGGGAACGCCACGCCTTCACGCACCTGGATCACTGGAGACATTTTCTCCAGGTTGATCTGGTGCATGATGCCGTTGCCCGGCGGGATCACATCAACGTTCTTGAAGGCTTTTTTGGTCCAGTTGATGAAGTGGAAACGGTCTTCGTTGCGACGGTCTTCGATGGCGCGGTTCTTCTCGAACGCCTGCTTGTCGAAACCGCCCGCCTCCACCGCCAGCGAGTGGTCGACGATCAATTGCGTCGGCACCACCGGGTTGACCTGCGCCGGGTCGCCGCCCTGCAAGGCGATCGCGTCGCGCAGGCCGGCGAGGTCGACCAGCGCGGTCTGGCCGAGAATGTCGTGGCAGACCACACGGGCCGGAAACCACGGGAAGTCGAGGTCGCGTTTGCGTTCGATCAGTTGCTTGAGGGAGTCGGTGAGCGTGGCCGGGTCGCAGCGACGCACGAGGTTTTCCGCCAGCACGCGGGAGGTGTACGGCAGGGTGTCGTAACTGCCGGGCTGAATCGCTTCGACCGCCGCACGGGCGTCGAAATAATCCAGAGGGCTGCCGGGCAGGGTTTTACGGAATTCTGTGTTCATCGGGTCAGGACTCGGGTCACGGTAGTTTCAAAGGGTGGGCAGACGCCAGACTCAAGATTCACACCGTCCCTTGTAGGAGTGAGCCTGCTCGCGATAGCGGTAGATCAGTCGACATCAATGTTGAATGTCAGTCCGTCATCGCGAGCAGGCTCACTCCTACAGGGTTTGCGGTGGCTTTCGGGATCGGGTCAGCTCACCATTTCAGCGACGTTCGATTGGCACGAACTTGCGCTGTTCAGCGCCGATGTACTCGGCGCTTGGACGGATGATGCGGTTGTTGGCACGCTGTTCGAACACGTGCGCGGCCCAACCGGTCAGGCGCGAGCAGACGAAGATCGGCGTGAACAGCTTGGTCGGAATGCCCATGAAGTGGTACGCCGAGGCATGGTAGAAATCGGCGTTGGGGAACAGTTTTTTCTGCTCCCACATGGTCTTGTCGATGGCTTCGGAAACCGCGAACAACACCTTGTCGCCGACCTCGTCTGCGAGTTTTTTCGACCAGCCCTTGATCACCTCGTTGCGCGGATCGCTGTCCTTATAGATCGCGTGGCCGAAGCCCATGATCTTGTCCTTGCGCTCGAGCATGCCGAGAGTGCCCTTGATCGCCTCTTCCGGCGACGAGAAGCGCTCGATCATTTCCATCGCCGCTTCGTTGGCGCCACCGTGCAACGGGCCACGCAGCGAACCGATGGCCGCGGTTACGCAGGAATACAGATCGGACAGGGTCGAGGCGCAAACGCGCGCGGTGAAGGTCGAGGCGTTGAATTCGTGTTCGGCGTAGAGGATCAGCGAAACGTTCATCACTTTGACGTGCAGTTCGCTTGGCTTCTTGTCGTGCAGCAGGTGCAGGAAGTGACCGCCGATAGTCGGCTCGTCACTGACGCAGTTGATGCGTTTGCCGTCGTGGCTGAAGCGATACCAGTAGCACATGATCGCCGGGAACGCGGCCAGCAAGCGGTCAGTCTTGTCGCGCTGCTCGGAGAAGTCTTGCTCCGGCTCGAGGTTGCCAAGGAACGAGCAACCGGTGCGCATCACGTCCATCGGGTGGGCGTCGGCGGGGATGCGTTCAAGCACTTCTTTCAGCGCTTGCGGCAGGTCGCGCAGCTTGCTCAGTTTGCCTTGGTATTCGTCGAGTTGCGCCTTCGTCGGCAGCTCGCCGTAGAGCAGCAGGTACGCGACTTCTTCAAATTGCGCATCGGCAGCGAGTTCGCGCACGTCGTAGCCGCGATAGGTCAGCCCGGCACCGGCCTGGCCCACGGTGGACAGTGCGGTTTGCCCGGCAACCTGGCCACGGAGCCCGGCACCACTGAGTACTTTTGCTTCGGCCATTGTGTTCTCCAATCTTGAATTTGTTAGGGAGTGTGGCGAAAAGATCGCAGCCTCGTTGCACTCGACAGCTCCTACAGGGATCTGTGTAGGAGTTGCCGCAGGCTGCGATCTTTTGATCTTTATTTCTTGGCGGCAAACAACGCATCGAGCTTCTGCTCGAAGGTGTGGTAGTCGATGCGATCGTAAAGCTCCATGCGAGTCTGCATGGTGTCGATGACATTCTGCTGCGTGCCGTCGCGGCGAATGGCGGTGTAGACGTTTTCCGCTGCCTTGTTCATCGCGCGGAACGCCGACAGCGGATACAGCACCAGCGACACATCGGCGCCAGCCAGTTGCTCGGTGGTGTACAGCGGCGTCGCGCCGAACTCGGTGATATTGGCCAGGATCGGCGCTTTTACGCGGTTGGCGAACAGCTTGTACATTTCCAGTTCAGTGATGGCTTCCGGGAAGATCATGTCGGCGCCGGCCTCGATGCATGCCGCTGCGCGATCGAGTGCCGACTCCAGACCTTCCACCGCCAGTGCATCGGTACGCGCCATGATCACAAAGCTGTCATCGGTGCGCGCATCGACGGCGGCTTTGATGCGGTCGACCATTTCCTGCTGACTGACGATCTCTTTGTTCGGACGGTGGCCGCAGCGCTTGGCGCCGACCTGATCCTCGATGTGAATCGCCGCCGCGCCGAACTTGATCATCGACTTGACCGTGCGCGCCACATTGAACGCCGAGGAGCCGAAACCAGTGTCCACATCGACCAGCAGCGGCAGATCGCAGACGTCGGTGATGCGCCGAACGTCTGTCAGCACGTCGTCCAGACCGGTGATGCCCAGATCCGGCACGCCGAGGGAACCTGCGGCCACGCCGCCACCGGACAGGTAGATCGCCTTGAAACCGGCACGTTTGGCCAGCAGCGCGTGGTTGGCGTTGATCGCGCCGACCACTTGCAATGGATGCTCGCTGGCGACCGCATCGCGGAAACGCTGGCCTGGAGTGTTCAGGTTGGAACTCATGACTCACCTCGTTCAGTGGCTGTCTTATTGTGGGCGCCGTCCTGGTAATGACGGGCGATGTTGCGTTTCGAGGCCCCGATGTGACGGCGCATCAACAATTCCGCGAGTTCGCCGTCACGGTCGGCGATGGCATCGAGAATCCGGTGGTGTTCGGCGAAGGCCTGACGCGGGCGGTTCGGCGTGGTGGAAAACTGGATGCGGTACATGCGCACCAATTGATACAGCTCGCCGCAGAGCATCTGCGTCAGCGTGCGGTTGCCGCTGCCTTGGATGATCCGGTAGTGAAAGTCGAAATCGCCTTCCTGCTGGTAATAGCCAACGCCAGCCTGAAACGCCGCGTCGCGCTCGTGGGTTTCCAGAACCCGGCGCAGCTCGTCGATTTCTTCGACGCTCATGCGCTCGGCTGCGAGACGACAGGCCATGCCTTCGAGGGATTCGCGGATTTCGTAGAGTTCGAGCAATTCGGCATGACTGAGCGACACCACCCGCGCACCGACGTGCGGTACGCGCACCAGCAGGCGCTGGCCTTCAAGGCGATGAATCGCCTCACGCAACGGCCCACGGCTGATGCCGTAGGTGCGCGCCAGTTCCGGCTCGGAGATTTTGCTGCCCGGGGCGATCTCGCCTTTGACGATAGCCGCCTGAATGCGCCGGAAGACGTTTTCCGAGAGCGTCTCGGAATCGTCGCCGCTGATGACTGGGGGATCGAGTTGATCCAGCATGATTGTCGACACCTTTAAATCCAATGCGGCAAAAACTAGCCAATTCGCCCGCATCAGTCAAAGGATAAATAGGTATTGTCGACAATCGTCTAATAACCGTAGGCAATCTTCCATTGGTCGATTAACCCCTGTGGGAGCGAGCCTGCTCGCGAAAGCGTAGTGTCAGTCAGCATCTGCTTGGGATGACGCACCGCCTTCGCGAGCAGGCTCGCTCCCACAGGGAATCCCAAGGGTTATAGACCGGTGCCGGCGCTGGCGCCATAAACCCACCGTGCTAGAATGCCGCCCGCATTTGCTGGCCATTTGTACGGCTTGTCATAAAAAGCTGATAGGCACACGAAGGGCCTTGCGCAAGTTTTGCCAAGGACCTGAACCGAAAACGGAACGCTGCGCACCAGGATTTATGAGACTCAAGCCTTTTCCCACATTCTTTGCCCTGTTTTGCCTGCCCGGCCTCGCCGCCGCGGGGGAAAAAACCGTGTACGGCCTCAACGAATACGCTTCGCTTGACGGCATCAATCTGGAAGTTGCGGCCAAACTCGACACCGGTGCGAAAACCGCATCGCTGAGTGCCCGCGACATCAAACGCTTTAAACGCAACGGTGAGTCCTGGGTACGTTTCTACCTGGCCATCGACGCTGCGCATTCACACCCGATCGAGCGGCCGCTGGCGCGGGTCAGCAAGATCAAGCGCCGCGCCGGCGATTACGACCCGGAGGAAGGCAAGAAGTACACCGCCCGTCCGGTGATCGAGCTGGATATCTGCATGGGCACGGCGATGCGCAGCATCGAAGTGAACCTGACCGACCGTAGTGCGTTCCAATACCCGCTTTTGATTGGCTCCGAAGCGCTGAAACGCTTTGATGCGCTGGTCGATCCAAGCCTTAAATACGCTGCCGGCAAACCCGCCTGCACCATCGCCGCTCATACCGCCGAGTAATTTCCATGCGTTCTCTAACCTTCCACCTGAAAATCCTGATCACCATTCTGGTGCTCCTGGGCGTTTCGGTTACGGCCTATCAGATTTTCGTGCTCGGCATCCCGGTGACCGAAGACGCCACCGACGACTTGTGGAACATCGACGCCAAGGTCGAGTTCGTCGCCAGCACCAAGGATCCGGTGAAGATCCAGATGTTCGTGCCGCCGTTGAGCCGCGATTACGTCAGCCTCAACGAGAGTTTTATCTCCAATAACTACGGTGTCGCCGTCAACCGCGTCGACGGCAACCGCAAGGTCACCTGGTCAGCGCGCCGGGCCAAGGGCAACCAGACCCTTTATTACCGTCTGGTGCTGACCAAGCGTTACACCGCCGAAAAATCCAAGATCAAAGGCCCGACCTTCCGCGACAGCATCGCCATCGAAGGCCCTGAGAAAATCGCCGCCGAAGCCCTGCTCGCGCCGATCCGTCAGCACTCGGCCGACGTCGAAACCTTTATTGGCGAGGCGATCAAACGCGTCAACAACGTCAACGATGACAACGTGAAATTGCTGCTGGCCGGCGATCCGTCGACGCCGCACAAAGCCAAAATCGTCGAACTGCTGCTGTCCATCGCCCACGTCCCGGTGGAAAAAGTCCACACCATCCGCCTCGTCGCCGACCAGCCGCAAACCCCGGAACTGTGGCTGCGCAGCTTCAACGGCAACGACTGGCTGTACTTCAACCCGGAAACCGGTGAGCAAGGCCTGCCGACCGACCGCCTGCTGTGGTGGACCGGCGATGAAAACCTGATCACCGTCGATGGCGGCAAAAAAGCCAACGTGACCTTCAGCCTGAACAACAGCGAGATGAACGCGATTCGTCTGGCCAAGCTGACCGACGAAAACACCGACGCCAACTTCCTCGAATACTCGCTGTACGGCTTGCCGCTGCAGACTCAGCAGACGTTCATGATCATGGTGATGATCCCGATCGGCGTGCTGGTGATCCTGATTCTGCGCAACCTGATCGGCCTGCAGACACTCGGCACGTTCACCCCGGTGCTGATCGCCCTCGCCTTCCGCGAAACGCAACTGGGCTTCGGCATTCTTTTGTTTACCGTGATCACCGCGCTGGGCTTGTCATTACGTTCGTATCTGGAACACCTGAAGCTGCAAATGCTGCCGCGACTCTCGGTGGTGCTGACCTTTGTTGTGGTGCTGATCGCAGCGATCAGCCTGTTCAGCCATAAGCTCGGCCTGGAACGCGGGCTGTCGGTGGCGCTGTTCCCGATGGTGATTCTGACCATGACCATCGAACGCCTGTCGATCACCTGGGAAGAACGCGGTGCCAGCCATGCGATGAAAGTCGCGATCGGCACACTGTTCGCGGCGTCACTCGCGCACCTGATCATGACCGTTCCAGAGCTGGTCTACTTCGTGTTCACCTTCCCGGCGATCCTGCTGATTCTGGTCGGCTTCATGTTGGCGATGGGTCGGTATCGCGGCTACCGCCTGACCGAGCTGGTGCGCTTCAAGGCTTTCCTGAAGAAGGCTGACGCCTGATGTTCGGTTTCTGGAAGACCTGGAAGGCCCTGGAAGCGCGGGGCATCATGGGCATCAATCGGCGTAACGCCGACTACGTGCTCAAGTACAACAAGCGCAGCCTGTACCCGATTGTCGATGACAAGATCATCACCAAGGAACGCGCCATCGCGGCCGGCATTCACGTGCCGGAGCTGTACGGCGTGATCTCCACCGAGAAGGAAATCGACAAACTCGACCAGATCATCGGCGGGCGCAACGACTTTGTGATCAAACCGGCCCAAGGCGCTGGCGGTGACGGCATCATCGTGATTGCCGACCGTTTCGAGGGCCGCTATCGCACGGTGTCGGGCAAGATCCTTGCCCATGAAGAGCTTGAGCATCACATCTCGAGCATCCTCACTGGCCTGTATTCGCTGGGCGGCCACCGTGATCGCGCGCTGATCGAATACCGCGTGACCCCGGATCAGATCTTCAAAAGCATCAGCTACGAAGGCGTGCCGGACATCCGCATCATCGTCTTGATGGGTTATCCAGTGATGGCGATGCTGCGTCTGCCAACCCGGCAGTCCGGCGGCAAGGCCAACCTGCATCAGGGCGCCATCGGTGTCGGTGTTGACCTGGCCACGGGTCTGACGTTGCGCGGCACCTGGCTGAACAACATCATCACCAAACACCCCGACACCACCAACGCGGTGGACGGCGTGCAACTGCCCTACTGGGACGGTTTCATGAAACTCGCCGCCGGCTGCTATGAGCTGTGCGGGTTGGGCTATATCGGTGTTGATATGGTGCTCGATCAGGAAAAAGGCCCGCTGATTCTGGAGCTGAATGCGCGGCCGGGGCTGAATATTCAGATTGCTAACGACTGTGGGCTGACGTTGCGTACCCATGCGGTGGAAGCGCGACTGGAAGAGCTGAAGGCGCGTGGGGTGACGGAGACGGTTGAAGAGCGTGTGGCGTTTACTCAGGAAATGTTTGGGCATATTCCTGCGGTCGAAGGCTAAGAGCTGAAAAGCTAAAAGCCCCTCACCCTAGCCCTCTCCCAGAGGGAGAGGGGACTGACCGAGGTGGATGCTGGAAATACGCCGACTTGAAAGTCTTGAGTCGAACTCAGGCTTTGAAAAGTATGAAGGTCGGCGCCCTTTCCGAATTTCGAGTCGAACTCAGGCTTTGAAAAGCATAAAGATCGGCTCCCTTTCCCCTCGCCCCCTTGGGGGAGAGGGCTGGGGTGAGGGGGTAGCTTTTGATTTTGATCTGACAGCCGAGAGAGGACTACAATCCCCACCCCGCCTCAACGGCCGATCTGCCCCGCCCATGTTGACCTGTTCTGTACACCCACTGCCCTACCGCGCCAATCCCGCCGACTACTTCGCGGCCATCCGCAACGCGCCCGGCGCCGTGCTGCTCGACAGCAGCCGGCCAAGTGCCGACCGTGGCCGTTATGACCTGCTCAGCGCCTGGCCGCTGGAACAACTGGCGGTGTTGCCGGACGAGAGCGGCGACGTTTTCCTGCAACGCCTGCGGGATAATCTGACCCGTCTGGGCGAGGCTGATTTGCCAACAGGTTTCGACCTGCCATTCGCCGGCGGTTTGATAGGCTACCTGAGCTACGATTTCGGTCGGCATCTGGAAAACCTGCCGAGCCAGGCGCTGGATGATCTGCAATTGCCGGATGCCCGCTTTGGCCTGTACGACTGGGCACTGATCAGCGATCACCAGAGGGCCAGCAGCCAACTGGTGTTTCACCCGTCCGTGATCGATAGCGAGAAACAGCGGCTGATCGCGCTGTTCAGCCAGCCGCTTGTCGAATCGATGGCGCCGTTCAAACTGAACCAGCCAATGACCGCCGACCTCTCCGCTGACAATTATCGTCAGGCCTTCGAACGCATTCAGCATTATATCCAGGCCGGCGACTGCTATCAGGTCAACTTCGCCCAGCGCTTCCGCGCTGCGTGTCAGGGCGATCCGTGGCTGGCTTATTGCGCGTTGCGCGAGGCCTGCCCGACGCCGTTTTCCGGTTTCCAGAGCTTGCCTGATGGCGGTGCCGTTTTGAGCCTGTCGCCAGAGCGCTTCGTCAAAGTCAGCGACCGTCAGGTGGAAACCCGACCGATCAAAGGCACCCGTCCGCGTGGCATGACCCCGGCCGAAGATGCCGCGAACGCCGCCGAACTGCTGGCCAGCCCCAAGGATCGCGCAGAAAACCTGATGATCGTCGACCTGCTGCGCAACGATCTCGGGCGCACCTGCCGCATCGGTTCGGTGCGGGTGCCGGAGCTGTTCAGTCTGGAAAGCTATCCTAACGTGCATCACTTGGTCAGTAGCGTCACCGGTGAGTTGGCGGATGATCGTGACGCACTGGATTTGATTGCCGGCAGTTTCCCCGGCGGCTCGATTACCGGCGCACCGAAGATTCGCGCAATGCAGATCATCGATGAGCTGGAACCGACGCGACGTGGGTTGTATTGCGGGTCGTTGCTGTATCTGGACGTGCGCGGCGAGATGGACAGTTCCATCGCGATTCGCAGTTTGTTGGTCAAGGATGGGCAGGTGTGCTGCTGGGGCGGTGGCGGAATTGTTGCCGATTCGGATTGGCAGGCTGAGTATCAGGAGTCGATTACCAAAGTCAGAATCCTCCTCGACACCCTGCAGAACCTCTGAATGACACAACCCGTGTAGGAGCTGCCGAAGGCTGCGATCTTTTGATCTTGATCCTGAAAAACCAGATCAAAAGATCGCAGCCTTCGGCAGCTCCTACAGGGGTATTCATTACAAACTCAATTCTCTGTTCGAAGCTTTGAGGAATTCCTGCTTCAACTCAGCAAAGGTGTGCACCGCGGGAAACTGCGGAAACTCGCGAATCACATTCTCCGGCGCATGGAACAGAATCCCCGCATCAGCCTCGCCCAGCATGCTCGTATCGTTATACGAATCCCCCGCCGCAATCACCCGGTAATACAGGCTCTTGAACGCCATCACCGACTGACGCTTGGGATCTTTCTGGCGCAACTGATAGCTGGTCACCCGCCCGGTTTCGTCAGTAATCAGGCGATGGCAAAGCAACGTCGGGAAGCCCAGTTGACGCATCAACGGCTGCGAGAACTCGTAGAACGTGTCCGACAGAATCACCACCTGAAAGCGCTCGCGCAGCCAGTTGACGAACTCCACAGCGCCGTCCAGCGGCTTCAGTGTGGCGATCACTTCCTGAATGTCCGACAGCTTCAAGCCGTGCTCATCGAGGATGCGCAGGCGCTGCTTCATCAGCACGTCGTAATCGGGAATGTCCCGGGTGGTGGCCTTGAGGGATTCGATTCCGGTTTTTTCAGCGAAGGCGATCCAGATTTCCGGCACCAGTACCCCTTCAAGATCCAGGCAAGCAATTTCCACAAGACACTCCCGTTTGTATTGATTATTTGAGTCGAGCGAGGCCGAACTCTAGCGACTCACATGCAGACGCGCAACGCACAGCACGCCCCCGAGCCGTGCAGCTTTTTGTTACCATCAGCGCCATATAGAGCGCCCAGCGCCACCGACCTGTAGGAAGCCGCCCTGATGAGTGCAACGTTCGACGTCGTGGAACTCGCCACGACCTATGCCAACAAATCCGCGCAAGACGTCCTCAAACTCGCGTTCGCCGAGTTCGGCGATGACTTGTGGATATCTTTCAGCGGCGCCGAGGATGTGGTGCTGGTGGACATGGCCTGGAAGCTCAACAAGAACGTCAAGGTGTTCAGCCTCGACACCGGCCGTCTGCACCCGGAGACCTACCGCTTCATCGATCAGGTGCGCGAGCACTACAAGATCGACATCGAACTGGTGTCGCCGGACTACACGAAACTCGAACCGTTCGTGAAGGAAAAAGGCCTGTTCAGCTTCTACAAGGACGGTCACGGCGAATGCTGCGGTATCCGCAAGATCGAGCCGCTGCGCCGAAAATTGTCCACCGTCAAAGCCTGGGCCACCGGCCAGCGCCGCGACCAGAGCCCGGGCACCCGCAGTGCTGTAGCCGTGATGGAAATCGATACCGCGTTCTCCACCCCCGAGCGCACCCTGTACAAGTTCAACCCGTTGGCGCAGATGACCAGCGAAGAGATCTGGGGTTACATCCGCATGCTCGAGTTGCCGTACAACAGCCTGCATGAGCGCGGCTTTATCAGTATCGGCTGCGAACCGTGCACCCGCCCTGTCCTGCCGAATCAGCACGAGCGCGAAGGCCGCTGGTGGTGGGAAGAAGCGACGCAGAAAGAATGCGGGTTGCATGCCGGGAATATCATCAGCAAGGCCTAACTCCCTGCCGCGCTGATTTCCCCCTTGTAGGAGTGAGCCTGCTCGCGATAGCGGTGTCTCAGTCGATAATTTTTTTGGCTGATACACCGCTATCGCGAGCAGGCTCACTCCTACAGGGGTTTGTAGCGACTCCAAAAATGTGTACACATGAATGTCACCATCGGTGCCATTTATGTGTGCACTTTTTTGTTTCAGCGCCCTGAAAAGTTACATCCCTGCCAAAAATCCCTCGCCTCCGCCCGCCATCAAAATCCCTCGCCAAAAATAAATACCTGTTCAACCGGTCAATTTTTAGCCAATTATTTTCAGACACTTAGCGCACATCGATAACTTTTCGAAATGAGCACGGCTGCGCATAGATCAACGACTGGCACAGATCTGGCTTAGGTGCATACATGTTTTGTATACAAAACTGCAAAACATAAAACCACTTCGATCCGCAAGCCTGAAGCGCCCTATCCCGTACAGGCTGCAGATGCCCCGTAACCAGTGATGCTTTCACTGCCGCGACGAAGATTTGTCGAGCCTGCCGGCTCATGCACAGTCATCGCGGCCCTGAACATCAGGAGCCTGCCGGAATGCGTACAAGTCTCTCCAACAACATCGCGCTGAATCTGCCCGCCGCTGCTCTCGACCAGCCGTTACCCGATGACGAATTGACCGAGCCGTTACAACTGAGCCCCCGCCTGCACAACAGCGACCTGGCGCCAACCAAGGCCGAAGGTCGGCGCTGGGGCAAATACAGCATCTTCGCCCTGTGGACGAACGACGTGCACAACATTGCTAACTACTCGTTCGCCATCGGCCTTTACGCCCTTGGCCTGGGTGGCTGGCAGATCCTGCTGTCGCTGGGGATCGGCGCGGCGCTGGTGTATTTCTTCATGAACCTGTCCGGGTACATGGGACAGAAAACCGGGGTGCCGTTTCCAGTGATCAGCCGGATCAGTTTCGGCATCCACGGCGCGCAAATTCCTGCACTGATCCGCGCGGTTATCGCCATCGCCTGGTTCGGCATTCAGACGTACCTGGCGTCAGTGGTATTTCGCGTATTGCTCACGGCAGTCCATCCCGGATTCGCCGCATACGACCACAACTCGATCCTCGGGCTGTCGACTTTGGGTTGGGTGTGTTTCGTGGCGATCTGGTTCGTGCAACTGGCGATCCTCGCCTACGGCATGGAAATGGTCCGCCGTTACGAAGCGTTTGCCGGGCCGGTGATTTTGCTGACAGTTGCGGCACTCGCTGGGTGGATGTACTTCCAAGCCAACGCGACCATTGCCTGGTCGATCCGCGAGCCACTGACCGGTGGCGAGATGTGGCGCAACATTTTTGCCGGCGGCGCGTTGTGGCTGGCGATCTACGGCACGCTGATTCTGAATTTCTGCGACTTCGCCCGCTCATCGCCGTGCCGCAAGACCATCAAGGTAGGAAACTTCTGGGGTTTGCCGGTGAATATTCTGGTGTTCGCCGCGATTACCGTGCTGCTCTGCGGTGCGCAATTTCAGATCAACGGCCGGATCATCGAGAGCCCGACCGAGATCATCGCCTCGATTCCCAACACCTTCTTCCTCGTGCTCGGTTGCCTGGCATTCCTGATCGTCACTGTGGCGGTGAACATCATGGCCAACTTCGTCGCCCCGGCCTTCGTGCTGAGCAACCTGGCGCCGAAGTACCTGACGTTCCGTCGCGCCGGGCTGATCAGCGCAACCATCGCTGTGCTGATCCTGCCGTGGAATCTCTACAACAGCCCGCTGGTGATCGTGTACTTCCTGTCTGGCCTCGGCGCCCTGCTCGGCCCGTTGTACGGCGTGATCATGGTCGACTACTGGCTGATCCGCAAAGGCCGGGTCAACGTCCCGCAGCTCTACAGCGAAGATCCCGACGGCGCTTATTACTACAGCCGTGGGGTGAATTTCCGTGCGGTGGCGGCATTTATTCCTGCGGCGCTGATCGCCATCGTCCTGGCGCTCGTGCCGGGTTTCCACAGCGTCTCGCCGTTCTCCTGGCTGATCGGCGCCGGGATCGCCGGAATGCTCTACCTGATCATTGCCAAACGCCATGCGCACTACGCCGACATCAGCGGCGAATCGATCGCTGTCGACAACGTCTGCCATTAATTCCCTCGTGGCCCGGACTTCGGGCCGCAGAACTGCCCGCTATAAGGATTTCCCCATGCGTATTCTCGTGGTCAACGTCAACACGACCGAATCCATCACCGAGGCCATTGCCCGCTCGGCGCAGGCTGTCGCCTCGCCCGGTACCGAAATCGTCGGTTTGACGCCGTACTTCGGTGCCGACTCGATTGAAGGCAACTTCGAAAGCTATCTGGCGGCCATCGCGGTGATGGATCGGGTGATGGCCTACGACCAGCCGTTCGATGCCGTGATTCAGGCCGGCTACGGCGAGCACGGTCGCGAAGGTCTGCAGGAATTGCTCAACGTGCCAGTGGTGGATATCACCGATGCGGCCGCGAGCACGGCGATGTTTCTCGGCCACGCCTATTCGGTGGTGACCACGCTGGATCGCACCGTACCGCTGATCGAAGATCGGCTGAAATTGTCCGGCCTGTGGGATCGTTGTGCATCGGTACGGGCCAGTGGTCTGGCCGTTCTGGAACTGGAACACGAGCCACAGCGTGCCTTGGAAGCCATCGTGCATCAGGCAGAACTGGCGGTGACGCAGGACAAAGCCGAGGTGATCTGCCTGGGTTGCGGCGGCATGGCCGGCCTGGATGAGCAGATTCGTCGGCGCACTGGCGTGCCGGTGGTGGATGGCGTCACGGCGGCGGTAACGATTGCGGAATCGCTGGTGCGCTTGCGCTTGTCGACGTCGAAAGTGCGAACGTATGCGACACCTCGGCCGAAGAACATCATTGGCTGGCCGGGGCGGTTTGCCCGCTAAGCTCATCATCGGAAACCGAGTCGCCCCATTCGCGAGCAAGCTCGCTCCCACAGGGGAAATGCATTCCAAATGTGGGAGCGAGCCTGCTCGCGAAGGCCGCAACTCGGTATCAAGGTTGCTCAAATAGCACTAAACCGCCGCGCCAACCCTCTCTCCGCAAACTGTTCAATCACATAATCGACAAACGCCCGCGTCTTGCCCGGCAACAACTTATGTTCGGCGTAATAAATCGAGATGTTGCCATCATCGACAAACCAGTCCGGCAACACTCGCTGCAACGTACCCGCCTCCAGATACCCCACCGCAAAAGGCATGCTCACCAGTGCAATCCCCAGGCCCTGCGCTGCTGTCGCACACGCGGCTTCGGAATCGCTCATGGTCATCCGGGCCTTGAGCATCAACGGACTGTGCTGCTGATCGCGGTGCGTCAATTGCCATGAACGCACACGCCCGGTTTGCGGTGAGCGAATCAGAATTCCGTCATGCTGCTTGAGATCGTCCGGATGAGTGATCGCAGGATTGCCGTTCAGATAATCCTGCGAAGCGACCAATACCCGATGCGCTGGCGTCAATCTGCGCGCTACCACACCTTGTGGCAGCTCAAAGCCGCCGCCAATCGCCGCATCGAAGCCCTGCCCGATCAGATCGACCTGACGATTATCGAAATGCCAGTCCGGATTGATCGCCGGGAAGCGCCGCAGAAACTCGCCGAGCAACGGCACTATATAAAGGCGCCCGAACACCGTGCCCATGCTGACTTTCAAGGTGCCGATCGGCTGCCCTTCGGCACTGGCCAGATTGGCCACGGCATTCTGGATCGTGGTCAGGCTGGCACTGACTTCACTCAAAAACAGCTGCCCCGCCTCGGTCAGCGTCAGACTGCGGGTGCTGCGCTGAAACAGCCGCACACCCAGCCGCGCCTCAAGCTTTGCGACACTTTTGCCAACCGCTGCCGGGGTCAGGCTCAAGCGCCGCGCCGCCTCGGCAAAGCTGCCGACCTCAGCACTACGGACAAAGCATTCGATACTGCTGAAGGTTTCCATGGCCGCCACTATAAACTTCTGGTTTACATAGACTATAGCAATCAGGGTCTACACGGTTGCGGATCAGAGGTCGATACTCGGCTCCAACAACAAGGCATCCCGCCTTGAATAGTCTGGAGATCGAACATGACCACTCAACACCTCGGCGGCAAAGTCGCTCTGATTCAAGGCGGTTCCCGTGGTATCGGCGCTGCCATCGTCAAACGCCTGGCCGCTGAAGGCGCTGCAGTAGCCTTCACTTACGTCAGCTCCACCGCCAAAGCCGAAGAGTTACAGAACAGCATCACCGCCAACGGCGGCAAAGCCCTGGCGATCAAGGCCGACAGTGCCGACGCCGCAGCGATCCGCCACGCGGTCAGCGCCACGGTCGAAGCTTTTGGCCGACTCGACATTTTGGTCAACAACGCCGGTGTGCTGGCCGTTGCTCCACTGGAAGACTTCAAACTCGAAGACTTCGACCAGACCCTCGCAATCAACGTGCGCAGCGTATTCATCGCCTCGCAAGAAGCCGCCAAGCACATGGGCGAAGGTTCGCGCATCATCAACATCGGCAGCACCAACGCCGACCGCATGCCCTTCGCCGGTGGCGGTGTATATGCGATGAGCAAATCGGCGCTGGTCGGTTTGACCAAAGGCCTGGCCCGCGATCTTGGCCCACGCGGCATCACCATCAACAACGTGCAGCCCGGCCCTGTCGACACCGACATGAACCCGGCGCACGGTGACTTCGCCGAAAGCCTCATTCCGTTGATGGCCGTCGGTCGTTACGGTAAAGCCGAAGAAATCGCCAGTTTTGTCGCCTATCTGGCGGGCCCGGAAGCCGGTTACATCACCGGTGCCAGCCTGACCATCGACGGTGGTTTCGGCGCCTGATTTTCCGAGTTGCCTGAACGCAAAACGCCGCCCCTCTTTTCACAGAGGGGCGGCGTTTTTTTGTCTCAGACGTTTACATCCATTCCAGCGCCGGCAAACCACAGGCACTTGGCGTGAACGCTTTCAAACTCCGAAGAATCCCGTCAGCGTGTGCGTACTTTTCATCGGCCATGGCGGCATCGGGGATGGCGATGGCCGTCATGCCTGCGGCTTTCGCTGCGGTCACGCCAAACGGCGAATCCTCGAACACCAGGCAATCCTCAGGTGCCACACCCAGACGGCGGGCAGCGGTCAGGAAGATATCCGGCGCCGGTTTCGCCGCGCCGACTTCCGGATCGTCCGCCGTGACAATGAAGTCGAACAGCGCGAACCAGTCGCGGTGCAGCGTGGTTTTTTGCCCGAACGATTGCCGCGATGAACTGGTGCCGACGGCGATGGGGATGTTGTGCGCCTTGAGGTGGCGAATCAGCTCCTCGGCACCCGGCATCGCTTGCGCCGTGGGAAAACGCTCGCGCATCAATGGTTCGCGGATCACCAGAAACTCTTCAGCGGTGATCGGCAGATCCAGCGCCTGCACCACGTAGTTCGCCAGATCGTTGGCCCCGCGACCAATGATGTTCTGCTTGACGCTCCAGTCGAAGGTGCGCCCGTAGCGCTGGGCAATCAGCGAAGTGACTTCGGTGTAAATGCCCTCGGTGTCCAGCAACAAACCGTCCATATCAAAAATCACGGCCTTGATCGGGCCGAACGCCTTCAGCGGTGCATTCATCATCGGATCCGTTAACAAAGACATCCCAAGCGGCAGGTGGACCGCTGCTCGGATCTGATTAAAGGGTTCAGCAGCATAACGAGCGCGACAGACATTGAGCAACGGCCAATGTTTATTGAGCGATGAACTACTCGCAGACATTTAGCGAAATGTCCTACAGGCATCGCCTACTCGCCCGACTTCTTTCCTGTTTGATCCCCCGCAAAGTCCCCGCACCTTTTTGACGTGCGCGAGAGACTGCGAATGCTTCCAACCGATCGGCTTCTGGCCCTGAACAACAGCATCGGCCTGCTCGTTGTTGCTGCTTTGAATCCCGATGAGCCGGACTTCGAACACCTGATCCGCGAGTTCCGCCTGTGCCTGAACCACTACGACGCCTGGGCCGAGCAGTTCTGGACAGGCACCGCGCTGGATGTCGAACAGGTCTTCACCGTCGGTAACGACGTACGCCTCAGCGCGCCGATCACGTCGCGCCAGCCGCTCAGTTCATCGGTGGTCATGTGCTCGGCCAGCGGGTCGCTGACGCTGGTGCATATGTTCGAGGCCGCGAGGTTTGTGCCGATTGGCAACACCCCGGTAATCCTCGAACCGGTGCTTGCCGATGTCGGCGGCGTGCTGACTTTCGGCGAACCGCTGCATTACACCATCGGCCCCAGCGGCATTCTGCAAGTGACCGACTGCGATCGGGGCCAGCGTTATCGCATCACCTTCTTTCCCGATGTGTCCACGGACCATGTGAAGAAGCTGTACGCCTCCTATCAGGGCATCATCGATGGGCTGGAGGGCTGGTTGCGCGGGGAATGGAGTGAATGTCAGCCGCAGTGGAAGGAATTTTCCAGCGCCGGGTTTCTTGAGCGTTACGGTCAGTTGCAACAGGCCGATTGGCGTGGATTCGAGAAAGCCCTGAATGGCGTCTGGGATGACATTAAACAGGTATTTGCCCTGCTCGCAGACTTGCAGGCCAACAGTGAAAAATTGCTGGAATACCTCAGCGAGGCCGAGCTTGAGGCGTTATTGAATGCCTCCAGCGACGCCATCGCCAATGGCTTGCTGATCCTCAGTGACGAGCCGCTGCTGTTCATTCATCTGGCCGCGTTTACCAGTTGGCTGAAGATGCTGCCGCCGCAGTATCTGGCTGAAGTGGTGGCCGAGGTGCGGGTCGAATTGCTGATCAGCTTCCTGTTGATGGGCGTGTCGGGTGGCATCGGCGTGCCGCTGCGTTTGAGCAGCAAGGTGCTGGCGAAGATCAAGTCGCCGCGCGCGCGGGAATGGCTGGCGGCCTCGGCATTGCGCTTGGCCGAACTGACGTCCTCGGCGGATTTGACGCGGCATGCCAGCGTTTTGAAGCCACTGATGCTCAATGTGCGTGACGTTGAGTTGAAACCGACACCGGCGATACCGCTGAACATTCGTCAGGCCGATTCGCTGGTGTTGACCGTGCCAAACCCGGCGCCTGTTGTGCGGGACAAGTCTGGCGGTTCGAGCCGGATCGAGCGGCATGAGCCGCATGACGACTCGCCGGATCAGGCGAAAAACCCCAACGGTGACAGCGCCGATTGTGTGCCGCGCACTTGCACCAACGGCTGCCCGGTGTCGATGGTCACCGGCGAAGAACTGCTGACCCTGAGCGATGCGGTGCTCGATGGCGTGTTGCCGTTTGAGTTCACGCGGTTGTATCGCAGCAGTGCCGCCGAAATCGATGTTGGGTTGGGGTTTGGCTGGAGTCATTCGCTGGCGCATCGGCTGGAATTTTTCGCTGATGAGGTTGTTTGGGTCGATCACGAAAACCGGCGTACCCGTTTTCCGTTGCCGAGCGTTGAGCGGCCGGCGATTCACAACAGTTTGTCGCGGGCGGCGATTTTTCTGGGCGATGAGCCGGAAGAGCTGATCCTCGCACTGGCCGGGGACACCGCGCGGTTTTATCACTTTCGCGCAGGACGGCTGACGGCGATCAGCGATGCCTATGGCAATCGTCTGACGGTGCAGCGCGATCGGTCTGACCGGGTGCAGCGCCTGGATAACGGCGCCGGGCGTTCGCTGTTGTTGCGGTATGACCGGGCGCAGTTGCTTGGTGTGGATTACCAGGTGTTTCGCGACGGTGCATGGAGCACCGAACAAGCGCTGGTCAGTTACAGCTACGACGCCTACCGGCACCTGATCGAAGCGACCAACGCCGTCGGTGACAGCGAGCGTTACGACTACGACGACGCTCACGTGATTCTGCAGCGGCAACTTGCTGGGGGCGCGAGTTTCTTCTGGGAGTGGGAGCGCTCCGGCAAGGCTGCTCGTTGCGTGCGCCACTGGGCGTCGTTTTCGCAGATGGACACACGTTACGTCTGGAACGATGACGGCAGTGTCGCGGTGCATTACGTCGACGGCACCGAAGAGACCTACGTTCACGACGAACGCGCGCGGCTGGTGCGCAAGGTCGAGGCCGATGGCGGCGAACAGCTCAGGGCTTATGACGCCTCGGGGCGGCTGATCGCCGAGCAGGATGCGTTAGGCGCTGTCACTGAATACCGCTACGACGAGGTCGGACGGCTGGTGGCGCTGATTCCGCCGGATGAAGCGCCCACGTCCTACGAGTATCGCAACGGTTTCCTGCACAAACGCTCTCGCGGCGAGGCGGTGTGGATCTACCGGCGCAATGCCGAGGGCGATGTCACCGAAGCGGTCGACCCCGACGGCCAGGTTACTCATTACTACTACGACACCCGGGGGCAATTGCTGTCGATCCGCTACCCGGACAGCAGCCGGCATCGGCTGGTCTGGAATAGCCTCGGCCAGTTGACCGAGGAAACCCTGCCCGACGGTGGCGTGCGGCGTTTTTCCTACGACGCACTGGGGCGGCGGACGACAACCGCCGACGAACACGGTGCGGTCACCCGCCAGCATTGGGACGCCGTTGGCCGACTGATTCAGACGACTTTTCCTACCGGCAGCACCCGCGCCTACAGCTACGGCGCCTACGGTCAGGTCACTGCCGAACGGGATGAACTGGGGCGCATTACCCGTTATGAATATGACGACGATCTGCACTTGGTTTCGCGCCGAATCAACCCTGACGGCACGCGGGTGCAGTACCGCTACGACCATGCGCAACTGCTGCTCACCGAGATCGAAAACGAATCAGGGGAAAAGTACCGGCTGGACTACACGCCGACCGGGCTGATTCGTCAGGAAAGCGGTTTTGACGGCCGGCGCACGGCGTACGCCTACGACCTCAACGGCCATCTGCTGGAGAAGACCGAGTTCGGCGATGACGGCTCTTGTTTGCTCACCGCTTATGAACGCGATGGCGCAGGCCGGTTACTCGTCAAAACCCTGCCCGACGGCATCAAGGTCAGTTACCAATACGACCGTCTCGGTCGTTTGATCAGTGTCGACGACGGCCAGCAACATCCTTTGGCCTTCGAGTACGACCGTCAGGACCGCTTGATCACCGAGCATCAGGGCTGGGGCACCCTGCGTTACCGTTACGACGCCTGCGGCCAGCTCAAACGCATGCGTCTGCCGGACAACAGCGTGCTCGACTACCGCCACGCCAAGGGCGGCGCGCTGAACGGGATTGACCTCAACGGCACGCCGTTGACCCGCCATGTCTATCAGTCCGGTCGCGAACTGCAACGCCAACAAGGTCTGCTGCTCAGCGAATACTCCTACGACGATCAAGGACGATTACTCGCCCACGCCGTAGGCCATCAGCGCGATGCCCTGTACCGCCGCGATTATGCCTACAGCGCCAACGGCAATCTCGCGCACATCGCCGACAGCCGCCACGGCCAGCGTACCTACGGCTACGACGCCCTCGACCGCCTGATCCGCGTACGCCACTCACGCGACGAACTGCCGGAATCCTTCGCCCACGACCCGGCCGGTAACCTGCTGATGCAGGACCGCCCCGGTCCCAGCCAGATAAAGGGCAATCGCCTGCTGATGCAAGGCGATCGTCATTACGACTACGACGCCTTCGGCAACCTGATCCGCGAACGTCGCGGCCGCGCACAGACACTCGTCACCGAATACCGCTACGACAGCCAGCACCGCCTGATCGGCCTGACCCGCCCCGACGGCCAGACCGCGTCGTACCAATACGACGCCTTCGGCCGGCGTATCCGCAAAACCGTCAACGGCGAAACCACCGAATTCTTCTGGCAAGGCGACCACCTCGTCGCCGAAAGCAGCGAAAACGAATACCGCAGCTACGTCTACGAACCCGGCACCTTCCGCCCGCTGGCGCTGCTCGACGGTAAAGGCCCGAAAAAGGCCTGCCCGTTCTACTACCAACTCGACCACCTCGGCACCCCGCAGGAACTCACCGACTACAGCGGCGACATCGTCTGGTCCGCGCAATACGACGCCTACGGCAAAGTCGCCGCTCTGACCCTGGCTGGCGACGACTACCTGAACCAGCCGCTGCGTTTTCAGGGGCAGTACTTCGATGCGGAAAGTGGCCTGCATTACAACCGCCATCGGTATTACGACCCGCGGCTGGGGCGGTATCTGACGCCGGACCCAATCAAGTTGGCGGGTGGGCTGAATCAGTACCAGTACGTGCCGAATCCGACGGGGTGGGTGGATCCGTTGGGGTTGAGCTCTAACTGCCCGCCGCCGAATAAGCCGGGTTGTGAGATGTCGGGTGGGGTTGCTGGGGCTAAGGTAGATGAGGGTGAGCCACAATTACCGGGCTTGATTCATGGCGTTGACCCACATTCAGTGAAGCGAACGCACGCAATTATGGGGAAAAAATCAACTAAACACGTCGAAAAAATAAGGGATGCAATGCGAGCAGATGGGTACGACATGAACTATCCCATAGATGTAGCGGAACATCAGGGCACCCTCTATATTCTAGATGGGCATCACCGTGCAGCGGCTGCAAAACAAACAGCCACTCCTATAACTATAAAATTGATCACAAACATCAGAGAACACAAAGGAGAACTTAATACCATCGAAGAAGTAATTGAATCAGCTGAAAATGTCGGACACGACCGATTGGAGCATCACAGAAGAAGATGAACACAGACGATAAAAATCTTGAGGATCTAATAAATGACTTCCTTTCAAAAGTAGACTACGGCACGGAGTTACTACTAAAAAAATTCGGCACTCGAAATATTTTAAGACTTTGGCGGAGCAAGCAAATCGAACGTTGCGGTGAAATAACTAATGGAATTCAATATGAACTGCACGGCGTAGGGTGCGCCATTCATTTCCCATCAGAATCAGTGGACTTCGACTATGGATCGGACAACAGAATCGACGGCTTTGATGTGTGGCGCCTCTACATTTACGCTAGCGACAGGCCATCTGAATACAAAAAATACTGCGATAAAAAAATAGTTGAAGAGGAGTTTAAAGAATACATCTCATCAGGCCGAATAGAAAAAATGTCGCCATCAGACAACCTTTATATACGCGTCAACCATGCTTTAACTGCGAAATAACAAAAAATTAACGGCGACCTCTTCCGCTCCAACATTTTTTACCAACGTTAACTTTCGCAAGCAAACCAATCAGAATCAAGGGGCCTGAAGTATAGGCCCCGGATATTTAAATTCAGTGCGCTGCCATGCTCGACTCTCAAGACAGCTTATTGCTCATCCTCATCCTCTTCATACTCCATATCCGCCTCATCCGAATCATTCAGCGGCACCGTCGCATCATCCATCAGCGACCCCGGATCCTCATTCCCCGGATCATTGATAAACGGCAATCCACTCGAACCTTTCTCTTCCTTGCCCTCAGTTTCGGGAGTCATGGCAAACCTCATCATCTCGTGGCGTGTATAACGTTCGAAAGGCCTTACAGCCAATCGTTCCGGAGTCCGACAAGTGAATGCAAAAAACCCGGCAAAATGCCGGGTTTCCGTTTAATCATCCATCAATGATGGCGGTTTTTATGTTTGTTCTTGTTCTTGTGCTTGTGGCCACCACCCGAATGAGATCCGCCATCGTCACCGAGGTTATTGCCGACCGCACCACCGGCCGCGCCGCCCAACCCAGCGCCAATGGTCGAACCCGTTGAGCCGCCGAGGCTGTTGCCGACAACCGAACCGCCCGCCGCGCCGAGACCACCGCCAATGGCGGCTTCGGTTCGGTTGCGTTTATTCGCCCCGACGGCACTCCCGGCCGCGCCGCCAACACCCGCACCTACCGCCGCGCCAGTACTGCCACCGAGTTGTCCACCGACCACATTGCCGAGCGCGCCGCCCAAGCCGCCCCCCACAGCAGCGGTGCCATCACCAGCGGCCATCGCCCCTTGTGCTACCAGCAAACCGAAAAACAGTGCAGATAATGACAAGCGCATATGAACCTCACAGTTCCCGAAGTGGGACAGTCCGCCCAGACATGGGCCTATGTGAGATTGGAGACGCAAACGGGAAAAACGTTCAGCCATGAAAAAGCCCGACATCGAGCCGGGCTTTTTCTGACAAGGGATTAGTCTCAGTGACGCTTGTGACCTTTGGACAAGTTACTGCCCACTGCGCCGCCCGCCGCACCGCCCAGGCCTGCACCAATGGTCGCACCGGTCTTGCCGCCCAGGCTGTTGCCGATCACCGAACCACCCGCTGCGCCAACACCGCCGCCAATCGCCGCTTTGGTCCGGCTCCCCTTGCGCGCCGCCACTGCGCTGCCCGCCGCGCCTGCTACGCCAGCACCGATTGCCGCGCCAGTGCTGCCGCCCATTTTCTGGCCGACGACATTACCCAGTGCGCCACCCAGACCACCGCCCAGCGCCGCGGTGCCATCACCGGCAGCCATTGCACCTTGAGCAACCAGAAGCCCCAGAACCAGAGCAGGCAGTGTTAAACGCATGACGAAAACCTCAAAAATTGGGATGACAAAAAGGGCCGGGATTTAATGCCGTCGCCGCGCAAAAGTCCAGCCGAAATCAGAGGCTTCGCGTACTCGGCGCCGATTGGACAGCGATTCTGCAAAAGGTTTTATGACAGGCAAAAAAAAGCCCGCTGGGGAGACGGGCTGGAGACTTGCTTTCTAACGGATGGCTTCACCCTACCGCGGTAGACGTGAAAAGTTTGTGAAAGCCCCCCGCATTTGCCACCGAAGTGCGTAGGACATTTCTCTCACTCAATCAGCCATAAAAAACCCCGTTCAATGACGGGGTTATGCAGTGACAGATTATTTTCTGGATCGCGCGCTGACCTTGGGTAGAAATTTTGCCTTCGGTCCTTTCGGTGCTGTGGATTTGATCTTGCCGGTCTGCACCCGGTCCTCGCCAAAGCCTGACTGGTACTCGGTCTGACCGCACCGTACACAGTTATTGAAGGAAAATTCAGCGCCATCGTCTTCGATATACGGATCAGTCATACCATCGCCCCTTCGCCACCGGTCGACACCGGCAAAAACCCATTCGCCTGAAAAAATATCGACCTCCAACGCTTTTGAGACTAGTTGGTCATTCCTGGACTTGTTATTCAGATCTCCTGATGCCCGACGAATGGCCTACAAAAACTCAACGCGATGAAGTGCCATTGGTCCTGCACCGCTAAAGAATTGCAGAGACAGGCCGTTGACCTTTTTCATACAAATGAATCTCAAGGAGAGAACATGCAAATCAACGGATTCTCCAATATGCCTGTCGTAAAACTCACGGACGAACAGATCGCAGCCGGCAAGGCTGGCGCTGAAAAATTCAAGGAAAAGATCGCTTCCGGTGAAATCACCATCAAGTCTCCGGGTCCGGATACACCGGTTCTGCAACCAGGGGTCATTTACCATCCCAGCAAGCCAGTCGAACCCAACCCACCTTCTGATACACCCCCTCTGGTCGCCATTGATACACCACTGACCTATGACGAAAGAGGCACCGTGATCCTCAAGCCACAAGGCTGATTGCACCGCAAGATTGAGCCCATTCAGCCTCTGAATGGGCTTACACACCCGTCAAACAAACTCAGCGCAACTTCACCGCCGTACCCGTCGCAAACACCACAACCATCCCGCCCTTCCCGCCGGGCATACTGATCTCAAAGTCCACCCCGACTACCGCATCAGCCTGCAGAGCGCGCGCACGCTCCCGTATTTCTTCGGTCGCCTGAATACGCGCCTCCTTCAAAGCCCGCTCCAGCGTCTGCGAACGCCCACCGAAAAAATCACGCATACCGGCAAACATGTCACGGATCATATTGACCCCCTGCACCGACTCGGCACTGACGATGTCCAGATATGCAGTGATCTGCCGGCCTTCAATGGCGTGAGTGGTGGAAATGATCATGGAGTGTCGTCCCTACAAGGATGAATAAATTCGCGATTGTAATGGCTCAAAGCGGACTTCACGCCGCTGCCAATAAAATCCAGACGCCAGAAACCACAAAACCCCTGACTTCTTTCGAAATCAGGGGTTTTGTGTACTGAATGTGGCGGTGAAGGAGAGATTCGAACTCTCGATACAGTTTCCTGTATACACACTTTCCAGGCGTGCTCCTTAAGCCACTCGGACACTTCACCGTATCTCTTCAAACATGTTCTGTCTGTCGAGGCGCGCTAATGTAGTCGAAAGCTTTTCCGATGGCAAACTTTTTTTCAGAATTTTCATGCGGTTAAGAGAAAAAGTCGTTTTGCTCGCTGGTAAGCCATGGCAAACCGGCCAATCTTCGGTGGGCGTGGCCCTTCTATATAGAAGCAGAGCGCCTCGCCACGCTGGATGGGCCGTGAAACGGTGACTGGCGAGTCAGTCACGGCGCTTTACCTGGCCTGCGGCGGTGGGTAACGTCTGCCCATCTTTCTTACAAGGAATAGCGTCATGAGTGAGTTGATTTCCTACCACCTCGAAGACGGTATCGCGACCCTGACCTTGAGCAACGGCAAGGTCAATGCCATTTCTCCGGACGTGATTGCGGCATTCAACGCGGCGCTGGATCAGGCGGTGACTGATCGTGCCATCGTGATCATCACCGGTCAGCCAGGGATTCTGTCCGGCGGCTATGACCTGAAAGTCATGACCGCCGGCCCTAAGGAAGCCGTATCGCTGGTAACCGCGGGTTCGACCTTGGCGCGTCGCCTGCTCTCTCATCCGTTCCCGGTCATCGTCGCATGCCCAGGTCACGCGGTGGCGAAAGGCGCTTTCATTCTGTTGTCTGCTGATTACCGCATCGGTGTCGATGGCCCGTTCAGCATCGGTTTGAACGAAGTGCAGATCGGCATGACAATGCATAACGCAGGTATCGAGTTGGCGCGTGATCGTCTGCGTCGCTCGGCGTTCCACCGCTCGGTGATCAACGGCGAGATGTTCGATCCGAAAAGCGCCGTGGATGCCGGCTTCCTCGACAAGGTGGTTGCGGCCGAAGAGCTGCAAGGTGCCGCCCTCGCCGCTGCGCGTCAGTTGAAGAAGATCAACATGCTCGCGCACAAGAACACCAAGTTGAAGGTGCGTAAAGCGCTGCTGGAAGCTCTGGATAACGCGATCATCCAGGATCAGGAGCATCTGGGCTAAGCCCGGCTGACGCGCAAAAGAAGCCCGACCGTCGTGTCGGGCTTTTTCTTGCACGCATGGTTTAAAAGTCTGCGACCGCTCTAGGACAGGTCTGACCCTCCATTCTGAAACATGCGCTTAAACATCGGCTATCTCCGCACTCTATAGCGGCAATTGCCGAAAACAGTGCACATCCGTACACTGCGCCACCTTTTGTCCCGGTGGGGCCTGAAAATGCTGTTCGTGTTTCGTATGTTGTTGATGGGCCTGCACTTTATTCTGGCCGGCGTGCTCGGGGTGATTCTCGGGATCTGCCGCCCGTTCAATCCGGACAACAGCCGTCTGTGCGCCCGCCTCTATGCGCTACCAGCGATGTGTATTTTGCGTTTACGGGTGAAATCCGATGTCAGCGGTTTGCTGAACAAACCCGATAGCTGCGTGATCATCGCCAACCACCAGTCCAACTATGACCTGTTCGTGTTCGGAAACGTCGTGCCGCGCCGTACCGTGTGCATCGGCAAGAAGAGCCTCAAGTGGGTGCCACTGTTCGGGCAACTGTTCTGGCTGGCCGGCAATGTGTTGATCGACCGTGGCAATGCGCACAAGGCGCGTCAATCGATGCTCACCACCACCAATACCTTGCAGAACGAAGACACCTCGATCTGGGTGTTCCCGGAAGGCACACGCAACCTCGGCGAAGAATTGCTGCCCTTCAAGAAAGGTGCGTTCCAGATGGCAATTGCCGCTGGTGTACCGATCGTTCCGGTTTGCGTCAGCAGTTACATCAAGCACATGCGTCTGAATCGCTGGCGCAGCGGGAAAATCCTCATACGCTCGTTGCCGGCGATTCCTACAGCCGGATTGACCATGGACGACATGCCCATGCTCATCAATCAGTGTCGCGAGCAGATGCGCGAGTGCATTGAATCGATGGATCGGCAACTGCAAGCTGCCTGAAAAGACAACCCGCCCTGTGCGGGTTTTCTTTTACCCGGTGAACTGTACAGATTTCACTGACTCTCAAGCAGCGACACGGCTAAGCTGAAGCCTTGAATTCCCTGCCACCTGCCAAGAAGAAGTGAATCACCACCATGGGTCGAGTTGTTGCTGCTGCGGTGTACAGCGCAGGCAAGAAAGTCACCAATATTACCCTCGACGAAGGCGCTGCCTGGGCTGCGAAAACCGGTCACTTTGTGTGGATCGGTCTGGAAGAGCCGGACGCTCAAGAGCTGTCCAACCTGCAACGTCAGTTCAACCTGCACGAACTGGCCATTGAAGACGCCCTGGAAAAACACAGTCGACCGAAGCTCGAAACCTTTGGCGACGCTTTGTTTATCGTCACCTACTCCCCCATCCGCGAGAACGGCGTTCTGCAATTTATCGAGACGCACATCTTTGCGGGCAAGGGCTACATCATCACCGCGCGTAATGGCCACTCGGCCTCCTACGCTCATGTTCGCCAACGTTGTGAGGCACGTCCACTGCTGCTGGAGCACGGGGAAGATTTCGTACTTTATGCGTTGCTCGATTTTGTCATCGAGAACTATCAGCCAGTCGGCGAAGCGATCCATGCCGAGATCGATGAGCTGGAGCGCAACGTGTTGTGCAGCGCGTTGAATGAGCATGACATTCAGAGGCTGCATGGCTTGCGCCGCGATGTCGTACGCCTGCGTCGGTACGCGGCGCCGATGGTGGAGATTGGCGAGGAACTGCAGAAGCTGAGTTTCCCGTTTATCGACAAGAACATGCGCCCGTACTTCCGTGATGTGCAGATTCACGTCACGCGGCAAATGGAAGACCTGACCACCCTGGCCGACATTGCCAGCCAGACCATCGAGATTGGTGTGTTGCTCGAGGCATCACGGCAAAGCGTGGTGCAACGCAAGTTTGCTGCCTGGGCGGCGATTCTGGCGTTTCCGACGGCGGTTGCGGGGATTTACGGGATGAATTTCCAGAACATGCCGGAGTTGAGCTGGCACTACGGCTATTTCGGTGTGCTGGGGTTTATTACGGTGGGGTGTGTGAGTTTGTGGGCAAGTTTCAAGAAGTCTGGTTGGTTGTAGAGCAAACCGAGTTGTCTGGAACATTCGCGAGCAGGCTCGCTCCCACATTGATCGGTGGCGCACCGGAAATCCAATGTGGGCGCGAGCCTGCTCGCGAAGCTTTTGGCCTTAGACAGTTTCTGGTTTGTGCGCCACAAAACGCATCATCCACTCCGCAACCGTAGCGCCATGGTGTTCCTGCTCCAGGCTCGCCACACCTTTGCTGTAGATTTGCGAACCCAGCGCTTCCTGACGCAGATCCAGCAGCGCCCGCGAATAATCATGGATGAACTCCGGGTGCCCCTGGAAGCACAGCACCTGATCGTTGATGTGATACGCCGCAAACGGGCAGAAATCACTCGAAGCAATGACGGTGGCGTTTTCCGGTAGCGCAGTGACCTGATCCTGGTGACTGATCAGTAGCGTCAGCTCTTCGCGTACCGGGTTCATCCACGGCGCCTTGGCCGCGAGTTTGTAGTTGTGGGTACCGACACCCCAACCCTGGGTCGCGCGCTCGCTCTTGCCGCCGAGCAGCAGCGCCAGCAGTTGATGGCCGAAGCACACGCCGAGCAGTTTGTCGCCGCGCTCGTAGCGGCTCAGCAGGTATTCCTTGAGGGTTTGAATCCACGGGTCAGTGCCGAACGAATCGGCCTTGCTGCCGGTGACCAGGTACGCGTCGAAGGTCTGGTCGTCGCTTGGGTATTCGCCCTGCATCACGTTGTAGACGGTGAACTCGGCGGCAATCGGTTGCTGTGAGAACAGGCGCTGGAACATCTGCCCGTAACCCTGATATTGATCGACCAGTTCTGGACGCAGGATGTCGGTTTCCAGAATGCAGATGCGTAGCGACATAAAAAATACCTGACACGTGATGGGAATAATGAACACCCCAGAGCCTGCCTTGAAACCCCCTGGCAAGGCAAGCCCCGGAATGCGCGTTGTCCTTAGAACATTTCACCTTTTGCCGCTTTGTCCAGCAGCAGCGCGGGCGGTGCGAAACGCTCGCCATACTGCTCAGCCAGATACTGCGCGCGGGCGACGAAATCTTTCACTCCGTATTGGTTGATGAACTGCAACGCACCGCCGGTCCACGGCGCAAAACCGATACCGAAGATCGAGCCGACGTTGGCATCCGCCGTCGAGGTCAGCACGCCCTCTTCCACACAACGCACCGTTTCAATGGCCTGCACGAACAACAGCCGATCACGCACGTCTTTAGGCGAAATCTGCCCGTCGGGCTTCTCGAAGCGCGGCTTCAGCTCGGGCCACAAATGTTTCTGCGCGCCGACCGGATAATCATAGAAGCCGCCACCCGCCGCTTTGCCCGAACGCTTGTACTCGTGAAGCAGCAAGTCAATCACGGCGAAGGCCGGGTGTTCAATCAGCGGTTTCCCTTCTGCCTGTAGGTCCTTGGCGGTTTGCTGACGGATATGGCTCATCAGGCTGAGGGAAACTTCGTCAGAGATCGCCAGAGGCCCGACCGGCATCCCGGCCTTGCGCGCTTCGGTCTCGATCATCGGCGCGCTCACGCCTTCGCCGAGCATGGCGATACCTTCGTTGGTGAAGGTGCCGAAGACGCGTGAAGTAAAGAAGCCGCGACTATCGTTGACGACGATCGGGGTTTTCTTGATTTGCAGGACGAAATCAAAACCTCGGGCAAGCGTTTCATCGGTGGTCTGTGCACCTTTGATGATTTCCACCAGCGGCATTTTTTCCACCGGACTGAAGAAATGCAGGCCGATGAATTTGCCAGGATCAGGCACAGCCTTTGCCAGCCCGGTAATAGGCAACGTCGATGTATTCGAAGCGATGACCGCTTCGGCGCCGACAACTTGCTGGGCGGCAGAGGAAACCCTGGCCTTGAGATCGCGATCCTCAAACACCGCTTCGATGATCAGATCGCAACCCGCGAGATCCGCATCACTTTCGGATGGGGTGATCCGCGCCAACACCTCATCACGCTTCAAAGCATCCATCTGCCCACGGGCGACTTTCTTGTCCAGCAACGCCGCAGAATGTGCTTTGCCTTTCTCGGCGGCAACCAGATTGACATCCTTAAGCACCACTTCAATGCCCGCCGAAGCACTGACAAAGGCAATACCCGCGCCCATCATCCCTGCGCCAAGCACGCCGACCTTACGCGTGACATACGGCGCAAAACCCTGCGGCCGCGAACCACCAGCATTGATCTCGTTGAGTTGAAACCAGAACGTGCCAATCAGGTTTTTCGAGATCTGCCCGGTGGTCAGTTCGGTGAAGTAACGGGTTTCGATCAAGTGCGCGGTGTCGAAATCGACCTGAGCGCCCTCGACTACCGCGCAGAGGATTTTCTCCGGCGCCGGCATTGTCCCTTGGGTCTTGCTACGCAGAATCGACGGCGCAATCGCCAGCATCTGCGCGACTTTCGGATTCGACGGCGTACCGCCCGGAATCTGATAACCCTTCACATCCCAGCGCTGCACTGCCGTCGGATTGGCAACGATCCAGGCGCGCGCCTTGGCCAGCAACTCATCGCGATCCGCCGCCAGCTCATCAATCAAACCCGCCTGCAACGCCTGTTGCGAACGCACTTTCTTGCCTTCGAGTAAATACGGCAGCGCTTTTTCGATGCCAAGCATACGCACCATGCGCACCACCCCGCCGCCGCCCGGCAACAGGCCGAGAGTTACTTCCGGCAGACCGAGTTGCACTGATGCATCGTCCAGCGCCACGCGGTGGTGACAGGCGAGGCAGATTTCCCAACCGCCACCCAGCGCCGCGCCGTTGATCGCCGCGACCACCGGTTTGCCGAGGGTCTCTAGGGTGCGTAACTGCGCTTTGAGGGTCAGCACCATGTCGTAGAAGGCTTTGGCTTCGGGCTTGCCGATCTTGATCAGCTCCTTAAGGTCGCCGCCGGCAAAGAAGGTTTTCTTCGCCGAGGTGATGATGACCCCGGCAATCTGGTCTTTTTCAGTCACTAGACGGGCAACGCAAGCGGCCATGGCCTCGCGGTAAACGGCGTTCATGGTGTTGGCGCTCTGGCCCGGCATGTCGATGGTCAGCACGACGATCGCGTCCTGGCCTTTTTCGTAACGAATGGCTTCGCTCATAACAAGGTTCCTTGAATTCGGGGCTCAGAGGCGTTCGATGATGGTGGCAATGCCCATGCCGCCGCCGACGCACAGCGTCGCCAGGCCATAGCGCAGACGCCGCGCTTCCAGCTCATCGAGCAAGGTGCCGAGGATCGCGCAACCGGTCGCGCCCAGCGGGTGGCCCATAGCGATGGAACCGCCGTTGACGTTGACCTTGTCCGGGTCGACCGCCATGTCCTTGATGAACTTCAGCACCACCGAGGCAAACGCTTCGTTGACCTCGAACAGGTCGATGTCTTCAACGCGCAGCCCGGCCTTTGCCAGTGCCTTGCGCGTTGCCGGCGCCGGGCCGGTGAGCATGATGGTCGGATCGGTGCTGGTGACCGCCGTGGCGACAATGCGCGCCCGAGGTTGCAGGCCCAGCGCACGCCCCTTGGATTCGGAGCCGATCAGCATCAGTGCTGCACCGTCGACGATCCCTGAGCTGTTGCCCGGGGTGTGCACGTGATTGATGCGTTCGACATGGCTGTAGACCCGCAGCGCCGTGGCGTCAAAACCCATCTGGCCGATCATTTCGAAACTCGGCTTGAGCTTGCCCAAGCCTTCCAGAGTCGACTCGGCACGAATGAACTCATCGTGATCGAGCAGAATGATGCCGTTCTGGTCCTGCACCGGCACCAGCGACTTGTTGAACGAGCCGTCAGCCCGGGCCCGCGCGGCCTTCTGTTGCGAGTGCAGCGCATAGGCATCGACGTCCTGACGGCTGAAGCCTTCCAGCGTGGCGATAAGGTCCGCGCCAACACCTTGCGGAGTGAAATGACTGTGCAGGTTGGTTTGCGGATCCAGCGCCCAGGCGCCACCGTCGCTGCCCATCGGCACCCGCGACATCGACTCGACGCCACCGACCACCACCAGGTCTTCGAAGCCCGAACGCACTTTCATTGCGCCAAGGTTGACCGCTTCGAGTCCCGAGGCGCAGAAACGGTTGATCTGCACACCCGCGACACTGACGTCCCAATCGGCCACTTGCACTGCGGTTTTGGCGATGTCCGAGCCCTGATCGCCAATCGGCGTCACGCAGCCAATGACCACGTCATCGACCTGACTGGTGTCCAGCGCGGTGCGCGCTTGCAGCGCGGCCAGCAGACCGGCCAGCAGATTCACCGGTTTGACGCTGTGCAGGGCGCCATCGGCCTTGCCTCTGCCACGGGGCGTGCGTAACGCATCGAATATCAAAGCTTGGGTCATGACGTCCTCGAACCTGTGCGGGGAGTGATTGCTTGTGACTCCACTCTTGACCCGTGCGGCCATGGATTCAATGACCACAGCGCTCAATGCGGTTGACGCACACGCTCAGACGGACGGTCATCGGCAGCTGGGTGAACCGGTTCAGGTCGGCGAGTTGTCTAGCCAGCGGCCGGCAAAGAAGCTGGCAATAAGCCTCATGCCTTTTTTATCGCATCTGGCAAGCATTCCATATGAAATGGATCTAAGCCAAGCGTGACGCGGCCCCTAATGTAGAACATGTACGTCAGGGTCGTCGGGTTTTGCCGAGGCAGACGTTCTTCAACAGGAAGTGCAGCGCTTGCCGTCATGGATATGCAGGCAGGCATCAGGAAATAACAATAAAGGCGGTCAAGCCATGTTCAAACAACCGAAAGTTCGTCAAGCAGGGCTCATTCTTTTCGCCACGACGCTGTTGTTG
This sequence comes from Pseudomonas sp. Irchel s3a12, assembly GCF_900187485.1. Taxonomy (NCBI): domain Bacteria; kingdom Pseudomonadati; phylum Pseudomonadota; class Gammaproteobacteria; order Pseudomonadales; family Pseudomonadaceae; genus Pseudomonas; species Pseudomonas sp. Irchel s3a12. Next base: position 453,647 of record NZ_FYDN01000002.1, read on the forward strand.
ATTTTGCCGAATCTGACCAAGGTCATCGGCTGAGTCGAGCGGCAGGCGCTGTTCATCGCCACTGAAAATGTGACTGGCCCGCTACCCGGGCCAGCGTGGCTGTGCCAACCTTGGCGCACTCTCACGACATGGACGGCGATCATTTGAAAGCGCTCATTGTGTTCGGGGCCATGCTGCTGAGCATGCCCTTGTCTGCCGCCCAGTTGGATCTGCAACTGGGCGCAAGCAGCCGCACCTGGCAGACCGAGGAATTGCTCAAGCATCCTCAAGTGCAAACCCTGACGATCAAAAACGATGTGTCCTACAAGAAGGACATGACTTATCGCGCCGTGCCTGTGGCCGCATTACTGACAGGGATCAAACCGCAGGATCATCTGCAAGCGGTGGCACTGGACGGCTTTGCCGCCGAGTTGTCAGCTGCGCCGTTGCTTAATACAACAGGTGCGCGAGCATGGCTGGCCATCGAAGATCCGGCGCAGCCGTGGCCACCGCTGTCGGAAGGCAAGCACAGCGCCGGGCCGTTCTACCTGGTCTGGACCGATCCGCAGGCCGGCAATATCAGCCCGGAGCAGTGGCCGTTCGAAGTCGCGAGCATCAAGCGCATGGCGCCGGTGGCCGAACGCTTCCCTGCCCTGCTGCCGGATCCTGCGTTGAAGGCAGATGACCCGGTGAATCAAGGGTTTGCGCTGTTTCAGAAAAACTGTCTGGCGTGTCACCGGTTGAACGGTGCGGGTGATGCGCAATTCGGGCCGGATCTGAATATTCCTTACAGCCCGACCGAGTATTTCGGCGCGGATTTCCTCAAGCGCTACATTCGTGATCCGCAGAGTTTGCGTCAGTGGCCGCAGGCGAAGATGCCAGGGTTTTCGGTGGAGGTGTTACCGGAGGGGGATCTGGAAATGCTGGTGGGATATCTCAAGCACATGGCCGGGCGCAAGGTTAAGCCCTGAGCACATTTCCTTAAAGGAGTGAGCCTGCTCGCGATAGCGGTGTATCAGTCAGCACATTTGTAACTGACAGACCGCTATCGCGAGCAGGCTCGCTCCCACAGGGGTACGGCGTTTACTGTTGTTGCACCGAGATGATCGGAGTTGGCGAGACGAACACTTTCGCATGCATCTGCTCACACCCACCGCCCCGGCGCATACCGCGCACCGGGCAGGCATCCAGATAATCCAGACCTACCGCCAGTTTCAGATGGCGCTCGGGCCGCGCCAGTTCATTGGTCACATCAAAGCTGTACCAGGCGTCATCCAGCCACGCTTCAGCCCAGGCGTGGCTGGCCAGATGCTCGCAATCCTCGCTGTACAGATACCCCGACACATAACGCGACGGAATCCCGAGACTGCGTGCGCAAGCCAGAAACGCGTGAGCATGATCCTGGCAAACACCCGCACGCCCGGCGAAGGCCTCGGCGGCGCTGGTGTCGACCTCGGTGGACCCCGGCGTGTAGGTCATGTGCTGATTCAAGCCGTGCATCAGATCGATCAGCGCTGTGCGATCACGCCGCTGCTTGCAGGATTTCTCGGCGAACGCGCGTAACGCCTCATCCGCCTCGGTCAAACGGGTAAAGCGCAGGAACGGCAGCGCCGACTGGCTCTCATGCTCGGCCTCGCGCAGTTCGTCGATATCAACCTGCCCGCGCGCACCAATGATGATCGCTTCGTGCGGCTCGTCCATGGTCAGCACATGCAGGATATTGCCGAACGGATCGAGTTGCGCACGCACCGGGCGCGGCAGATCGAGCTGCCAGCTCAACACGTGTTGACGTTCGCTATCGTGTGGGGTCAGTCGCAGGTACTGGATGCTCGCCCGCACCTGATCCTCGTAGTGATAGGTGGTCTCGTGGCTTATGGAAAGTCTCATGCAGCCTCCAGGTAGGAACTGTGAATGGCGTTGCCCAACTGGCGCACCAGCGGGATGAATTCGGTCAGCCACGCGTGCAGGCCTTCCTCGAGAATTTCGTTGATGCCGGTGTAGCGCAGGCGCGCGTCCATCTCTGCCGCCAGACGCTGTGCCGGACGGCCATTGGCACCGGGCAGTTGCGCGAGAATCTGATCGATCTCTTCGGTGCAGGCACGCAGTGAACGCGGTACATCGGCACGCAACAGCAACAACTCGGCAACATGCCGGGCGCCGGGCGCATCGCGGTAGATTTCGGTGTAGGCCTCGAATGACGACAAGGCGCGCAGCAAGGCGCTCCACTGGTAGTAGGCGTGGGCCGTACCGTCGCTGACTGCTTCAGCCTGATCGCCAGCCATTTCATAGCGCGCATCGAGCAATCGCAGGGTGTTGTCCGCGCGTTCGATGAACGTACCGAGGCGAATGAAACGAAACGCATCATTACGCATGATCGTGCCGTACGACGCACCACGGAACAGGTGCGAACGTTCCTTGATCCATTCGCAGAAACGGCTCATGCCATAGCGACTGAGGCCCTGTTCGGCGATGCCGCGAATTTCCAGCCACGTCGAATTGATGTTCTCCCACATGTCCGCCGTGATGCGCCCACGCACCGCATGGGCACTGGCCCGCGCCGCGCCGAGGCAGCTGTAAATGCTCGCCGGGTTAGCCGCATCGAGGGCAAAAAAATGCAGCAGACGCTCAGCATGTAGCGCGCCATGGCGCTCGAGGTAATCGTCAAGGGTACCGGTGATCAGCAACGGCATGGCCAATTCGTGCAAACCATCGCCACGACCGTCCTGCGGCATCAGCGACAGCGAATAACTGATGTCGAGCATCCGGGCGAGGTTTTCCGCCCGCTCCAGGTAACGCGACATCCAATACAGATCCGAGGCAGTTCTACTTAACATGGCAAGCTTCCTTCAATCCTCGACTACCCAGGTGTCCTTGGTTCCGCCACCCTGGGAGGAATTCACCACCAAGGAGCCTTCGCGCAGCGCCACACGGGTCAAACCGCCGGGAACCACCCGGGTTTCGCGCCCGGACAAGACAAACGGACGCAAGTCGATATGGCGCGGCGCGATGCCGTTTTCGACAAAGGTCGGACAGGTCGACAGCGACAGCGTCGGTTGCGCGATGTACGCGTGGGGTTTGGCTTTGATCCGTTCGCGGAAAGCATCGATTTCCGCTTTCGTCGATGCCGGCCCGACCAACATTCCGTAACCGCCTGAGCCTTGGGTTTCCTTGACCACCAGATCTGGAAGATTGGCCAGCACATGAGAAAGTTCAGACGGGTTGCGGCATTGCCAGGTCGGTACGTTCTTCAAAATCGGCTCTTCGTCGAGGTAGAACCGGATCATGTCAGTAACGAACGGATACACCGATTTGTCGTCCGCTACGCCGGTGCCGATGGCGTTGGCCAGCACCACGTTGCCCGAGCGATAAGAGGACAGCAGCCCCGGCACACCGAGCATCGAATCGGGATTGAACGCCAGTGGATCGAGAAACGCGTCGTCGAGCCGACGGTAGATAACGTCCACCGCTTTCGGGCCGTCCGTAGTGCGCATGAAAACTTTGTCGTCGCGAACGAACAGATCCGCGCCTTCCACCAACTCCACGCCCATTTCCCGCGCCAGGAATGCGTGCTCGAAGAACGCACTGTTGAAGCGCCCCGGCGTCAGCACCACCACGCTCGGGTCATCGATCGGACTTGAGCTTTTCAGGGTGTCGAGCAACAGGTTCGGGTAGTGATCGATCGGGGCAATACGCTGCGCGGCGAACAGCTCCGGGAACAGGCGCATCATCATCTTTCGGTCTTCGAGCATGTAGCTGACGCCGCTCGGTGTACGCAGGTTGTCTTCGAGCACGTAATAAGTGCCGTCGCCGTCGCGCACCAGATCGACGCCGGAGATGTGCGAATAGATATCGCGGTGCAGATCCAGGCCTTGCATCGCCAACTGATATTGCTCGTTGGCCAGCACCTGTTCGGCGGGAATGATCCCGGCCTTGATAATGCGCTGCTCGTGATAGAGGTCGGCGAGGAACATGTTCAACGCCTTGACCCGCTGGATGCACCCGCGCTCGACGATTCGCCATTCACTGGCAGGGATGCTGCGCGGGATGGTGTCGAAAGGAATCAGGCGCTCGGTGCCCTGCTCGTCGCCATAGAGCGTGAACGTGATGCCGGCGCGATGGAACAGCAGATCGGCCTCGCGTCGCCGCTGGGCCAACAGCTCATCCGGCGTATCAGCCAGCCATCGGGCGAACTCCCGATAATGCGGGCGAACCTGGCCGCCGGCATCGTACATCTCATCAAAATAGGTGCGGATCATGCCGTACTCCTTGTCACCCGGACATACAGGCCTTCGCAAGGCCCGTGCCATCGGCATAAACGCTTTGATTTCAATCGGTTGGAAATACACGCCGCAGGCACCGCACCATTCCTGTGCGGCAAATGCCCCAACCGGATTGCCCCCGCTTCATTGCGACGCACTGCATCGCCTATCACCAGCATAGTCAGAGTTGATTTCACTGCCCGGCGCTGCCTGCGGATAATCCGCACATTCGCTGCAAATCTTCACCGGCCCCGGCGCCATGAAGCGGCCAGCTCAACTGATTGGGATCGCCTCGGCGGCCCGCCCCGCTGTAACCCTGACCGGTTTCCTCTCCTTATCGGTCTTCCCTTTTAGCCACCCTCTCCGGTGGCTTTTTTTTGCCTCGGTTTCTTGTTTCAGGGTTTTGCCACAGCGTTTTGCTTATGCCGGAAATGACAACGGCCAACCCGAAGGTCAGCCGTTGCTCAACAAATGAAACCAGAGATCAGTTCAAACGGTGGCGGTTGCGCACCTCCTGCTTCACACCCCAGCCTTCGATAATGCCACCCAGAGGTTCAACCACGGCAGAGAATCCCTGCTCGAAGTCGCCGATATCGTCATATGTCGCGTACATCACTTTGCTCAATTCCAGCGCCCACGCACCGTCATCACGCAGGCTGACCTGGGCATTGATGGATTCACCACGAAATTTGCCTGCCGCCCTGCGCGCCCGCTCCTCGTCCGGGAAAATTGCGTAGAACTCGATGGGATGGAATCGGGAAAAATCGAAACCGCCTTCTTTCATGCGGCGCAGAACATTGCTGCTGATGTCTTCTTGATAGGCTGTGCTCATGAATCGTCCCCCTCGCATAGATGGATAGACTTTCCGTATTCCCGCCCCGGGCCTCTGGCCAAAGTACGACGGCAACGTGGTTGCACGCGGGAACAAGCATGTAGCTGACAAGACCAGACCTTAGCGATCCGTTCGCTGATCTCGCTTGCAGAGTAGCCCCAAGATAGAGCTGCTGCCAAGGCCTGGTGTTGAAGGTGACAAGAAGTATTTCAGATTGGGGTGATGCTGCGGATTTCGATGCTGTTCTGGGTTTTCAGGCTTTTGACGCCAGCATCGGCGGTGCGCCCTTCCAGATCGTTCAGATCCAGTTCGGCGGCGACGGGCAGGAGCCGTGCCTTGATCAATCGAGCGGCCTCATCGTCGCTGGGGCATTCCGCGCGCTCGAACACCTCATCGACAATTTCACCATGATCGTCCACGAAAGTGACTTTCCACTTTTGCATCGGTGCCTCCTCGATCAAACCCGCAAATGGGCTTACACCTATCTCGACTGTGTACGCCGAAAGTTGGTTCAAAAGGATTACAACGGGCGAAGATGAAAAAAACGACATCGACTGTAGGAGTGAGCCTGCTCGCGATAGCGATTTCTCATCCAACGCTGATGTTGGTAGACAAACCGTAATCGCGAGCAGGCTCACTCCTACAAAGACTTGCAGCGATTATTCAGTCGTTGCTTGGCTTGTTGATCGCCTGCAGCACGTACTGCGGCAAGGCGAACGCACCAATGTGGATTTCCGGGTTGTAGTAGCGGGTGACGATGCCGCTGCCGATGAAGCGCTGTTGCAGGGTTTCACGGCTCAGTTTGCGGTACGCCGGATTGGTCGAGCCCCAGGCGAAAGTCATCGAGCCGCCGATGTAGGTCGGCACGGCTGCCTGGTAGAAGTGCCAGTCCGGGAACAGGCTGTTCAGGCGACCGGCAGTGGTTTTCACTTCGTCAATCTGCATGAACGGCGTACCGTTCTGGGTCACGAGGATACCGCCCTCGTTCAGGCAGCGATGGCACGCCTGATAGAAGTTCTCCGAGAACAACACTTCGCCCGGGCCGATCGGGTCGGTGGAGTCGGAGATGATCACGTCGAATTTTTCCGTGGTGGTGGCGACGAAACGCATGCCGTCGTCAATCACCAGGTTCAGGCGCGGATCGTCGTAGGCGCCGCTGGAGTGGTTCGGCAGGAACTCTTTGCACATATCGACCACGGTGCCGTCGATCTCGACCATGGTGATGTGCTCGACACCGGCATGCTTGGTCACTTCACGGAGCATGCCGCCGTCACCGCCACCAATGATCAGCACGCGCTTGGCGCTGCCGTGGGCGAGGATTGGCACGTGGGTGAGCATTTCGTGATAGATGAATTCGTCGGCTTCGGTGGTCTGGATCACGCCGTCCAGCGCCATCACCCGGCCCATGCGCGGGTTCTGGAAAATCACCAGGTGCTGGTGTTCGGTGCGCACTTCGTGCAGCAGTTTTTCCATGCGAAAACGCTGGCCGTAGCCTTCGTAGAGGGTTTCCAGGTACTCGCTGGTTTTGGTGACGGTCATGGTCAAGTGCTCCGATGAATGCGCGGGCGCCAATCGTGGGGACGATTGCCCGGGAAAGGCGCGCATTCTACGTTGCCGAAGATGACAGGTCGAACCTCACTTCATCGGCCCACCACAATCCTTGTGGGAGCTGGCTTGCCAGCGATAGGGTCAACTCGGTTCATCAGTGACACCGCAGTGATCCTATCGCTGGCAAGCCAGCTCCCACAGGTTTTGGGATGCTCACGAAGTTTGTGGCTAGATCCGCACGTTGCCCCGCGGTCCGGCAATCGCCCAGATGATCAGGCCCAGCACTGGCAGGAGGATGATCAGCAGCACCCAGACGATTTTCATCCCGGTGGTGGCGCCGCTTTTCAGCACATTGATGATGGCCCAGATGTCGAGGGCGAGGATGATCAGGCCAATCAGACCGTTGAACGTGGAACCCATGGTGTCGCTCCAGAATAGTGGCATGCACTTTTAGGATAGACGGTCGCGCGCAGGGTTCCCTTTTATTGCTATCTCGCTCAGACGTGCACGGCGATCTTGAGCGCTTCGAGCGATGGCGCAGCGGCGATACCGACTTCGGCGCACAACTCCAGCACCCGTGACACATCGTTACCGTAGACCAGTACCACCTGCAGTTCGTCGTCGAGCAACTGGCTGAAGTCCATCAGCGTGTAACCGCCGTTTTCCTTGTTCATGCTGCTCATTTGCACCTGGATGCGGTTGAGTGCAGTCAGGGCTTCGGTCTTGGCCAGTTGCTTGGGTTTGAGGTTGAAATCCACACCAGGGCCGAACGAGGCGACGATCTGTGCAAACAGGTCAACGTAGGTGTCGGCCTGGAACAGCACGGTTTCCGGCAGGCTGCCGACCACGACCCACTCGCCCAACGCAATCGGGAATGTGTCGTCGTAGTTGATGTCCGGGTTGGCTGCCAGAAAGGCATCGGCATCGGCGTAGGCTTGCGCGGCTTCGTCAGCCACTTTCACGATCTCGTCCTCGCCCATGCAGCCAGAGCTGATTTTGCTGATGAGTTCGACGAGTGCGGCTTTCATGAGGGCTGATCCTGTGGCGAAGGTGAATTTCGAGGGCGCGGAGGATAGCGCACAAAGCAAAAGATCGCAGCCTTCGGCAGCTCCTACGTTCAGCGCTCATCCACGGAATGGCAGGCCAACGCGTTCAATGTAGGAGCTGCCGCAAGCTGCGATCTTTTGAGGCCCGTCAGGCCAGCAGTTTTTCCAGCTGCGCGGTGGTATCAACCGCCCCCATCGTGCGCGCCGCATCCAGCGCTGTCACGCCATTGGCGTCCTTGGCTTGCGCATTGGCACCCTTGCTGATCAGGTAATCAACGATTTCAACGCGGTTGAACATCGCCGCCATCATCAGCGCCGTACGCCCATCAAACGACGAGCCTTCGATCTCTGCGCCCGCTTCGACCAGCGCCTTGACCACCGGCAGATCGCCTTTGAATGCGGCGCCGGCAATCGGGCTCTGGCCGTTGCCATTGCGCATTTCCGGGTCGGCCTTGTGTTTAAGCAACACCTGCACCGCATCCAGATGGCCGTAATAGCTGGCCAACATCAACAACGTGTCACCCTTGCTGTTCTTCAGGTTGACTGGCAAACCGGCCGTGACCAGGCGATCAAGCATCTCGGCATCACCGTCGCGCGCCTTGTTGAAAACCTGCTCGGTGAATTCGGCAGCTTCTTCAGGGGTCATCTGGCGGCTTTGGTCGGACATGGGGCAACTCCACTTTCGGTCAATCGGAAAGCCGACAGTTTCCCGAGCGAGACGGTGGCTGTCACCCCCTTTTTCTCAAGTCGAGCCATAGCCAGATTCAATAACGATGCTTGCCCTGATGAATTTCCGCCAACACTTCATCGGTGACCCGAACGTAAGTCTGCGTGCCGGGCAGCCATGCGAAGATCGGGTCATCCCCCGTCTGGCCGGGATCGAAGCCCTCGTTCTTGAGTCGGGTTTTCTGGTATTTGAAGGTGCCAGTGGTTTCCATCTTGACCTTCACTCGCAGGAACAACGGCACGGCATAAGCTGGCATGCGCTCCCGGGCAAAAGTCAGCAACTCGGCGAAATCCAGCGTCGCAAGGGATTCCGCCGGGGTGATCGCCGCCATACCGGCGCGGCCGTTGGTATTGCAGATCTCCACGCCATAAGCCACCGCCTCGGAAATATGCGGGTGTTGCAGCAGAAGATTTTCGACTTCGGTGGTCGAGACGTTTTCGCCCTTCCAGCGATAGGTGTCGCCGAGGCGATCGACAAATTGAGCGTGGCCGAAGCCGATGTTGCGTAGCAGGTCGCCGGTGTTGAAAAAACGATCGCCTTTGCTAAACACGTCGTGCAACACGACCTTGGCGGTTTTCTGTGGATCGGTGTAGCCGTCCAATGGAGCTTTTTCATCGATCCGTGCCAGCAAAAGCCCCTGCTCGCCTTTGCCGACCTTGCGCATGAATCCGTCAGGACTGCGGATCGGCTCGCCGCTGTCATGATCGTAGGCGACCAATTCCCAAGCCATCAGGGAGAAACCGATGGTGTTGTCGAAGTTGAGAATGTTGGTGAATCCGATGTTGCCGTCGCTCGCCGCGTACAGCTCACAGATGTGCTCGACGGCAAAACGTGTCTTGAACTCGGCCCAAGCGCCGGGGCGCAAGCCGTTGCCGATCATCTTGCGCACATCGTGACGGCTGTCATCGGCGCTGGCCGGTTGATCGACCAGGTAACGGCACAGCTCGCCGACGTAACCAATGGTGGTTGCACGGTAGCGGCGCACGTCGCTCCAGAACTGACTGGCGCTGAACTTGCGACGGATCGCGAAGCCCGAGGCACCGTTTACCGCCGAACCCCAGCACACGCAAAGACCGGTGGCGTGGTACAGCGGCAAAGTGCAATAGACGACATCGTCTGGACTCATGTTAAGGGCGATCATGCCGAAACTGGCGGAGCTGCGCATCCAGCGCCCATGCTTGAACACCCCGGCCTTGGGCAGGCCGGTGGTGCCGGAGGTATAAATGTAGAAACACGGATCGTCGAAGAAGATCTGCTGGCTGCTCGGCGGATTCTCGCTGGAGGCGTCGGCACTGGCGCTGATCAGGTTGACGTACCCGTCGGGCGCAATGCCCGGATGGCTGTAGGTGTCCTGATCGGCGACAAACCAGGTGCGCGGTGCAGTGATCGCTACTTGATCGCGAATCGCCGCATACGCCGCAAGCAGTTCTTCGCCCACAATAATCGCCACCGGCGCCACCAGATTCACACTGTGGACAAGTGTGTCACGCGTCTGCGAGGTGTTGAGCAGCGCGCTGACCGCGCCGACCTTGGCCAGCGCCAGAATGGTCACCAGCAGTTCCGGGCGGTTTTCGATAAACACCGCGACCACGTCGCCCTTGCCGATGCCCTGCCCGTTCAGATAGTGAGCGATGCGGTTGGCCCACTGGTTGACCTGCGCATAGGTCAGCCGCACATCGCCGTGCAATAACGCCGGCCCCTCGGGATTGCGCAGTGTCGCTTGCTCGAATGTCCAGCCAAGGCCACAGCTTTGGGTCGGATCCGTGACGTTGGCCACCTTCATGCCCTTGACCACCCGCGGGATGGCTTTGGCAATCATCGGCAGTTTGCGGAGCATCATGCCCCAGGTAATCGTGTCGCTTGGCGCGTGACTCATGACAACTCCCCGTTCGACCTTGACGTGCAGGTCGATGTTTTTATTTTTCGGGCTTTGACTTGAAGCAACCGGCGCATTCGAGCACAGGTCGAGGTCGAAAATACGTCAGCGCTTCTCGGGCTGTACACGCGGTTTTTGCAATGTTTTGTATCCGCTGCTCTTTAGCGAGCGCAGCGGATCTGCGGATCTGCGATTGGTTCAATCGAATCGATATCGATCCCGCAAAATGCAGGATGCACGATGGCCATTCATGCACTTTGCACGACAACCTGAATTTTCATTATTTTTAAGTCTTTGATTTATAACGATTATTTTATTTTCAAATGCTGGCACAATCGCTGCAACCTCCTCTGCATGCTTGCCATTCAAGTGCATACGGAGCTGAAAGACATGAGCCTGATCCAAGAAAAATTTACCTCCCTGTTCTCCAACTTCGACGTCACCACTACGCCACGTCCCGATGGCGGGATCCTGCTGACCCTGCGCAGCAGCGACGGCAAAGTGTTCAAACGCGCACTGACTTATCAACAACTGCATGCCGGCGACCAACTGTCGTGGGCGATCAGTGCAATTCGTCGTGACCTGGCAGAACAAGCCAGTGAGTTGCCGCAAATTGCCATGCTGCAGAGCCAGCAGCGTTTTGCTCTGCCGACATATCACTCGCTGTAATTTTTAAAGCGCATTAAACAAAACAGGCCGTGGAGCTTTCGCTTCACGGCCTGTTTTTTGTGGCTTATGCAAAACCTGTGGGAGCGAGCCTGCTCGCGAATAGGGTGTGTCAGCCACTGAAAATGCTGGCTGAACGCACGCTTTCGCGAGCAGGCTCGCTCCCACACTAGATCGGTGAGGTCAGAAGGCTTCGGGTTCTATTCCGGTGAACGTGTCGACGGTGATGTGGCTGCCCAACTCCCCGCCTTCGCGGGCTAGGCCGCAGGTTTGCATGCCTGCCGACTGAGCGGCGTCGAGTTCTTCAACAATGTCCGAGAGAAACAGGATCTCCCCCGGTTCAACGCCGATGGCTTTCTGAATATTGGTGTAGGACTGCGCCTCACGCTTGGGCCCTGAAGTCGTGTCGAAATAACCACTGAACAACGGCGTCAGATCCCCCGCCTCCGAGCAGCCGAAAATCAGTTTCTGCGCCTGAATCGAACCCGACGAGTACACAAATAGTTGATAACCGGCAGCATGCCAGCGCTGCAGCGCTTCAACGGCATCCGGGTAAACATGCCCCTTCAATTGCCCGGCGTGATAACCCTGCGCCCAGACCATGCCTTGCAAGGCCTTGAGCGGCGTGGCTTTGCGATCTTCCTCGATCCAGCTCAAGAGAATTTCAACAACCCGTTCAACATCGGCCTGCGGCGCATTGCTGTCACGGCGCACGGCCTCCAGTTGCTCGGCCACATCGGGGCGCTCGGCGTTCTGGCGGACAAATTCCGGCAGGTGTTTAGCGGCATACGGAAACAGCACGTCGAAGACGAAACTCACCGCGCTGGTAGTGCCTTCGATGTCCGTAACAATGGCTTTGATCGACATCGAATCAGTCCTCCAGACGCGGGAAGCGGCCGGCGATGTCTTCGCCGGTGAAATTGGCAACCCAGCCTTCAGGGTTGTTGAACAGACGGATCGCGACAAAGTGCGGATGCTCGCCCATGTCGAACCAGTGCTTGGTGCCGGCCGGCACCGAGATCAAATCGTTCTTTTCGCAGAGTACGGCGTAGACGTAATCATCGATGTGCAAGGTAAACAACCCACGGCCGGCGACGAAAAATCTGACTTCGTCTTCGCCATGGCGATGCTCTTCGAGAAACTTGGCGCGCAGCTCGGCTTTTTGCGGGTGATCGCTGTTCAGGCTGATGACGTCGACAGTGATGTAACCGCGCTCGGTCATCAGCTTATCGATCTGCTCTTTATAAGCACTGATCACCTCTTCCTGGGTGGCGCCGGGCTGGATTTTCGCGGCGGCTTGCCAGCGGTCGAAGCGCACGCCCTGCTCGGCCAGGGTCGAGGCGATGTCTTCAAAGTGGGTCAGCACCTTGTTCGGAATCTCAGGGCTTGAGACGTGATAGACGGACAGGCTGCTCATTGGGGCAATTCCTCGGTATCGGCCTTGCCGTCCGGTTCTTGCAGACCGGTCGGGCACAGCATTTCATCAGGCAAATGGGCTACTTCTGGTGAAGTCAGCCTTGGCGGTTCATGACGCTGCGGGTTTTCAACTCGCATTCAAACAGAAATTCAAAGGCCTCGATCTGCCGCAGCGCGTCGTTCATCTGCGCGCCCCAGGTGTAGAGGCCGTGGCCGCGAATCAGGTAACCGACACAATCAGGATGGGCGTCGAGCCAAGGCTGCACCTTGGCGGCGAGGCGCGCAATGTCCTGATCGTTGTCGAAAATCGGCACGCGCACCCGCGATTCGTGGGTCGAGATGCCACTGAAGGCTTTTTGCAGCTCGTAGTCTTCGAACTCGATAAAGTCTTGCGGAGTCAGGCGCGACAGCACCGTGGCATTGACCGAATGGGTGTGCAGCACTGCGCCGATCTCCGGCCGCCAGCTATACAGCTGGGTGTGCAGCAGGGTTTCGGCGGACGGCTTTTTGCCCGGTTCCAGGCTATTGCCGGAAAGGTCGGTGGCGAGCACATCGTCCACACTCAACTGGCCCTTGTGCTTGCCCGACACGGTCAGCAGCGCTTCGCTTGGCGAGAGGCGCGTCGAATAGTTGCTGCTGGTGGCCGGCGACCAGCCGCGACCATAAAGAAAGCGCCCGGCATCGACGATTTGCTGGGCGAGTTGTTCACGCGTAAGGCTCATGGCCTGTCCTCTTGCATACGTGTGGCAATGATAACGGCAGCAGCGAGCGCCGCGAGACTGGCAATACTAAAGGTCAATGTCGCGCCGAGGGCATTCCAGCTGTAGCCGGAATACAACGCGCCCATGGCGCCGCCGGTGCCGGCCAGTGCGGCGTACAGCGCCTGGCCCTGCCCTTGCTGGCGCGCGCCGAAGCTACGTTGCACGAAAGCGATGGCAGCGGCGTGAAAACTGCCGAAGGTCGCCGCGTGAAGCACCTGCGCAAACAACAGCACCCACAAGAACTCGGCGAACGAACCTAGCAGCAACCAGCGCAGCGCCGCCAGCAGAAAACTTGCCATCAGCACCCGGCGCAGGGAAAACCGCGCAAGAATCCGGCTCATCGCCATGAACATCAGCACTTCGGCAACGACACCCACGGCCCAGAGCATGCCGATGGTGCCGCGGGTGTAGCCGAGGCGTTCAAGGTGCAAGGTCAGAAAGGTGTAATACGGGCCGTGGCTCAATTGCATCAGCGCCACGCAGCCATAGAACGCCAGCACGCCGGGGTTGCGCAGTTGCTTGAGAAAGCCCTCCCCGCTCGGCCGATTGCCTTGCGGCGGTTGCGCGTTCGGCACCCACAAGCTGCTGAGGACGATGCCAGCCATGATCAGCACCAGCGCCGCCGGGTAGATATCGAGGCTGAGCCATTCGAACAATCGGCCAAGCGCGACCACGGTGATGATGAAACCGATCGAGCCCCATAAGCGGATTTGGCTGTAGCGCGAGGTCTGCCCCTGCAAATGCGCCAGGGTGATGACTTCGAACTGCGGCAGCACCGCGTGCCAGAAGAACGCGTGCAGCGCCATGACCATCGCCAGCCAGGCGTAGGTTTTGCTGACGAAAATCAACGAAAAAGTCAGCAGCGTACACACCGCGCCGAAGCGCACGATGGCCAGGCGTTTGCCGGTGTAATCGCCGAGCCAGCCCCAGATGTTCGGCGCCACACAGCGCATCAGCATCGGGATTGCGACCAGCTCACCGATCCGCGCGGGACTGAAGCCGAGGTGGTCGAAGTACAGCGCCAGAAACGGCGCTGTCGACCCGAGCAAGGCGAAATAGAACAGATAGAAACTGGACAGCCGCCAGTAAGGGAGCGCCGTCACGGTTATGCCGCGACGGCTTCAGAGCCCGCCATCAAAGCTGGCTCAGCACCGGGGTGCTCACGCGCACATCGGCGTTCTGGCCACGGTGACGCAGCAAGTGATCCATCAGCACGATGGCCATCATCGCTTCGGCAATCGGCGTGGCGCGGATGCCGACGCACGGGTCGTGACGGCCCTTGGTGATCACGTCCACAGGGTTGCCGTGGATATCGATCGAACGGCCCGGGGTGGTGATGCTCGACGTCGGCTTCAAGGCCAGATGCGCAACGATCGGCTGACCGGACGAAATACCACCGAGGATGCCGCCTGCGTTGTTGCTGAGGAAACCTTCCGGGGTCATTTCATCGCGGTGCTCGGTGCCGCGCTGGGCAACCGAGGCAAAACCGGCGCCGATTTCCACGCCTTTCACCGCGTTGATGCTCATCAGTGCGTGGGCCAGTTCAGCATCGAGGCGATCGAAGATCGGCTCGCCCAGACCCGGCATCACGCCTTCGGCAACGACAGTGATCTTCGCCCCAACCGAGTCTTGATCGCGACGCAATTGATCCATGTAGGCCTCAAGCTCCGGCACTTTGTCCGGGTCCGGGCAGAAGAAAGCGTTCTCTTCCACCGAATCCCAGGTCTTGAACGGGATTTCGATCGGGCCGAGCTGGCTCATGTAGCCACGAATGACGATGCCTTGGGTGGCCAGGTATTTCTTCGCGATCGCACCGGCCGCCACGCGCATCGCGGTTTCGCGCGCCGAGCTGCGACCACCGCCACGGTAGTCGCGCTCGCCGTATTTGTGGTGGTAGGTGTAGTCGGCGTGGGCTGGGCGGAACAGATCCTTGATCGCCGAGTAGTCCTTGGACTTCTGGTCGGTGTTGCGGATCAGCAGGCCGATCGAGCAACCGGTGGTGCGGCCTTCGAATACGCCAGAGAGGATTTCGACTTCGTCGGCTTCTTGACGCTGGGTGGTGTGGCGGCTGGTGCCTGGCTTGCGGCGATCGAGGTCGCGCTGCAGGTCTTCGAGGGAGATCTCCAGGCCCGGCGGGCAGCCGTCGACAATGGCGACCAACGCCGGACCATGGCTCTCGCCAGCGGTGGTGACAGTGAACAACTTGCCGTAGGTATTGCCGGACATGCAGGACGCTCCGTGAAATCAAACCCAAATTCGTGATGCGCGCCAGTATACGCAGGCTAACCGAGTAGTTCATCCTCGAACCTTAGTGGTGCTGGCGAGTCCAACCGGCACCTTGGCGAATGATGGCGTGATGATGCTGCGAGTTTTGATCTTGAGTCTTACCCTCTTTACGGGCTTTGCCCAAGCGACGGTCCTACAACGCCCGGTCACTTTGGATACCGGCACCGGCGAACTTTTCGGTTCGCTGCTGCTGCCAAAATCTGACAACCCTGTGCCGGTTGTCCTGATTATTTCTGGCTCCGGTCCTACGGATCGCGACGGAAACAACCCCGACGGCGGGCGCAACGACAGCCTCAAGCGCCTGGCGTGGGTGCTGGCCAAACACAATATCGCCAGTGTGCGTTACGACAAGCGCGGTGTTGCGACGAGCCTGGCGGCGACGCCGGATGAGCGCAATTTATCGGTGGAGGCCTATGCGGCGGACGCAGTGGCGTGGGGGCAGAAACTCAAGGCCGACCCGCGTTTCGGCAAATTGATCCTGCTCGGCCACAGTGAAGGCGCGCTGATTGCCAGCCTCGCCGCGCCGAAAGTGGACGCCGCTGCGGTGATTTCCCTGTCCGGCAGCGCGCGCCCGGTCGATCAGGTGATCCGCGAGCAATTGGCTCGCAGCCTCCCACCTCCGTTGATGCTACGCAGCAATGAATTGCTCGACAGCCTCAAGGCCGGCCAGACTGACGACAATGTGCCGCAACCGCTGCAGGTGATTTTCCGCCCGAGCGTGCAGCCGTATCTGATTTCGCTGTTCCGTCAGGATCCCGCGAAAGCCTTCGCGCAATTGAAGATGCCGGCGCTGATCGTCCAGGGCAGCAACGACATGCAGGTCGGCGTTGGCGATGCGCGGGCGCTGAAAGCCGCCAAACCCGACGCCGAACTGGCGGTGATCGACGGCATGAACCACGTCATGCGCATCGTCCACAACGATATGAAGCGGCAATTGGCTTCGTACAAGGATCCGAATTTGCCACTGGCGGCGGAACTTGGCGCGAAGATCATCGAGTTTATTGACGGACTTCGCACCCGTTAAGCGCGGTTTACCCTCTAGTCCTGCAAAAAACGGCCGATAAGCCTTTGTCGCCAGCGCAACGGCTGGCGACAAGCAGGGCTTGGACAGGATCTCGCCGTTATGACTGATACCCCGACTTCACCCGACACCACCGCTGAAAAAGACGCACCGCCAGCGGTCGAGCTGCCGTGGGCGGATGTCCACGTCGAGCACCACAAGATGCTCCGCCTGGCCCCATTGCAGACCGACCGCAACACTGGCGGCCGCCCCTTGCGCTTCGTCGAATTCGGCTATGCCGAGCGCAACAGCAAAGAAAAAAGCCTGATGCGCATGACGATCAAGCTGCCCGGCCAGCGTGTGCGCAAAGAGCAGAATCAGCTGGACGTGTGGGTCGATCACACGACCAAACGTGTGCACTTCGGCCCCGACAGTGGCTTGCAGATCGAACCAATGAACCGTGGCATCGGCCGTTACATGGCCGCGCAAGGCATCAATTGGGCGAAAAAGCGCTGGCCGACCTACACCGTTGACGGCATGGACTTGAACAACAAGGACGCGCTGAACGAAGACACCCGTCTGCGTCGCGATCATTTCCTGCGGGTGCATGGTTTTGATGTGGTGTACGCCGATGCCCAGCACTTGAAGGGCAGCGTCAAGGATGTATTGGTCGGCGATTTGCTCGGCGACTGGAACAGCGAAAAGCTGCAGATCGTCGAGATTCTTGAAGCGGCACAGATGCTGCAGCAGGCCGAACAGAATCTGGCTGAGCAGGAAGTGAAGCTGAAGAAACAGGAAGAGAAGGTCAGCAAGTTCAAGCGTGAAGACGCCGGGCTGCGTTTCACCATTACCTGTCTGGTGGCGTTTGCGGTGTTTCAGGCGGGGCTGTTGATCTGGATTGCTACGCACCGGTAGATCAAAAGATCGCAGCCTTCGGCAGCTCCTACATTGGAATGCGGTAATCCCTGTAGGAGCTGCCGAAGGCTGCGATCTTTTGCTTTTAACGGGTCAGACGCGGGCAGCGAACAGCGCCTGATGATCGCGACACTGCTCCGCCGTCAACATGAACACGCCATGCCCGCCACGCTCGAATTCGAGCCAGGCGAAATCGACTTCCGGGTACAACGCGTCAACGTGTACCTGGCTGTTGCCCACCTCGACAATCAACAACCCCTTCTCGGTCAGATGATCGGCCGCTTCAGCGAGCATGCGTCGCACCAGGTTCAAGCCATCGTCGCCACACGCCAGGCCCAGCTCCGGTTCATGCTGATATTCGTCCGGCATGTCGGCGAAATCTTCCGCATCCACGTAAGGCGGGTTCGACACGATCAGGTCGAAACGCTGGCCCGGCAAGCCATCAAACCCATCGCCCTGCACGGTATAGACGCGCTCATCGACGCCATGGCGCTCGATGTTCTGGTTGGCCACTTCCAGCGCTTCGAACGACAGATCGGCCAGCACCACTTCGGCGTTCTGAAACTCGTAGGCACAGGCGATACCGATGCAACCGGAACCGGTGCACAGGTCGAGAATCCGCGCAGGCTCGCTGCCGATCCACGGGGCGAAACGGTTTTCGATCAGTTCGCCAATCGGCGAGCGCGGGATCAACACACGCTCATCGACGATGAACGACATGCCGCAGAACCATGCCTCACCCAACAGGTAAGCGGTCGGAATGCGCTCTTCGATACGGCGCTTGAGCAAACGCTGCAAATTGACCAGCTCGTCGTCTTCCAGCGCGCAATCGAGGTAGCTGTCGGCGATTTCCCAAGGCAGGTGCAAAGCTCCCAGCACAAGCTGCCGCGCTTCGTCCCAGGCATTGTCGGTGCCATGGCCGAAAAACAGATCCTCCCCATGGAAGCGGCTGACGGCCCAACGAATATGGTCGCGCAGGGTACGAAGTCGGGAAGTGATCACGGGGCAGAACTCCAGAAAAAACGACTGGCGATTCTAGCAGCCAAAACGCGCGACGACGACGCAGGAAAAACATCGCACCGACGGTAGGAGTTTTCTGTTTTTTGCATCGGCTATTGAACAGAACGTGTAACTTGACAAGGCTGCAGGCCAATAACGACGGTGCCTACGATGGTAGCGATTCACAGAACCGCTCAGCCAGAGGACAATGTCGCAAAAGCCCCACCCCAAGGAGCCCCAGAATGTCCGTTCCAAAAACGATGTTTCAACTCAGCGGTCGCGGTTACGCAGCGGCCACACTGAGCCATGCCACCGTGGTCATCATCGATGCCCAGAAAGAATATCTCAGTGGCCCGCTGGCCCTGAGCGGCATGGACGCGGCCGTCGCAAACATCAAGCAAGTGGTTGCCGCAGCCCGTGCAGCCGGTCGGCCGATCGTGCACGTGCGTCACCTCGGCACCGTCGGCGGCCTGTTCGACCCGCAGGGCGAACGCGGCGAATTCATCCCTGGCCTCGAGCCACAGGGCGATGAAACCATTATCGGCAAACTGCTGCCGAGCGCGTTCCACGGCACCGAGTTGCTGGACCGTTTGCAAAACCTTGGCTCACTGGACCTGATCGTCTGCGGTTTCATGAGCCACTCCAGTGTCAGCACCACCGTACGTGCGGCGAAGAATCTGGGTTTCCGCTGCACTCTGGTCGAAGACGCCTGCGCCACCCGCGACCTGCCATTCAAGGGCCGAGTGCTCAGCGCCGCCGTGGTGCAGGAAGCCGAAATGGCGATCATGGCGGACAATTTCGCCACGCTCGCGTTGACTCAAGACCTGATCTGATCGGCTCTGATGGGCGGCTCGTGGCGCCGCTCATCTGCAAAATCCTCTCATTTGCCGCAAATGCCATAGCCTCAGGAACAACCCGGTCAACTCCCGGTCGAAGGGCCGATACCCATTGAGGAAGGTCGGAATGAAGTTATCCGATGGATTTGACGCACGCCGCTTGCGGCCCAAAGGCCAAAGCAACTGGCGTTTTCGATTCGGCGCGGCGATTGCCGCCATTCTGGCGACGTTCGGTGTGCTGCTGGCGATGGCCGGGGCCGCCAGCCTGCTCGGGCGCCCGCCAGCGCTCGGTGATTTGAATGCCACGCCGATGGGTTCGGCGATCATTCTGGCAGTCGGCTTGCTGTTTCTGTATTTCGGTGTCGCCCTGTGGCGTCGTTGCCGGCGTCGCGCCCGGCAATCGCGGGAACTGAACATGTCCCCGCACCTGATGAAAAAACACGACTGAATCACCGGCCTGGCTTTTTGCCGGGCCGTTTTGTTTCGACTTGGGTAAACTGGCCGCCCTTCGCGGAGGCTGACATGCAAGACGACGATTTTTCCCTGTTCAAAAGTGCGATCCAAGGCGTCAAGCCGATCAAGCACGACCGCGCCGACACCGGCAAACCCAAGGCTGACCGCGCACAGATCGCCAAGCTGCGCCAGTCCGCCACCGTGCGCACCGACACTGCTACCGTGGATGGTCTGTCCGACCAGTTCGTGATCGACGTCGGCCCGGAAGACGAGTTGATGTGGTCCCGTGACGGCGTGCAGGAAAGTCAGATGCGCAAGCTCAAGGTCGGCCAGATCCCGTTCGAAGGCAGCCTCGACCTGCACGGCATGAGCGTGGAAAAGGCCCGCGAAACCCTCTGGGCCTTTCTTGCCGAAGCGACTAAATTCGAAATCCGCTGCGTACGCGTCACCCACGGCAAGGCTGTGCGCCTGGACGGCAAGCGGCCGATGATCAAAAGCCACGTCAACACCTGGTTGCGCCAGCATGCCCAAGTGCTGGGTTTCTGCTCGTGTCAGGCGAAACACGGCGGTGCCGGCGCGGTTTACGTGATGCTCAAACGCACCATGATGGAAGGCCGCGACGAATAATCGCGTTACACCGAACTTGCAGGGTTGTGTCCGCCACCGTACCCTTGCCCTTTGCGAAAATCCCCACAGGTAGTTTCATGTCCCTGGAACAGAATTACACCGCGATTCTCGGCCAATTGGGCGAGGACGTGTCCCGCGAGGGCCTGCTCGACACGCCAAAACGTGCCGCCAAAGCCATGCAGTACCTCTGCCGCGGTTATGAACAGACGCTCGAAGAGGTCACCAACGGTGCCCTGTTCAGCTCCGACAACAGCGAAATGGTGCTGGTCAAGGACATCGAGTTGTACTCGTTGTGCGAACACCACCTGCTGCCGTTCATCGGCAAGGCGCATGTTGCGTACATCCCGAGCGGCAAAGTGCTGGGCCTGTCTAAGGTCGCGCGGATCGTCGACATGTACGCCCGTCGCCTGCAGATCCAGGAAAACCTCAGCCGTCAGATCGCCGATGCAGTGATGCAAGTCACCGGCGCGCTGGGCGTAGCCGTGGTGATTGAGGCCAAGCACATGTGCATGATGATGCGCGGTGTCGAGAAGCAGAATTCGTCGATGATCACTTCGGTGATGCTCGGTGAGTTCCGCGAAAACGCAGCGACCCGCAGCGAATTCCTCAGCCTCATCAAGTAATTCGTTGCGCGAAGAAAACCGGCATTCATCGCCGGTTTTTTTTCGTCCGTGAAAAATCGGGTAAGCTGCGCGCCTTTCTCAATTTGCACCGTGAGGCTTTAAACGTGTTCGTCAAAGCGCTTCGTGTCGGCCTCGGCCAACTGGTTATCTTCATCGACTTCATCACCCGCCCGGGCAAGAAACAGCGTCCTGCCGAAACTCAGGCCCAGGTCAACGCCGCCGCGCAAGGCCTGACCCTGTATCAGTTCCATGCCTGCCCGTTCTGCGTGAAAACCCGCCGCACACTGCGTCGCCTGAATGTACCGGTGGCGCTGAAGGATGCGAAGAACAACGAGCAGGATCGTCAGACGCTGCTGGATCAGGGTGGCCGGATCAAGGTGCCTTGCCTGCGCATTGAAGAGAATGGCCAGACAACCTGGATGTATGAGTCCAAGGTGATTATTGATTATCTGGATAAGCGGTTTGCCGCTGTCTGATGATTATGTTGTGGGTTGATTGACGCCTTCGCGAGCATGCTCGCTCCCATCCTTTGGAATGCATTTCCACTGTGGGAGTGAGCCTGCTCGCGAAGGGACCCTCTCAGCCACCGCAAATCCCAGACAAAAATAAACCGGCCCTCGAGCCGGTTTATTGTTTTCAGGCCGCTTTCTCTAGCAGCGCCTGGCGCACCACCGCCGCCAATCGCTTGAGCCCTTCATCCAGTCGCGCCGGATCAATGTGGCTGAAATTCAAGCGCAAATGCCCATGATGGTTATCCGGATCCGGAAAGAACGGCTCCCCCGGCATAAACGCCACGTCATTGGCCAACGCCTCATTGAGCAACGTTCGCGTATCCAGCGGCTGCTTCAACGTCAGCCAGAAAAACAGCCCGCCCTGCGGCATGTTCCAGTCGGCGAGATCAGAAAAGTGCGTTTCCAGCGCCGTTTGGAAGGCATCGCGCCGTTGCCGATAGAAGCCGCGCAACTCACTCAGATGCTGCAGATACTTGTCGCTGCCGATCCATTGCAGGGCCTGCCACTGACCGATGCGGTTGGTATGCAGATCTGCCGATTGCTTGAGTTTGAGCAGATGCGGGAACAGGTCCGGGCTGGCGATCAAGTAACCGACGCGTAAACCGGGCAACAAGGTTTTCGACACGGTGCCGGTGTAGATCCAGCTCGCCTTCTGCAGACGCCCGGCAATCGGCTTGGCGCTGCCGCCATCGAAAGTCAGCTCGCGGTAGGGTTCGTCCTCGATCAGGGTGACGCCGAATTCGTCGAGCAATGCCGCTACGGCTGCACGCTTGGCTTCGCTGTAACGCACGGCGGACGGATTCTGGAACGTCGGGATCAGGTAAATGAACGCTGGCCGGTGCTGTTCGAGACGACTGCGCAATTGCGCCAGATTCGGGCCGTCGGCTTCTTGCGGCACGGTCAGGCAATCGGCGCCGAATAGCTGGAAAATCTGCAATGCGGCGAGATAGGTCGGCGCTTCAAGCAGAATTTCCGTGCCCTTGTCGATGTACAGCTTGGCCGCCAGATCGAGGGTTTGCTGCGAGCCGCTGACCACCAGTACCTGACTTGCGGTGCACTCCAGGCCCAGCGCCCTCGCCTCCGCTGCCAAGGCTTCGCGCAATGCCGGTTCGCCTTCGCTCATGCCGTATTGGCCGAGTGACAGCGGCATGTCAGCCCACTCGACCTTCGGCAGCATCGCTTCGGCCGGCAATCCGCCGGCGAACGACATGACTTCCGGGCGCTGGGCGGCGGCAAGGATTTCACGGATCAAAGAGCTTTTAAGGCGCGCGACACGTTCGGAAAAGGCCATGGAAGTCACCGGTAGCGAGGCATGGGAATAATGAGTCAAACTGATTGACTGAAATTACGACAGCTTGAGCGAGTACGTCAATATGCTTGACCTTAAAAACCCCGCGAGCCAACAACAGGCGATGGAAGCGTTTTTCTTCGGCTATCAGGCCTTCACTGCCAAGGCTGATGAAATGCTCGAGCGCCGTGGGCTGTCGCGGGTACATCAGCGAATTGTGTTTTTCATCGCTCGATACCCGAATTTGAGCGTGAAGGAATTGCTGGGATTGCTTGGCGTGAGCAAGCAGGCCTTGAACATGCCGTTGCGACAGTTACAGGAAATGCATCTGGTCGACAGCGTGGCGTCCGAGGCCGACAAGCGAAAGCGTCTGCTGGAGTTGACGGCCGAAGGCGCGAAGTTTGAACAGGCGCTGCGGCGTGAGCAGGTGAAATTGCTGGAGCGAGTGTTTGCCGAGGCTGGCGAGGCGGCGGTGAATGGCTGGCTGGCGGTGAATATGGCGCTGGGGAAAAGTCAGACGGCTCTCGACTGAATGGGACTGCCTCTTCGCGGGCAAGCTCGCACACAGGGGCACGCATTTCAAACGTGGGAGCGAGCCTGCTCGCGAAGGGGCCAGTGCAGGCGATATATCGCTATCGACGGAACTTTCGTAAACAAAACCAAAAACAATATTTGCTTTATTTGTACACAAAAGCATAATCCACAGCGTGCGAGTTCCTGACCGCATGGTCAACAAATTCGCGTATGCCTCAAAGGGCCGCTGCCACCCCTCATGGGTCCGGCCCTGGAAATAACAATAAAACTCTTGAGGAGTACTCGCTGTGGAAAGCCGCAAATCCGAAGCATCGACGCTGGACCTCTCGCCGCCATTACGCAGTGGCTTGCTGGAACGTCTGTTTAAACTCAGCTTGCACGGCACCACGGTGAAGACCGAGCTGATTGCCGGTCTGACAACCTTCATCACCATGGCTTACATCATCTTCGTCAACCCGAACATCATGGCCGATGCCGGGATCGATCACGGTGCAGCCTTCGTCGCCACCTGTATCGCCGCCGCGCTGGGCTGCCTGTTGATGGGCCTGTACGCCAACTGGCCAGTGGGTCTGGCGCCGGGCATGGGCCTCAACGCATTCTTCACTTACACCGTGGTCGGCACCATGGGCTACAACTGGGAAACTGCACTGGGTGCGGTGTTCGTCTCCGGTGTGCTGTTCATGATCCTGACTTTCTCGCGAATTCGCGAGTGGCTGCTGAACAGCATTCCAGTCAGCCTGCGCTTTGCGATGGGTGCCGGTGTCGGTCTGTTCCTTGGCCTGATCGGCTTGAAAACCGCGGGTATCGTCGTCGATAGCCCGGCCACACTGATCAAACTCGGCTCCCTGCGCGAACCTGGCCCACTGCTCGCGGCCATCTGCTTTCTGATGATCGCGATCCTCAGCTACCACCGAGTCTTCGGCGCAATCCTCATCAGCATCATCACCGTGACCCTGGCCGGTTGGGGCCTGGGCATCGTGCACTACGAAGGGATCATGTCGACCCCGCCAAGCCTGGCTCCGACCTTCATGGCCATGAACGTCGCCGGCGTGTTTAACGTCAGCATGATCAGCGTGGTGCTCGCCTTCCTCTTTGTGCACATGTTCGACACCGCCGGCACGCTGATGGGCGTCGCCCAGCGCGCCAATCTGGTGAATGCTGACGGCCGTATCGAAAACCTCTCCCGCGCGATGAAAGCCGACAGTGCATCCAGCGTGTTCGGTGCCGTGGTCGGTGTCCCGCCAGTCACCAGTTACGTAGAAAGTGCCGCTGGTGTGGCCGCTGGTGGTCGGACTGGTCTTACCGCAGTCACCGTAGGTGTGCTATTTATAGCGGCGATGTTCTTCGCACCGCTGGCCGGCATGATTCCCGCTTACGCCACCGCCGGTGCACTGATCTATGTGGCGATGCTGATGATGGGCGGCATGGCCCACATCGAATGGGACGAAGCCACTGACGCGATCCCGGCCATCGTCACCGCGATCATGATGCCACTGACCTTTTCGGTCGCCGACGGCATCGCGCTGGGCTTCATCACCTACGTGGCGTTGAAGGCTGGTACCGGCAAGTACAAGGAAATTTCCGTGAGCCTGTGGGTGCTCTGCGCGATTTTCATCGCCAAGTTCATCTTCTTGTAAGCGTCACGCGGTTCAAGCTTCAACACAGCCTCACCCAATCGGGTGGGGCTTTTGCACATTCTTGAGTACAACAAAAAAAGAGGAAAGTGATGAGTCTGGAAACCTGGCTGCTGTTCAGCGGCGCTGCATTGGTGGTGATTCTGATTCCGGGGCCACTGTCGTTGTTGATGATCAGCAACAGTCTGAATTATGGGTTGCGCCGTTCTTATCCGGCATTTCTCGGTGGCGTATTCGCCTCTATCTGCCTGCTCAGTGCTTCGGCGTTGGGGCTGGGTGCCTTGTTGCTGGCATCGGAGCAACTGTTCAGTGCCCTGAAAATCGTCGGCGGACTCTATCTGTTCTATCTGGCCTGGCAGAGCTGGCAGCAATCGCGCCAGCCATCGGTCGGCGCCGTCGTGCCACAAGCTGCCGCCGTTCCACGGTTTCGCGCGTTGTTCGGGCGCGCCTTTGTACTGGGCGCCAGCAACCCGAAAGACATCCTGTTCTTCGCCGCTTTCCTGCCGCAATTCCTCAGCGCCGAACAGCCCTTCCTGCCGCAGTTGCTGGTGATGATCGCCACCTGGACTCTGCTGGATCTGCTGTGCAAACTGGCCTACGGACTCGGAGCCCACGGCGCAGCGCGTTACTTGCGCAGTGGCAAAGGACAGAGCTGGTTCAACCGGATCAGTGCCGGCTTGTTCGGAGGCGCCGGCGCGGCATCGTTGCTCAGCAGTCACTGAGACATTTGGATCACAAACTTTTTATTTATCTATAGCCATCCCTGACTTGAAAAACTCAAGTCAGGGATGGCATTCGCAGCGACCGCTCGTGTTGCTCGCGACATCTCCCCGCCGCAACAACTGCATCCCTCAAGCGCAATACACAGCAACAACCCGTTGATGTACATCGTTCAAAAGGCGACCGTACTATCACGACTCAAATAAATAAAAACCCGCCAGAACAAGGAAGTTCACATGGCCACCCTGATACGTAAAGCGTCATTGGAAACTGCAGAGATCACCGACGCCGTCGTCATCGCCGACATGCGTTTCGAGCGCAATGAACATCATGTTTCGACCATTGATTTCAAACCCGAAACTGATGAAACAACCAGCATCAAAGTAAAAAGCAAAGTCGATCAATTGAAAATAGTCGACTCCGTATTCGGCCCGCTGCAAATCGGCAATATTTCAATAACACGAGTGTCACTTTATGCCTTGGGCGCCACGTTTGACGGCCAACCACTGAGTGGCAAAAGCACCTTTTTCCGGGTACCCAAGCGATCTTTCATCAACGCGTTGCAGTTCAGTGCTGTCGACATTGAACACCATATGAAATCGTCAACAGGCAAGGACAGTTATTTGTTGACGACACTGCTTTTCGAAATGGCCAGCGAACGCCCACTGACGGCCCCTCACCTGATAAGAGAAAGTTCGCAAGTTTCTACAGACGAAGGTAACTACCGTAGCAAATTGGTAAAACTACTGGATTCCGCACAGAAACTGGATCTGTATCACGCAAACCTGCCCAAACATAATCCTCGCTGGGTGTCCCTGGCGAAAAGTTACGCCGCGCTCGGTTCGAGTGTCGGCATCCAAGCTTTCGGCATATTCATGGGTTTACGCGGTGTGGTGGATGCTATCAAAGCAAACAACACCACCGAAGTCGCCATCAACAGCTTGGGTATTGGTACGGAAGTGGGTTCCATTGTTGTTGACATCGCCGTCAGCAAAATTGCGTCGAATATGCTCTCGGCCGGGCAAGGCGCCCTTATGGATTTTGCCAAAACCCGGTTTGCCCTGAGGCTGGGTCGCTCCGGCGGTTTGATCGGCGGCGCACTGACATTGCCGTTCGATATCTTCACCGCT
Organism: Pseudomonas sp. Irchel s3a12; assembly: GCF_900187485.1. Taxonomy (NCBI): domain Bacteria; kingdom Pseudomonadati; phylum Pseudomonadota; class Gammaproteobacteria; order Pseudomonadales; family Pseudomonadaceae; genus Pseudomonas; species Pseudomonas sp. Irchel s3a12. Next base: position 480,314 of record NZ_FYDN01000002.1, read on the forward strand.
GTCAGATCGATCAATGCCGCTGAAAATGCCGTCGGAAAAGAAGCCATGGACCATTACGTGAGCGCTGGATTGAGTATTACCAGCGCCGCCATGACGATCATCCTCGGTGCGGCAGCGTTGGCAGGCTTTTCATTTGCAGGCCCGGTCGGGCTTGCAGCTGGAGCAATCCTGGCCATCGGATCGCAAATTTATGGCGCGGTACGCGTGGTCGACGACATTGATGACTACATCGAACTGACGCTGGACGAGCGCTGGCGCACAGGCTGGTTTTCGTTCTGCATGATGGACCCTGACCAGGCCGTGCAAAACCGCTATCTGCTGGCAAAAACCAGGCTCCAACACGCGAAACAATTGAAAGAAACAGCCAGAAAACTGTTGGATGGGCAACTAAAGGACACAACCGAAGCCATCGTTAATGGCAAGTTTGAAGTCCACCTCAAACCCTCCCGAGTGCGCAAGCGTAACTGGTGGACCAAACAGGACCGTTGGGAAACGATCCAGGTTCCCGAGATCAAGGGAGGCGATGACATCATTGACGCCCGCAACGGGGTTTCCAAGGATACGCCAGGTGCAGAGTTGGGTACGGTTGGCGAAAACAAGGGCATTCTCTGGTTCATCAGCGAGGGCCAGGACTCAATCAAGGGCGTTGAAAATAAACCCAACAGCTTTCACTACCGATCGGGAAAAAAACAGCTGACCGGGGGTGAGAAAGACGACCGCTTCGTGTTCGAGGGTGCAGGGGATCTGCTTGTACAGGATGCCCAGATTTCTGAGTATTCAACACTGAAAGGCGGCGCAGGCAACGACACGCTTGTTCTGGCTGGAAGCAATTACACACGCCGCACCGATAGAAAAGGCTATGACGTCGATCTGCTGGCCCAAACCCTGCAGGTAATCGCAACCGATCCGTCTGTAGAAGAGGGTGAAAAATATACTCTCCACAGCCTTCTGGAAAGTATCGAGAATGTTGAAACGGTCAGCGGGGCCATCAGTGTTGTGACCGGTTCGGATAAACGCAACATCATTAATTCGCGCGGCCAGGACACCATCAATGCGGGGCCCGGAAATGATCAAATCCATCTGACGTATCCCGGAGCAACAGCCTCGGGTGAGGCTGGCATTGACGAATACATCATTGACCACAAACCAGGCCGTATTGCCATCATCGAAGACGGCACAGAAGAAAGTATTGTTTTGCTCAACTGGAAATACGAACTGATCGAAAGCTGGGCAATCGAGAATGGCGCGCTGATCATCAGTTCCCGGTTCGCATTTGCGGACGACCCGAAAAGTGTCGTGATCATTCAAGGCCTGTATAAGAAAGACGCGAACAACTTCGTATTGCAGAATAATAAATTCACGTTCATGACCGGCGACGGCTACTCGTTAAAACTGCCTGACGCCCCCGACCTGCCCGACAGCATCGAAAATGGCCACAACCTCGAAATCGAAGTAGTCGTTGTAAAAAAAGGAACACCCGAAAGCCCCCTTATCCTCCACGCTCCCGAGTGCCTGATCGATCATCAGCGTGATGCGAGTTACTACCTGCCAAGGTCCAGGAAAAACACAACAATCCGGTTGGTGAAACGTGCCGAAGCGGTGGTTCGTCTGCATCTTGATTACGACATCAGCGAACTGACACAGGTTGAAGCGCACTTCACCTCGGGAGAGAAGAAGTCAAATGGAGAACTTTTTGCGGAATGCGACCTGATTTATCACTTCGGCCACAACACACTGAAATTTGGCTTGTTCGCCTATGCGGAAGGTGGACTTGCCCCCAGAAACATGATCAGGATCTTGCGAACCATGGCCGCACGTCCCAACTACCGGGTCGTGCTCATTTTTAAAGGTGGCGTCACGGTCAATTTGCAACTGACACCGGAAACCGATGTTTGCCCCCTTGAAAGCCATAATCCGAATGATTTTGATACTTGGACGACGCAGCTCTCACTACCACTGCCACGGCGCACAGATCAGACTCCTTTTGAGTTACCTGAAACCAAACCCTTCAAATTCGACAGGGCGGGATGCGGTTCGCTTTTTTCCTATCCCGAGCAAACCTCGATCCAGAATCTTGAAGGTACTGGTTCCACCTACCTGATTCACCTGGTTGCCGATATAGCGATCAGATTGTCTACCCCGGGAGCACTCGCAAACGCCCCTGCCAGACTGCCTTACTCTTCCACCTGGGACCTCGACGCGACGAAACTCGGCAAGGTCGAGATCAGGCTGGAAAATAACCAGCTGCACATCGGCACCTGCATTATTCATTTGCCGGAGTACGAAAGCGAAGACCTGATCGATCAGGTCCGAGTCATTACCGAGAAAGGGGTTGTCCATACCGTCGATCTCTCTTTCGACAGGGTTTACCTGGATGGTCTGGATGCCCGCTTCTTTGAAGACCCCGGCTCGGCAAAAGACTTGCCCGAGGCTTTTGCAGCAATGGCCAATCAAGAGATCAAAGTGAGAAACATCGTGCTCGCCGACAACCGTCCCGAGGCGCTGAGTTACAACTTTCCCGCACACGGCTGGATCCTGCGCAGAGACAAATCTCGCGTTGAATACTCAGCACTGCAAGTGGTCAATCGGTGCAGCCATCAAGAACTCCCCCTCTTTGCACAGCCGCCGTTGATGACTGCTCCCTCTGCTTGACGCGCACACCCCCGTCAAAAACCGATAACCACGTGCGCACTCCGAAGTGCAGTAACCGAACGTGTCCACAGGGATGCGGACGAGTGCGCCTGAAAAATGCGCTGAGGCACGTGCCCGCGCATCATCACTCAACGAGTAACTTCACATGGCCAAACCACCCAAAAAAGTTCCTGTGACAGTGGCAGCAGATACCACTGTTACAACCAGACCTGCACAGTCAGGCTCGGGTAATCGCGTCACTGCAAACCTGCCTGAATCAGCACTGCCTGGCGTCGACTCGACCACGGGACCTCCCGGTATCGCCACCACTCGCCCGCCCGTCGTCATCGTCAGTGATATGCCCGATACCTACCGTGCCGCCCGCAGTGCAATCGCCTGGCCACAGGATCGATTGCACGAGCTGATACCAAGCGGAGAAAACACGGGTCTGTTCACCGGCCCGGATCAACGAACCTATGCGCAAATCGGCAACGAAGGCCGGTTTGTCGTCGAACGGGATCTGCAAGGCAACTATTACGTTCCGCTGACCTTTGCACCCGGTGTTCCCGGCCCGGTACTGACCAGGATTGAAGGCCAGGCCAGCTGGCACATCCAGCGCCCTGGCTGGCAATCAACACAGTCTCGACCCGACACCCCTGCCACGCCACCGTCCCTCACCTACCTTGCGCCCGATGACGCAAAAACGCTGACCAGAGCAGAACTCTCAACGGGGGGACTTCGATACAACAAACTCAAACATACCTTCGTCGATACCGCAGACGGCACAGTCATGGTTCGGAAAAACCTGCAAGGTGAATATCAACTGACCTCGGCAACAAGCAGAGACTTGCCCGATGTATTTTTTCAACAGATTCCCGGAACGGTGCTCTGGCGCCGCAAGCATCCGCACTTGCCAACCCCCGACCATCCCGCTGCAGGCAGGTCGCGGCCAATGGCCGAAGCAGACGAACCGCAACCCGGCCCAAGCAAACGCGCGCGGGTCAACGTCCCCGAACAACCACTAGCACCAATAACCTTCGATGCCAGCGCTCCAGCCGAGCAAACACCGTTTTTCTGGCTACCCTGGGGCCATCTGAACAAACCAGCGCAGGTGGAGTCGGTGCAGCTCGGCTGGTTTCATTATCCGGTGGTGCCGAAGGGTTCCACCCCTCACCCCAAAGTCTACTTTGTGCAACATCCTGACTTTGTGCCAACACACTTCGATGCGTTTGAACAAATGCTCCGTACGGCGCCCTCGATGCAGCCTGTTGCAACATTTCGCATCGGTAACGATCCGGGAGAAATACACCCTGGAAAACGTTTCTTCGATGAACCGATCTCGCAGTCGGTAGCCAAGACATTCCCTGATTTCTCTGATGACACGGCACGGGCCGTCGCCAGAAGGCTGTTCGAACTCGCGGACAACACACCGATGATTACCGGCACCGGGCTGGTCAACATTCAGGCAGTCCTGCATCAGTGGAAACAACGGCCATTTCCCACCGCACCTGCGTATGCCGACCCGCTGAACATGCTAGCAGTGGCACCTTCCACCGATTTCCGCGGTAAAAAACTCATCCGTATGCCCTCCCAGGTCGACGGCGAACTGCAACGACTCAGCTTCGATCCCAAGCATTTTCCCGTCGAATGGAACCACTACAAAACCTACCCGACCGACCTGAACCTCAGACGCCTGCTTGGCGCCCTGTTGGTTCGCAGCGGCTATGACATATTTCCCCTGACATACGAACACCGCATGCCAACGCTGGTATTCAGGCGCGGAACCAGTGAGCGGATTTATTTTATGAAACTGGGTGTGGTGGATCATGTCGGCCTGTCCCACACCCCGGGCAATGAACTGGCAGAACCCAGCCTGCCGGCCAGGATAGGCAACGAGGCGTTTCACGCCCTGGCCACCGCGACCATGGAAAACAAAGTGGTCTGGCTCATCGGGGGCGTATTGAAGGTTGAGTCGACTCCGGATTCGGTGTTCGTGCTCAGGGAGCGCTGAGATCCCGCTACGACTCGCACCGGCCCTGCCGGCGCGAGTCGGCATGACTTTCGAACGCCTCGAAACACCCTGCAGCACTTGCCCTCATCGCCATACATATATACCGCACGCCGTGGCGAGTTTTTGCCGAACATCACGCCTTTGAAGCCAATGGGTCGGGCAAACACGATGCCGCGCAATTGCACATCGAATCCGCTTCCCGAATATCCGGCCGCATCACTGATCAGCGATTCATCGGAGCAAGTCCATGGCAAAACCACCCAGGAAAATTCCTCGCACGGCGTCACCGGAGGCGTCTAGCCGAGCAACCAATCCTTTACCTGTTCCAGTTGCAGCACTTCCCGGTGAACCGGGTCATTCCACTCCGCACACCGAAGCCACTTCATCACACGCGTTGCCAGAAGCACCCGCCGACCGCCCCAGCGTCATCGTCGGTCGTCCGTTCACCCGGCATCGCCAATTGAGCGAAGCGCGAACCTCTGATTGGGTGAGGCAGCAATCCATCGAAACCGGACCGTCTGCGCTGGCCGGTGCTTCCAGCAGCGAAAGACCAGCGCATCCGGTCTATATCGACCCCGAATCGGCAACCCAACTGAAGCTGCAACCAGGCACTGAAGAAGGGTTTCGCTACGACAAACGCAAGAAATCCTACGTCGAAATGGTCGGCGGCATGGTCATGGTGAGCAAAACTGCGGAAGGCTGGCGACAGACACATGCCGGGGAATCAACCCCGACGGGACAAAGAGTGGAACAGATTCCGGGGACAACACTCTGGCGTGAAATCGACACGCCGCAGCAAGGCGACCCAGCCGTAATCAATCCACTGTCCACCGAAGCGACCGATGCCATACCCGGCCAGAGCAAGCGCCAACGCCGGGACGAACAGAGCCATGTTGCAACCGGTACCAGCACGCTGGTCGAACATCTGTTAGCCCAGCCGGGCGTCGCCCTGGATCTTTCCGCCGGTCAGTGGAGAAACTGGGGGAAGTCCACAAAACCCGATTCAGGCGAGTCGATAGAGATCGACGGGCAACACTTTCGGATCGTCATGCAAGGTGTCAGTGCCGATACCGAACTGGTCTATTTGCAACACCCGGGATTTGCACCGGACCGCTATGACGCGTTCGAAAACATGCTGCGTCATGAGCCTTCGCGCCAACCGAAATGGGCACTGAAACGCGAAGGCCAATGGAAGGTTCTGGACAACGCTCCACCGTTCGAAATGTCCGCCACCCAATATGTTTCCGCCGCCTACAACTATCTGTCCGAGCAGGCGACCAGCAACCTCGCGCGGGCGTTATTCGATCGGCTTTCACTGCCTCAGGGCATCAACGCCCATGGACTTTCGGTGATGGCGCTGACCTTCCGCCACTGGCTGGACAGGGTGAATCACGAACCCCCGCTACACGGACTGGCGGACCCTTTGATAATGCTGCCAAAACTGCCGACATCGCCCGGCCATCTGGCAGGCGGCCGCTTGCTCACACTGCCTGCGCACAACTCAGCCGTATTACAGCGCCTGGATTTCGACCCACAACGGTTTCCTCAAGAGTGGGCCCCCTATGCAGCAGCGCCGACGCCAGGAAACCTGCGCGGATTGATGGCGACCATCCTGCAACACAACGGCTACAGCATTAATCCGACCACGCGCCGACTCAGTGAAGGTGCATTGATTTTTTACCGCCCGGGCGTTGCCGCTCTATTCGTGTTGAAGCTGCCACCCATCGCTGGCAATCAGGTTACTCGCACCACACCCGCAGGTACCGAACTCATCGACCCCGCCTATCTGACGAGGCTCAGCGTGTCGCAAAAACAGGCGCTTGAGGTGCAGTTGGCTCACACCGAAGTCATCCATCTGGTGGGGGGTATACAACCCATATCCGCTGATTACCCGACGCTGTTCATTGTGAGAGAGGCCTGAGCCGCTGCTGAACGCCTGAACGGTGCGTCCGCAAGTCCGGACACCTGCACACCCACAATCCAAATCAAGAGATTCAGTTAATGGTCAAACCACCAAAGCGTGTGGCCGGTGTTATTGCGCCTGACACACGTCCAAATGCCGCTGGCATTGTCCCCAGAATCCCCGGCGAAAACACGCAACCCTCTGCAGACCTGCCGAGCAATTCCGTGCGTCAACCGCCGGTGCGGGTCCACGAGGCATCCGCCGTCTACCCCGTGTCGGTAGCGGCCGCTCTGCGCTCCATCAGCTGGCCTGCCGATCAAGTGCACCTGCTACAAAGGCTGGATCCCGACAGCGGATTGTTCACCAGTCCGGAGGGAAAGCTGTACGCCCATGTTGAAAATGCAGGGCATCTGCTGGTCGAAATCCATCACGATGGCCGCTACCAGATTCCCTTCAACTTCACTCCGCATCTGGCGGGTCCTTTCCTGATCAAAACCGAGCGCCAGCCAGTCTGGACCTTCGAACGACCCAGTTGGCTGGCGCACAACCCAGACAATGACGGGCCAGTTGCAGCCGCTGAGCGTATCCCCGGGGAACAGCCGATCTACCTCGCCCCCGATGCCGCCGCCCTGCTCTCCCCCCGCCTGCAAACACCGAACGGCGTTCGCTACGACAAGCACCGAAAAACCTATATCGATACCGCAGAAGGAACCGTCATGGTGCGTAAAAACGCCAACGGTCACTATCAGCAGACCTCCGCGACGGCGCGCAAAGTATCCGCTCTATTGTTCGAACAGATTCCCGGGACGCGACTGTGGCGCCGCAAGACCGGGCTAACCGATTTGGCTACACAACGCCCGCATCAGGAAGAGGGGACAGACGCCACCCGGGCGCTGACCGAAAGCCTGCTCTCGGACAACCCCGACGCGATCAACTTGAGTTTCGGTTTATGGCGAAACTGGGGACACAGTGTCCGACCAGCATTGGGCCAGCATATCGAGATCGACGGGCAGTATTACCGGGTGATGCAACAAGACCTGAATACCAACCCGCGACTGGTTTACCTGCAGCATCCGTTGTTCTCACCCGCCCTGTATGACGCTTTCGAATACATGCTGCGGGACACCCCGTCGCTGCAGCCTAAGTGGGCGGTTAAACAAAACCACCAATGGACGGTCCTCGACAGTGTCGTGCCCTTCGAGATGCCGATCACCCGGTACATCGCCAGAACCTTCAAATACTTGTCGGATCAATCCGTCAATTCACTCGCCCGGGCCATGTTCAATCAGGCGAACCGATCGGAAATCATCATTGCCCCCGGTCTGGCGCTGATGAACCAAGTGTTTCGTTACTGGGCCAACAGGGATCGGCGCAGAGCACCGAATCGAGAGCTGGCCGACCCGCTCCTCATGTTGCGCCCTCTGTCCGGACCGGAACCAACCCTGGCGATTCCTGCCTCGCTGGGTGAAGGCCTGATGCGCCTGGGTTTTGATCCCGGGCGCTTCTCTCGCCACTGGAACGAGTACGCCACGACGCCCACTGCGGCCAATCTGCGAAGGCTGTTCAGGCAGGTTCTGGAGGATGACGGTTACGTGGTGAGCAGCCCGACAAACACGCTTGCGGAAAACGAATTGTTGTTTCACCGCGAGAAAATCGATCACGTGTTCGTACTGAAACTGCCACCTCTTAACGACGGGCGCCTGCAGCGATTTCGGCCTGAGCCTTTTGAGAACAATGAAGTCGTGCTGCAAACATCCAGCAGCGAATCAAAGCCTTTGTCGACTTACCGCACAGAAAAAAAGATCAGCTACCTGCTCGGCGGCACCCAAACAGATGTTCTGGGGCAGACAACGCTGTTCATTTTCAAAGACCAATGACCGCACAGGACAGTCAACCAAAAAACATGAACAGCTAAGAGACACTTCAATGACCAAACCCACAAAGACTACAGTCCGCCCTGCTTCGCCCGACACCTCCGCGATCAACAGATCTACCGCTGGCAATGGCAGCCTCAAAAACACCCAGGGTTCTGACATTTTTGCGCCAGGTACGAAGCAACCGCCCGACACTTCCACTCCCAATACGTCTGGCAGTGAAATGGCAGGCGCCCCACGCGTGGTGGTGAGTTACATAACGGATCCGCTGCTCACCGAAACCAATGCCAGACTGGCCGAGATATCCCTGCCGGTATTACAAACCGCTCTTCTACAGCCGCACATGTCCGTCGACGGGTTATTCGTGACCCCGGGCGGCCAGATTTACGCGCACCTGGAAGACGGCCGGCATTACCGGGTTGAACTCAACACCGCCGGTCACTACCAGATTCCCTGGCCCGCGGCCCCGGGCGTGACACCACCCATTCTGAAAAAAATCCACGGCCAGTCACGTTGGCGCATCGAGGCACAGTGGTACGCGGCTCACTCCAGACAGAGGAGTCTGTCTGCGCAGCAACGGACTGCCGAACCACTACAAGCGATCATCCTCGTCGACCCGCACCTGGCGACCCTTCTGCCTGCCGCGCGGGAGTCCCTGGACGGTATTCGCAAAGGGCCGCGTGGGAAAACCTATGTCGATATCGCCGAAGGAACCGTTCTGGTTCGCAGGAACGAACAAGGCGAATACAAACTGGCTTCAGCAACAACGATCAATGTGCCGGATATAGCGTTCGAGCAGATTCCCGGGCAATTCGTCTGGCGCCGTAAATTGCAGACGACTACAGATACACAACAAGCTCCAAAAGCAGGCAGTTCCCGTGCCCTCCCCCGGTCGGAAAGGCCCGGCCCGAGCCCAAGTAAACGCCCTCGACTGCCAGAAGACAGTGATCCTCTCAATCCCTTCGTACTCATGGGCATCAGTGAATTATGGAAAGGCTGGGGAACCACGACGAAACCGTCAGCCGGCGACTCCATCGAAATCGGCGGCAAGCACTTTGCGATACTTGACCAGCCGAGCCACGCCATTGACACCTTTGCCTTCATCAAGCCGCCACAGTTTTCTGCTACTCGTTTCGATGCTTTCGAACAGTTGCTGCTGACCAATCCTGAGTTGCAACCCAGGGCGGCGGTGAAGTGGGAGGGCAATACGGGGCATGGCAATCCGGCATGGAGAATCGTGGAGAGTCGGCCATTTGAAAAAACCCTGACGCAATATGTCAGCGATCAGTTCCCCTACCTTTCCGATCACTCTGCAAGTAAAGCCGCACGGGAGATGTTCAATCGAGCCAGTCACTCCGAGAAAATAACAGGGTCCGGGATCAGTGCATTGTTCGAGACTTTCAAGTACTGGGAAAATCGCTCTATTTTCACGGGCGATAACAGAGTCGCTCGTCAAGACTTGAGCGACCCGCTGATGCTCCTCTCGCCGCTTGCGACTGACGTAAATGGCTACATGCGTATGCCGCTACCTTCCGCTGAAGGTCTGCGAAGAATCGACTTCAACCCGAAATTGTTCTCCGGCTCGCAACACCAAAGGGGTCGCCGAACAACGCGAACACTGTTCAAAGATCTTCTTAGCGCACACGGCTACTACATTGCCCATGATTTCGGCGCCAACCAGGGGAATGCCTTATTGATCAAGCGAACGGGGGTTGATCCTGTTTTCATCCTGTTCATGGACAGGATTCAAAACAACACTGTTTTTCTCCCTGATCCAGTTGCCTGGCTCAAGAAAAGAGTCTTTGTCGACAACATGGACGTGCAGGTCAAAGACGAGTTGATGGTGCATTTGCACACCAACAGAATCATTTTTTTGCTGGGCACCAACGAGCCTCTCCCCACTCACGAACATAACCTTATTGTCACCCGACACAGCTGAATGAGCTCCGGAGTTCTCTGCAGCACAGGCGGGCAGATTACTCAGGCATAAAAAAGCCCGCAGTGTGAGCGGGCGAAAGACCAAAGAAGCTATATGCGCAGTCGCTTCCCGGCGGGGGGCAGCTGCTTGGGGGTCAACTGCCCCGGTACGTGGAATAGCTGTAAGGCGAAATCAGCAATGGCACGTGGTAGTGATCCTGTTCGGCAGAGATGCCGAAGCGCAGTACAACCACGTCCAGAAATGCCGGCTCCGGCAACTGAACGCCGCGGGCGCGGTAGTAATCGCCAGCGTGGAACTGAACCTGATAAACCCCGGTACGATAATCATCGCCTTGCAGCAGCGGCGCATCGACCCGGCCATCGCTGTTGGTTATCGCACTGGCGACCAATTCCAGGTGCGAACCTTCAACGCGGTACAGCTCGACCTTGATCGAACTGCCCGGGCAACCGTGTGCAGCGTCCAAAACGTGTGTTGTCAAACGTCCCATTGATTCTGCGCGCCTGCCTGCGTGGAAGCAGTCAGACCTCGCGCCTCCCGAAGTCAGATAAAAAGGAGACCGCACCGATTCGGAGCACGAAAAGCTGCGGCGAGCGACTGATTAAGACACTTTTCAAAAAAATTGTACACAATAAAAACGACATTTTTCACACCACCCCCGCCAATCGGGGGTTTCCCCGCGTTCTGCCAGTAACACGCCTATACATTGCACCTTCTATCCATTAACTGACTGGTCAGGCAGGTTTCTTGCAGGCTCACGCCAATACCAGGAAAAGATGACAGTCGGCGAAAAATGCGAAAATTCAGGCTTACAAATTGCGAATAAAGTTGTATACAATCAGCCCATCGCTGTGACGCCAGCCTGCCAGGCCGCCACACCCATCTGTCAACGAATAAGAAGGAAGACTGCAGTGAGCGCTGACTACCCACGCGACCTGATCGGTTACGGCAGTAACCCTCCTCACCCACACTGGCCGGGCAATGCCCGCATCGCCCTGTCTTTCGTACTCAATTACGAAGAAGGCGGCGAGCGCAACATTCTGCACGGCGATAAAGAGTCCGAAGCCTTCCTCTCCGAGATGGTGGCCGCTCAGCCGCTGCAAGGCGCGCGTAACATGAGCATGGAATCGCTTTACGAGTATGGCAGCCGCGCCGGGGTCTGGCGGATTCTGAAACTGTTCAAGGAATTCGACATTCCGTTGACCATCTTCGCCGTGGCCATGGCCGCCCAGCGCCACCCGGACGTGATCCGCGCAATGGTCGATGCCGGCCACGAGATCTGCAGCCATGGCTACCGCTGGATCGACTATCAGTACATGGACGAAGCGCAGGAGCGCGAGCACATGCTCGAAGCGATCCGCGTCCTCACCGAAATCACCGGCGAGCGCCCACTGGGCTGGTACACCGGCCGCACTGGCCCGAACACCCGTCGCCTGGTCATGGAAGAAGGTGGTTTCCTCTACGACTGCGACACCTACGACGACGACCTGCCCTACTGGGAACCGAACAACCCGACCGGCAAGCCGCATCTGGTGATCCCGTACACCCTCGACACCAACGACATGCGCTTCACCCAGGTGCAAGGTTTCAACAAGGGTGACGACTTCTTCGAATACCTCAAAGACGCGTTCGACGTGCTTTACGCCGAAGGTGCCGAAGCGCCGAAGATGCTCTCGATCGGTCTGCACTGCCGCCTGATCGGTCGTCCGGGTCGCCTCGCTTCGCTCAAACGCTTTATCGAATACGCCAAAAGTCATGAACAGGTGTGGTTCAGCCGTCGCGTCGACATCGCGCGTCACTGGCACGAAACTCACCCGTACCAAGAGGCCGCGAAATGAGCCGCTTTCAAACCCTGCAACCGTCGACCCTGAGCCGCGACGCTTTCGTCAACGCCTTCGCCGACATCTACGAACATTCGCCATGGGTGGCCGAGAAGGCCTACGACCTGGGCGCAGATGCCTCGATCGACGAGATCGAAACCCTGCACCAGCGCATGAGCGACATCCTGTTGAGCGCCGATCATGCCAGTCAACTGGCCCTGATCAACGCTCACCCGGACCTGGCCGGCAAAGCCGCCGTCCAGGGCCAACTGACCGAAGCCAGCACCAATGAACAGGCTGGCGCCGGTATTCACCAATGCACGGCCGAAGAGTTCCAGCGCTTCACCGAGCTGAACGACGCCTACAAAGCCAAGTTCAAGTTTCCCTTCATCATGGCGGTAAAAGGCAGCAACCGGCATCAGATCCTCGCGGCGTTCGAAACGCGCATTCACAACTCGGTCGATACCGAATTCAAATGCGCGCTGGCGGAGATCAACAAGATCGCCCTGTTCCGTTTACTGACTCTTTAGCAAGCCTGACCCGAGTACATCAAACGCGGAGAGTACCCAGGGTCCTGCAAGCATCCCCAGCCACTTTTTTAAAGGCAGACAAGAAGAATGAAAGCTTACGCCGTACCTTTCGAAAAATTCGTCAACCTGGCCGATGCCCGTCTGGGCACCAAAATCATTTCGGTCACCGATGACTGGTTCGCAGACGCCAATCGTCTGTTCCAACCGACCCCGGCCGTATGGAAGGAGGGCGTGTTCGATGACAACGGCAAGTGGATGGACGGCTGGGAATCACGCCGCAAGCGCTTCGAAGGCTTCGACAGCGCCGTAATTCGTCTGGGCGTACCGGGCTCGATCAAAGGCGTGGACATCGATACTTCATTCTTCACCGGCAACTTCCCGCCATCGGCCTCTCTGGAAGCGTGCTTCCTGGCGTCGGGCGAGCCTGATGAAAACACCCAGTGGACTGAAGTGCTGTCGGCCGTCGAGCTGCAGGGCAACAGCCATCACTACCACGAAATCAGCAACGACCAAGCTTTCAGCCACCTGCGCTTCAACATCTACCCGGACGGCGGTGTTGCCCGTCTGCGCGTGTACGGCATTCCGTTCCGCGATTGGTCGGCGGTTGGCGACAACGAGCAAGTCGACTTGGCTGCGGCCCTGAATGGTGGCCGCGCCCTCGCCTGCTCCGACGAACACTTCGGCCGCATGAGCAACATCCTCAACCCGGGCCGTGGCATCAACATGGGCGACGGCTGGGAAACTGCACGTCGTCGCACGCCAGGCAATGACTGGGTCATCGTCGCGCTGGGTCACCCGGGCGAGATCGAGAAGATCGTCGTCGACACCCTGCACTTCAAAGGCAACTACCCGGACACTTGCTCGATCCAGGGCGCGTTCGTCAAAGGCGGTACTGACAGCCAGATCGAAACCCAGTCGCTCTTCTGGCGTGAACTGCTGCCAAGCCAGAAACTGGAAATGCACGCCGAACACACCTTCGTCGAGCAGATCAAGGCGCTGGGCCCGATCACCCACATCCGCCTGAACGTGTTCCCGGATGGTGGTGTGAGCCGCCTGCGCGTTCTCGGCAAGGTCGCTAAATAACAACGCAATGATCGTTCCCACGCTCTGCGTGGGAATGCATCACTGGACGCTCTGCGTCCACTCAGGATGTGACGCGGAGCGTCACCGGCTGCATTCCCACGCGGAGCGTGGGAACGATCACTCAACGAAAAGAAGAACAGCATGCGCACACTAACGATTGAACCGCTGAGCAAAGAAGCCTTCGCCCCTTTCGGTGACGTGATCGAAACCGACGGCAGCGATCATTTCATGATCAACAACGGTTCGACCATGCGCTTCCATAAACTGGCGACGGTCGAAACCGCTCAGCCTGAGGACAACGCGATCATCAGCATCTTCCGCGCCGACGCGCAGGACATGCCGCTGACCGTTTGCATGCTGGAACGCCATCCGCTGGGCAGCCAGGCTTTCATTCCGCTGCTCGGCAACCCCTTTCTGATCGTGGTCGCGCCAGTTGGCGATGAACCTGTATCAGGCTTGGTCCGCGCCTTCGTCACCAACGGCAGGCAGGGCATTAATTACCATCGCGGCGTTTGGCACCATCCGGTGCTGACGATCGAAAAGCGGGATGACTTCCTGGTGGTTGATCGCAGTGGCACAGGCAATAACTGCGATGAGCATTTTTTCAAAGAGGATGAGCGTTTGATCCTCGCCCCCCACCAATAAGAGAAGGTCTGATCACTCGACAACAAGAGTGACAGGCGAGAGGTAAAGACTGTGGAAGCACATCTGTTGGAATGGCTGAACCTGAGCGTGCGCTGGGTTCACATGATCACTGGCGTGGCCTGGATCGGCGCGTCGTTCTACTTCGTCTGGCTGGAGAACAACCTCAACCGCGTCAACCCGAAAACCGGCCTGGCCGGTGACCTGTGGGCGATCCACGGTGGCGGTATCTATCACCTCGAAAAATACAAACTGGCCCCACCGGCGATGCCGGAGAACCTGCACTGGTTCAAATGGGAAGCCTACTTCACCTGGATGTCGGGTATCGCGCTGCTGTGCGTGGTGTTCTACTCCAATCCAACGCTCTACCTGCTGGCTCCGGGCAGCACCCTGAGCGGCCCTGAAGGCGTGGCCATCGGTATCGGCTCGCTGTTTATCGGCTGGTTCATCTACTCCTTCCTGTGCGACTCGGCACTGGGCAAACGCCCTGCTCTGCTCGGCTTCATTCTGTTCGTGCTGATCATCGGCGCGGCGTATGGCTTCAGCAAAGTGTTCAGCGGTCGTGGTGCATACCTGCACGTCGGCGCGATCATCGGCACCATCATGGTCGGTAACGTGTTCCGCATCATCATGCCGGCGCAGCGTGCCCTGGTCGCGGCGATTGCCGAAAACCGTACGCCGGATCCGGCGCTGCCAGCCAAAGGATTGCTGCGTTCGCGTCATAACAACTACTTCACCCTACCGGTGCTGTTCATCATGATCAGCAACCACTTCCCGAGCACCTATGGCAGCCAGTACAACTGGTTGATCCTCGCCGGGATCGCGGTGTTGGCGGTGTTGGTGCGTCACTACTTCAACACCCGTCATGACAGCCACAAGTTTGCCTGGACCTTGCCTGTGGCAGCGGTGGGCATGATCAGTCTGGCGTACGTCACCGGCCCGATGCCAATGTCGACCGCGCCGGAAGTGGCCAAGGCGCCAGCCAAAATCGAGTACCAACCGCTGCCGGAAACGGCACTGGGCGGTGGCGCGAAACCGGCTGAAGCAGCACCGGCAGCCCCTGCCGAACCTGCAGCAGCACCGGCGCAAGCCTCCAACGCAGGTCCGGCCTTCGACAAAGTGCACAACGTGATTCAAGAACGTTGCGCGGTTTGCCACTCGGCCAAACCGACCAGCCCGCTGTTCAGCGCAGCTCCGGCGGGTGTGATGCTCGACACCCCTGAGCAGATCCGCCAGAACGCGGCGCGCATCCAGGCGCAGGCCATCACCACGCAGATCATGCCACTGGGCAACATCACGCAGATGACCCAGCAGGAACGTGACCTGATCGGTGCATGGATCGCCCAGGGAGCACAGACCAACTAAGCAGTAAAAGCATCGCTGGCAAGCCAGCTCCCACAGGGTTTTGCACTGCCTGTGTGGGAGCTGGCTTGCCAGCGATTCGCCGCAACGCGGTTGTTACCTGATGCACAGAAACAGCTGTGAGCAACCCGACAGCTGTTCAATCACAAGAATAAAAAGATCCGAGGTGTTGCATGTCCGAGCTGTCCAAAGCGCGCATCCCCGACGCACCCGCCATTCAGCGATTGCCCCTTTTGCAACTGATCCTGGTCGGTTTGCAACATGTTCTGCTGATGTACGGCGGTGCCATCGCGGTGCCGCTGATCATTGGACAGGCCGCTGGCCTGAGTCGTGAAGAAATTGCCTTCCTGATCAACGCCGACCTGCTGGTCGCCGGTATCGCCACCATCGTCCAGTCCATGGGCATCGGCCCGATGGGCATTCGCATGCCGGTGATGATGGGCGCCAGTTTTGCTGCCGTCGGCAGCATGGTCGCCATGGCCGGCATGCCCGGTATCGGCCTGCAAGGCATCTTCGGCGCCACGATCGCCGCCGGTTTCTTCGGCATGCTCATCGCGCCGTTCATGTCCAAGGTCGTGCGCTTTTTCCCGCCGCTGGTGACCGGCACGGTCATCACCTCGATCGGTTTGTCGCTGTTCCCCGTGGCCGTGAACTGGGCCGGTGGTGGCGCTGCCGCTGCGCAATTCGGCTCACCGATTTATCTGGCCATCGCCGCATTGGTGTTGGGCACTATTCTGCTGGTCCACCGCTTCATGCGCGGTTTCTGGGTCAACATTTCAGTACTGATCGGCATGTGCTTCGGCTACATCCTGTGCGGCGCGATTGGCATGGTCGACCTGAGCGGCATGGCCAACGCGCCATGGGTTCAGTTCGTCACTCCGCTGCATTTCGGCATGCCGAAATTCGAACTGGCACCGATCCTGTCGATGTGTCTGGTGGTGGTGATCATCTTTGTAGAATCCACCGGGATGTTCCTCGCGCTGGGCAAGATCACCGGCCAGGAAGTCTGCCCGCGCATGCTGCGTCGCGGCTTGCTGTGTGATGCCGGCGCCTCGTTTGTCGCTGGTTTCTTCAACACGTTTACCCACTCCTCGTTCGCCCAGAACATCGGTCTGGTGCAGATGACCGGAGTACGTTGCCGCTCGGTGACCATCGTTGCCGGTGGCTTGCTGATCGTGTTGAGCCTGCTGCCGAAAGCAGCGTTTCTGGTGGCGTCGATTCCGCCGGCGGTACTCGGCGGCGCAGCGATTGCGATGTTCGGAATGGTCGCGGCCACCGGCATCAAGATTCTCCAGGAAGCCGACATCGGTGACCGTCGCAACCAGTTGCTGGTCGCGGTGAGCATCGGCATGGGCCTGATCCCGGTGGTGCGTCCGGAGTTTTTTGCGCATTTGCCGATGTGGATGAGCCCGATTACCCACAGCGGCATCGCCATGGCAACGCTCAGCGCGCTGACGCTGAACTTGCTGTTCAACATTCTCGGCGGCAAAGAGCGCGCGGCGATCAACGACTGCCACGCACACCAGCACTAACAGCAACACCGATGTACCCCCTGTAGGAGTGAGCCTGCTCGCGATAGCATTTTTTCAGTCAACTGATGTGTTGAATGTCATACCGCTATCGCGAGCAGGCTCACTCCTACAAGGGCAAAAAAAGCTCTGCGCCTCAAACAATAAAAACAAGAGGGAGCAACAGATGATTCGCACACAAACCAACGTTCTGTTGAGTGGCGGCCTGCTGGCCGCGAGTCAGGCCATGGCCGGCGATTTACTGCTGTGGCAGACCAACAGCCTGAGCTATCTGTACGGCAAGAACTTCGCGATCAACCCGTCGATCCAGCAGACGCTGACCTTCGAGCACGCCGACAAATGGAAGTACGGCGACAACTTCCTGTTCGTCGACAAAATCTTCTACAACGGCAAGGAAGACGCGAACAAA
The DNA here is from genome assembly GCF_900187485.1 of Pseudomonas sp. Irchel s3a12. NCBI lineage: Bacteria > Pseudomonadati > Pseudomonadota > Gammaproteobacteria > Pseudomonadales > Pseudomonadaceae > Pseudomonas > Pseudomonas sp. Irchel s3a12. The sequence goes on from NZ_FYDN01000002.1 coordinate 498,044, forward strand.
GGCCCGCACGCCTTCTACGGTGAATTCACCCCGCGCTTCTCGTTCGGCAAGATCTTCGACCAGAAGCTCGAGTTCGGCCCGATCAAAGACGTGCTGCTCGCCATGACTTACGAGTACGGCGAAGGCGACAGCGAGGCCTACCTGATCGGCCCAGGCTTCGACCTCAAAGTGCCCGGCTTCAACTACGTCACCCTGAACATCTTCCGCCGCCAGACCGAAGGCCCGCGTCCCGGCGATGGCGTCTGGCAGATCACCCCCGGCTGGTCCTACAGCTTTCCCCTGGGCAATTCCGATGTGCTGATCGACGGCTACCTCGATTGGGTAGTCGACAACGATGAGAACTCACGCGGCACCTACCACGCCAACCTGCACATCAATCCGCAGATCAAATATGACCTGGGCAAAGCTTTGGGCTGGAGCCACAAGCAACTGTATGTCGGCACCGAATACAGCTATTGGAAAAATAAATACGGCGTCGAAAACACCCACAACTTCGACACCAATCAGAACACCGCCAGCCTGCTGGTCAAGGTGCACTTCTAAGATGGCCCGCAACCGTGCCCCATACCTGTCGTCGGTGCTCTGTTGCGGGGCACTTGAGAGCTGGCCGAGGAGTCAGTATTCTCCGCGGCCTCCTGAATTCGGTCTAAAAAAAAGCCCGGATTTAATTCCTGACCGAAAAGCCAACTTATCCCGGCCCCGGTCAGTACCGAGGCATCCCGAAAACACACTCAATCGACTGTTTTTTAGCAGCCGAGCGGGTGTTTTTTTGCTTTTCGAAAGCCTTGGCTCAGCTCTTGCTAACAGCAACGAAGCTGACCGATCGGATGAGTTTTTTGCAGCAACGAAAAAAGGCGCCACACCAGAGCGCCGATCTTAAAAAAATAACGTGGAACACCTACTTTGGGAGCAACCGAATGAAACGTATGTGCACCAGCCTGATGCTCGCGGGATCGATGTTGGCCGGCGGCCAGGCCATGGCCGAAGGCCTGCTGCAGTGGCAGAACAACAGCCTGACCTACCTGTATGGCAAGGACTTCCAGGTCAACCCGCGCATCCAGCAGACCGTCACCTTCGAGCACGCCGATGCGTGGAAGTACGGGGACAACTTCTTCTTCCTCGACAAGATCTTCTACAACGGTGGCAAGGACTTCAGCAATGGTCCGAACACCTACTACGGTGAGTTCAGCCCGCGCATCTCGCTGGGTAAAGTGCTCGACCAGAAGATCGAGTTCGGCCCGATCAAAGACGTCCTGGTGGCGATGACTTACGAGTTCGGCGAAGGCGACACCGAGTCGTACCTGATCGGTCCAGGCTTCGACTTGGCGATCCCGGGCTTCGACTACTTCCAGTTGAACTTCTACCAGCGCCACACCCAGGGTGCTCGCGCCGGTGACAACGTCTGGCAGATTACCCCGGTCTGGTCCTACACCATCCCGGTCGGCAAGTCGGATATCCTGATCGACGGCTTCATGGACTGGGTCACCGACAACGACTCCAACTCCAAGGGTGATTACCACGCCAACCTGCACTTCAACCCGCAAGTCAAATACGACCTGGGCAAGGCGCTGAGCTTCGGCGAGAAGCAGTTGTACGTCGGTGTGGAGTACGACTACTGGAAAGACAAGTACGGCATCGACGACACCGGTGCGTTCAAGACCAATCAGAGCACCACGAGCTTCCTGGTGAAGTTCCACTTCTGATGCGGGTGTAAGTGGCGTCTGCGAGGACGCCATCGCTGGCAAGCCAGCTCCCACAAGTTCTTTGGTGTAGACAAAATCTGTTTACGACGCAAAGCCCTGTGGGAGCTGGCTTGCCAGCGATTGCCGCACCACCGATCTCAGGCTGGAACCACCGCTTTGGATATGCCCAAAAACCGGCACAACTCCTCGCGCTTGGCCAACGCATCACGCCGCCCCAGATCAATCAACTCGCTGCAGTACCCCGCCTCGAACAACAGATAACTCAACACCCCTGCCCCACTCGTCTTGGTCGCCCCCGGCCCGCGCAGAAACAGACGTAACGCCGCCGGCAACTCCTGGCGATGCCGTGCCGCAATCTCATCGATCGGCTGACTCGGCGAAATCACCAACACCTCCACCGGTGCCACGCCCAACTCGCGCGTCGGCGTGCCGGCAGGCATCAAGTGGCTGAACTGGTTGAGACGCTGCAGCAACTCGATGTCGCTCTCGAGGCTGTCAATGAACGTGCTGTTGAGCATGTGCCCGCCAATCTGCGCCAGCGTCGGCTGTTGCCCCGTGTAGGCGCGCTCCAGCGGCTGCTGCGGATCAAACCCGCGCGGGTTGCCGCTGACACCGACCACCAGCACCCGGCTCGCCCCTAAGTGCAGCGCCGGGCTGATAGGCGCCGATTGCCGCACCGCACCGTCACCGAAATATTCATCACCGATTTTCACCGGCGCGAACAACAACGGAATCGCCGAGCTGGCCAGCAGGTGATCCACCGACAGCTGCGTCGGCACACCAATGCGCCGATGCCGCAGCCATGAATCGATCTTGCCGCCGCCCTGATAGAACGTCACCGCTTGCCCGGATTCGTAGCCGAACGCCGTCACCGCCACCGCATGCAATTGCTTGCGCGCGATCGATTCGGCGATACCGGGCATGTGCAGCTTTTCATTGAGCAGTGCGCGCAGCGGCGAACTGTTGAGCAGCGCCACCGGCAGTTGCCGGCCGAGGCCGAGCAGGCTGTGGCTGACAAAACGGCTGGCCTGACGGATAACCCCGGGCCAGTCGCTGCGTAGCACGCGATGGCTGCGAAAGCCTTGCCAGAACAAGGTGAGACGCTCGATCGCAGCGCGAAAATCGGTAGCGCCACTGGCGAGGCTGACCGCATTGATCGCACCGGCCGAGGTGCCGACGATCACCGGAAACGGATTGTCCGCGCCCAACGGCAGCAATTCGGCAATCGCCGCCAGCACCCCCACCTGATACGCCGCCCGAGCCCCGCCGCCGGAAAGAATCAAACCTGTGACCGGTTCAGTTGGGCTCATCGCAACACTCCATGGTGCTTGAAAGGATGGGGGAATCAACCGCGTTTGGCGTACAGCTTCGGCTCGCCCGGTGGCCGGCTCTTGAAGCGCCGATGCGCCCACAGGTACTGCTCGGGGCAGGCACGCAAAGCGCTCTCGACCCACTGATTGATGCGGATGCAGTCAGCTTCTTCGGTTTCGCCGGGGAAATCTTCCAGCGGCGGATGAATCACCAAGCGATAACCGCTGCCGTCGGCCAGACGCTCCTGCGTGAACGGCACCACCAGCGCTTTACCCAAACGAGCAAACTTGGTGGTCGCAGTCACGGTCGCGGCTTGAATGCCAAAAAGCGGCACGAAGATGCTCTGTTTGGCGCCGTAGTCCTGATCCGGTGCGTACCAGATCGCGCGACCGGAACGCAGCAGCTTGAGCATGCCGCGCACGTCGTCACGCTCCACCGCCAGCGAATCGAGGTTGTGCCGCTCGCGGCCCTGACGCTGAACATAGTCAAACAACGGATTCTTGTGCTCGCGGTACATGCCGTCGATGGTGTGCTGCTGGCCGAGCAACGCCGCGCCGATTTCCAGCGTGGTGAAATGCGCCGCCATCAAAATCACGCCTTTGCCTTCGCGCTGGGCCTTTTGCAAATGCTCCAGGCCTTCAACGTGGGCCAGCTTGGCCAGACGCTCGCGCGACCACCACCAGCTCATAGCCATTTCAAAAAAGGCGATGCCGGTGGAGGCGAAATTTTCCTTGAGCAGGCGTTTGCGCTCAGCGGCGGATTTTTCCGGGAAGCACAGTTCAAGATTGCGCTTGGCGATGCGCCGCCGGTCGCCGGCCACGCGATACATCAGCGCGCCCAAAACTCGACCGATGGTCAGCAAGGCCGGATACGGCAACTGCACGATCAGCCATAAAAGCCCCAGACCGCACCAGAGCGGCCAGAAGCGTGGAGCAAGAAATGCTTTTCGAAAACGCGGGCGATCCATTAAAGCTTCCGTAAATACAGTGGCCGCGCATTCTACATCGTTCGACCCGGCTTGCGGCCTGCGGGCGTTCTCGTTATAAGTCTCGGCACTTTTAGTGACAAGCCGTTGTATGCCGACATGAGCCAAACCGAACCGTTAGACCAAGATCCCGTATTCCAGCTCAAGGGCAGCATGCTGGCCATTACTGTGCTGGAACTGGCCCGTAACGACCTCGAAAGCCTCGATCGGCAATTGGCCGCCAAAGTTGCCCAGGCGCCGAACTTCTTCAGCAACGCGCCGCTGGTTCTGGCGCTGGACAAACTGCCGCCGAGCGAAGGCGCCGTCGATCTGCCAGGCCTGATGCGCGTCTGCCGTCAACATGGCCTGCGCACCCTGGCGATTCGCGCCAGTCGCATCGAAGACATTGCCGCCGCCATCGCTATCGACATTCCGGTGCTGCCGCCGTCGGGCGCCCGCGAACGGCCGCTGGAAACACCCGAAGCCGAAGTCAAAAAGAAACCGGAAAAGCCGCCTGAGCCAACGGTCAAACCGACCCGCGTCATCACCACGCCAGTACGTGGTGGCCAACAGATATATGCCCAGGGTGGCGATTTGGTCGTGGTGTCTTCGGTCAGTCCGGGGGCGGAACTTCTCGCCGATGGCAACATCCATGTATACGGCCCGATGCGTGGTCGGGCGCTGGCCGGCGTGAAGGGTGACACCAAGGCACGGATTTTCTGTCAGCAATTGAGCGCTGAACTGATCTCCATCGCCGGTCACTACAAGGTTTCCGAAGATTTGCGTCGCGACCCTATGTGGGGCTCGGGCGTACAGGTCAGCCTGTCGGGCGACGTGTTGAACATCATTCGGCTTTAACGGATACTGCCGCATTTTCCAAGCATCTCTAAAACGTAGCGAAAACGGCTCAAACGAAGTAGGAAAAAGGCTCAAAGCCAAATTCCAGCCAAGGCTGTCCGACTGCAGTAGTTTTCAAGAGATGTTTTTCAGGGGCTAAAAAGTCCTTCTTCCTTAGGGGTGAAACACCTTGGCCAAGATTCTCGTGGTTACATCCGGCAAGGGTGGTGTGGGTAAGACCACCACCAGCGCCGCTATCGGTACCGGCCTCGCTCTGCGCGGCCACAAAACAGTGATCGTCGACTTCGACGTGGGCTTGCGTAACCTTGACCTGATCATGGGTTGCGAGCGCCGCGTGGTGTATGACTTCGTCAACGTGGTCAACGGCGAAGCCAACCTGCAACAAGCGCTGATCAAAGACAAGCGCCTGGAAAACCTCTACGTACTGGCCGCCAGTCAGACCCGCGACAAAGACGCGCTGACTGTCGAAGGCGTGGAAAAAGTCCTGATGCAGTTGAAGGAAGACTTCGATTTCGTCGTCTGCGATTCCCCGGCCGGCATCGAGAAAGGTGCTCACCTGGCCATGTATTTCGCCGACGAAGCGATCATCGTGACCAACCCGGAAGTGTCCTCGGTACGTGACTCCGACCGTATGCTGGGCCTGCTGGCCAGCAAATCGCGTCGTGCCGAAAAAGGCGAAGAGCCGATCAAGGAACACCTGCTGCTGACCCGCTACAACCCGCAACGCGTAAGCGACGGCGAGATGCTGGGCGTCGAAGACGTGAAGGAAATTCTAGCCGTCACCCTGCTTGGCGTGATTCCGGAATCCCAAGCCGTCCTCAAGGCGTCCAACTCGGGCGTCCCGGTAATTCTCGACGACCAGAGCGATGCAGGTCAGGCGTACAGCGATGCCGTTGATCGTCTGCTGGGCAAAGAAAAAGAACATCGTTTCCTCGATGTTACGAAGAAGGGATTCTTCGAGCGCCTGTTTGGAGGTAGGTAATGAACCTTTTTGACTTCTTTCGTGCCAACAAAAAGCCAAGTACCGCCTCGGTAGCGAAAGAGCGTCTACAGATCATCGTGGCGCATGAGCGCGGCCAGCGCAGCACGCCGGATTACTTGCCAGCCTTGCAGAAGGAACTGGTCGACGTGATCCGCAAGTACGTCAACATCGGCAACGACGACGTACATGTTGCACTGGAAAGCCAGGGCAGTTGCTCGATTCTGGAACTCAACATCACCCTGCCTGATCGCTGAGTCGATCCGGCAGGTACGACGGCGGTTCAGGGCCATCCCCATGCGGGATGGCCCTGAACCGCCGTTGGCATTTGTTACGAGGCTGTTTTAATGCCGCTGTCCAACATCCGCATCATCCATCAGGACGCCGCCGTGCTGGTGGTCGACAAACCGACCTTGCTGCTCTCGGTGCCCGGTCGCGCCGACGACAACAAGGATTGCCTGATTACCCGCCTGCAGGAAAACGGCTACCCGGAAGCGCGCATCGTCCATCGCCTGGACTGGGAAACCTCCGGCATCATTCTGCTGGCGCGTGACGCCGATACGCATCGCGAACTGTCGCGCCAGTTTCATGACCGCGAAACTGAAAAGGCCTACACCGCACTGGCCTGGGGTCAGCCGGAACTCGACAGTGGCAGCATCGATTTGCCCTTGCGTTACGACCCGCCGACCAAACCGCGCCATGTCGTCGACCACGAATTCGGCAAGCATGCGCTGACCTTCTGGCGAGTGCTGGAGCGTTGCGGTGACTGGTGCCGCGTTGAGCTGACGCCGATCACCGGCCGTTCGCATCAGTTGCGCGTGCACATGCTGTCGATCGGGCATCCGCTGCTCGGTGATGGCCTCTACGCCCACGAGCAAGCGCTGGCGGCATGGCCGCGCCTGTGCCTGCACGCGAGCATGCTCAGCTTCACCCACCCGCAAACCGGCGAACGCCTGCGCTTCGAGTGCCCCGCGCCGTTCTGACGGACACCGCCGAAACCATGTAGGAGCTGCCGAAGGGACCCGGTGCAGATTCAATTCCCCGGCCGATGCGTTAAACTCCCGCCCATTGCTGTCTGGAGTTTCTTATGCGCGAAGAGTTGAACCAAGGCCTGATCGACTTTCTCAAGGCCTCCCCTACCCCGTTCCACGCCACTGCCAGTCTGGTGCAGCGTCTTGAGGCTGCCGGTTTCGTGCGCCTCGACGAGCGCGAGCCATGGACCACCGAGCCAAACGGCCGCTATTACGTCACCCGCAACGACTCCTCGATTGTCGCGATCAAAATGGGCCGCACTTCGCCACTGCACGGCGGCATCCGCCTGGTCGGCGCGCACACCGACAGCCCGTGCCTGCGGGTCAAGCCGCAGCCGGAACTGCAGCGTCAGGGCTTCTGGCAACTGGGCGTTGAAGTCTACGGCGGTGCGTTGCTGGCACCGTGGTTCGACCGTGATCTGTCGCTGGCCGGCCGCGTGACCTTTCGCCGCGACGGCAAGGTTGAAAGCCAACTGATCGATTTCAAGGCGCCGATCGCGATCATTCCCAACCTGGCGATTCACCTCAATCGTGAAGCCAATCAAGGCTGGGCGATCAACGCACAGACCGAACTGCCGCCAATCCTTGCGCAATTTGCTGGTGACGAGCGCGTCGATTTCCGCGCCGTGCTCACCGATCAACTGGCCCGCGAACATGGCCTGAACGCCGATGTCGTACTCGATTACGAGCTGAGCTTCTACGACACGCAAAGTGCTGCAGTGATTGGCCTCAATGGCGACTTCATTGCCGGCGCGCGCCTCGATAACCTGTTGTCGTGCTACGCCGGCCTGCAAGCTTTGCTCACCGCTGAAACCGACGAAACCTGCGTGCTGGTGTGCAACGACCACGAAGAAGTCGGCTCCTGCTCGGCCTGCGGTGCCGACGGCCCGATGCTCGAACAGACACTGCGCCGTCTGTTGCCGGAAGGTGACGAGTTCGTCCGCACCATCCAGAAATCCCTGCTGGTCTCGGCCGACAACGCCCACGGCGTGCACCCCAACTACGCGGAAAAGCACGATGCCAACCACGGCCCGAAACTCAACGCTGGCCCGGTGATCAAGGTCAACAGCAACCAGCGCTACGCCACCAACAGCGAAACCGCCGGCTTCTTCCGCCATCTGTGCATGGCCGAAGAAGTCCCGGTACAGAGCTTCGTGGTGCGCAGCGACATGGGCTGCGGCTCGACCATCGGCCCGATCACAGCCAGCCACCTCGGTGTGCGCACTGTCGACATCGGCCTGCCGACCTTCGCCATGCACTCGATCCGCGAACTGTGCGGCAGCCATGACCTGGCGCACCTGGTCAAAGTGCTGAGCGCGTTCTACGCCTGCCGCGAATTGCCTTAAAAGCTTCGGCAAAATGCGATTCAATGTAGGAGCTGCCGAAGGCTGCGATCTTTTGATCTTAAAAACAAAATCAAAAGATCGCAGCCTTCGGCAGCTCCTACTCAGATCAATAGCGGTCGGCAGAAACCGACCTAGACTTACATCATTCATTTCGACAAGGCAGTCTCCATGATCTCGATGTCTTCGTTCCACGCCATGCTCATTCCGATTCTGAGCGGAATGATCCTGCTGGCCATCGGTTTCAACTTCCGCGACAAGAACGCCGGTGTGTTCGCCATGTGGATCGGCATGCTGACGATCCTCGCCACCGTGGTTTACAAGATCCTCGCCAAACTCAACGAATAAATCCGCGCCCGGCTCGCATTGAATGGGTGGGCCTCGTACACTCCAGCGAATCCGCCCCTTGCGAGGTTGACCGCCTAGTGTTCGCTCGTCTTTTTGCTTTGCCCAGTCTGTTCCTTGTCTGCCTGATGACACTGCTGCCGATGGCGTCCGCCCACGCGGTCGGTCTGCCGGGCCTGCTCAACACCAACAAGGCGCAACCCGAAGCCCAGGAACCGCTCGGCCAGTCCCTCGACGAAGTCATCAAGTCGCTGGAAAACGACAAGCAACGCGCGCAACTGCTGACCGACCTGAAGAAGCTGCGCGACGCCACCAAAAAGGCCCAGGCCAGCCCCGAAGAAGGCGTACTCGGCCTGATCGGCGGGACCCTCGCCAACTTCGAAAAGCAATTCACCGGTACCGACAGCCCGCTCAACCGCTGGGGCAACGAGTTCGACCTGGCCAAGGAAGAGCTGAGCGGCATGATGTTGCCGGCCAACGAATGGCTGCCGATCATCTTCGGCTTCGCCATGATCCTCGCGGTGTGGAGTCTGCTCGCCGCCGCACTGATCTGGCTCGGTCACCGGGTACGCATGCGTTTCGGCCTCACCGAAGAACTGCCGCAACACCCCAAAGCCCTCGACATGCTGCGCTTTGCATTACGCAAGCTCGGGCCATGGCTGATCGCTTTAGTGATGACCGTTTACATGAGCTACGCCTTGCCGTCGTCTCTAGGTAAAAGCCTGGCGATGGTGCTGGCCTATGCGCTGGTGGTCGGCACCTGTTTCTCGGCGATCTGCGTGATTGCGTTTTCCCTGCTCGACGGCCCGCACCGCCATCGTGCACTGTACATCCTCCGTCATCAGGCGTTCCGGCCGCTTTGGCTGATCGGCAGCTTCGCCGCGTTCGGCGAGGCGCTGAATGATCCACGCCTGATCGAAAGCCTCGGCGTGCATCTGGCCCACACCGCCGCGACCATCGCCAATGTCCTCGCGGCACTGTCGACCGGTCTGTTCATCCTGCGTTTCCGCCGGCCGATCGCACACTTGATTCGCAATCAGCCGCTGTCACGACGACTGACCCGCCGCGCCCTCAGCGATACCATCGAAATCCTCGGCACCTTTTGGTACGTGCCGGCGCTGGTGCTGGTCGGCATCTCGCTATTCGCCACCTTCGTCTCCGCCGGCGACACCAGCACCGCCTTGCGCCAGTCGCTGATCTGCACCGTGCTGCTGGTGTTGTGCATGGTGATCAACGGCCTCGTGCGCCGTCATTCCTTGAAACCGCAACGCGGGCCGAAACGTCACGCGCTCTACTCCGAACGCCTGAAAAACTTCTTCTACACGCTCGCGCACTTGCTGGTCTGGCTGGTCTTCATCGAACTTGGCCTGCGCGTGTGGGGCCAGTCGCTGATCGGTTTTGCCGAAGGCGAAGGCCATGACATCAGCGTCAAACTGTTCAGCCTGATTGGCACACTGGTTTTCTCCTGGCTGATCTGGATCCTCGCCGACACCGCCGTGCACCACGCCCTGACCCGCTCGCGCAAAGGCCTGGCCAATGCGCGGGCGCAGACGATGATGCCGCTGATCCGCAACGTGCTGTTCGTGGCGATCTTCATCATTGCGCTGATCGTCGCGCTGGCGAACATGGGCATGAACGTCACGCCACTGCTGGCCGGTGCCGGTGTGATCGGTCTGGCCATCGGTTTCGGTGCGCAGTCACTGGTCGCGGACCTGATCACCGGTCTGTTCATCATCATCGAAGACTCGCTGGCCATCGATGACTACGTCGACGTCGGCGGCCACCTCGGCACTGTCGAAGGCCTGACCATCCGCACCGTGCGCCTGCGCGATATCGACGGCATCGTCCACACCATCCCGTTCAGCGAAATCAAAAGCATCAAGAACTACTCACGGGAATTCGGCTACGCGATCTTCCGCGTCGCAGTGCCGTACAACATGGAAATCGACGACGCGATCAAACTGATGCGCGAAGTAGGCCAGAAGATGCGCACCGATCCGTTGCAGCGGCGCAACATCTGGTCGCCGCTGGAGATCCAAGGCGTCGAGAGTTTCGAGTCCGGCAGCGCAATTCTGCGGGCGCGGTTCAAGACTGCTCCGATCAAACAGTGGGAAGTCTCAAGGGCATTCAATTTGTCGCTCAAGCGGCATCTGGATGAGGCGGGACTGGATCTGGCGACCCCACGCATGAGCGTACAAGTGATCACCGCCGGTGGTGGCCAGCCGAAGGAATAACTCAGTCAATCATAAGGAAATAATATGGGAATTTTAGATTTTCGCGAGATCCCTTCCGCCAGTGGAAAGTTACGAAAAGCGAGAAAAGCAAACTTGGAAAAAGAGGATCTTGATGCCTTTGAAAAGTTCGCAGAAGAGTATTTTGAAAAAATAGTCGGGGCCACTATTATCAATAGAACAACTCGAGGCCCCGATAACGACCTGGACCTCAAGGTATCTATAAACGGCATAAAAGTACTGATTAGTTGCAAGCACTATGCTCACTCAGATAATGCCGTAGGGGCTGATCAAGAACTAGACCCGCTTTCCGCAGTTTATTCCAATGGCTGCTCGAAATTTATTGGCTTTTACTCCTCAGCCCCAAGCTCCGCACTTGTAACCAAACTGGAAGGAATTAAAAACAGTGGAACCATCCCCTTTGATTACGAAATTCTAAAAAACTCTGACATCGAATCAAAGCTACTCGACAAAGACAGCATCGTTGGCTGGCTGTTTGCCGCGAGATACTTTCCAAAAAGCTATTCCAACTTATTCAGAAAATTCGTAGTGCCCATTCAGCACTACAAATTAAGCGACTTGAAAAACACTTCGCCTAGTGCCTGGATTTTAGACGGTCCGTTTGGCGGGTTGCATTCAGGAAAAAAGCCCAACAAACAAAAAATAATTGATGAAGCCAATGACGCTCTGACCAGCAATCTCCACGCAAGCTTTTTTGCCGAAGCACTGAAAGATGCAATCGACTGTTTTCCAGAATATTTCAAGTATCGCAGCAATGCGGACCTTAATGAACTGCGGTATGAAGATATTTCACCAGCGTGGGAGACCCCCCTAGCCCATCCACGCACCGCAGATTGCAACGTGCCAATCATCGTTTGCGGGATATGGTCATTTTGGTGCCCTCAATCTGCACTGAAAAAGTACCTAACGTTCAACGATGCGCTCAAAGACCCAGATAGTCCTTCACACAGTAAATTACTCGATCATAGGGAGCTGACCTACTCGGCCTTTTTGACAGACGGCTTCCTGGCAAAAGTTTCATCCGGCAAGTACCGGGATATATTCGCCAGACTGACCGCATTCTGCCAACTATCCTTACCCTTTTATAAAGGTAGCGACACGAAAAAATTTGATTCAGGTGGAGGAGTACCAGTCGACTGGAAATTCAAACAAGGGGAAGGGCTGGAGTTTCTGCTCAACCGAATTTTGAATAAATAAAACATCGAAACAGAAGGACAAGCGGTCTCGTTGTCCTTCTGTTGACTGATGATCAAACTACATCGACACCCACATGAATCGCATCATGCCGCCAAAACTCCAGATCACAATCAATCAACCGCTCATGCTGATCATAATTGACCCGAGCAATCCGTAACCCCGGGCTCCCCACCGACACCCGCAAAGCCGCCGCCGCATCCACCGACAATGACGTCGGCACAATCTCAAACCGCACCCGCCCATAGTGCAAATCGTAATGCCGCGCATACAACTCGGTCATCGACTGATTCAAATCAAACTCAAGAATCCCCGGAAAAAACTGCGGATTCAAATAGTGCTCCACATACAACACCAACCGCCCATCAATGCGTCGTGACCGGCAAATCTGAATCACGCTCGACAACGCCGGCAACTGCAACCACGCACACACCGCCGCCGAAGCCGGCTGCAAACGCGCCGAAATCACCTCGGTCGACGGCACCCGCCCCTGCGCACTGACCATCGCGTGAAAGTGACTGCGCTGCATCAGGTTGTAGGCCAGACGCGGCGGCGAGACGAACCAGCCACGGCGCTCCTCGCGATAAATCTGCCCCTGCGCCTCCAACTGCAACAACGCCTCACGCACGGTAATCCGTGTCGTGCCGAACAACTCACTGAGCTTGCGCTCGGCCGGCAACTTGCTGCCCGCCGCCAGCAACCCGTGATCAAGCTGCTCCTGCAACACCTGGCCAATCGCTGTCACCGCTTTTGTTGCCTCATCGCGCATCAACGTTACCTATCTGGACTAGACCAGCACTGTTTCGGGGCAAAACCGCACGGCAATCGAGCCGTTTCCTGATATTGCAAGCCTAGGCAGTGCAGATGACCGAGAGATGACAAAACTACCGAACGGTCGTCTTCACGACTTGCAATACATCGGCCAAGTCCCTTGCCCTGCGGGCCTTTGAGCATGGTCTACGCTTATCTGACACCCGCCAATACCGGGCAAATAAAAGGCCTGCCACAAGGCCGCCGACATCAAAGTGTCATCCAGCCCCCTTAAATTGGCTCAGGTATTGCTGACCTAGACCAACACACACCGCAATCGCAGCGTTGAACACGACCAAGGAGCTTCGGAATGAAACAGCTTTTCCTGGCAACACTGTTAGGCTCGACCATTGCAATGTGCACCTCCGCCATGGCGGCCGGCACCGATCTGAAAACCCTCGAAGCCGCTGCGAAAGCGGAAGGTGCCGTCAACAGCGTCGGCATGCCCGATGACTGGGCCAACTGGAAAGGCACCTGGGAAGACCTGGCCAAAACCTACGGCCTGAAACACATCGACACCGACATGAGCTCTGCCCAGGAAATCGCCAAGTTCGCCGCCGAGAAAGACAACGCCACCGCTGACATCGGCGACGTCGGTGCGGCCTTCGGCCCGATCGCGGTCAAGCAAGGCGTGGTGCAACCGTACAAGCCAAGCACCTGGGATCAAGTCCCGGACTGGGCCAAGGACAAGGACGGCAACTGGGCGCTGGCCTACACCGGCACCATCGCCTTCATCGTCAACAAAAAACTGCTGCACGGCTCCGAAGTGCCAACCAAATGGGCTGATCTCAAGGGCGGCAAATACAAAGTCTCGATCGGTGACGTGAGCACCGCCGCCCAAGCCGCCAACGGCGTTCTCGCTGCGGCACTGGCCAACGGTGGCGACGAGAAAAACATCAAGCCTGCGCTGCTGCTGTTCGCCGACATCGCCAAGCAAGGTCGCCTGTCGATGGCCAACCCGACCATCGCCACCATGGAAAAAGGCGAGATCGAAGTCGGTGTGGTCTGGGACTTCAACGGCCTCAGCTACAAGGCCAAGATGGCCAATCCAGATGACTACGTCGTGCTGATCCCATCCGACGGTTCGGTGATTTCCGGCTACACCACGATCATCAACAAGTACGCGAAAAACCCGAACGCCGCCAAGCTGACCCGCGAATACATCTTCAGCGACGCCGGCCAGACCAACCTCGCTCGTGGCAATGCGCGTCCGATCCGCGCCGAACACCTGCAACTGCCGGAAGACGTGAAAGCCAAACTGCTGCCGAACGAGCAGTACAAGAAAGTCACGCCGATCAAAGATGCCGATGCGTGGGAAAAGACCTCCAAAGCCCTGCCACAGCAGTGGAACGAGGAAGTCATCGTCGAGATGAAATAAACCGGCTGTTCACTACTGCGTGATCTGTTGAAGATCCAAATGTGGGAGCGAGCCTGCTCGCGAAGGCGTCGTGTCAGTCGACATCAATGTTGAATGATCTGCCGCATTCGCGAGCAGGCTCGCTCCCACAGGGGATCTCGGCTGAATCTGAAATTTCCTGTTTTCGCGGAGTTTTTGCCCCTATGAAGCACAACGTCATCCTTGTCGTGCTCGACGGCCTCAACTATGAAGTCGCGCGTCACGCCATGGGGCATCTGCAGGCTTATGTTGGCGCAGGACGCGCCGCGCTCTATCAACTGGAGTGCGAACTGCCGGCCCTGTCCCGCCCCCTCTATGAATGCATCCTCACCGGCGTGCCGCCGATCGACAGCGGCATCGTCCACAACAACGTCTCGCGCTTGTCCAATCAGCGCAGCATTTATCACTACGCCCGCGATGCCGGTCTGAAGACTGCTGCAGCGGCGTATCACTGGGTTAGCGAGTTGTATAACCGTTCGCCGTTCGTAGCCGCCCGCGACCGCCACACCGACAATTTGTCGCTGCCGATCCAGCACGGGCATTTCTACTGGAGCGATCACTACCCGGATTCGCATCTGTTCGCCGACGCGGAAAACCTGCGCCTGCGCCACGATCCGAATTTCCTGTTGATCCACCCGATGAACATCGACGACGCCGGGCATAAGCACGGCCTCGACTCTTCGCAATACCGCAACAGCGCGCGCTTCGCCGACATCATCCTTGCCGACTATCTGCAAAGCTGGCTCGACGCGGGCTATCAGGTATTGGTGACCGCCGATCACGGCATGAACAACGATCGCTCGCACAACGGCCTGTTGCCGGAAGAACGCCAGGTGCCGCTGTTTGTCCTCGGTGACGCGTTCAGCCTCGACGCTGGCGCCGCACCCAAGCAGACCGAAATCTGCGGCACCGTCTGCGAACTGCTCGGCGTGCCCCACGACAAACCTGTGTGCCGGGAGTTGCTCAAGTGAACTCGATGACTCGCGGCAAATGGCTGGCGGCGCTGTGCCTGGTGCCCTTCGCGCTGTTCTTTATCGTCTTTGAAATCGCCCCGCTGGTCTGGGTGATGATCAACAGCTTGCAATCGGAAGAGTTCGGCTGGGGCTTCGCCAACTTCAGCAAAATCTTCAGCTCGAAATTTTACTTGCAGGCGATTCAGTACAGCCTGGAGATTAGTTTCTGGTCGAGTGTGTTCGGCATCATCATCGCAGTACTCGGTGCGTATTCGCTGCGCCGGGTCGACTCGAAATTGCGCAACTTCGTCAACGCCTTCGCCAACATGACCAGCAACTTCGCGGGGGTGCCTCTGGCCTTCGCGTTCATCATCCTGCTCGGTTTCAACGGCAGCATCACCATCATGTTGAAGCAGTCGGGGATCATTCAGGACTTCAACCTGTACTCGAAAACCGGCCTGATCATCCTCTATACCTACTTCCAGATTCCCCTCGGCGTGCTGCTGCTCTACCCAGCCTTCGACGCCTTGCGTGAAGACTGGCGCGAGTCCGCCGCATTGCTCGGCGCCAATGGCTGGCAATTCTGGCGGCATATCGGCTTGCCGGTGCTGACCCCGGCGCTGCTCGGTACGTTCGTGATCCTGCTGGCCAACGCCCTCGGTGCGTACGCCACGGTGTATGCGCTGACGACGGGCAACTTCAACGTCCTGCCGATCCGTATTGCTGCGATGGTCTCCGGCGATATTTCCCTCGACCCGAATCTGGCCAGCGCGTTGGCCGTGGTGCTGGTGGCGCTGATGACCATCGTCACCGTCGTGCATCAACTGCTGTTGAAGAGGAGCTACCATGTCTCGCGCTGAATCCGGCCCGGCCGGCCTCTACCACCGCGTCGTGGTTTATCTGCTGTTCGCGATCCTTTTGCTACCACTCGTAGGCACGCTGGTTTATTCGATCGCCAGCAGTTGGTCGGCGACCATTCTGCCCAGCGGCTTCACCTTCAAGTGGTACATCCAGTTGTGGAGCGATCCGCGTTTCCTGCACGCATTCGGCCAGTCATTGCTGGTGTGCGTTGGCGCGCTGGTGCTTTCAGTCGTGCTGATCCTGCCGCTGCTGTTCGTGGTGCATTACCACTTTCCGAAACTCGATGCGCTGATGAACATCCTCATCCTGCTGCCCTTCGCGGTGCCGCCGGTGGTGTCTTCGGTGGGACTGTTGCAACTCTACGGTTCGGGGCCGATGGCGATGGTCGGCACGCCGTGGATTCTGATCGGTTGCTACTTCACCGTGGCCCTGCCGTTTATGTACCGGGCGATCACCAACAATCTGCAAGCGATCAACCTGCGCGACCTGATGGACGCTGCGCAACTGCTTGGCGCCAGCACCTTTCAAGCGGCGTTTCTGGTGGTGCTGCCGAATCTGCGCAAAGGCCTGATGGTCGCGTTGCTGCTGTCGTTCTCGTTCCTGTTCGGGGAGTTCGTTTTCGCCAACATTCTGGTCGGCACGCGCTACGAAACCCTGCAGGTTTATCTGAACAACATGCGCAACAGCAGCGGTCACTTCACCAGTGCGCTGGTCATCTCGTATTTCTTTTTCGTGCTGGTCCTGACCTGGATCGCCAACATCTTGAACAAGGACAAAAGCGAATGAGCTATGTCAGCGTCCGACACCTGCAGAAAAGCTACGCCGGCACCACCGTGTTCAGCGATATCGACTGCGAAATCAACAAGGGCGAGTTCGTCACCCTGCTCGGCCCGTCCGGTTGCGGCAAGTCCACCCTGCTGCGTTGCATTGCCGGACTGACGCCAGTGGATGGCGGCAAGATCCTGCTGGATGGCGTCGACATCGTGCCGTTGAGCCCACAGAAACGCGGGATCGGCATGGTGTTTCAGAGCTATGCGCTGTTCCCCAACATGACCGTCGAGCAGAACGTTGCCTTCGGTCTGCGCATGCAGAAAGTCAACGCCGACGACAGCCATAAACGCGTTTCGGAAGTGTTGAAACTGGTTGAACTGAACGACTTCGCCAGCCGCTATCCGCATCAACTGTCCGGTGGACAATGTCAGCGCGTGGCCCTCGCCCGCTCGCTAGTCACCCGTCCGCGTTTGTTGCTGCTGGACGAGCCGCTGTCGGCGCTCGATGCGCGGATTCGTAAACACCTGCGTGAACAGATCCGCCAGATTCAGCGCGAACTCGGCCTGACGACGATTTTCGTCACCCACGATCAGGAAGAAGCGCTGACCATGTCCGACCGGATTTTCCTGATGAATCAGGGAAAAATCGTCCAGAGCGGCGACGCCGAAACCCTGTACACCGCACCGGTCGATGTGTTCGCCGCCGGCTTTATCGGCAACTACAACCTGCTTGATGCTGATGACGCATCAAAGCTGTTGCAGCGCCCGATCAACCACCGCATCGCCATTCGCCCGGAAGCCATCGAATTGAGCTTCAACGGCGAACTCGACGCGCAGATCCGCAGCCACAGCCTGCTCGGCAATGTCATCCGCTACCGGATCGAAGCGCGCGGCGTAGAACTGGTGGTGGATGTGCTTAACCGCTCGGCGGCCGATCTGCATCCCGACGGTCAGCGACTGGCACTTTCCATCGATCCAACGGCCCTGTGTGAGGTAGCCTGATGACTTTGCTGACGTTGAAGAGAGAACTGCACTGATGGCCCTGGCAATTTTTGATCTGGACGAAACGTTGATCCACGGCGACTGCGCCACCCTCTGGAGCGAGCAGATGGGGCGCCTGGGCTGGGTCGATCCCGAGTCGTTCATGCGCAAGAACAACGAACTGATGGACGCCTACAGCCATGGCAAATTGCGCATGGAAGAGTACATGGAGTTCAGCCTCGAACCGCTGATCGGCCGTACGCCAGAAGAAGTCGATCATCTGGTCGGGCCGTGGGTGGAAGACTTTATCGAACCGATCATCTTCAGCGACGCGACCAAGACCATCGCCGCCCACCGCAAGGCGGGAGACCGGATTCTGGTGATCTCGGCGTCGGGCACGCATCTGGTCAGACCGATTGCCGATCGATTGGGCATTGATGAAGTTCTGGGGATTGAACTGGAAGTCGCCCATGGCGTTTACAGCGGCCACACCGTCGGCACCCTGACCTACCGCGAAGGCAAGATCACGCGTTTGCTGGAATGGCTGGATGCTGAAGAGGAAAACCTGGAGGGTGCGAGTTTCTATTCCGACTCGCGTAATGATTTGCCGTTGTTGCTGAAGGTGGATTTCCCACACGTGGTGAATCCGGATCCAGTGCTTCTGGAGCACGCCGAAAAAGCCGGCTGGCCAATCCACCTGTGGAAATGACAAAGATTTAATCTGCAATTGCAGGCTGACATTCCGAACCCGAGTTCGACACCATGTGTCAGGTCGATGTACCTCGACAGAACAACTCAGTCAGTCCCCTCTCCCTTTGGGAGAGGGTTAGGGTGAGGGGCTTTTTGCCCTGGTCTCAGCTCAGACTTTCGTCAATCACCAACACCAGTTTGCCAGCCACCTTGTTGCTCGCCAGCTCCGTAAACGCCGCCTCGGCATCCTTCACCGCAAACGCCTTGGCCAACTGCGGACTCAACCGCCCTTCGGCAAACAACGGCCACACCTGCTGGCCCAGATCACTCAACAGATCCGCCTTGAACTGATCGTCACGACTGCGCAACGTCGAGCCCAGCAGTTGCACACGCTTGGCCAAGACCTGCGCCAGATCCAGTTTGGCCTCACGGCCACCCATCAAACCGATCAACACCCAACGGCCGTCCAGCGCCATCAGTTTGAGGTTCAGCGCCGAATAATTGCCGCCGACCGGATCGAGAATCACATTGAACGGCCCGAAATCACGCAGGCTCTCCAGATCATCGGTGCGCAGCACCCCGCCCTGCGCACCCAGCGCCTCACAGTAGGCCAAACGCTCGGCCGAACCGACGCTTACCCAACATGGATTGCCGAACGCCTTGCACAACTGAATGGCGGCTGAACCGATTCCACTTGCGCCGGCATGCAGGAGAACTTTCTCACCCGGTTTGAGCGCCGCAAGTTGAAACACATTCAGCCAGACTGTTGCATAAACCTCAGGCAATGCGGCGGCCTCGATCAGCGAGACGCCTTCGGGAACCGGCAGCACATGCCGGCCGTCGACGACTACCTCTTCGGCCATGCCACCCCCGGCCAGCAGGGCGCAAACCCTATCGCCAACCTGCCAGGCACTGCCGGCGCCGACCTCGCTGATCACCCCGGAGCACTCAAGCCCAAGCACTTGGCTGGCACCTGGTGGGGGCGGATAAAGCCCTGCTTTCTGTAATAAATCGGCGCGATTGAGGCCGGCTGCCGCCACTCGAATGCGGACTTGTCCTACATCGCACGTAGGACTCGGCTCCTCAACCCATGCCACTTGACCGTCAACGCCTTGCAATGCCTTCACAGTGCCTCCATAGTGAGTCTGGACTGAGCCCGAAGCTGTAGCGCCGGGCTTTTTGCATTATGCGACCGGCTCTCGTAGAACCGGCGACTTCAAAGACGGCCTAATATGCGTTATCAATTGTCCCCGCGTCGAATCAGCATGAAGCATTTGCTCCCCAGCACCGCCCTCGCTCTTTTCATCGGTATCGGTTTGTTACCGGTGTCGGGCACTACATTCGCAGCCAACAGCTGGGACAAGTTGCAGCCTGATCGCGATGAAGTCATCGCCAGCCTGAACGTCGTCGAGTTGCTCAAGCGTCACCACTACAGCAAGCCGCCGCTCGACGATGCGCGCTCGGTGATCATCTACGACAGCTACCTCAAGCTGCTGGATCCGTCGCGCAGCTACTTCATGGCCAGCGACATCACCGAATTCGACAAGTGGAAGACCCAGTTCGACGACTTCCTCAAAAGCGGCGACCTCAACGCCGGGTTCACCATCTACAAGCGCTATCTGGACCGCGTCAAGTCGCGGCTGGACTTCGCCCTTGCCGAGCTGAACAAAGGCGTCGACAAGATGGACTTCACCACCAGGGAAACCTTGCTGATCGATCGCAAGGACGCTCCTTGGCTCAAATCCACCGCTGAACTCGACGACCTGTGGCGCAAACGCGTCAAGGACGAAGTGCTGCGGATGAAGATCGCCGGCAAAGAGCCGAAGCAGATCCAGGAAACCCTGACCAAGCGCTACAAGAACCAGTTGGCGCGCCTGGACCAGACCCGTCCGGAAGACATCTTCCAGGCGTACATCAACACCTTCGCCATGTCTTACGATCCGCACACCAACTATCTGTCGCCGGATAACGCGGAAAACTTCGACATCAACATGAGCCTGTCCCTTGAGGGCATCGGTGCCGTGTTGCAGAGCGACAACGACCAGGTGAAAGTCGTGCGTCTGGTGCCGGCAGGCCCGGCCGACAAGACCAAGCAAGTTGCACCGGCTGACAAGATCATCGGCGTTGCCCAAGGCAACAAGGAAATGGTCGACGTGGTCGGCTGGCGTCTGGACGAAGTGGTCAAACTGATCCGTGGCCCGAAAGGCACCGTGGTGCGTCTGGAAGTGATTCCGGCGAGCAATGCGCCGAATGACCAGACCACCAAGATCGTGCCGATCACCCGTGAAGCGGTGAAGCTCGAAGACCAGGCCGTGAAGAAGTCCGTGCTCAACCTGAAACAGGACGGCAAGGACTACAAACTCGGTGTGATCGAGATTCCAGCCTTCTACCTCGACTTCAAGGCGTTCCGTGCCGGTGATCCGGACTACAAGAGCACCACCCGTGACGTCAAGAAACTGCTCACCGAGTTGCAGAAAGACAAAGTCGACGGCGTGGTCATCGACCTGCGCAACAATGGCGGCGGTTCCCTGCAGGAAGCCACCGAGCTGACCAGTCTGTTCATCGACAAAGGCCCGACCGTACTCGTGCGTAATGCCGATGGCCGTGTCGACGTACTCGAAGACGAAAACCCGGGCGCGTTCTACAAAGGTCCGATGGCACTCTTGGTCAACCGCTTGTCCGCCTCGGCTTCGGAGATTTTCGCCGGCGCCATGCAGGACTATCACCGCGCGTTGATCATCGGTGGCCAGACCTTCGGTAAAGGCACGGTGCAGACCATTCAGCCGCTCAACCATGGCGAACTGAAACTGACCCTGGCCAAGTTCTACCGTGTCTCCGGGCAGAGCACCCAGCATCAGGGCGTGCTGCCGGACATCGACTATCCGTCGCTGATCGACACCAAGGAAATCGGCGAGAGCGCACTGCCGGAAGCCATGCCATGGGACACCATCCGCGCGGCAATCAAACCGGCAGCCGATCCGTTCAAGCCGTTCCTGGCTCAGCTCAAGTCCGAGCATGACACGCGCACCGCCAAGGATGCCGAGTTCGTGTTCATCCGTGACAAGCTGGCTCTGGCGCAGAAACTGATGGAAGAAAAAACCGTCAGCCTCAACGAAGCCGAGCGCCGTGCCCAGCACAACGACATCGACGCCAAGCAACTGACGATGGAAAACATCCGTCGCAAAGCCAAAGGCGAAGAGCCGCTTAAAGAGCTGAAGAAAGAAGACGAAGACGCTCTTGCGGCCGCTGACCCGGACAAGGTCAAACCGGAGGACGATGCCTACCTGAGCGAAACCGGGCGCGTGCTGCTGGATTACCTGAAGCTGAGCAATCAGGTGGCCAAGAAGTAAGGTGATGGCAATTTAGTGCTGACGATCCCCGGATCGTCATCAAACAGTCATCATTCTGTCGTGCAATAAAGGACTGGGAGCCACTCTCTTCATTGAGAACGCTCCCAGTCCTTTTTTTATCGCCAGAGATTGCCATGACCACGACCGAACAGCTGAGTGCCTTGAGCTCGATCCTGACTCAAAGCGGTTTACACAGCCTGTTCCAACCGATCATTTGTCTCTCGGAACGGCGCATTCTCGGCTACGAAGCGCTCACGCGCGGCCCTTCCAACAGCCCTCTTCACTCGCCGATCGCGCTGTTCGCCGTGGCCCGTCAGGCCGGGCGTTTGAGCGAGCTGGAAATCGCCTGCCGCCAGAGCGCTTGTCGCCGCTTCAACGAGCAGCAACTGCCGGGCAAACTGTTTCTCAACGTCTCGCCGGAATCCTTGCTCGAAGCCGCGCATCAACCGGGGCGCACGTTGCAGCTGCTGCAGGATTTCGGCATTCCGCCCAGTCAGGTGGTCATCGAACTGACCGAACAGACGCCCATCGACGATTTCCAGTTGCTGCAAACCGCCTTGCATCACTATCGAGCGATGGGTTTTTCCATTGCACTGGATGATCTCGGTGCCGGCTATTCCAGCCTGCGTCTGTGGTCGGAGCTGCGCCCGGACTACGTGAAGATCGATAGACACTTCATCGATGGCATTCATCAGGACGCGCTGAAGAGAGAGTTCGTCGGCTCGATCCTGCAAATCGCCAAAGCCTCTCGCGCACAAGTCATCGCCGAAGGCATCGAACTGCCAGAAGAACTCGCGGTGCTGACGGAAATGGGTGTCGATCTGGTGCAGGGTTACTTGCTCGGTCGTCCTCAGGAACATCCGCCCCGCGACGCCCGCGCCTTGATGCCCAAACACGACAGCAGCAGCGTTGCGCTGAACGACGAAGGCAGCGACCTCAGCGCCCTGCTCAACGACCAACCGGCCGTGCACCGCGACACACCCACCGCCAACGTGCTGGAGGCCTTCCGCCGCCAGGCCAACCTCAACTCACTGGCGGTACTCGACGAACAAGGCCAACCCTGCGGCATCGTCCACCGCCACTCATTGTCGGATGCGTTGCTCAAACCGTTCGCCACCGACCTGTTCGCGCGTAAACCGATCAGCCGTCTGATGAACGACGATTTCCTCGCCGTGGAAATGAGCCAGTCACTGCAACAGGTCAGCCGCCTGATCACTAGCCGCGCGCGGCAACGCATCGAAGAAGACTTCATCATTACTCTTAACGGCGGCTACCTGGGTCTTGGCCGGGTGATCGACGTACTCAAACTGATCACCGAACTGAAGATTCAACAGGCGCGTTATGCCAATCCACTGACCTTGCTGCCGGGTAATGTGCCGATTCAACAATGCCTGACTCGCCTGTTACAGCAGGGTCGCGAGTCGGTCATCTGCTACGTCGACATCGACAGTTTCAAACCCTTCAACGACATTTATGGCTACGGGCGCGGCGACGAAGTCCTGCTGTGTCTGGCGCAATGCCTCAACGAGCGCGTCGACCCGAGCCGCGACTTCGTGGGCCATATTGGCGGCGACGACTTCCTGCTCGTCCTCGGCCCGGAAGACTGGCGCAAACGTGTCAATCAACTGCTTGATGACTTCCAGAGCCAGTGCCGACGCTTCTATCGCCCTGAACACCTTGAAGCTGGCTGCTTCATCGCACCGAATCGCCAGGGAGTGCGGCAGGAGTTTCCGCTGTTGTCGCTGTCCATCGGCGTGGTGCATCTACACCCCGAGGCCTGCGCACAACTCGATGCCAGTCAACTCGCGGAAATGGCTTCCCAGGCGAAGCATCATGCGAAGAATATTCCGGGGTACAGCGTGCATGTGATTGACAGTCTTGCCGCGCCCGACCTGCGCCAATCGCAGCTAATTGGCCAATGTTGACTCCTGAAAGCTGTCAAACCCTCAGGCCGCGCGAAGAGGCAGCTCAATCAAATTTGTTTACTGGGTCAACCTTTAGATTTTCGATTTGATACCTCAATAAACAACTCAACAAAACCTGCATAAACTGCCGTTGATCCTCTACATCATCATCGAAATAGGTGGTGATTTTCGTGAATACCGCATCAAAGTCATCATCGACGTCCAAATAGTGTTTCAACGTTTCAACACACCACTCGCGCTCTTCAACGCTATAAGAGAGAAACTCAGGTTTCATAAGAATATCGAATAGCTCGGCAAGCTCCTTCTTATCATTCACGTTCTTTGAAACAATGATTTTTTCACGAGCGTCGTCGTCAGTATTTTCTATATCAAATAGAAACAGCAGACCACGCAAAACAAAATACTCAGGTTTACGTTTCATTCCATAAAATCCGTATAAGAGGTTATCGGCTTGCCGGCTCTATCAAGAATTACTACCGCATGTGTTTGCTGTCCGTAAATGACTCCCCCCCTCTTGTATCCTTCACCTACAATTTTGCCCATATTCATTGGCTCCTTCGACGCGATTTGTCCGTTCCGCCTAAAAATAAGCTGGGCACGATGTATGGCGTTCAGTTGGTCTCGATTACTAAAAAAGTGAGTGGCTGCACTGGGAATTTTTGGCTGCCCTGCTCGCCTTCCGTTGGTGTAAAGCTCTATGACTCCGGTCGATGGATTTCTTCCCGTCACTGAACGTTCTTGCTGAGAGGCCAATGTGGTTTGTTTGCCATGTTTTTCTACGAAGTGTGCGCCTGGTGTGGCTTTCTCCATTTCATCCAAACGCCTAAAAGCATTTGCCTCCGCCAAGTCATCAATCCTCGCTCTACGCTCCTGCGCCGTCATCTTCGGTAGCGCGGGCTCACCCTCGTCAACCTTAGCCCCACCAATACCGCCGGGCACCTCGCAACCCGGCTTATTCGGCGGCGGGCAGTTCGACGTCAACCCCAACGGATCCACCCACCCCGTCGGATTCGGCACGTACTGGTACTGATTCAACCCACCCGCCAACTTGATCGGATCCGGCGTCAGATACCGCCCCAGCCTCGGGTCGTAATACCGATGCCGGTTGTAATGCAGCCCGCTTTCCCCGTCGAAGTACTGCCCCTGAAAGCGCAGCGGCTGGTTCAGGTAGTCCTCGCCGGCCAGGGTCAGTGCGGCGACTTTGCCGTAGGCGTCGTATTGCGCGGACCAGACGATGTCGCCGCTGTAGTCGGTGAGTTCCTGCGGGGTGCCGAGGTGGTCGAGTTGGTAGTAGAAGGGGCAGGCTTTTTTCGGGCCTTTGCCGTCGAGCAGTGCCAGCGGGCGGAAGGTGCCGGGTTCGTAGACGTAGCTGCGGTATTCGTGTTCGCTGCTTTCGGCGACGAGGTGATCGCCTTGCCAGAAGAATTCGGTGATCTCGCCGTTGACGGTTTTGCGGATACGCCGGCCGAAGGCGTCGTATTGGTAACTGGCGGTCTGGCCGTCGGGGCGGGTCAGGCCGATCAGGCGGTGCTGGCTGTCGTAGCGGTATTCGGTGACGAGAGTCTGCGCGCGGCCGCGACGTTCGCGGATCAGGTTGCCGAAGGCGTCGTAGTCGTAATGACGATCGCCTTGCATCAGCAAGCGATTGCCCTGGATCTGGCTCGGACCGGGACGGTCCTGCATCAGCAGGTTGCCGGCCGGGTCGTGGGCGAAGGATTCCGGCAGCTCGTCGCGTGAGTGACGGACGCGGATCAGCCGGTCGAGGGCGTCGTAGCCGTAGGTGCGCTGGCCGTGGCGGCTGTCGGCGATGTGCGCGAGATTGCCGTTGGCGCTGTAGGCATAATCGCGGCGGTACAGTGCATCGCGCTGATGGCCTACGGCGTGGGCGAGTAATCGTCCCTGATCGTCGTAGGAATATTCGCTGAGCAGCAGGCCTTGTTGGCGTTGCAGTTCGCGACCGGACTGGTAGACATGGCGGGTCAGCGGCGTGCCGTTGAGGTCGATGTCGGTCAGCGCGCCACCCTTGGCGTGGCGGTAGTCGAGCACGCTGTTGTCCGGCAGGCGCATGCGCTTGAGCTGGCCGCAGGCGTCGTAGCGGTAACGCAGGGTGCCCCAGCCCTGATGCTCGGTGATCAGCCGGTCCTGACGGTCGTACTCGAAGGCCAAAGGATGTTGCTGGCCGTCATCGACCCCAATCAAACGACCGAGGCGGTCGTATTGGTAAGTGATCTTGATGCCGTCGGGCAGGGTTTTGACCAGCAGACGCCCGGCAGCATCGCGTTTATACGCCGTGACTAACTGTGAACCGTCATCGCCGAACTCGGTCTTCTCCAGCAGATGCCCGTTGAGGTCATAGGCGTACGCGGTGCGGCGGCCGTCAAAACCGCTTTCCTGACGAATCAGCCCGGTCGGCGTGTAGTCCAGTCGGTACTTTTCCCCGGATTCGTTTTCAATCTCGGTGAGCAGCAGTTGCGCATGGTCATAGCGGTATTGCACCCGCGTGCCGTCGGGGTTGATCCGCCGCGAAACCAGGTGCAGATCGTCGTCATACTCATAACGGGTGATGTGCCCCTGTTCATCGCGCTCGGCGGTGACCTGACCGTAGGCGCCGTAGCTGTAGGCGCGGGTGCTGCCGCCAGGAAATGTCGTCTGAATCAGTCGGCCAACGGCGTCCCAGTGCTGACGGGTGACTGCACCGTGTTCGTCCGCAGTCGTGGTCCGCCGCCCCAGTGCATCGTAGGAAAAGCGCCGCACGCCACCTTCGGGCAGGGTTTCCTCGGTCAACTGGCCAAGGCTGTTCCAGACCAAACGATGCCGGCTGCTGTCCGGGTAGCGGATCGACAGCAATTGCCCCCGGGTGTCGTAGTAGTAATGGGTGACCTGACCGTCGGGATCGACCGCTTCGGTGACATCGCCCTCGGCATTGCGCCGGTAGATCCACACCGCCTCGCCGCGAGAGCGTTTATGCAGGAAACCGTTGCGATACTCGTAGGACGTGGGCGCCTCATCCGGTGGAATCAGCGCGATCAGCCGTCCGACTTCGTCGTAGCGGTATTCGGTGACAGCGCCTAACGCATCCTGCTCGGCGATCAGCCGCCCCGAGGCGTCATAGGCCTTGAGCTGCTCGCCACCATCCGCCGAGACTTGACGCACCAGCCGCGCACGCTCGTCGTGGACGTAGGTCTCTTCGGTGCCATCGACGTAATGCACCGCGACACTGCCGTCATCGTTCCAGACGTAGCGCGTGTCCATCTGCGAGAACGATGCCCAATGCCTGACACAGCGAGAAGCCTTGCCCGACCGCTCCCACTCCCAGAAGAAGCTCGCGCCGCCGGCCAGTTGCCGCTGCAGGATCACGTGAGCGTCGTCGTAGTCGTAACGCTCGCTTTCACCGACGGCGTTGCTCGCTTCGATCAGATGCCGGTACGCGTCGTAGCGGTAACTGACCAGCGCCTGTTCGGTACTCCAGGCACCCTCGCGAAACACCTGATAATCAACACCCAGCAACTGCGCCTGCTCATAGCGCAACAGCAGCGAACGCCCGGCGCCATTGTCCAGGCGCTGCACCCGGTCAGAGCGATCGCGTTGCACCGTCAGACGATTGCCATAGGCATCGCTGATCGCCGTCAGCCGTCCTGCACGAAAGTGATAAAAGCGCGCCGTGTCGCCGGCCAGCGCCAGGATCAGTTCCTCCGGTTCATCGCCAAGGAAAATCGCCGCCCGCGACAGGCTGTTGTGAATTGCCGGTCGTTCAACGCTCGGCAACGGAAAACGGGTGCGGCGGTTTTCGTGGTCGACCCAGACCACAAATTCGCTTTCAAACGCCAGCCGATGCGCCAGCGAATGACTCCAGCCAAAGCCCAACCCAACATCGATTTCGGCGGCGCTGGAGCGATACAAGCGCGTGAACTCAAACGGCAACACGCCATCGAGCAGCGCATCGCTCAAGGTCAGCAGTTCTTCGCCGGTGACCATCGACACCGGGCAGCCGTTGGTGCAGGTGCGCGGCACGCAATCGGCGCTGTCGCCGTTGGGGTTTTTCGCCTGATCCGGCGAGTCGTCGTGATGCTCGTCTTTCTTCAACAAGGTGTTGCGCTGCGCATCCCAGCGCAATTGCATCCGGCCTTTTTTCACCCCGGCGGCGATGCCACGGGCGGCAACGGTTTTGTATTGATCGACGTATTTGATGAACCCTTCGACGATGCCAAACATCGCCTTCACCAAACGCTTTACCGCCGAGAGCAATTGCACGGCGCGATCCGCCAGACGCAGCGTCAGATAAGCGATGCCTGCGCCACCACTGACGAACGTCAAGACGACGCTGATCAGCACATCGATGAGCAACTGGACCATCATCATCGACGCCGCTTCAGCAGTTTTGCCGGCGATTTCACTGGGTGGCAGCATCTCCAGCCAAAAGCTGGCAGTGCGCAGCAATAGACACAGCGCCGCCTCGTCACTGACCAGCAGTTGCAGCTTCTCCATGACCTCGGGCGCGGTTTTCGCCAGCTCGATCAGATCCGCCGCGCCACTGCCCAAGCGCTCAGCAAACTGACCGGGATCCTTGAGAATGTCCGAGAGCAAACCAATGCTGTCCCACACGCCCTCGATCGCCGCCCAACTCCCGGCCAGCATGCCGTTGCCCGCCGCCGTGGCCACCGACTGCGACCACTGTGGCTTGAAACTCTGCCATTCACTGCGCAGCCAGCCATCCAGCTCCGCGGTCAGGCCGTCATAGGCTTTGAACAGGTCCTCGACCTGACCCGAAGTGACAGCGCTGTGCACCTGCACCCGGTAGAACTTGCCAGGTATTCCTTTGAATGAGCCTTTGCCTTGCGCATCAAGGGTGATGGGGGTGGTTTCGCCACTGTTCATGGCGATCACATCGACCACGATGTTGCCCAGCGGAATGTCGTAGACCGACTCGAATTTGCTTTCGATCAGCATCGGGCCACTCTTCGGGCACTGGACGACACCGGAGAAAAACGCGTTGTCGGTGCTGCTGACGGCAGTGCTATCGGAGCCGAAGCGAATGATCCGCTCCATGCCCATCAGTGACGGCAGATCCGCCGCGTGGCTGACCTCGTCCGCCGCGCGACTGGCCCAATGTTTGAGCTGTTCGCGGTAAACGCTGAGGGTGTCGGGAAAGCTGTCGAGTGCTTGCTCGATGCGGGTGACGGCGTCCATCAACGCACGCGGGTGGGCGAAGTGGACTGGATAAGCGGATCAAACATGGGCGTTCCCTCGCGCAAAAAAATTAGGCGCGGGAACTGTGCGGGGGATCAATCGGGAAAGAAGTCAGGCAAGTAGGCGATGACTGTAGGACTTATCTGTAAAAAACAGCTCACAGATAAACAGGCGCACAAAAACGCAAACGCGGCGTGAGGAAAACCTCACGCCGCGTTTGTTCGGGCAGACACAAATGGATTTACAGTGTTGAGTCGCGAGTACTCAGCTCTTTCAATTTGAGCTCCGCCAACGGGTGTCCGGCTTTGGCCGCCATGCCCCACCAGCGGGCGGCTTCGACAGGATCCGGCGGTTTGCTCGGCGTTCCGGCCAAACTGATCACGCCGACCTGATAAGCCGCTTTGCCATCACCCGCGAGCGCGGCCAGCCGCAACAGGCGAACACCTTCTTCACGTGCACCCAGGCCGACACCACGAAAGGTCAGGATGTGCCCGTAGAAGCTTTGTGCACCAACATCGCCAAGGTTGGCCATGCGCGCAAACTGCCCTTCAAGCCAGCGCCAGCCTCGCGGTTGGCGGACAAACCACGACCAGTGAAACAGCCTGCGCGCCAGCCAGTAACTGGCCCGCGCCTTGAGTCGTAAAAACACTCAGGCCTCTGCCGATTCCGGGTACTCGTATTCGAAGACCCTGACCACTTCCGAGGCATGCCAGGAAGCCGCGGCAACGCCGTCGGATGGCCCGGAAAAACGCCCCAGACGTTCAACACATTCGAAGAAACCTGTGCGCGGCAGGCGACTGGCGCCCTGGCTGATCACCAGCGAACTGCGCAACGGTTGTTCGGCCTTGGCATCCAGCGCGGCCAGATGTTCAAGCGCGGCCGTCAGGGTTTGCATGGCCGGCGTCGGCAATTGCAACCGCTCGAGCAACGCCCGATAAGTCAGCAGATGGCGCTGGCGACGCGCCTGATCAAGTTCCCCGAGCAATCCGTCCCAATGTTGACGACTGATGCGTACGCTCACGATTCATCCCTCCACCCTGGCACCGTCAATTCCCAGGCCAGGCTGCGGCGAATCGCGGCGTCGGGCTGACGCTCGCCACTTTCGATCATGGCCAGATAAGACGGGCTGATGCCTACCGTGCGGGCCAGCGCCTCAATGGCGATGCCCTTCCCTTCGCGCAAACTGCGTAGTTGATCCAGACCTGGAAGTATCGCGTCTGGTGAGGCCGTGAGCGGCGTGGCTGCCGGACGCGACGGTGTTTCGTTGATGCCTGCTGCTTTTAGTAGAGCCTGATACTGAGCCCACGGCAGAACCGCGTATTCGGGTTCGCCATCGCGTGCAATTATCTGAATATCCATGACTACCCCGTAGGACAACAACACTTAGCGAGTCGGCACTTTTCCCTAGAAGTGTAATCCTAACAGCGGCCAAGGTCGCGGGGGGTATCTATCTGTATGTGGGTGCTGAGAATCAGGTTTTTTTCGGCCCCTGTAGTTGCAGTTGTTCGGGGGTATCCGGCAGGCGTTCGACGACTGCCAGTTTTTCCGGTTGCTGACGGTTACGCCACAGGCGAAACGCATTGAGTTCATCGTCGAGGGTTTTCATCAGCCAGGCGAGGACGGCGATGTCGTCGAACATGCCAAACACGGGAATGAAATCTGGAATCGCATCCACCGGACTGAGGAAGTACATCAAACCCGCCACCACCGACACCAGGGCTTTGCCACTGATAGCGCGGTACTCGCCGCGCCAGTAGGCCAGGCACAATGCCTGAAGCAAGCGTAAATCGTCCTTGAGTTTACCGAGACGATTGCCTTGCGCGGCGCCTTTGCTGGCAACCGCAAACAGTAAGGTCGGTAAACGGCCACGCGCCAACAGACGGCCGGCCAAGGGCAGGAATCGAGCGAAATTCCACGGAGCTTTCATCTATTCCTCCCGTTGAAATGTTATCCACACAAATTGTGGATAACCTTGTGAACAGAGCTGCATTTCAGCGCTGAAAGCCCCGTTTCATAAGGGCTGCGCTCAGATCGGGCGTTTTTTACTCACATAAAAAACCCCAATATTTCATTGACTTGGCTGCTCAGGGCGGCTAGCGATGGCAGTCTCATTGGCTATGACTCTCCCGACCGCCATCGGTTCGCTCTGTTTACCCTTGGCAGGGTCCAGATGCAACAACGCCCCGCATAAGCGAGGCGTTGTTGTCAGACCCGTTACCGATTACTTGGCAGCAGCGGCTTCTTTAGCTGGATCCTTGATGGCCAGCAGTTCCAGGTCGAAGACCAGAACCGAGTTGGCCGGGATTGCCGGGCTTGGCGACTGAGCGCCGTAAGCCAGATCGCTAGGGATGTACAGTTTGTACTTCTCGCCAACGTGCATCAGTTGCAGACCTTCAACCCAACCCGGGATCACGCCGCTCACCGGCAGATCGATCGGGCTGCCGCGCTCGACGGAGCTGTCGAAGACGGTGCCGTTGGTCAGCTTGCCGGTGTAGTGAACGGTCACTACGTCAGTCGGCTTAGGCTGTGGGCCATCAGCTTTCTTGACGACTTCATACTGCAGGCCGGAAGCGGTGGTCGTCACACCTGCTTTCTTGCCATTTTCTTCGAGGAATTTCTTGCCGGCGGCTGCCGACTCTTCGCTCATCTTGGCCATACGCTCTTCAGCACGCTTCTGCAGCGCGGCGAAGGCTTCGACCAGTTCTTCATCTTTCAGCTTCTGTTCTTTCTTGCCGACGGCATCTTCGATGCCCTGGGCTACCGCTTTGGAGTCCAGATCATCCATGCCTTCCTGAGCCAGGCTCTTGCCCATGTTCAGGCCGATACCGTAGGAAGCTTTTTGCGCCGGGGTTTTCAGCTCTACGCTGGTCTGCGAATCACAACCCGCGAGGACCAGGCTAACCAGGGCAACCGCCGCCGCCAACCGATGCTGTTTCATGCTATTTCCTTGTTCATGCGCCGAAAGGGCAATCGAGTAAAGCCGCGAGCTTATCAGGCCGCCACGACCAATGGCTACCGGCATGAGAGCAGGAATCTTCCGATAAGTTCAGGGATTAAAACGCATTGGCGCGAAGCGACGATGAAGCTTCTGTCATCTCGTCCCGGCAATCGGCGTCGTTTCTTCTAGCATCATCTGGCGTAATGGCCACTTGCCGCACAGGGCCAGGCTCAGGCATAACAGCGGAACAAATCGACAAGGATGTTTATCTTGCGCCTCTTATTCCGTGTGCTGACCCTGATCGTCGTGCTGCTGGGACTGGTTCTCGCCGTGGTCCTGTATTACGTCGCCAATCCGAAACTGCCCTTCTACACCCCCGCCGAGCAGGTGCATTACCTCGATCAGTGGAGTGACGAAGACCGGCAAACCTACTATTTCACGCCCCAGGGTACGCAGGTCAAAGGCCTGCGCTATGAGTGGTTCCAGGCGCTGGAACTGCCCTTCTCGGCGCAACGTTTCGCCTCGCCTGATTACCTGGCGCGTTTCGGTTTTCTGATCGACCCGCAGCAGAAAGCCACGACGACCAACCCCGGCAACCTCCCCGTCGGTTTTGCCCGACATCAGAACCCCGGCAGCACCGAACAATATCTGGACATCACTTGCGCCGCTTGCCACACCGGCGAATTGCGCTTCAAAGGTCAGGCCGTGCGAATTGACGGGGGTACCGCGCAACATGTGCTGCCGTCCAGTGTGCCTACTTTGCGCGGCGGCAGTTTCGGACAGGCATTGGTGGCAAGTCTGACCTCCACTTACTACAACCCATGGAAATTCGAACGTTTCGCCAGAACCGTACTGGGCGACGACTACGACGCGCGTCACGAGCAATTGCGCAAAGACTTCAAAACCTCACTGAATACATTCCTCAAAGTCGCCTGGAACGATACCCATCGCGGCCTCTACCCGACCGAAGAAGGCCCCGGCCGCGCAGATGCCTTCGGACGCATTGCCAACGCGACGTTTGGCGATGCGATTTCCCCCGCCAACTACCGCGTGGCCAATGCCCCGGTGGATTATCCGCAGCTCTGGGATATGTGGTCATTCGACTGGGTGCAGTGGAACGGCTCGGCGCAGCAGCCGATGGCACGCAATATCGGTGAAGCGTTGGGCGTCGGCGCCACCCTGAATTTTTTCGATGACAACGGCCAGCCACTGCAGGGCGAAGCACGCTATGCCTCCAGCGTGCGTGTGCGTGATCTGCACAAAATCGAAGAAACCCTGCAAAGGCTCAAGCCACCAGCCTGGCCAGAGGATCTGTTTGGCGCCATCGACAAACCCTTGGCAACCAAGGGCCGCACGCTGTTTGTCGAGAACTGCGCCGGTTGTCACGTACCGCGCCAGACTCAGGAAGGTGAGCGCTGGGTGCAGCATTTGCACATGCTGCCAGTCGCTGTCATCGGCACCGACCCGACCGCTGCCGACAATATCGCCAACCACCGTTTCGACCTCACAGCCCTGCAGTGGGATCTGAAAGAACTCGAAAAAATGGACGTCAAGCTGCATCCGACACCCAAGGAGCCACTGGACTTGAGCCAGTTATCGGTGGCCAAGGGCTTGGCTTACGTCACCGCCTTCGTCGAAGACCGCGCCTATCGCGAAGCCAACGTCACGCCGCAGGAAAAACCACGCCTGGACGGCTTCGGCCTACCCATCGGCGTACGCGAAAAAGTCGCTTACAAGGCGCGCCCACTGGCCGGTGTCTGGGCCACCGCGCCGTTTTTGCACAACGGTTCAGTGCCGAGCATTTATCAGTTGCTGTCGCCGCAGGATGAACGCGTCACGACCTTTTTCAAAGGCACCGTTGAATACGATCCGCGACATCTGGGTTATCGCACCGAAGCGTTTACCAATGGCTTCCTGTTCGACACGCGCATCACCGGCAACCACAACAGCGGCCATGAGTTCCGCGCCGGCGAACGTGGCAACGGCGTGATTGGCCGGCTATTGCAGCCCGAAGAACGCTGGGCACTTCTTGAGTACCTGAAAGTCCTCGGCGGCCCACTGGAGGCGCAACTGCCATGATCTCAACCTTCAAGAAAGAACAGTCGCTGCTGGCCAGAATCTGGTTGTGGCTGGGTCGTGTACTGGGCAAGGTTCTGTTGATAGCGCTCGTCATCGGCCTGTTCGGCTGGGCCATCGCCACAGCATGGTTTGCCTGGCATCACCGCGGCCCGGTGTCGGCGCTGGAGCAGGTTCCGCCTGGCGAAGCGGCGATGACACAGGACGTGATCCAGACCGCCGTGCGCATCGTCGATCAGCATCGCGAAGGCACCCGTTATCTGCGCGACGCCCATGCCAAGGCCCATGGCTGCGTGAAGGCGCAGGTGCAAGTGCTGCCGGAACTGGCGCAACCGCTGCGACAGGGCGTGTTCAGTGAGCCCGGAAAAACCTGGCAAGCGATGATTCGCCTGTCCAATGGCAATGCCTATCCACAGTTCGACAGCCTGCGCGACGCCCGGGGGATGGCGATCAAACTGCTGGACGTTTCGGGAAAACAGCTGCTCGGCAAC
Organism: Pseudomonas sp. Irchel s3a12; assembly: GCF_900187485.1. Classification (NCBI taxonomy): domain Bacteria; kingdom Pseudomonadati; phylum Pseudomonadota; class Gammaproteobacteria; order Pseudomonadales; family Pseudomonadaceae; genus Pseudomonas; species Pseudomonas sp. Irchel s3a12. Next base: position 532,452 of record NZ_FYDN01000002.1, read on the forward strand.
CGCCAGTCACAGCCTGAGCAGGATTTTGTGATGTTCAGCCACCCGAACTTTTTTGTCAGCGATGTCGCCGAGTATCGTCAGAACGTGTCGGCGCAGGCTGACGGCAAAAAGGTCATGGCATTTTTTCCGGGATGGGACCCGCGCACATGGCAGGTCCGCCATTTGTTTATTGCGCTGGCAACCCTGTCACCGCCGCCGGACAGTCCGACCGCGACCACTTATTTTTCGGTATCGCCGTACAAATTTGGTGAAGCCAATGCAAAGTTTCGGGTGGCGCCGGCCCCGGACAACTGCCCGGACTACACACTGCCAAAACAGAATCATGATTTACCGAATTTCTTGCGCAGCGCCTTAAACCAGCAACTGTCGACGGACCGGATACCGGCGTGTTTCGTCCTGCAGATCCAGCGTCAGGATGCCAACAAGTACATGCCGATCGAAGACACCAGCATCGAATGGCGCGAGCAGGATTCGCCGTTTGAAACCGTAGCGCGGATCACTCTGCCACCGCAGGACTTCGATACACCGGCGCTGAATCTGGCGTGTGACAATCTTTCGTTCAATCCATGGTTCGGGATTGAGGCGCATCGGCCGATTGGCGGAATCAACCGCTTGCGTAAAGCGGTGTATGAGGCAGTGAGCGATTATCGGCACAGCCAGAATGCCGCGCAGTAGAGCGGTGTCAAAGCACCTTTGAGGACATGGAATCAATAAATCCAGGACAGCAAAAAGCCCGCACTAGGCGGGCTTTCTGTGGAATCTGGCGTTCAGTGTTCCAGATTCCGAATATGGCGCAGCGGACGGGACTCGAACCCGCGACCCCCGGCGTGACAGGCCGGTATTCTAACCGACTGAACTACCGCTGCGCGAAACGCTTGAAACGAATGGTGGGTGATGACGGGATCGAACCGCCGACATTCTGCTTGTAAGGCAGACGCTCTCCCAGCTGAGCTAATCACCCTTCGCTTCGTTACGGGACGCATTATGCCACAAGTTTTCGTAAAGTGTTGATTTAATTGAATTTTTTTTCAAATAAATCCGAAAACCAGTAAAACGACACATCCCGCGGGTACAACCTTGGAGCAGAAAAAAACCCGCCTTGGCGGGTTTTTCCGTGGTGACCTGGCGTTCAGTGGTCCAGGTTACCGAATATGGCGCAGCGGACGGGACTCGAACCCGCGACCCCCGGCGTGACAGGCCGGTATTCTAACCGACTGAACTACCGCTGCGCTAAACACTTGAAACGAATGGTGGGTGATGACGGGATCGAACCGCCGACATTCTGCTTGTAAGGCAGACGCTCTCCCAGCTGAGCTAATCACCCTTCGCTTCGGTGTGGCGCGCATTCTACGGAGCGACCCAACCTCTGGCAAGCACTTTTTTAAATAATTTTCTCAGGCCTTCCAAAGGCTTAGAGAAGGGTTGGCCTATGGGACGGCGAAGACAATAATGCCCCCCTTTGTATAAAGGAGAGACTCACCCCATGTGGTTCAAAAACCTGCTTATCTATCGCCTGACCCAAGACCTGCCTGTCGATGCCGAGGCGCTGGAAACTGCACTGGCCACCAAACTGGCGCGTCCATGTGCAAGCCAGGAGTTGACCACCTACGGTTTCGTCGCGCCGTTCGGCAAAGGCGAAGATGCTCCACTGGTGCACGTCAGCGGTGACTTCCTGCTGATTTCCGCGCGTAAAGAAGAACGCATTCTGCCGGGCAGCGTCGTGCGCGACGCGGTCAAGGAAAAGGTCGAAGAGATCGAAGCCGAACAGATGCGCAAGGTCTATAAGAAGGAACGCGATCAGATCAAGGATGAAATCATCCAGGCGTTCCTGCCGCGCGCCTTTATTCGTCGCTCGTCGACCTTTGCCGCTATCGCACCCAAACAGGGTCTGATCCTGGTCAACTCGGCCAGCCCGAAACGCGCCGAAGACCTGCTGTCGACCCTGCGTGAAGTGATCGGCACCCTGCCCGTCCGTCCGCTGACCGTGAAAATGGCACCGACTGCGGTCATGACTGACTGGGTCACCACCCAAAAAGCCGCTGATGACTTCTATGTACTGGACGAGTGCGAACTGCGCGACACCCACGAAGATGGCGGCATCGTGCGTTGCAAGCGTCAGGACCTGACCAGCGAAGAAATCCAGCTGCACCTGAGCACTGGCAAAGTCGTCACTCAGTTGTCGCTGGCCTGGCAGGACAAACTGTCGTTCATGCTCGACGACAAGATGACGGTCAAACGTCTGAAGTTCGAAGATCTGTTGCAGGATCAGGCGGAGCAGGACGGTGGCGACGAGGCGCTGGGTCAACTGGATGCCAGCTTCACGCTGATGATGCTGACCTTCGGTGATTTCCTGCCAGCGCTGGTTGAAGCGTTGGGTGGGGAAGAGACTCCGCAGGGGATCTAAATCCAACCAGTTCCAACTGATGGAACCGGTTCAAATGTGGGAGCTGGCTTGCCAGCGATAGCGGTGTTACAGATGGCTTATAGGGAGTCTGACACGCCGCCATCGCTGGCAAGCCAGCTCCCACAATGTTTTGTGGTGTAACAAACAATAAGGAACAAGCCATGCGCGCACTGGCTGCACTCAGCCGCTTTGTCGGCAATACCTTCGCTTACTGGGTTCTGATTTTCGCGGTGATTGCGTTCCTGCAACCGGCGTGGTTCCTCGGCCTGAAAAGCGCGATCGTACCGCTGCTCGGGCTTGTCATGTTCGGCATGGGCCTGACCCTCAAACTCGACGACTTCGCTGCCGTTGCCCGCCACCCGTGGCGTGTGGCGCTGGGCGTGGTTGCACATTTCGTGATCATGCCCGGTGTGGCATGGTTGCTTTGCCAAGTGTTTCATCTGCCGCCGGAAATCGCCGTCGGGGTTATTCTGGTTGGCTGCTGCCCGAGCGGCACCTCGTCCAACGTGATGACCTGGCTGGCCCGAGGTGATCTGGCGTTGTCGGTGGCCATTGCTGCCGTGACCACCCTCCTCGCCCCGCTGCTGACGCCGGCGCTGATCTGGCTATTGGCTTCGGCGTGGTTGCCGGTGTCGTTCATGGAGCTGTTTTGGTCGATCCTGCAAGTGGTGCTGCTGCCGATCATTCTTGGTGTGGTTGCCCAACGCATGCTCGGTGACAAGGTTCGTCATGCCGTGGACGTGTTGCCGCTGGTATCGGTGATCAGCATCGTGATCATTGTCACTGCCGTGGTGGCCGCCAGTCAGGCGAAAATCGCCGAATCCGGCCTGCTGATCATGGCCGTAGTGATGTTGCACAACAGCTTCGGTTATCTGCTGGGCTACTTCACCGGACGCCTGTTCAAGCTGCCGCTGGCCCAGCGCAAATCGCTGGCGCTGGAAGTCGGCATGCAGAATTCGGGATTGGGTGCCGCGCTGGCCAGTGCACATTTCTCGCCATTGGCGGCGGTGCCGAGTGCGCTGTTCAGCGTTTGGCACAATATTTCCGGGGCACTGCTGTCGACGTACTTCCGGCGCATGAGTGAAAAGGAAGATCGCGAGTCGCTGGCGCAGCAAGCGGCCGACTGAGGCGAAAACTTGATCCCCGGGTTAATGCTCGTCACACTATTGCGTAACGCGGGGACGACCCTGCGGCTCGATCGAGTTATTAATCTGGGGACGACCCCGTCTATCGATGGAGGTCTTTCATGTCCTGGATCATTCTGTTTTTCGCCGGCCTGTTTGAAGTCGGCTGGGCCGTCGGCCTGAAATACACCGACGGTTTCACCCGCCCGCTCCCCACCGTTCTGACCGTTGCGGCCATGGCCATCAGCCTTGGCCTGCTCGGCCTTGCGATGAAGGAATTGCCGTTGGGCACCGCCTATGCGATCTGGACCGGCGTCGGTGCGGTGGGCACGGTGATTGCCGGAATCATCCTGTTTGGCGAGTCGATGGCGTTGATTCGGCTGGCCAGTGTGGCGTTGATCATTACCGGGTTGATTGGGCTTAAGGTCAGCGCTTAAGCCACTACCGCTTTCGCGAGCAGGCTCGCTCCCACAGTTGATCGTATTCCTCTGACGGAACGCGATCGAATGTGGGAGCGAGCCTGCTCGCGAAGAGGACCTTAAAATCGCCGGCTATCTAACTGCCCCGCGCAACTCCCCGACCAACCCCTGCAACTTCGCCGGCTCAGCAGCATCAACGCCCACCGGCGCTCCTGCCACCAACGTCACCCGCGACCACAATCGGTGAAAAAACCCTTTGTTCGGATCGCGACTGAAGAAACTCCCCCACAGCCCTTGCAACGCCAGCGGAATCACCGGCACCGGTGTCTCTTCGAGAATCCGCGTGAGCCCGCCCCTGAACTCATTCATCTCGCCGTCCGCCGTCAACTTGCCTTCCGGGAAGATGCACACCAACTCACCGGCCTTCAAATAGTGAGCAATCCGGGTGAAAGCCTTTTCGTAGATCTGGATGTCTTCATTCCGTCCGGCAATCGGAATCGCCCCCGCCGTGCGGAAGATAAAGTTCAGCACCGGCAGGTTGTAGATCTTGTAGTACATGACAAAGCGAATCGGCCGACGCACCGCGCCACCAATCAACAACGCATCGACAAACGACACGTGGTTGCACACCAGCAATGCCGCGCCTTCATCCGGAATGGCTTCAAGGTTGCGGTGCTCGACGCGGTACATGGAATGGCTGAGCAGCCAGATCATGAAGCGCATGCTGAACTCGGGGACGATTTTGAAGATGTAGGCGTTGACGCCAATATTCAGCAGCGACACCACCAGGAACAACTGCGGGATCGACAGCTTGGCCACACTCAACAGCACAATCGAGACGATGGCCGAGACCACCATAAACAGTGCGTTGAGAATGTTGTTGGCGGCAATCACCCTTGCCCGCTCGTTCTCGGCGGTGCGCGACTGGATCAAGGCATACAACGGCACGATGTAGAAACCACCGAAAATGCCGAGGCCGAGGATGTCGACCAACACCGCCCAGGTGTGCACGAAGCCCAGCACTTCAATCCAGCTGTGGCCGCTGACGCTGTCGGGAATCCCGCCGGAATGCCACCACAGCAGCAAACCGAATACGGTCAGACCGAACGAACCGAACGGCACCAGACCGATCTCCACCTTGCGCCCGGACAGCTTCTCGCAAAGCATCGAACCCAGCGCAATCCCGACCGAGAACACGGTGAGAATCAGGGTGACCACGGTCTCATCGCCGTGCATCCATTCCTTGGCGTAGGCGGGAATCTGCGTCAGGTAAATCGCCCCGACAAACCAGAACCACGAGTTGCCGACAATCGAGCGCGACACTGCTGGCGTCTGGCCCAGACCGAGCTTCAGCGTGGCCCAGGATTGACTGAAGATGTTCCAGTTCAGGCGCATCTCTGGGGAGGATGCCGCCGCGCGCGGAATGCTGCGACTGGCCAGATAACCCAGCACGGCGATCCCGACGATGGCGCAGGACACCAACGGCGCATAGTGCGAAGAGGACATGATGACCCCGGCACCAATCGTCCCGGCAAGAATCGCCAGAAACGTGCCCATCTCCACCAGGCCGTTGCCGCCCACCAGCTCATCCTCGCGCAAGGCCTGCGGCAGGATGGAATACTTCACCGGCCCGAACAGCGCCGAATGGGTACCCATGGCGAAGAGCGCCACCAGCATCAGCGACAAGTGATCGAAGAGAAAACCGACCGATCCTACGGCCATGATCGCGATTTCCGCGAGCTTGATCAGACGGATCAGCGCGTCCTTGGCGAATTTTTCCCCGAACTGCCCGGCCAGTGCCGAGAACAGGAAAAACGGCAGGATAAACAGCAACGCACACAGGTTGACCCAGATCGAACGGTCACCCTCGATGGTCAGCCGATAGAGAATGGCGAGGATCAGCGACTGTTTGAACACGTTGTCGTTGAACGCGCCGAGCGACTGCGTGATGAAGAACGGCAAGAAGCGCCGGGTGCGCAGCAGGTTGAACTGTGAGGGGTGACTCATCTTCCGTGTTTCCCTGATGTTTAAGGTAGAGAGGCCTGGGTACTGCTTATTGGATTCTCGAACCGCGATCCAGGCCACACCTTACCTAAACTTTTCAGGTTATTTCTTCAAACCTGCGATGCACGGCGAGACAAACAGCTCGCCCCGCCAGGCGCCTTGCACGGTACGTTTGCCGACGATCAGCCACATCAGCGCCAGCAACATCACCAACAGCGTGCCGACGACACTGAAAAACGTCAGGTTCAGGGTGCTCGCCAGTTTCAGAGTTGCCAGCGAATACACGCCCAACGGGAAGGTGAAGCCCCACCAGCCGAGGTTGAACGGGATGCCGTCACGCAAGTAACGCACGGTGATCAGCAGCGCCATCAGCATCCACCACAGCCCGAAGCCCCACAGGGTTATCCCGGCAATAAGCCCCACACCCGAGGCGATTTCACCGATACCGGGCAGACCGTTCGACGCGAATATCGCCGGCGCATCACCGCCCAACAGCAACATGCCCAGCGCACCGGTGCCGATCGGGCCGAGGGCCAGCCAGCTCGACGCCGCCATATTTTCGTGGGGCAGTTTGTGCAGGGCCATGCGCAGCAGCAGGATGGTCAGAATGCTGAATGCTACCGGTAGGGAAAAGGCCCAGAGCACGTAGCTCGTCGTCAGTATCACCAGTTGTGAGTGGGCATCGGTGAGATGCGGTGCGAGCAAACCACCGCTGGCCGCCGCCACCTCTGCCGCCACGACCGGCAGCAACCAGACGGCGGTCATCTGATCAATGCTGTGTTCCTGACGGGTAAACATCATGTAAGGGATCAACACGCCGCAAGCCAGCGACATGGCCACATCGATCCACCACAGCACTTCGGCGAGGTGAATCACGCCGTCACCCCAGCGCGGCAAGCCAAACACCAGAAAGCCGTTGATGATGGTCGCCAGGCCCATGGGAATCGTGCCGAAGAACATCGAAACCGTGGAGTGGCCGAAAATCCGCCGGGCCTCGTCGAAGAACAGCATCCAGCGCGCGGCGTAGGCGACGGTAAACAGGCTGAATAACAGAATGTTGAACAACCACAAACCTTCGGCGATAGCGTGCAGGCCTGGAATGGCCAATGGCAGTTGCGCCAGCGCCAACGCCAGCACACCGGTGCCCATGGTCGCGGCGAACCAGTTGGGGGTGAACTGGCGAATCACTTCACGCGGGTGCTGAAGCTGGCGGAACGGTTTGATGCCGGGTTTGGCGCTGTTGGGGCAAGTCATCATGGAGTCCTCTCCTCTGGTGAGGTTGAGTCCATGGTAGAACCGAATCGAATATCTATATAACGGGTAATTTCTCTAACTGTTATCTGTTTTACCAATAAGCAGTCAGACGCTGCCTTCGCTCTCGATCACCAGAATCCGCGCTGCGCCTTGCGGATGGGCGACATGCTCGGTGCCGACACTCGCATAGAAGATGTCACCGACCTCAAGCTGCACCTGTTTTTCTTCGCCCAGATCGCGGTAATGCATCAGCACTTGGCCATCGAGCACCACAAATACTTCCTCACCATCGTTGATGTGCCATTTGTACGGCTGATCCGTCCAGTGCAGGCGCGTGGTGATGCCGTTCATGTTGGCGATGTCCAGCGCGCCCCAGGCGCGCTCGGCAGTGAAGGTCTTGCTGCGGATAATCTTCATGGGGCGATCCGTGAGAGAAGGCTGGGCAAGGCTAACCGAAATCGAGGGGGTTATGGAGCGCGGCACACTTTGGCTGCGGCTGGGCGCAGGCTGAGTAACAGCGCACCAATGGCCAACACGATCAACACCACCCCGTAACCATCGGTGGTTGCCAGCAAACCGTAGCTACGCGACAAGTGCCCGGCGAGCAACGCCGGCAGGCAGAACGCCAGATAACTGAGCACGTAATAGGCCGCCATCAATCCTGCCCGCTCATGGGGCAAGGCCAGCGGCACCAGGCTGCGCACGGCGCCGAGGAATCCCGAGCCAAAGCCGCAACCGGCCACCAGCGTGCCGAGGAAAAACAGCGACAGGCTGGCGCTGTGCACGCCCAGCAGAATCAATACCAGACCGATCGGCAGCAGGCTCGCACCCAACTGCAACGCCCGTGCGGCGGGACGATTGCGCAGCGTGAAAATCATCAATGCACCGGTCACTGTCAGGGCGGCCACGGTTGCGCCGCCGATCAGATTGGAAGTCGAACCGGTGGCGGTGCGCACCAATGACGGTGCCAACGAGGCGTAGAAACCGCCGAGCGCCCAGGTTGCCGTGTTCAGTGGCAACACGCGCCACAAGGTGGCCCGCGCTTGAATCGGCACGTGCAGTGTCGGCCGCAACGAGGCCCACGCCCCCGCTTGCGGAGTGACGCTTTCCGGTAAGCGCCAGACATAAATGCCTTGCAATACAAACAGTGCGAGCAGCAGCCAATAGGTCAGCTGCATAGGTGCCGGCGCAAACTCCGCCAGTAAACCGCACCCCATGCCGCCCAAGGCCATGCCGAGCAACGGAGCCACACTGTTGATCAGCGGCCCCTGCTGACGATCGGCGTCGAGCAATGTCGCGCTTAAAACAGCGGTGGCCATGCCGGTGGCAAACCCTTGCAGAACACGCGCGCTGATCAGCCACGCCACGCTGTCGGCGTAGATAAACAGCAACATCGCCAACGCGTTGAGCAGCACGGCGGTGAAGATCACCGGTTTGCGTCCCAAGTGGTCGGACAGCGAACCGACTGTTAATAGAGCCGCCAACAGGCTGAGGGCGTAGACGCCGAAAATCAGGGTCAGGACGGCTGCCGAAAAGTGCAGCTGATCCTGATACAGGTGATACAGCGGCGTTGGCGCCGTGGAGGCGGCGAGAAAACTCAGTAAAGTAATCGCCAGAAACCACAGGCTGGATCGATTGGAAGCAAGGCTGGTCATGGGTACACTCCGCAAAAGCTAATTTTTTGCTTTTGCGGAGTGTGCTACTGCCTCGCGCTTAAAGCAAATTCTTTGTGTTAAGGTCTGCGCCATGGCTATTAAAGAAGGTTTACGCCCCGGCGGCCGCAGTGCCCGGGTGCAAGATGCAATTCATTCGGCAGTCCGTGCGCTCCTGCAAGAACAGGAGCGCTCGAGCGTGACCGTCCCGCAGATCGCCGCGCGTGCAGGCGTTACACCGTCGACGATTTACCGGCGCTGGGGTGACCTGTCGGCATTGTTGGCCGACGTCGCCCTCGCCCGCATGCGTCCGGACAGCGAACCGGCGCAAACCGGCAGCTTGCGCAGTGATATTCGTGCGTGGGCTGAGCAGTATCTCGATGAGATGAGTTCGGAGCCTGGGCGCAACATGATGCGCGACGTGCAGGCCAGTGCTACGCCGGGCTATTGCGTGACGATCATTGGCGCGCAGTTGCAGACGATCATCGAGCGGCATCCGGATGAAGCGGCACCGAGTGTCGATCGGCTGATCAATCTGGTGGTCGCACCGGTGGTGTTCCGGATTCTGTTTTCGGCGGCGGCGCTGGAGGTGGATGAACTGCATCGGCTGATTGATATTGCGTTGCGTCAGGACTGACGCCGATATTCATGCAGGAGCTGCGGCACGCTGCGATCTTTAGATCTTGATTTTGAAAAATCAAAAGATCGCAGCCTCGTTTCACTCGACAGCTCCTACAGGGTTCGATGCCTGGCAATGTCAACGCACAACGCCTCCATTCAAACCTGCGACACCCCGCCACGCCACGACCTTGGTCGACACTGACTAACCGCCCCGCGCATGCGAGACTGTCCGCCCGGGCAGGAGTGCCGGGGAGTCTTTTGTCGGGAGTGTTGCATGTCGCTGTCCACCGGGCTGATCGCCGCCGTCGCCCTGGCCTATATGGCCATCATGTTCGCCATCGCCTTCTACGGCGACCGCCGCAGCACGCCGTTGCCGCCGCGCGTGCGTGCCTGGGTGTACAGCCTGTCGCTGGCGGTTTATTGCACCAGCTGGACGTTCTTCGGCGCTGTCGGTCAAGCCGCCGAGCAATTGTGGTCATTCCTGCCGATTTACCTCGGACCGATTCTGCTGTTGGTCGGCGCGCCGTGGGTCCTGCAGAAAATGGTGATGATCAGCAAACAGGAGAACATCACCTCCATCGCTGACTTTATCGCCGCGCGCTACGGCAAATCGCAATCGCTGGCGGTGGTCGTGGCGTTGATCTGTCTGGTCGGCGTCCTCCCCTACATCGCCCTGCAACTCAAAGGCATCGTCCTCGGCGTGAACCTGCTGATCGGCGCCGGTGCCGACGCCATGGGCACTCGCGCCCAGGACACCGCGCTGATCGTGTCGCTGGTGCTGGCGCTGTTCACCATCGTCTTCGGCACGCGCAACCTCGATGCCACCGAACACCACCGTGGCATGGTGCTGGCGATTGCTTTCGAATCGCTGGTCAAACTGTTCGCCTTTCTCGCCGTCGGCGCTTTCGTCACTTATGGCCTGTATGACGGTTTCGATGACCTGTTCAACCAGGCCATGCTCGCCCCGCGTCTCGAGGAATACTGGAAAGAAACCATCAACTGGCCGTCGATGGTGGTGCAGACCGGCGTGGCAATGATGGCGATCATCTGCCTGCCCCGGCAGTTCCACGTCACCGTGGTTGAGAACATCGACCCGCAAGATCTGCGCCTGGCCAAATGGGTATTTCCGGCCTATCTGGCCTTGGCCGCGCTGTTTGTCGTGCCGATCGCGCTCGCTGGTCAGATGCTGTTGCCACGCGATGTGCTGCCCGACTCCTTCGTGATCAGCCTGCCACTGGCGCAGGCCCATCCGGCGCTGGCCATGCTGGCGTTTATCGGTGGCGCGTCGGCGGCGACCGGCATGGTGATTGTCGCCAGTGTGGCGTTGTCGACCATGGTCTCCAACGACATGCTGTTGCCGTGGCTGCTGCGGCGCAATAACGCCGAGCGCCCGTTCGAAGTGTTCCGCCAATGGATGCTCTCGGTACGCCGCGTCAGCATCGTGGTGATTCTGTTGCTGGCCTACGTCAGCTATCGCTTGCTCGGCTCGACCGCAAGCCTGGCGACCATCGGCCAGATCGCGTTCGCCGCCGTAACTCAACTGGCGCCCGCCATGCTCGGTGCGCTGTACTGGAAACAGGCCAACCGGCGCGGCGTTTTCGCCGGTTTGGCCGCCGGTACTTTCCTGTGGTTCTACACCTTGATCCTGCCGATCGCCGCGCACAGCCTTGGCTGGTCGTTAAGCAGTTTTCCAGGGCTGGCGTGGTTGCACAGCAATCCGCTGAACCTGCCGATTACCCCGCTGACCCAAGGCGTAGTGCTGTCGCTGGCCGGCAACTTCACTCTGTTCGCCTGGGTTTCGGTGCTGTCGCGTACCCGCGTATCGGAACACTGGCAGGCCGGACGTTTCATCGGTCAGGAGATCAGTGCGCGACCGAGCGCACGCTCAATGCTGGCGGTGCAAATCGACGACTTGCTGCAATTGGCCGCGCGTTTTGTCGGTGAGGAACGTGCGCGCCAGAGCTTCATTCGCTTCGCCTATCGCCAGGGCAAAGGCTTCAACCCCAACCAGAATGCCGACGGCGAGTGGATCGCCCATACCGAGCGCTTGCTGGCCGGTGTACTCGGCGCTTCGTCGACGCGCGCAGTGGTAAAAGCCGCCATCGAAGGTCGGGAAATGCAGTTGGAGGACGTCGTGCGCATCGCCGACGAAGCCTCCGAGGTGCTGCAGTTCAACCGTGCCTTGCTGCAGGGTGCGATCGAGAACATCACCCAAGGCATCAGCGTGGTCGACCAGTCACTGAAACTGGTGGCCTGGAACCGTCGTTATCTGGAGCTGTTCAACTACCCCGACGGCTTGATCAGCGTCGGTCGGCCGATTGCCGACATCATTCGCTACAACGCCGAGCGCGGCCTGTGCGGCCCCGGCGAAGCGGAAGTCCACGTTGCCCGCCGCTTGCACTGGATGCGTCAGGGCCGCGCGCACACCTCTGAACGGCTGTTCCCCAACGGCCGGGTGATCGAACTGATCGGCAACCCGATGCCGGGGGGCGGTTTCGTCATGAGTTTCACCGACATCACCGCGTTCCGCGAAGCCGAGCAGGCACTGACCGAAGCCAATGAAGGGCTGGAACAACGGGTCAGCGAACGCACCCAGGAGCTGTCGCAACTCAATGTCGCGCTGACTGAAGCCAAAGGCACCGCCGAAGCCGCCAACCAGTCGAAAACCCGCTTTCTCGCGGCGGTCAGCCATGACTTGATGCAACCGCTGAACGCCGCTCGGCTGTTCTCCGCCGCCCTCTCCCATCAGGACGACGGCTTGAGCAGCGAGGCGCAGAAACTGGTGCAGCACCTCGACAGCTCACTGCGTTCGGCCGAGGACCTGATCAGCGATCTGCTGGATATTTCTCGCCTGGAAAACGGCAAGATCAACCCGGACCGCAAGGCGTTTGCGGTCAATGAACTGTTTGACACGCTCGGCGCGGAATTCAAGGCACTGGCGCAGGAACAGGGTTTGAAGTTCCGGGTGCGCGGCAGCCATCTGCGTATCGACAGCGACATCAAATTGCTGCGGCGCATTTTGCAGAACTTCCTGACTAACGCTTTCCGCTACGCCAAAGGCCCGGTGCTGCTGGGCGTGCGGCGGCGCGGCGGCGAATTGTGTCTGGAGGTGTGGGATCGCGGGCCAGGGATCCCGGAAGATAAACAGCAAGTGATTTTCGAAGAGTTCAAACGCCTCGACAGTCATCAGACCCGCGCTGAAAAAGGCCTCGGCCTGGGTTTGGCAATCGCCGATGGTTTGTGCCGGGTACTCGGTCACACCTTGCGGGTGCGCTCGTGGCCGGGTCGCGGCAGTGTGTTCAGCGTCAGCGTGCCGCTTGCTCGCTCGCAGGCCCAACCGGCAAGCGCTGCAGCCGAAATGAATGGCAAGTTGCCAAGCGGCGCGCGGGTGCTGTGCATCGACAATGAAGACAGCATTCTGATCGGCATGAACAGCCTGCTCAGTCGCTGGGGCTGTCAGGTGTGGACAGCGCGCAATCGCGAAGAATGTGCTGCCCTGTTAAATGACGGCGTGCGGCCGCAACTGGCGTTGGTCGACTATCACCTCGACCACGGCGATACCGGCACTGAGCTGATGGCGTGGTTGCGCACGAGCCTGGGTGAGCCGGTGCCGGGGGTAGTGATCAGCGCTGACGGGCGACCGGAGATGGTCGCCCAGGTGCATGCGGCGGGGCTGGATTATCTGCCCAAACCGGTGAAGCCGGCGGCGTTGCGGGCGTTGTTGAGTCGGTACTTGCCGCTATAGAAGCAAAAGATCGCAGCCTCCGGCAGCTCCTACATTGGTATGGCGTACATCCTGTAGGAGCTGCCGGAGGCTGCGATCTTTTGATCTTTATTCAGGAAGTTCGACGAGACCATCGACATCGGTCATCGCCCGCTCCAGCAAATCCGCCGGCAAGCTCTTGCTCGCCCGGGCGCCGAGCAATTTCAGCTGCTCACTGCGACTGACCAGATTACCGCGCCCTTCTGTCAGCTTGTTGCGCGCTGAGCTGTAGGCTTTGTCCAGTTGCTGCAGGCGGTTGCCGACCTCGTCAAGATCCTGAATGAACAGCACGAACTTGTCGTACAGCCACCCGGCGCGCTCGGCGATTTCCCGCGCGTTCTGGCTCTGGCGCTCCTGTTTCCACAGACTGTCGATCACCCGCAAAGTCGCCAGCAACGTCGTCGGGCTGACGATGACGATGTTGCGGTCGAAGGCTTCCTGAAACAGCGATGGCTCAGCCTGCAAAGCTGCCGAAAATGCGGCCTCGATCGGCACGAAGAGCAAAACGAAATCGAGGCTGTGCAGGCCTTCAAGACGTTTGTAATCCTTGCCGGCCAGGCCTTTGACGTGATTGCGCAACGACAATACATGCTGCTTGATCGCGATCTGCCCGAGGGTGTCGTCGTCGGCTGCAACGTATTGCTGATAGGCGGTGAGACTCACCTTGGAGTCCACCACCACTTGCTTGTCGCCCGGCAGATAAATGATCACGTCAGGCTGGAAGCGCTCGCCATCCGGGCCTTTGAGGTTAACTTGGGTCTGATACTCGCGGCCCTTCTCCAGACCGGCGTGTTCGAGCACGCGCTCAAGAATCAGCTCGCCCCAGTTGCCTTGGGTTTTCTGGCCTTTGAGGGCGCGGGTGAGGTTGGTGGCTTCGTCGCTCAGGCGCAGATTGAGCGCCTGCAAACGTTCCAGCTCCTTGGCCAGCGAGAAGCGCTCGCGGGCCTCGGCCTGATAACTTTCTTCCACCCGTTTTTCGAAGGACTGGATGCGCTCCTTGAGCGGATCAAGCAACTGCCCGAGCCGCTGCTGACTGGTCTCGGCAAAGCGCTGCTCGCGCTCATCGAAGATCTTCCCGGCCAGTTCGGCAAACTGCGCACGCAGTTCATCGCGCGAGCCTTGCAGGTCGTTGAGGCGTTGCTGGTGGCTTTCCTGTTGCTCGCGCAGTTCGGCGTTCAGTGAAGCGGCTTGTGCGTCGAGGCGGCGCAGCTCAGCTTCCTTGTTCGCGCGTTCGAGGTTCCAGGCGTGGGAGGCATCGCGGGCGTCATCACGCTCGATCTGCAGCAGCTCGACTTCCCGGCGCAGCGCTGCCAGATCAGCCTGCTTGGCGGCGTTGGCCTGGCCGAGATCGGCAACTTCATCGCGGCTGGCGTCGAGCTGCGCGTTGAGTCCGTCCTGCGCCAGTTGCGCCATGGCCAGTCGCTCTTCGAGCAAGGCGACCTCGGCCTGGCCATTGCTCGCCCGGCGTTGCAGTTGCCAGGCCAGCGCCAGCAGTGGCAATCCCGCCCCCGCAAGCCCCAGCAATACGCTGGTCAAGTCCATCGCCATAGCCACTCCCGCCGATCTTATAAAGCCTGAAGGTTAACCAAGGTGTCAGGTCTTGGACAGCTCAGTCTTCGAGCAGACCGAGTTCCTGTTGCGCACGACGGTCACCGGCGCGAGCGGCCTGGCGCAGCAGATCCTGACCGATGCGACGATCCCGGGCGTTACCGCACTCACGGCACATCAACTGACCGAGGCGGCTTTGCGCAGCCACCACGCCTTCACGCGCCGGTTGTTTGAGCAAGCACCCTGCGATGTGTTTGGCATTATGACTGTCGCTCAGGCGCGGGCTGTCGAGCAGCCATTCTGCGACGCGAACAGAAAATCGCTTGGGCGGGGTAACAGGAGAAGGTTGTGAGGTAACAGAGTCTGATACTGAGCGAAACTTCATAAAGCACTGTGGGACGAATCGGAAGGCGCGCCACTCTACTCTCTTTTTCTTACAGGTAAAGTCGAAAAACAACCCGGCACGCCCGTCCTAGAGCAAGCGCTCGGGACAATCCACAGAAGCTGTGGATAACTCAGTGGACAACCGCCCTCCAACCGTCGCAAAGCCTTATGGAATGGGGCTCGCAGTCAAACTGACGATTTTTTCACCAACAAAAAAAAGCGATGTTTTTCATTGACTTAAACTTTCGATGCAGGCAGCCAGTGGAGTCAGGATTGGTATGACAGTGCCGTTACAGCTTGCGCAACTAATGTGCACAAGTACCTGTTACCCGGTTATATCGATGCGCTTTTTCGGGTCGTTTTGCTAACCGGTCTGGGGATAAACCGGTCTGGCACGGGACTTGATGAACAAATCTTCACCGACCGACGGTCACTAGCTGCGCTAAATGCGGGCAATTCATCGCCCCCCCAAAGCAGACTCAATCGGCGTCTGCAATGTTTTTCTACACGAAGTTTGCTTTACCCGTTTCGATCCGTTAGTATCCGCGGCGTTAGTACCAAGCTGAAAGTCAATTCCGGTCGAACACATCCCCACGGTCTGCCTTCTTCCAAGAAGCTCTACCGAAAAAAGCGGGAACGACCCCTCGATGGTTTCCAGGTAAATCTTGCGACAACACAGCCTTCCAATGACGTGAAGGGTGTTGCGAAGAACACTTACTCTGACCGAACCAACCTGCAAATTGATCAGGATCTTCACCCCGGGCCCAGAACCTTTGCCCTCGTTGTGATGCCTGCCCTCCTAAGTACCTACCTGCCAGCCCAAGCGCGCCAACTTAATAGCGCTTCAAACTGGCTGCTTTGTTCCAGTCGGGTTCTTCGTTCGACCAATGGTGGTCGACGTTACTGGAACGTTTTAACGTTGCACGGTTCTTATCCGTGTCATTTGTAGGAACACCTAATAACTATGTCTACTCAAATCCATACTCAGGATGCCATTCGCACCCTAACCAACGCTTTTGCACCAATGAACTGCCTGATCATGGCCGCTCGCAAAGGCTGCTTCAGCTTCACACTGGTCAACGAACACGGTATCGCCCGCCACAGCGAGCGTCTGTACCCCGATCAGTACTCCAGCGCTGAACCGCTGCAGGCCGTGATCGATCGTACCCGTCAGGCACTGGTTGCCTGAGAGCCGAAAAGGCTGCAAAAGCAAAAGCCCCGCACACAATGCGGGGCTTTTTATTGCCTGATGTTTCGCTTTTACCCCTCAGCGGCTAAGTACCATCGGATATAACGGATATTCCCCGCAGCGGGAAATATTTTAAAAACAGTCCTTTACGTCGCGAATATGACACTACACTTCAACTCAAGCGGCATGATCCGCTTGCGGCGAGCCTGAACCGATCCATAGCTGCCAAGCCCCCTTTCAGGACTCGCCATTAATAACAAGAACCGAGGGTGTTATGGGTATCGCTGCCAGCGAACTGTGCCGCTACGTGATCCGTCCTACGCTGATTTATCTGGGACGCCACAGCGCGACCGCCGAATCTCTCCTGCTGGGCATCGCCGCCAGCCAGTCTGCCCTGGGTTCCGCCCTCCATGACCGCCGTGGCCACGGCCTCTACCGTATCGCCGAGCATCGCCACCAGGCCCTTTGGGATGATTATCTGGCGCTCGATCCGGAACGTGCCAGCCTGGTTCGTGGCCTCGCCAGTCAGCATGCCTTCCTGACCGGTCCGCACCTGGAATTGACAGTAAATCTGCGTTACGCCACGGCCATTGCCTGGCTGCTGGTAGAAGAACAAAACCCCACACTCCCCGATTCCAGCGATTTACTGGGAATGGCGCGCATCTGGCGCCAGACCTTCCAACCCCAAGGTCGTCTGCGCGACTTCACTTACGCCTGGCACACCTGTGTTTCAACGGTGAATCAGGTCGCTTGCTGACCGTCTGGTTTCAAAAGATCTGCCAACAGGTCGCGAATCTGGTCGGATTGTCCTACAAAACCGCTCTAAATCAAGGCATACGAGCTATAGCGCTAGGGCGAAAATGTTGGTAATTTTCGCCCCGGTGATCACCAGGAGTTCTAATAATGAAAAAAGTCATGCTCAAAACCACCCTTAGCCTCGCCGTTACCCTTGCCTCCACTCAAATTTTCGCGGCCGGCTTTGCCCTCAACGAACAAAGCATCAGTGGGATGGGGACTGGTTTTGCCGGGCGATCTTCTTCTGCAGACGACGCAAGCACTGTTTATGGCAACCCTGCCGGCATGTCGCGCATCAAGCGCGAACAAGTCACCGGCGGTGTAGCCGTTGTCGATGCTCATACCGATATCAGCAACGCCAGCTCCAGCCCCAACGGCGGCAGCAACAAAGGCGACATGGTGCCCTTCACCGCTGTACCTATGGGCTTCTACGTCAAACCAATTGATGAGCACTGGGCATTCGGCCTGGGCGTGTACGTGCCGTTCGGCCTGATTACCGACTACGAAAAAGGCTTTGCCGGCCGTTACTTCGGCAGCAAGTCCGAAGTACAAGTGATCACATTCCAGCCAACTGTCAGCTACGCCTTCAACGACAAGGTATCGATCGGTTTCGGTCCGACCATCAACCGCATCGACGGCTCGCTGGAGTCCAATCTGTCGATTTCTCCGGCGTTCCCGGACGGCAAGGTCAAGATCAAGGGTGACGACACCGCGCTGGGCTACAACGTCGGCGTGCTGGTACAAGCCACTGATACCACGCGCCTGGGTCTGACTTACCACTCGAAAGTCGACTACAAGCTCGAAGGCAACACCAAGGTCAACTACGGTGTGCTCGGCGCAATCGGTCTGGGCGCCAACCAGAAATACGACGCTTCGCTGAAGATCACCACGCCTGAATCCATCGACTTCTCGGTCACCCAGGCAATCAACGATCGCTGGAACGTCTATGCCGGTACCACCTGGACCCGTTGGAGCCAGCTGGAAAAAATCACCGTCAAGAACTCCGGGGTACAGCCGCTGCTGGCCGGTCAGTTCGGTTCGATCAACGAAGACCAGAACTGGCATGACTCCTGGGCCTACGCCGTGGGTACGTCGTATCAGTTGAACAAGGAATGGGTATTGCGTACCGGCCTGACGTTCGACCAGTCGCCGACCAATAACGAAGACCGTTCGCCACGTATTCCGACTGGCGACCGCACCATCTTCAGTATCGGTGCCGGCTGGAGCCCGACCGACGACCTGACCATCGATGTCGCCTACTCGTACCTGAAGGAAGAGTCGGTCAAGATCCGCAACGAAAACAACCGTGGTCAGACCTACGATGCCAAGTATGAAAACTCGGCAAACGGTTTCGGTGTCGGCGCTACTTACCGCTTCTGATGCTGCACGGCGAGGCTAATCCCTCGCCTACAAAAAAGCCCCGCTCTCTTTGCAGAGGCGGGGCTTTTTTGATGCCTTGATTTTGCTCACCACCACAACACACTTCCCGCGTGGGGGCGAGCCTGCTCGCGAAGGCGGTGTATCAACCAATACACCTGTCGACTGGCAGATCGCTTTCGCGAGCAGGCTCGCTCCCACAAAAAAACAGCGCTATGGCTTCAGCGGTTTCGAGGCGATAGCCTTCTCGATCGCGGCGATAAA
Organism: Pseudomonas sp. Irchel s3a12; assembly: GCF_900187485.1. Taxonomy (NCBI): domain Bacteria; kingdom Pseudomonadati; phylum Pseudomonadota; class Gammaproteobacteria; order Pseudomonadales; family Pseudomonadaceae; genus Pseudomonas; species Pseudomonas sp. Irchel s3a12. The sequence goes on from NZ_FYDN01000002.1 coordinate 551,250, forward strand.
CTCCGGATCATCCGGCTTGGTCAGACTGGAAAAATTGGCGATCACCTTGCCTTGGCGATCGACCACATATTTATAGAAATTCCATTTCGGTGCGCTGCTCTGTGCCGCCAATATCTGGAACAGATGCGTAGCGTCATCACCACGAACCTTCTGCGGCTCGGTCATATTGAACGTCACGCCATAGTTGGCGTAGCAGACCTTGGCAGTCTCGGCGCTGTCCTTGGACTCCTGTTTGAAGTCGTTGGAAGGCACCCCGAGCATTTGCAAACCTTGCCCTTCGTAGCGTTTATGCAGCGCCTCAAGGCCTTCGAACTGCGGCGCAAAACCGCAGAAGCTCGCCGTATTGACCACCACCAGTGGCTTGTCGGCGTATTGCTTGCACAGATCAATGGATTCCTTGGCTCGCAACTTGGGCAGTGAGCCTTGCAGCAATTCGGGACAGTCGGCGGCCTGGGCCAGACCAGTCAACGCCATCAGCAACGCGGGAACAGCACACCAGCGCATCAGCATGTCGAGCATCCTTGAGCAGTCGTTCAGGATTCGACGTTACTCGTCATGCCCGCTTCTAGCAAATGCTCATGCCCAACTGCATCAAGGCCAGGCCGCCCTGCTGCCAGCCCCACCACACCAGCGCCAGCACAGCGGCGCCGAGTGCAGTGATGGCCAATCGTCGCCAGAATCGGCTCATGCGGCGCTCGCTGCGGCTTGCAGGCGTGCGACCGGACGCTCGCGCACCGGCCAGTTCAGCGCGGCTGCCAGCAGGCTCAGCAGAACCGCCACTTGCCAGATCAAGTCATAACTCCCGGTTCGGTCATACACCACCCCGCCTAGCCAGCCGCCAAGGAACGATCCCAACTGATGGAAGAGGAACACGATGCCACCGAGCATGGAAAGGTTTCGCACCCCGAACAAGGTCGCCACCGTACCGTTGGTCAACGGCACCGTCGACAGCCACAGGAAACCCATGGCCATGCCAAACAGGTACGCCGACGTGGTCGTCACCGGCAGCCACAGGAACAACACGATCACCACTGCGCGCAGCAGATACAACGCGGTGAGCAAGCGCGGCTTGGACATGCGTCCGCCGAGCCAGCCGGCGGTGTAGGTGCCGAAGATATTGAACAGCCCGATCAACGCCAGCACCGTGGTGCCGACACTGGCCGGCAGATGCTGATCGACCAGATAGGCCGGCAAGTGCACACCGATGAACACCACCTGAAAACCGCAAACGAAAAAACCAAACGCCAGCAGCCAGAACCCGGAATGCGAGCAGGCTTCGCGCAACGCTTCGGACAGGGTTTGTTCATGGCCAAGCACCGGCAGCGGCTTGTCCTTGAGCATGCTCACCAGCGGCACGATCAGCGCCACCAGCAAGCCCAATACCAACAACGCCGCCGACCAGCCGAGCCAGCCAATCAAGCCGAGGGTACCCGGCAACATAGCGAACTGGCCGAAAGAGCCGGCGGCGCTGGCAATGCCCATGCCCATGCTGCGTTTTTCCGGCGGCACCGCGCGGCCGACGACGCCGAGGATCACCGAAAACGAGGTGCCGGACAGACCAATGCCGATCAGCAGGCCAGCGCTCAGTGATAGCGTCACCGCCGAATCAGACAGGCCCATGCACACCAGACCCACCGCGTAGAGCACCCCACCGACGAGCACCACTTTTGCCGCGCCGAAGCGGTCAGCCAATGCACCGGTAAACGGTTGCGCCAGGCCCCAGATCAAATTCTGCAAGGCAATGGCGAAGGCGAACACCTCTCTTCCCCAGCCGAACTGAGCGCTCATCGGTGACAGAAACAACCCGAAGCCGTGCCGCACGCCCAATGACAACGCCAGGATCAGCGCACTCCCCAGCAACACCCAACCGCACGTACGCCACATCGATGTCATTGTTATTCTCCGCTTGCGGGTATATACCCGCTTGAGTTTGGAAAAAACCGGCCTCAGGCCAGTTCATCCAGCAATCTGAGCAAGGTTTCACGCTTCTCGGCGCCCAGTCGGTCGATCAACCGCTGCTGCGCTGCTTCCCAGGCCGGCAGTGCCGCTGCCAGGCGTTGCACGCCGGTCTCGGTGAGTTTGACGATGCGGTTGCGCATGTCCTCGCCTTCGGCCAGCGCCACCAGCCCCTCGCCTTCCAATACCCGCAGATTGCGCCCGAGGGTGCTGCGGTCCAGACCCATCGCCTCGGCGAGTTCGGAAATGCTCGGTTGATCCAGACGCTGCAGATTGCACAGCAAAGAATACTGGGCAACGTTGATCCCGAAGCCGTCGAGAGCGCCGTCGTAATGCCTGCTGACGCCACGAGCGGCGCGACGCAGGTTGGTGCACAAACACTGAGAAGGAAGCATGATGCGTGTATATACCCGCGACTATGTTAAATCAAGTTACAGATGAGTTTACCCATAACATTTGTGGCGCCTGACACACCGCTATCGCGAGCAGGCTCACTCCTACATTTGCAATGCGATCCCCCTGTGGGAGCGAGCCTGCTCGCGAAGAGGCCAGCACAGACAATCCAAAACTGTCAGATCAAAACCAATCCAACCAACACCACCATCTCCAGCAATTCCAGCAACGCCCCCGCCGTATCGCCCGTCGCCCCGCCCAACCGCCGCATCATTACCTGCCGCAACCAGACAAACACACCGACAGCGATCATCAGCGCAACGACGGCACTGAATCCGGCAATCAGCACGCAGACTAATGCACTCAAGCCCAGCACCCACCATCCGGCCTTGCGCGGCAGATGATCAGCCAACGCCTGCCCCAACCCGCCCGCACGCACATACGGCGTCGTCAGAAACAACCCCAGCAGCGCCGCCCGCCCGAGCAGCGGCACAATGATCAACGCCAGCCCATACCCTTGCTCGATCAGCGCCAGCAGTGCAGCAAACTTGAGCAGCAACACCAGCACCAGCGTCACTACCGCAATCGGCCCGCTGCGCGGGTCTTTCATGATCGTCAACGTACGCTCGCGATCACCAAAGCCGCCGAGCCAGGCATCGGCGCTGTCAGCCAGACCATCCAGATGAAGTGCGCCGCTGAGCACCACCCAAACCGTCAACAGCAATGCCGCATGCAGCAACAACGGCGCGCCGCTCAAGGCGAGATTCAGCGCCCACAGGATCACGCCGAACAGCAATCCCACCAGCGGATAAAACAGCAACGACCGCCCAAGTTGCTCCGGCTCGGGCATCCCCGGCAGGCGAATCGGCAGGCTGCTGAGAAATTGCAGGGCGATCCACAGCGGCAACATGTCAGTGACCTTCCTTGAGTGAACCGTCAACCTCGACCGTCAGCGCAAACATTGCGCCATGCCCGACCTCGACATTGAGCAGTTGTTCGCGTGGCAGCCCTCGCGCTTGCGCCAACAGCAGACGCATCACGCCGCCATGACTGATCAGCAAAATCCGCTCACCGGCGTACGCAGTGTGCAGGCGCGCAACCGCTGCCAACACTCGCGAGGAAAACGCGCTGACCGGCTCACCTTGCGGTGGAGTAAAGGAATACGGATCAGCCCAGAACAGCCCCAAGGCCTCGGCGTCCGTTTCCATCAACGCCGCTGCGCTCTGCCCTTCCCATGCACCGAAATGCAGCTCCTGCAGATCCTGGTCCAGCTGCACCGGAAGACTCAGCTGTTCGCCCAGTTCGGCGGCGAAGCGCGCACAACGCTGCAATGGCGAACTGACAATCCGCTGCCACGGCCCGCCTTCGACTACCGCCGCACGCATCTGCGCCCAACCCCGTTCGGTCAGCGCATCGTCGAGGCTGCCGCGCAAACCACCGCCGAGTTCAGTTTCACCATGACGCATCAGATCCAGCTGCAGCGTCATGCCGGACGATCCGCCACCGCCGCTTCGGCGAAGGTCGCCATCTGCCCGTGCAGATCGCAAGCAAGACGCAACAACGGCACCGCCAACGCGGCGCCACTGCCCTCACCCAGACGCAGACCGAGTTCCAGCAACGGCTCAGCTTTCAGCGTTTCCAGCACATGGCGATGGCCCGGCTCGGCGCCCCGGTGACCGAACAACAACCACTCGCGGCAGTCCGGATTCAAGCGCACCGCAACCAGCGCAGCGACCGTGCAGATAAAGCCGTCGACCAATACTGCAACACCTTCTTGAGCCGCCGCCAGATACGCGCCGACCAGCGCCGCGATTTCAAAACCACCAAGATTGAACAGGGTCTGCAAGGCATCGCCCCGTTGCGCGGCGTGCAACGCCAATGCGCGCTCGATCACTTGCGCTTTATGGCTGACGCCTTCGGCATTCAACCCGGTGCCGGGACCCGTCAGATGTGCCACCGGGCAATCGAGCAAAGCACAGGCCAAGGCGCTGGCGGCGGTGGTGTTGCCGATGCCCATTTCGCCACCGATGAACAACTGTGTGCGTGCGGCTTTCGCCCGCAACAGACTGTCGCGACCGGCCTGCAATGCCAGCTCGCCTTGAGCCTGAGTCATCGCCGCGCCCCGCACGAAGTTGGCCGTGCCCGGGCCGATATTCAAGTGGCGCACACCCGCCAGGTTCAGCGCTGGATTCACCGTGCCCAGATCAACCACTTCCAGCTGCGCACCGAGCTGCCGCGCCAACACACTGATCGCCGCACCGCCGCTGACAAAGTTGAGCAGCATCTGCCCGGTGACTTCCTGCGGGAACGCCGAAACACCTTCAGCGACCACGCCGTGATCACCGGCAAAAATCGCAATCCAGACCTGCGCCAGCGTCGGTTTGACCTGGCCTTGCAGACCGGCCAGTTGCACCGCAACCGATTCCAGACGTCCCAGCGAACCTGCCGGTTTGGTCAATTGCTGTTGCCGCGCCGTCGCTTGTTCAACAACGTTCAGATCGACCGGTTTACACGGATTCAGCCACCAGGTTTGAGTCATAACGCAGGTCCTTTCAGAGTCAGGGGCAGGCCGGCGACAGTCAGGACAACACGCTGACAGCGCTCAGCCAGAGCTTGATGCAGCCAACCGGCTTCATCGACGTAGCGGCGAGTCAATTCGCCCAGCGGCACGACACCCATTCCGGTCTCGTTGCTGACAAAAATGATTTCACCCGGCAAAGACGCCAGGCATTCGAGCAAGGCCTCGCGCTCGGCGGCGAGGCGTTCGGCGTCATCGAGCATCAGCAGATTGGTCAGCCACAGGGTCAGGCAATCGACCAGCAAGCAACGCTCGGCGCTGGCGCTTTCGCGCAGGACGCGGGCCAGTTCCAAGGGTTCTTCAATGAGTGCCCATTCGACGGGTCGGCGGGCGCGGTGATGGGCGACGCGATCACTCATCTCGCCATCAAGCGGCTGGCTGGTGGCGATGTAGGTGACCGAGAGGTTGCTGTCGCTGGCGAGCTTTTCGGCCAGACGACTTTTGCCGGAGCGGGCGCCGCCGAGGATCAGTTGGAGCATGGGGGGACATCCTGAAAATTATGTGTTGAAGCCATAGGCGCTATCGCGAGCAGGCTCACTCCTACAAGGGATCTCGAGCAACCCAGAGTTTTGTGTAAAACACATAACCCTGTAGGCCTTCGCCTGCTCGCGATGAGGCCATAAAATTCACCTCAAATCCCACAGAGCTGTCGCAACAGATCAGTATCCAGATGCTTTTCCACCAGATCCGCCAGCCGCTCGATATCGCGCTCGCGCAAGCCGTGGTAATCCACCGCCTGCACATCGCTCAACCCGGCCCAGCGCAGCAACGCCGCACTCGCCGCCGGCGATTCGAACAGGCCATGCAGATAGGTGCCGAATACCTGCTCATCAACACTCTGTGCACCGTCGCAACGGCCATCATCCAGATGCACCGCAGCGTTTTCCAACGCCGGTCCGCTGGTCACGCCCGCATGAATTTCATAACCGCTGACGTCGGCATCTTCCAGCGCCAGCCGTCCACGCACATTGCGCAACTGCTTCTCGGCTTCAAGTGTGGTTTCGAACGCCAGCAAGCCCAAACCGGCACTCGTGCCCGGCGCGCCTTCGAGGCCGAGCGGGTCATGCACCTGCTCACCGAGCATCTGCAGACCGCCGCAGATCCCCAGCACTTTGCCGCCGTAACGCAAGTGCCGAGAGATCGCCGTATCCCAGCCATTGGCGCGCAGATAAGCCAGATCGCTGCGCACGCTTTTCGAGCCCGGCAGAATGATCAGGTCAGCCGCCGGAATCGCCTGCCCCGGGCCGACGAATTGCAGATCGACCTGCGGATGCAGACGCAGCGGATCGAAATCGGTGTGGTTGCTGATGCGCGGCAGCACCGGCACCACCACTTTCAGCACCTGCTCAGCCTTGTCGGTCTGGCGCTGATCGATGCCGTCCTCGGCCTCCAGATGCAGATCCATCACGTAGGGCAACACGCCGACCACCGGTTTGCCGGTGCGCTGTTCCAGCCAGTCAAGGCCCGGTTGCAGCAAAGCGATGTCGCCGCGAAAACGGTTGATGATGAAACCTTTGACCCGTGCCTGTTCGCTCGGCGACAGCAGCTCAAGGGTGCCAACCAGATGAGCAAAAACCCCGCCGCGATTGATGTCGGCGATTAGCAACACCGGGCAATCCACCGCTTCGGCAAAACCCATGTTGGCGATATCACCGGCACGCAGATTGATCTCCGCCGGCGAGCCCGCGCCTTCGACCATCACCAGCGGATACGCGGCACTGAGTCGGTCATGCGAGGCCAGCACGGCTTGCATCGCGATGGCTTTGTAGTCGTGGTAGGCAACCGCGTTCATCGTGGTGATGGCACGACCATGGATGATCACTTGCGCGCCAGTGTCGCTGTTCGGCTTGAGCAGCACCGGGTTCATGTCGGTGTGCGGTTCGAGATGAGCGGCTTGCGCCTGCACCGCTTGCGCGCGACCAATCTCACCGCCATCAGCGGTCACGGCACTGTTGAGCGCCATGTTCTGCGGCTTGAACGGTACGACCGCAACGCCCTGACGAGTTGCCCAGCGGCACAACGCCGTCACCAGTGTGCTTTTGCCGGCGTCGGAAGTGGTGCCTTGCACCATCAGGGTGGTCATGGGTGGTCCTTGGTGAAGGCTATCAAAGCCTGTTCGAGGCGCGTCTCTTCAGTCGCATCGGCGGGCAGACCAAAACGCAGACTGCTGTTGTGGGTGAAAATGCGCAGGAGGATGCCGCGACGGGCCATGAATGCGTGCAGCGTTTCGGCATGCTCGGTGATCAGCCACTGGAACAGCGCGCAACCGCCCTGGGGCTTGAAGCCGTAGCGCTCAAGCAGCGTTGCCAATCGTTCGCTGGCCTCATCGCTGCGAATGCGTTGGCGGGTGTGACCTTCGGTGTCTTGCAGGCACGCCTGGCCAAGCACTCGGGTTGGCCCGCTCACCGCCCAAGGCCCGACCTGTTCGGCGAGCAGTTTGAGCAACTTGCGCTCGGCCAGGACAAAGCCCAGACGCACCCCGGCCAGACCGAAAAACTTGCCGAACGAACGCAACACGATCAGCCCGACTTGATGCGCATGCGGGGCCAGGCTCAACTGCGGCGTGTTGTCCATGAAGGCTTCATCGACCACCAGCCAGCCACCGCGCCGGGCGAGCCGCGCGTGCCAGTCGAGCAATCGTGCCGGGGTCAGGCTCAAGCCGGTCGGGTTGTTCGGGTTGACCACCACCAGCACGTCGAGGCTGTCGAGAAAGAATTCGACTTCCTGCTCCAGCACTTCGCGCACGATGTAACCACAGCGCCGCCACGCTTCGGCGTGTTCGGCATAACACGGCGACAACACGCCGACCTTGCCGGCCCGGCGCAAACGCGGCAGCAACTGGATGGCCATCTGCGAACCGGCCACCGGCAGCACTTGCGCGGCACCGTAGTAATCGCACGCAGCTTGCTCCAGACCGTCATCGGTTTCCGGCAAGCGCGCCCAGGCGCGTAGCGGGACTTCCGGGATCGGAAATGGCCACGGCGCGAGGCCGCTGGACAGGTCAAGCCAGTCCGCCTCGGCAATGCCGTAATCGTGTGCAGCCTTGCGCAGCCGGCCACCGTGCTCAAGCATAGAATTCAGCCCCCACGCAGAGAATCAGCAGCCATAACCATACCCCGCGCTGGACCAATTGCCAGCCACGGTCGATGGAATCGGCATCCGCTGGAGCGCCTTCGCCGAGTTGCGGACGGTCGTGAAGTTCGCCGTGATAGATCGCCGGGCCGCCCAATTCCACGCCCAAGGCACCGGCCCCGGCAGCCATCACCGGACCGGCGTTGGGGCTGTCCCACTTCGGCGCCTGTGTGCGCCAGCACTTCAACGCGAGTCGGGTTTTACCCAGCAGCGCGTAGGTCAACGCCACCAGACGCGCAGGAATGTAGTTCAACACGTCGTCGATTTTTGCCGCTGCCCAACCGAAACGCTCAAAGCGTTCGTTGCGATAGCCCCACATCGCATCGAGCGTATTGCTCAAGCGGTAGAGGACCACGCCCGGCGCACCCGCCACGACAAACCAGAACAGCGCGGCAAACACCGCATCACTGCCGTTTTCCAACACCGACTCAGTGGCGGCACGGGCGACGGCGGTGCTGTCGAGTTCATCGGTCTGACGGCTGACCAGATAGCCGACACGCTTGCGCGCCTCGTCCAGATCATCCGCGCGCAACGCGGCGGCGACCGGCGCGACATGCTCGCCGAGGCTGCGCATGCCGAGGGCGCAATACAGCGCGAGAATCTCGACGACCCAGCCCACGTATGGCGCCCAGGAAAACGCCGTGGCGAGCAAGGTCAGCGGCAGCACCGCGATCACCCACGCAGTGACCCCATGGCTGCGCCAACCCCGGCCACCGGCGTTGAAACGTTGCTCGATGCGCCCGGCAAAATTGCCGAACGCCACCAGCGGATGCCAGCGTTTCGGTTCACCGAGCAGCGCATCCAGCGCCACCGCGGCGACACTCAACAACGCCACACTCATTGACTCACTCCCCAATAATTTTCGTACAGCAGCTCATTGAGCGGACGCGCCTGCGCCCAACCTTCGAGTACCAGCATCGGCGCCGGATAGAATTCCTTGACCGGCCCCAGACATAAAACCGCCAGCGGCTTGGAACCTTCGGGCAACTTCAGCAAATCGGCGAGCGCCTGCGGCTCGAATAATGAGACCCAGCCCATGCCGAGGCCTTCGGCGCGCGAGGCCAGCCATAGATTCTGGATCGCGCAGGACAGCGAGGCCATGTCCATTTCCGGCAATGTACGGCGACCGAAAATGTGCTTTTCGCGATCATCCATCAACGCGGCGACCAGCACTTCGGCGCAATCATTGATGCCTTCGACCTTGAGCTTCATGAACTCGTCACTGCGCTCGCCGAGGGCTTCGGCTGTGCGGATGCGTTCTTCTTCCACTAGATTCTGGATCTGCCCGCGCAGGCTGCGGTCGCTGATGCGGATGAAGCGCCAGGGCTGCATCAGGCCGACGCTTGGGGCCTGGTGGGCGGCTTCCAGTAGTCGGCGCAACAGCTCCGGCTCGACGCTGCCGCCGGTGAAGTGGCGCATGTCGCGGCGTTCGGCGATGGCTCTATAAACCGCTTCGCGCTCGGCTTCGGAGAATGTGTTGTCGGTCATGGCCTGCTCGCGAAGGCGCCTTCGGAATCAGGCGCAAACAGTGCAGCGACAGCCGCAGGATTCGACGGAAAATAAAAGTGCACATAAGAAGCCGTCATCCGCCCCTCACGATAAACCGCCTCGGCGCCACGCCCACCATTCGGGCTCAAACCCCGCGCAATCGGCGCCAGTTCGGTGGTGGTCAGCGAATGATGATAAGTGTGCCCGCGCAACGAACCTTCCGGCAGATCCACCGCTTGCAACGCCAACGCCGCCAGACGCTTCTGCATCACCGCATCGCCCTTAAGCAGCCCGACCAATTCAGCGCGGGTACCTTCAACGTCAGTCAACGAATCGAGCAGATACAGCATCCCGCCACACTCGGCGAGCAACGGCTTACCCGCCGCATGATGCGCGCGAATCGCCTCACACATCGCGGTGTTCTGCGACAACGCAACGTGGTGCAGTTCCGGATACCCACCGGGCAAATATAGGCTGTCCGCTTCAGGCAATTGCGTGTCGCGGATCGGCGAGAAGAAACTCAACTCGGCGCCCATCGCCCGCAATAGATCGAGACTCGCGCCGTAGGTAAAAGCAAACGCTTCATCACGGGCGACGGCAATTCGCACATTCTTCAGCAACGGCTCGACAGCGATCACGTCCGGTGCAGCAAACTCCACGGCCGGTGGCAGCGCTACCTCGCAACTGCTGGCCAATGCGTCGGCGGCGGCGTCGAGACGCACATCCAGATCATTCAATTCGCTGGCCTGGACCAGGCCGAGATGACGACTCGGCAGTTCGATACCGGTCTCGCGGGACAACGCGCCGTACCAGCGCAGACCTTCGGTGAGGCTGCCTTCGAGCAATTGCGCATGGCGCAAGGTGCCGACACGGTTGGCCAGCACGCCAGCAAACGGCAAGTCCGGCTGATACCTGGCCAAACCGAGCGCCAACGCACCAAAAGTCTGTGCCATGGCCGTGCCGTCGATCACACCGAGCACCGGCACGCCGAAGTGCCGCGACAGATCGGCGCTGGAAGGCGTGCCGTCGAACAGGCCCATCACGCCTTCGATCAGAATCAGATCCGCCTCATTGGCGGCTTCCCACAACAGACGACGACTTTCCTGCTCGCCGACCATCCACATGTCCAGTTGATACACCGGCGCACCGCTGGCGCGCTCGAGAATCATCGGATCAAGGAAGTCCGGGCCGCATTTGAACACGCGCACTTTGCGCCCCTGATTGCGATGCAAACGGGCGAGCGCGGCGGTGACGGTGGTCTTGCCCTGACCGGAGGCCGGCGCGGCGATGAGCACCGCCGGGCAGTGACGTGGTTGATTCAAAGTTCGACGCCTTTCTGCGCTTTGATGCCGGCCTGGAAAGCGTGTTTGAGCATGCCCATTTCGGTGACCGTGTCGCCCATCTCGATCATTTCCGGCTTGGCCGCGCGACCGGTGACGATCACATGCTGCATCGGCGGACGCGCCTGCAAATCGCTGAGCACCTGATCAAGATCGAGGTAGCCGTGCTTGAGGGCGATGTTCAATTCGTCGAGCACCACCAGACCGATCGACGGATCACGCAGCAATTCACGGGACACGGCCCACGCGGCTTCGGCGGCGGCGATGTCGCGCTGACGATCCTGGGTTTCCCAAGTGAAGCCCTCGCCCATCACGTGAAAGCGCACTTGCTCGGGGAAGCGCCGGAAGAACAACTCTTCGCCGGTGCTGTTGCGGCCCTTGATGAACTGCACCACACCGCACTGCATGCCGTGGCCCATGGCGCGGGCGAGCATGCCGAACGCCGAGCTGCTTTTGCCTTTGCCATTGCCGGTGAGCACCAGCACCAGGCCGCACTCGTCGGGCGAGTTGGCAATGCGTTCGTCGATCACGGCTTTTTTGCGCTGCATACGCGCCAGATGGCGTTCGTCGCGCTCGGGGGAATCAGTCATGGGGGAGCTCTCCGTTGAGGCTGGATAACGGCGGGCAGGCACAAGAATAGAAGGCAAAAAGCCTGGCATCGCCCACCGTGATGCCGCTGGATGGATCAGGCCGGTCTCCGGGCTCATGAGCGGCGCATGCCTGACTGCGCGCCTTCCCGCTTCTTTCGAGGCAGTGGCTCAAGGCGCAGTTTTCACTCATTTACCGTTGCGGGGGCAGCGCCGGGATCGTGGTGGTTCTTCGTGCGAAGACAACCCTCACCGGCTTCCCTGTTTCACTCTGTCGACGCAGGTCACAGAGCACCTGAAACAAGCCGCGAAGGTTAGAGGGTTGGGGGTGGAGCGTCAATTAAAGAGGCGGCCATCGGGCGAATAACTGCCGCCGATCACTTATCTGCCGCCAATCTTGTGCCACACTGATACAGATGATATCAAAGAGCCATGCTTTTCTCGAAAAGCCCACTACAACAATAAAGGATGATGACGATGCAAGGCATGATCATCAGCAACCCGCGCCTGGAATTCCTGCGCCCGGTGCTTGAACGCTGGTTTGACTGTATCGACCGCTACAACGCCGTGCGCGGCGACAGCGACACCCCTTACTGGCATGACGAGAAAGCCAATCTCGGAGTGCTCTCGGCCGCAGCCTGGATGGCTGAGCTGGTCACTTTGAACGACACTGCCACGCGCAAGCAGAACGAAGAAGGCGAGCGCAATGCCCGCGCCGATCTGTTTCTCGCCGGTGCCGAAGACCGCGCCTTTATCCAGGCCACTCAGCGCTGGCCAAAGGTTACCAACCTGAATCTGACTCAAGCCCTGCTGGACATCACCAACGACGCCAAACGCATCAGCTATGCCAGCGACCTCAAGCTCGGCTGCCTGTTTGTCGCGCCGCAGAAAGCCCAGCACAGCGCCAGCCCCGAAGAACTGCAAGACATGGTCGACGACCTGCAAAAGGAACACACCTGCGCGGTCGCCTGGTATTTCCCCTACGCCTACCGCAAATTGCGCAGCGAAGCGGGCAACTATCACCCGGGCATCGCCGTGCTGTTCAAGGAAGCCCGCGGCTGAGCAGTTGAACCATCGGGCTTGCGCCCTCCTCTATGATTAGGAATGCATTCATAGGGAAGATCAGCAATGCGCAAGCCCCAGCTCGTTTTTGTCATCGCCTTCGCCGGAGGGCTCGCCGCCTGTGGTGAATCCTCCAGCCTGCAAGTCTCCGACGGCACCGGCCCATCACCGAAACTACCCGAACCGAACAAGACCCTGATCCCGACGGTGAACATCGCCCCGGCGATCGGCTGGCCCGAGGGCGGCAAACCGACTGCGGCGGCTGGCACTCAGGTCGCGTCATTCGCCGAAGGCCTCGATCATCCGCGCTGGCTCTATGTGTTGCCCAACGGCGATGTGCTGGTGGCGGAAACCAACGCTCCACCCAAGCCTGATGACAGCAGCGGCATTCGTGGCTGGGTGATGAAGAAAGTCATGGGCAAGGCCGGCGCTGGCGTGCCGAGTCCGAACCGCATCACCTTGCTGCGTGACGCCGATCATGATGGCGTTGCCGAGACCCGCACGGTGTTTCTGCAGAACCTCAACTCGCCGTTCGGCATGACCCTGGTCGGCAACGATCTGTACGTCGCCGATACCGATCGCCTGCTGCGCTTCAACTACGAACCCGGCGCGACCGAGATCAAGTCGCAGCCAATCAAGGTTGTCGATCTGCCCGGCGGCACGCTGAATCACCACTGGACCAAAAACGTTATTGCCAGCAAGGACGGCAGCAAGCTCTATGTCACGGTCGGCTCGAACAGCAACGTCGGCGAAAATGGCCTGGATAAGGAAGAGGGCCGCGCGGCGATCTGGGAAGTCGATCGTGCAACCGGCAATCACCGGATCTTCGCCTCGGGCATCCGCAACCCCAACGGCCTGGCCTGGGAACCGACCAGTGGCGCGCTGTGGACGGCAGTGAATGAGCGCGATGAAATCGGCAGTGACCTGGTGCCGGACTACATCACTTCCGTGAAGGACGGTGGTTTCTACGGCTGGCCGTTCAGTTACTACGGCCAGCATGTCGATGTCCGCGTTACGCCGCAGAATCCGGACCTGGTGGCTAAAGCCATTGCCCCGGATTATGCAGTCGGGCCGCACACCGCCTCGCTGGGCCTGAGCTTTGCCGAGGGCAACACGCTGCCGGCGCAGTTCAAGGAAGGCGCGTTTATCGGCCAGCACGGCTCATGGAACCGCAAACCGCACAGTGGCTACAAAGTGATTTTCGTGCCGTTTACCGGCGGCAAGCCGAGCGGCAAACCGGTGGATGTGCTGACCGGGTTCCTCGACAAGGACGAGAATGCTTTGGGTCGGCCGGTAGGCGTGGTGATCGATCAGCAAGGTGGTTTGCTGGTGGCGGATGATGTTGGCAATAAGGTGTGGCGAGTGTCGGCCACGAAGTGATGCTGAATGTGACCTGAAACAACTGTGGGAGCGAGCCTGCTCGCGAATGCGGAGTGTCAGTCTCCATTGAGTTGACTGATACACCGCTTTCGCGAGCAGGCTCGCTCCCACATTAGGATTGCTGCGATTTTTACTACGGGTTATGCGCCAGATGCTCCGGCTGCAACACCCGCTTGGCACTCAGATAAGCTTTCTGCCAGTACGCCTTCGACAGGCTGTCCAGCTTCACCGTGCCGCCGGTGGCCGGCGCATGCACGAAGCGCCCTTCCCCGACGTAAATCCCTGCATGACTGACCTGCGAGCCGCCATTGGTGGCGAAGAAGATCAGGTCGCCAGTCTGCAAGCCTTCCTTGCCGACATTCGGCGCCTGCATAACGATCAGCTCACGCGTCGAACGCGGCAAAGAGATGCCCGCCGCATCACGGTAGACAAAACCGATCAGCCCGCTGCAATCAAACCCCGAATCCGGCGTGTTGCCGCCCCAGCGATACGGCGTGCCCACCAGGCCGAGCGCGCGAAACAGCACGTCTTCAGCAGCCGGCGAGAAAGCTTGCGAAGGACCGAATACGACCGGAGCGCGAACCACCGGCGCAGGTGGCGGCGTACGACTGGCGCAGGCGCTGAGCAGCGCTGCGAAGAAGATCAATGTGAGGCGGGCCGTCATCGTCATAAGCAGAACATCCTGATCTGGCTGCGGCTTTTTCTGCCGATGGACAGAAAACAAAACCGCCTGCGTGAGCACGCAGGCGGTTTGCCATCAATATAGATACAGGATTCTAGCGGCTACGCGGCAAACTTCAAGTAAGACTTTAACTTCACCTTGTAAAGTCTACGTCTACTCCATTGCAGGGAGCCTGATTGTCGCCGCGAGCGCAGCGACATCGGGGGAATTACTTGCGAGCAGTGACGACGGTTGGAGCGTTGGCCAGAGCGCGTTTCGCTTCGATGAAAGTCTTGCTCCAGTAGCTATCACCCAGGCTGTCGATGCGAACACCGCCGCTGCGACGACTGCTGGAGTGGATGAACTGGTTGTCACCCAAGTAGATCCCGGCGTGACTGACACGACCGCGACGACCATTGGTGGCGAAGAACAGCAGATCGCCCGGCTCAAGGTTGCTGCGCGAGACCAGCGGCGCATCAACGTTGATCATTTCGCGGGTCGAGCGCGGCAGGTTCATGCCAGCTTCTTCGCGGAACAGATAGCCGATGAAACCGCTGCAATCGAAACCGGCTTCAGAGGTACCGCCGAAACGGTAACGGGTACCGATCAGGGACATGCCGCGTTCGAGGATGCTGTCGGCCAGAACAGGAAGCTGATAAGGCTTCTTGCCATTGAATTCGTTGAGTTCTTTTTCGGTGTCCAGCTCTTCCTGGTAAATAACGGAAGACTGAGCCGTGGCAGAATTTTTGACCTGTTGAGGCTGCTCTTGAACTGGAGAATGAGCAGCGCAACCGTACAACAGGGTGACGAGTGCGAGAGGCACGAGGGGTGCGAAGCGCTTTAGCATGGGCACGACCGTGGCTGATAGTTGTAAAGAAGCCGAGACTATGCCCGCTATCAGCCTCATTTGCAAATTCAATCGATCTTTTTGTGACTTCTCGGTTTCTCGTTTACATCTAAGCGCTTAAGCCCATTTGAACCGATACGCGGCCTGCGCACCTCGCAGGAAAGCGGATTTTCTGGCGCCTGAAATATGCCGAAACACGCTACAAGCCACAGAACCAAAGGGATGGCTACCAGCCAAGGGTTTCTTTCAGGAAGGGAATGGTCAGCTTGCGCTGCGCCTGCAAGGAGGCCTGATCGAGCTGTTCAAGCAAGTCAAACAGCGCACTCATGCTGCGAGTGCCGCGAGTCAAAATAAAATGCCCGACTTCGTCAGTCAGGTGCAGACCGCGACGCGACGCGCGCAATTGCAAGGCGCGCAATTTGTCTTCATCGGAGAGCGGACGCATCTGGAAAATCAGCGCCAGGGTCAGGCGGGATTTCAAGTCAGCCAGTTTGACCGGCAATTCACGCGGAGAGGTGGAGGCGGCAATCAGCAAGCGCCGACCGCTGTCACGTAGACGATTGAACAGATGAAACATCGCCTCTTCCCAGTCAGCCTTGCCGGCAATCACTTGCAAGTCGTCCAGGCAAACCAGCTCGTACTGTTCAAGGTTGTCGAGGATTTCAACGCCGCGGTCCATCAACTCGGCCAACGGCAAATACACAGCCGGCTCACCCATCTGCTCGAAGCGCAAGCATGCGGCCTGCAACAGATGCGTCCGCCCTACGCCGTGTTTGCCCCACAGGTAGATCAGGCTTTCTGTCCAGCCGGCGTCGGCTTCGCATAGACGCTCGACATAGCCGAGTGCAGCGGCATTGGCGCCTGGGTAGTAGTTGATGAAGGTGGCGTCGTCACGCAGACGCACACCTAGGGGCAGCTGAATCGGTTTCATGCTGACTGAACAGTTCTCAAGGAACCGTTAGTGGCCTCTGTGTAAAGTTTGCGAAGTTTATACCCGTGAAGCTGAGCGCACAATGCGACAGAGTCCAAGCAAAATCAAAGGTTTGCGTTAACACGCTGGTTTTATGACAGATTCTTTGGCGCCAGCGCCTGCAGGACACGGGCCAACCCGGCTAATCGCCGGGCCGCCCTGCACCGTTACAACTCCGGCTCGTCCACACCGCTATAGATCTCGGAATCCTTGTACAAGTCGTGCACATGGCGCACCAGCACCATGATCACCGCCGCCACCGGCAAGGCCAACAGCACACCGGTGAAACCGAACAGCTCGCCGCCAGCCAGAATCGCGAAGATTACCGCCACCGGGTGCAGACCAATACGATCACCCACCAGCAACGGGGTCAACACCATACCCTCAAGCGCCTGACCAACCATGAACACCGCGACGATCCCGACCATCGGGTACAGATCACCACCGAACTGGAACAACCCGGCAATCAGCGCTGCGCCAATGCCGATCACGAAGCCCATGTACGGCACGATCGCCGCCAGCCCCGCGATCAGTCCGATCAACAGCCCCAGCTCCAGACCGACAATCATCAAGCCTGCCGCATAAATCACACCCAGCGCCAGCATCACCAGCAACTGACCACGAACGAACGCGCCCAGCACTTCATGACATTCGCCAGCCAAGGCGACTACACGCTCTTCACGATCACGCGGCAGCAGGCTGCGGATCTTGGCCATCATCACGTCCCAGTCGCGCAGCAAGTAGAAACTCACCACCGGGATCAGCACCAGATTGGCCAGCCAGCCGATCAGCGCAAGACTGGAGGCCGTTGCCTGACTCAGCACCACGCCGACAATGTCGGTGGTCTGACCCATGTGCTCGCTGATCGCAGCCTTGACCTTATCGAACTTCCAGAACCCGTCCGACAACCCCAGCTTCGACTGCGCCCACGGCACAGCTGTGTGCTGCAACCAGTCGAGCATCTGCGGTGCCAGTTCGTACAGACGCAGCAACTGCTTGGCGAGCATCGGCACCAGCACCAGCATCAGTGCGGTGACGATCAGCGTGAACAACGCAAACACCGCGATCACGCCCCAGGTTCGCGACAGCCCGAGTTTTTCCAGACGATCCACCAACGGATCGAACAGATAAGCCAGCAGCAGCGCCACCAGAAACGGCGTGAGGATCGGGTGCAGCAACCACACAAACGCGCAAAGCAGGACTACCCCACCGAGCCAGAACCAACGCCGCGTATCGGCCATGTACCACTCCTGTTGCTTCTATATAAGGAAAGACTTACCAGCGAAACCGCAACGACGGTGCTGCCGGGGTCGGGGCTGGCGCCGCGACAGGTGTTGCGCCACCAGCCACTGGTTGTGGCGCCGCTACCGGAGCCGGCGCCTCGGCCGGTAACTCCTGCAACTTCGCCAGCGACAGCTGCGCACGCATCTGATCGGCACTGCCATTGACCCGATAAACGATACGATCGCCATCAACACTTTGCAGACGCACGCCAAACGGTTCGAGTAACCGCAGCAGCGCCGCGTAATGTTCAAGATTCATGCCTTGGACTTCCAGGGTCTGCTGACCCGAAGCACCGGGCTTGGCAACAAATCGTGGCGCCAGACGCTCAGCCACCGCCAGCATCACCGCATCAGCGACAGCGGCCTGATCGGCGCCCTGCACACTGCCCGCCTCTTTCTGGTCGCCCAGCCACAAGTGCCACTTGGCCTGCCATTGCCCGCCCTCTTCACGGGCATGCACCGCCAGCAAGGCGTCAGCGTTGTAGCGCTCCGAAGCACCGCGCAGTGGCGCCGGATCCGTGCCCTCAAGCGCTGGCGCAGTGGCAACCAACTGCTCACTCAAATCAGCCAGCGGTAAACGCAACGGCAAGCCGCGGTGTTGCGCAGCCGTACGCAACGGCGCCGCAGCGGCCTGACCGTCACCGACCAGGCTAGAACCTTCGGCCGAATCGTTCAGCCACCAACTCAGGATCGACGGCCGACTGGCGCCCCACAACGACAGGCCGGCCCGACGCAGCGCCTGCTCGGTGGTCGCCGGATCAAAATCGACCTTCAGCACCTCCGGCGGCCCGGCATCGAAACCGAACTGACTGATAATTTGCTGCGGATCCTTGCGAATCGCCGCCAGCCCCGGGTTTTGCGCAGCTTTCGGATCGCCCGTCAAACGCAGCACCAACGTGTCGAGCGCCGCCTGCGTGGCGCGATCACGTTCTTCCGGAGCCTGGCCATTGACCGGCTCACGCACTTGATAAAGGCCTTTGAGATTTTCGGCGTGACTCGCCAGGCTGAGCAGAGACAAACAACCCACAAACAACAATTTACAAAAACGCATGGAAAATTCCCGTCGACAGGAGCGGCTGGAACAGGCCGCGTGAACCGGTTAAGCAAGGCTGTGACAATCTGCCATCGCAAAACATTCACACGGTAGCGGTAAGTTTTTGCACAGTGATAACGATAGACGGTTAATCGCCACACCTTATACAGGCGTTCATACGGCTCAATTGCAAAAAATTTCCGCTGATATGGCCCTGCCCGTCGGTGCGAGGATGGCCGCTGCCCCTCAAGCCTGATAAAATCGCGCGCCTTCGCAGACCGGCAACAGCCGGGCACCTCGAAACTCGCGTGAGGCCATCGCCACCCTCGATTTCGACGTTCCCGCTGAACTCGGTCGTTACCCCTGAATCCCCTCCCCTAAAGGCCTGGATCATGAGCAAGCAACCCTCCCTGAGCTACAAGGACGCCGGTGTAGACATCGACGCCGGTGAAGCATTGGTCGAACGCATCAAGAGCGTCGCCAAGCGCACTGCGCGCCCGGAAGTCATGGGCGGCCTGGGCGGTTTCGGCGCCCTCTGCGAAATCCCGGCCGGCTACAAGCAGCCAGTTCTGGTTTCCGGTACCGACGGCGTCGGCACCAAGCTGCGTCTGGCGCTGAACCTGAACAAGCACGACAGCATCGGTATCGACCTGGTTGCCATGTGCGTGAACGACCTCGTCGTTTGCGGCGCTGAGCCACTGTTCTTCCTCGACTACTACGCCACCGGCAAACTGAATGTCGACACCGCTGCCCAGGTGGTAACCGGCATCGGCGCTGGCTGCGAACTGTCGGGCTGCTCGCTGGTAGGCGGTGAAACCGCTGAAATGCCAGGCATGTACGAAGGCGAAGACTACGACCTGGCCGGCTTCTGCGTCGGCGTCGTGGAAAAATCGGAAATCATCGACGGCTCGAAAGTCGCCACTGGTGATGCGCTGATCGCTCTGCCATCGTCCGGCCCGCACTCCAACGGCTACTCGCTGATCCGCAAGATCATCGAAGTCTCCGGTGCCGACATCGAAAACATCCAGCTCGACGGCAAACCGCTGACCGACCTGCTGATGGCCCCGACCCGTATCTACGTGAAGCCGCTGCTCAAGCTGATCAAAGACACCGGCGCGGTCAAAGCCATGGCCCACATCACCGGTGGCGGCCTGCTCGACAACATCCCGCGCGTTCTGCCAAAAGGCGCTCAGGCTGTGGTTGACGTGGCTAGCTGGACTCGCCCTGCCGTATTCGACTGGCTGCAGGAAAAAGGCAACGTTGACGAGACCGAAATGCACCGCGTGCTGAACTGCGGCGTTGGCATGGTCATCTGCGTGGCTCAGGAACACGTAGAAGTTGCGCTGAACACCCTGCGTGACGCCGGCGAACAGCCTTGGGTCATCGGTCAGATCGCTGCCGCTGCCGAAGGCGCTGCTCAGGTTGATCTGCAGAACCTTAAGGCTCATTAATGTCCGCAACCTGTGATGTCGTGGTGCTGTTGTCCGGCACCGGCAGTAACTTGCAGGCTCTGATCGACAGCACGCGGACCGGCGACAGCCCGGTCCGCATCGCTGCAGTGATTTCCAATCGCGCCGACGCCTACGGCCTGCAACGCGCCAGTGCTGCGGGTATCGCCACCCGCTCGCTGGATCACAAGGCATTCGAAGGTCGCGAGGCCTTCGATGCTGCTCTGATCGAACTGATCGACGAATTCAATCCGAAACTCGTGGTGCTGGCCGGCTTCATGCGCATTCTCAGCGCTGATTTCGTTCGCCACTACCAAGGTCGCCTGCTCAACATCCACCCGTCGCTGCTGCCCAAATACAAAGGGTTACACACTCATCAGCGTGCGCTGGAGGCCGGTGACACTGAGCACGGCTGCTCCGTGCACTTCGTCACCGAGGAACTCGATGGCGGACCACTGGTCGTACAGGCAGTATTACCGGTAGAGTTGCACGACACGCCGCAGAGTCTGGCGCAGCGAGTCCACGTTCAGGAACACCTGATCTACCCGATGGCAGTACGCTGGTTTGCCGAAGGCAGACTGGCACTCGGTGAACACGGTGCTTTGCTGGACGGCCAGTTACTCGCGGCCAGCGGCCACTTGATTCGAAACTAGGAGATATTATGCGTCGCGCCCTGCTCTTCGCTTGCGCTCTGCTCGCCCTGCCCTTCGCGCAGGCAGCGGACCTTCAACCGTTCTCCGCCAGCTACACCGCCGACTGGAAGCAGTTGCCCATGAGCGGCACCGCCGAGCGCAGTCTGGTCAAGGAAGCCAACGGCGTCTGGAAGCTCAGCTTCAAGGCCTCGATGATGATCGCCAGCCTGACTGAAGAAAGCACTCTGACCCTGGACAAGGACACCCTGCTACCGCAGTCCTACCATTTTGAACGTGGCGGTCTGGGCAAAGCGAAAAAGGCTGATCTGGATTTTGACTGGAACAGCAAAATGGTCACCGGTACCGACCGTGGCGACGCGGTGAAGATTCCGCTGAATCGCGGCATGGTCGACAAGTCCACTTACCAGTTGGCACTGCAACATGACGTTGCTGCCGGCAAGAAGACCATGAGCTATCAAGTGGTCGATGACGGTGAAGTCGATACCTATGACTTCCGCGTGCTGGGTTCGGAAAAAGTCGAGACCAAGGCTGGCAAGATTGATGCGATCAAGGTCGAGCGCGTGCGCGACCCGACACAAAGCAAGCGCATCACCGTCCTCTGGTTCGCCAAGGATTGGGATTACCTGCTGGTTCGCCTGCAACAGGTTGAAACCGACGGCAAGGAGTACAACATCATGCTCCAAGACGGCACCGTCAACGGCAAAGCCGTTAAAGGCAGCTGATCCGCCGCAAGAACAAAGAGCCCCGCGAAATGCGGGGCTTTTTTTTGCCTGTGTTTAACTCGACTTTTTGTGTCACCTTCGCCCCTCCCCCCAGCCCTCTCCCGAGGGAGAGGGAGCCGACCGAGATGTCTGGCGCTGGGCATCGACCTGAAAAACAGAGTCGATTATGGATTCACCCAAGCAGTTTCAGGTCGACGTATGTGCAGCGCATCGCACGGTCAGTCCCCTCTCCCTCCGGGAGAGGGCTAGGGTGAGGGGCTTTTGAAGGCAAACCTCAAACCGAGAACTTGGCGACCATGCTGTTCAAATCCACCGCCAACCGCGACAGTTCCTGACTCGCCGCGCTCGTTTGATTGGCCCCGGCCGATGTCTGCATCGCCAGATCACGAATATTCATCAGATTACGATCCACTTCCCGCGCCACCGCCGCCTGCTCTTCCGAGGCACTGGCGATCACCAGATTGCGCTCGTTGATCAGCGTGAACGCCGAGGCAATCTCTTCAAGTGCAGCCCCGGCCGCCTTGGCTAACTCCAGCGTCGAGCGCGCCCGCACATTGCTCTGCTGCATCGAACTCACCGCCGAATCGGTGCCCTGCTGAATGCCGCCAATCATCTGCTCAATCTCTTGCGTCGATTGCTGGGTGCGATGCGCCAAGGCCCGCACCTCGTCCGCCACCACAGCAAACCCACGCCCGGCATCGCCGGCCCGCGCCGCTTCGATCGCAGCGTTCAGCGCCAGCAAATTGGTCTGCTCGGCAATCGAACGAATCACGTCCAGCACTTTGCTGATGCTATAGACCTTCTGCGCCAGATCTTCTACTTGGCTGGCATTGGCCGTCACATCATCGGCAAGCGATTCAATAGACAACACCGTTTGATGCACCTGTTCACGACCATGCTGGGCAATACGATCGGATTCCCGCGACGCTTCTGACGTTGCCACGGCATTGCTGGCAACCTCCTCCACTGCAGCAGTCATCTGATTGACCGCCGTGGCCGCCTGTTCGATTTCCAGGCTCTGCTGGTGTAACCCGCGCGTAGCGTCTTCCGTGACGCAACTCAGCTCCTCTGACGCTGAGGCCAATTGGCTGGAGGACTCCGAGATTTGCCGAATCGTCTCGCGCAAGTTGTGCTGCATGCTCTTGAGCGCCTGCAACAGCCGCGCCGGCTCGTCCTTGCCGCTGATGTTGATGTCGCCGGTCAGATCGCCACCCGCCACCACCTCGGCCACGCCCAACGACTGCGCCAGCGGCAACACGATGCTGCGGGTCAGCAACAGGGCCAGGCCGATGGTGATCAGCGCGGTCACGCCAATCATCACCCCGACCCACACCCGCGAATTCATGAACACCAACCGCGCAGCTTCGGTGGCGAGATTGGCATTGTGTTTATTCAGCTCAACCAGTTCGCGCAAAAGCACTGCGATTTCGTCGGCCAAGGGACTCATCTGACCATTGAGAATGGTCGCGGCCTCCTCGACCCGATTCTGCGCAGACAACTGCATGACTTGTGCCTGAAACTCCAGATACTGGTGTTCGGCAACCTTGAAGCGATCGAACAGCTTGCGCTCCTCGGGCAACACGATCAGCACGTCATAACGCTGCTGCGCCTCACTAAGCACACCGCGCAATTCATTGAGTTTGGCAACGTTCTGTTCGAGCGCCTGCGGATCACGATTGAGTAACAGACGCATGGTCAACGCTCGCAGGCGCAGCATGTCCTGACTCATCTCGCCGACCGCCATCACGCTCGGCAGCCAATTGTTATCGACCTCGTCGGACTGCGCGCGCATGTTTGACATTTGCAGCAAAGCGAACGCCCCGAGGGCAAATACCATCAGCGCCAACAGGCCAAAACCGAGGCCGGCGCGCGGGGCAATATTGAGACTACGGATACTCATTGCTCTGGTTCCTTCCAAAAGCGCTGCATCAACCCTGCAGCTGGTTGCTTTAGAAGGTATCGGCCCGGCGAAAATTTGCGTAAGACGAAAAGGCGATATCAAAAGGCCTTGATCCTTCGAACCGTTGGCATTAACGATTCAGCGTGCTTTTGCCGGACTTGAGCACCGTTCGCGGCAAGATTGCCAGGAAGTTATCCCGTGCGACTTTTTGCGCAACGTCTTCCGGCAGCGCATCAAGGAACGGTTTGAAACTGCGCATTTCTTCACCGAGCTTATTGAAACGCCCGACCACGTCAGAGCCGAGCATGAAGCGTTCCGGGTATTTCTCGACCAGCGCCAGCCACTCCGCGCGCGGCGTGCCCTGTTCGTCCAGCAGGTACGGCGTGAGCATGCTCCAGGACAAGTCGATAAACAGGTTGGGATACGCCTCAAGCATGCGCGTCAGCGTGGGCAGCAAGAACTTCAGTTGTGTCTGATGCCGATGAATTTCGGCACTGGTGCCGGCGTGCGCCCAGATAAATCGTGTATGCGGGTGATTACGAAGCGGCTCTTCGATTTCCTTCAGGTACAGCGGATTTTTCTCACGCTTGGAGGTGATGTTGGAATGCAGCATCACCGGCAGATCGTTCTCGGCGGCCAGATGATAGATCTTGGTCATCGCTTCATTGTTGGCCCGCGGCGTGTCGCCGGAGGTCAGCGCCGTGAGATCGTCATGCCGGGTAAACACTTCGCCGATGCCCTGCCAAAGCCCTGGGTAAAGGTCGAGCATGCGCTGGATATGTGCGGCGGAGTTCTTGTCGTTGGGGTTGAAGCCGGCCAGGAAGGGATGAAAGTACGGGCGCTGCTCGGCGCTGAGTTTTTGCACGGCATCAGCAACGATCACATCGGTTGCGCTGTACCAGTAGGCGTCAGCGTCGTCACCCGCGTAATAACGCGGACGCTTGGGTTCGTCTTCGTGCCATTTCTTCGCCACCGGAATGCCGGAAATCATCACATGCTCGATGGAATTGTCCTGCATGGCTGTCAGCAGTTTCGCCATGCCTGCGCTTTCCTGGAAAAAATCCACGTAATGCAGGTGCGCATCGCTGTAGGTGTAATCGCGGGCGCTCGCGCTGCCGGCAACCAGAAGAAGACAGGCAAGACTCAGACGATACAGGGACACAAGTAATCTCCGGGAAGTAGGCATAGCCTAGACCGCACCCTGACGACAAGGGTTCATCCCGCAGGAAAGTGGAACGCGTACCGGTGGGAATGCTCTATAACTGCAAGGTCTTTTTTGATCGAACGACTTTTCCTACTGCCTGTGAGGTTCCCATGACTGTTACCGTCAATACCGTCTCCGCTGAAGGTTTTCGTCACACCGTACAGATTGATGATCACGAACTGTTTGCCGACGTGCCGAAAACCGCCGGCGGCGAAGGCTCGGCACCTGAGCCGCACGACTATTTCGATGCGGCCCTCGGCGCCTGCAAAGCGTTGACTCTGAAGATGTACGCGAAGAAAAAAGACATCCCGCTGACCGGTGTCGGAGTCGAGGTCAAACGCGACAACAGTGAAGAGCAGAAAGGCAAATACGCCCTGCACGTAACCCTCACCCTCAAAGGCGTACTCACCGACGCCCAGCGTGAAGAACTGCTGCGCGTCGCCGATCGCTGTCCGATTCACAAACTGATGACCACCAGCGACGTGACGATCGAAACCCACGCTCCGCAAGGCTTCGATAGCCAGTAATCCTCCTCATGCCAGCGGCGGGTTATGCTTCTGGCATCACCCGCTCAGCCTGGAATGCACCATGGACACGCAACCTCTGATCATCCGCCCGCGCGCCGAAGACGTCGAAGGCCAGCCGATTCTGCGCCCGTTGCCGTCAGCCAAATGCCGCAGCGTCGGGCCTTTCGTGTTTTTCGACCACATGCTCGAGACGGTTTATCCGACAGGCAAAGGTATGAATATCCGACAGCACCCGCACATCGGTCTGTCGACGCTCACGTATCTGTTCGAAGGTCAGATCCAGCACAAGGACAGCCTTGGCTCGGATCAAGTAGTCAGAGCCGGTGATGTCAGCTGGATGACCGCTGGTAGTGCGATTGCACACGTCGAGCGCACGCCGGAACCGTTGTGGGACCAGAGTTTCACGATGCACGGTTTGCAGATCTGGCTGGCGTCGCCCAAGGATCACGAGCAAGGCCCGGGGCATTACAGCCATCACCCGGCAGCGACATTGCCGGTCAGCGATAACCTTGGCGTACAGATCCGCATGATTGCCGGGTCAGGCTTTTGCCTGGAATCGCCGGTGCCGGTGCTTTCTCCTACGTTGTATGCGGAAGTGAACATGCAAACCGCGACCACTTTGCTGATTCCGACCGAGCATGAAGAGCGGGCGGTTTATGTGTTGAGTGGGGATGCGCAATTGAATGGCGAAGCGATTGAGCCGCATGCGTTGGTGGTATTGCCGGCCGGGGAAGAGATGAGTCTGTTTGCCGAAAGTGATGTGCACGCGGTGGTGTTCGGCGGCGCGCCGCTGGACGGGCCGCGGCGGATCAACTGGAATTTTGTCGCGAGCGATCCGGCGGCGATTGATGAAGCACGGCGTAAATGGGCGGCCGGGGATTGGCCGACGGTGCCGGGGGAAGTTGAGCGGATCGAGTTACCGCGCTGAAAAGCACCCTCACCCCAGCCCTCCCGAAACGTCGGACCGTCCGTAGGGAGAGGGAGCCGACGGAGGTGTCTTGCGTCATACATCGACCTGAAAAATCTTGGCGATTATGGATTCACCAAGACACTTTCAGGTCGGCGTAACCCTGAAGCATCCCCCCAATCAGTCCCCTCTCCCTACGGGCGGTCCGACGTTTCGGGAGGGTTAGGGTGAGGGGCTTTTGCTTTTCAGGCTTCAGCCCTTGAACACTTCATCCAGCAAATCATGCATCGACTTGAACGCGCGCTTCGCGGTTTTCGCGTCGTACATCATCTTGCCCGGCACATTCGCATGCGGATCAGTGAACGAGTGCACCGCACCGCCATAGCTCAGCAGTTGCCAATCGACTTTCGCCGCGTTCATTTCATCCTCAAACGCCGGCAATTGCTCTTTTGGCACCAACGGGTCTGAAGCACCGTGCAGCACCAGCACCGAACCTTTGATGTTCTGCGCGTCGGCCGGATTCGGCGAATCCAGCGTGCCGTGGAACGACACCGCCGCTTTCACCGGCGCACCGGTGCGCGCCAAATCCAGCGCACAGCAACCACCAAAGCAGAAACCGAACACTGCCAGGTTCGAAGTATCCACCGCCGCTTCGCCCTGCTTCTGCAACTGCTCGAACGCCGCTTGCATACGCTTGCGCAGCAGCGCGCGATCATCCTTCAACGGCATCATCGCCGCGCCGGCCTGATCCGCGTTCTGCGGACGCACAGCCTGACCGTAAACGTCAGCGATCAACACCACGTAGCCCTTGGCCGCGACCGATTTGGCGATCTCTTCGGCACCGGCGCTGACGCCCATCCAGTTCGGCGCCATCAACAAACCCGGACGCGCGCCTTTGTGCTCGGCGTCGAACGCCAGACGACCTTCATAAGGCTGGCCGTCGATCTGGTAGACCACGGAACGTACAGTGACTTCGCTCATTTCTGACTCCTGATTTGCTAAACACCAGAATGAAAAAACCCGCCGAAGCGGGTTTTTCTACGACTTGGTTAAACCGACAGTTCAACCAGCAGCTTGTTCAGGCGGCGCACATAAGCGGCCGGATCTTTCAAGCTGTCGCCGGCAGCCAGGGCTGCCTGATCGAAGAGGATGTGCGACAGGTCGCCGAACCGCTCTTCGCTCTGCTCGCCATCGAGTTTCTCGATCAGCGGGTGGCTTGGGTTGAATTCGAAGATTGGCTTCGAATCCGGCACTTTTTGCCCGCTGGCTTCGAGGATCTGGCGCATTTGCAGACCCAGATCCTGCTCGCCGATGGCCAGAATGGCCGGCGAGTCGGTCAGACGATGCGATACGCGGACTTCAGCCACGGAATCGCCCAGCGCGGTTTTCAGACGCTCAACCAGACCTTCTTTGGACTTGGCGACTTCTTCTGCAGCTTTCTTGTCCTCTTCCGAGTCCAGATTGCCCAGATCAAGATCACCACGTGCCACGTCAACGAAAGTCTTGCCGTCGAACTCGCTGAGGTAGCTCATCAGCCACTCGTCGATGCGGTCGGTCAGCAGCAGTACTTCGATGCCTTTCTTGCGGAAGACTTCCAGGTGCGGGCTGTTTTTAACCTGCGCGTAGGTTTCGCCGGTGAGGTAGTAGATCTTGTCCTGACCTTCCTTGGCGCGAGCCAGGTAGTCGGCCAGACCGACGATCTGCTCGCCGTCGTCGCCATTGGTCGATGCGAAACGCAGCAGACCGGCAATTTTCTCTTTGTTGGCGAAGTCTTCGGCCGGGCCTTCTTTCATGACCTGACCGAAGTTCTTCCAGAAGCCTTTGTATTGCTCAGGCTCGTTTTTCGCCAGTTTTTCCAGCATGTCGAGCACACGCTTGGTCAGCGCGGTCTTCATCGAATCGATGATCGGGTCTTTCTGCAGGATTTCGCGCGACACGTTCAGCGACAGGTCGTTGGAATCGACCACGCCTTTGATGAAGCGCAGGTACAGCGGCAGGAACGACTCGGCCTGATCCATGACGAACACGCGTTGCACGTAGAGCTTCAGGCCTTTCGGCGCTTCACGCTGGTACAGGTCGAACGGTGCGCGGGCCGGCACATACAGCAGCGAGCTGTATTCGAGCTTGCCTTCGACTTTGTTGTGGCTCCAGGCGAGTGGGTTTTCAAAGTCGTGAGCGATGTGCTTGTAGAACTCCTGGTATTCCTCGTCCTTCACCTCAGTGCGCGGACGGGTCCACAGGGCGCTGGCGCGGTTGACGGTTTCCCATTCAACGGCCGGAGCCTCTTCACCTTCGGCAGCTGCAACTTCTTTCGGCAGCTCGATCGGCAAAGCGATGTGGTCGGAGTACTTCTTGATGATGTTGCGCAGACGCCAGCCATCGGCGAACTCGTCTTCCGCAGCTTTCAGGTGCAGAACGATGCGGGTGCCGCGCTCTGGTTTGTCGATGGTGGCGACTTCGAACTCGCCCTCGCCTTTCGACGACCAGTGCACGCCTTCGCTGGCCGGGGTGCCGGCGCGACGGGAGTACACATCAACTTGGTCAGCAACGATGAAGGCGGAGTAGAAGCCCACACCGAACTGACCGATCAGGTGCGAATCTTTCTTCTGATCGCCCGAAAGATTTTTCATGAAATCGGCAGTGCCGGATTTGGCGATAGTCCCCAGGTGGGTGATCACATCGTCGCGGTTCATGCCGATACCGTTGTCTTCGAGGGTGACGGTCTTGGCGTCCTTGTCGAAGCTCACACGGATTTTCAGATCAGCGCCACCTTCGAGCAACTCTGGCTTGGCCAGGGCTTCGAAGCGCAGCTTATCGACAGCGTCAGAGGCGTTCGAGATCAATTCGCGAAGGAAAATTTCCTTGTTGGAATACAGCGAATGGATCATGAGGTGCAGCAGCTGCTTTACCTCGGTCTGGAAGCCCAGGGTTTCCTTTTGAGTTTCCACACTCATGGTCATCAAACTCCAATCAGATGGCAGTGGCCGCGACCCGAAATGGTCGACGGCGGGTTGTCTTGTGAGTTTGGGGCGCTGTTCAGGATTTCAAGGGCTCCTCGATTTTGAAGTGCGCACGCGCGGTGGCAATCGGTTCGCTTTCAGTGCTTTGCCAGGCTGTGATCGCAACGTTGGCGACGCGGCGTCCCTGACGGCAGACCTGACATTTGGCCCAGGTATCGCGGAACTGCCCGGCGCGCAGGTAATCAAGGGAGAAGTCGATAATCTTCGGCACGCCAGGCGCACCGGTGCAAATCAACAGATGCAGGGCAGCGGCCAGCTCCATGAATCCGGCAATCACCCCGCCGTGGATCGCCGGCAATAAAGGGTTACCAATGTTGTCCTTGTTCGCCGGCAGCTTGAACAACAGTTCATCACCGACTCGCGAACACTCGATACCGATTAGCCCGGCGTACGGGATCAGTTCCAGCAACGGCGTGTAATCACCCTCTGCATGGGCCTGCTGCAATTGTTGCTTGAGGTCGTCAATCACTGACTTTCTCCCTTGATCGCGCCGCCGAAACCTTTGGTGCCTTTGAGGCCCTTGCCCATGCGCATGAAGGTGCCGACCACATGGGCGATGGGCTGTTCGGGATCATCCTGATAAGCGAAGCCTCGGGCGAAGATCACATCGGTGGTCACTCGGTAGCACTGGGCAAAGCCATACACATCCTTGTTCGGCTCGGCGGCGTGCATGTAATCGATGCGCAGATCGAGGGTTGGACACACCTCGAACTCCGGCAACACGCACAGGGTCGACATCCCGCAGGCGGTGTCCATCAATGAAGTAATCGCCCCGCCGTGAATGACTCCGGTCCGGGGATTGCCGACGATTTTTTCGCTGTACGGCAAGATCACCGTAAGCCCTTCGGCCGAGGCGCTGTGCACCTGCAAACCGAGTACCTGACAGTGACGCAGCGCCGATAGAAACCGCGTCGCACGCTCAAAAACGGTGTTTTCGGCCATTTGATAATTACTCTCGTTAGAGCCTTTGCCAGTAGTGAGCAAAACAGCAAAAGTTCCGTGTAAAAACAAACTTATATATCTGAAAGAAATGAGGAACTTAACCTGTAGCGCCGAGTTCTTAAGGCCAGTAGTTATTTTCCATAAGGAGAAACACCCCATGCGTAAGACTTTTGCTATTGCCTTGATGTTGACCGCTTCCCTCGGTCTCGCTGCCTGCGATAAAAAATCCGAGGACAAAGCTCAAGATGCCAACCAACATGCTGAACAAGCTCAGCAAGACATGAACAAAGCTCAGGATAAAGTGAACGACGCTGCGAAAGAAAACGCCGAAGCTGCCAAAGCTCAGGCTGAATCGAACGCTGCTGCACAAGAAGAAGCTGCCAAGAAGCAATAATTCGCTTTTTGCTGCAGAAAGAAGAAAACCCGCCAAGTGCGGGTTTTCTTTTGCCTGGCAATTAACGCCAGAGTCGCCTTAGAGCAAGACAGTTCTAAAAGTCGGACTAATCATTAGCAACAGCGAACACAATACGCCAACTATCCAGACCAGACTGCGCAGTTTGGGAAGATCGGCCAGGTAGAACCACAAGTAGAAGAGTCGCGCGATCACGAAGACGATCGCTAATGTGTCGATCAGCCATCCTGCCGTTTGCGTGGTGTGCGCCATCAACACAGCGACTGCGAACAACATGAACGCTTCGATGCTGTTCTGATGCGCCGCCAGCGCCCTCGCGCCGTAACCGGTCAATTGCGCCTGTTGCTGACGCGGCAGGTGATTGTTGTAACCACCCTGCTCTTTCATCGCTTTGCCTACCGGCATACGCGCGATATAGATCAACAGCGCGCTGATAAACACACACCAGAACGGAATACTCATCAAGCGACCTCTCTGTTTGTTTCGGGAAGGGGGGCTTCTGTAGGGGTATAGACCATGACATCGAGAACGTCGGAATGAAACTCCCGGCGGTACAGAACCACCACGACGCCGGCACTCATCAACATGAACAACCATGGACTCACAAACCAGGCCAGCATGCTCATGCCGAAGTAGTAGGAACGCAAGCCGAAGTTGAACTGGTTGGCCGCCATTGAAATCACTCGCGCCGCCCGCAAGGCAAAGGCTTTACGCTCCTGCTCCGACACCTGCCGCTCGCCGATCATAGGCGCCGAACCCACCAGTACGGCAGCAAAGTTGTACTGACGCATGCACCAGCTAAAAGTGAAGAAGGCGTAAACGAACACCATCGCCAGACACAGCAACTTGATCTCCGACATGCCCTGCGACGCCTGTTGCACCATCGGGATGTCCGCCAGCAACGAAACCGCCCGCTCTGACGCGCCAAGCACGGTGAGAATGCCGGCGAGAATAATCAATGTGCTTGAGGCGAAGAACGAGGCGTTGCGTTCAAGATTGCCAATCACGCTGGCGTCGGCGATGCGGTTGTCACGCAGCAACATACGGCGCATCCAGTCCTCGCGGTACAGGTGCAGCACACTGGCCAGACACGCTGTGTCGCGGGCTTTCCAGCCGGCATAACGGGTGTAACCACCCCAGCAGATGACAAACCAGACGGCGGCGAGCAGGTGGATCAGGTTGGCTTGGATGAACGACATGCAATTCCCTGTGGAGTATGGATGCTACCTGTGGGAGCGAGCCTGCTCCGGGCGGCGTTCCGACGAAAGCGGCGTATCACGCAACAGTGATGGCGGCTGACACAACGCTTTCGCGAGCAGGCTCGCTCCCACATTAGGACTTCGGCAACTCTTCGACGTTAGCCTAGGGAAAAAGACACTGCCTGACGCGCATAAAAAATGCCCCGTATCGATTGATACGGGGCATTTCTGTTTAAGCGTTGAAGACCCGCTTATGGCGGGTCAGGCAACGTCAGGCAACCGCTTCGCTGCGCTTGCCCAGCATGCGATCGCAAACCACTGCAACCACCAGCGTCATCACACACGGCACCAACCAGGCCAGGCCCTGCTCGCTCAGCGGCAGGTGGGACAGCTGCGATGGCATCCAGTCGGCCAGACCCGCGCCTTTCAGCGCGTCGATGGTGCCAAACACAAACGATACCAGCATCACCGGACCAAGAATGCGGCCGTGCTCATGCCAGAAGTCTTTGCAGAAGCTCAGCGCTACCAGCACGATGCACGGCGGGTAGATCGCGGTCAGCACCGGGATCGAGAAGGCAATCAGCTTGGTCAGGCCCAGGTTGGACACCAGCAGCGAGAACGCCGCCAGAATGATCACCAGGGTCTTGTAGGACAGTGGCAACACACGGCTGAAGTACTCAGCGCAAGCACAGGTCAGGCCGACCGCTGTCACCAGGCACGCCAGCGAGATCAGTACCGCGAGGAAACCGCTGCCCAGCGAACCAAAGGTGTGTTGCACGTAGGCATGCAGTACCGCCGCGCCGTTGGTCGCGCCCACCGCCACTTCGTGGCTGCCGGAACCGAGGCGGAACAGGCTGACATACACCAGCGCCAGACCGACACCGGCAATCAGCCCGGCGATGATCGCGTAACGGGTGATCAGCGCGGGCGACTCGACGCCACGGGAGCGGATCGCGTTAACGATGACAATGCCGAACACCAGCGCGCCCAGGGTATCCATGGTCAGGTAACCATTGATAAAGCCTTGGGAGAACGGTGCCGCCACGTATTCTGGCGTGCCATGGCCGATGTCACCCGCCGGCAAAGCGAATGCAGCGATACCCAGGACCGCCAGCGCGATGATCTTCAATGGCGCGAGGAAGCGGCCCACGGTGTCCAGCAAACGCCCAGGGTAGAGCGAGATGAAGAACACCAGCAGGAAGTACACCGAGCTGTAGAGGAACAGTGCCAGCGGGCTTTCGCCAGTGAGCGGCGCTAGACCGACTTCAAACGATACGGTTGCGGTACGCGGGGTGGCGAACAACGGGCCGACCGCCAGGTAGCACGCAGCCGCCAGAATGCCGCCGGCAATCTTGCCGATCGGGCTGCTCAGCGTATCCATCGCCCCACCAACCTTGGCCAGTGCAACGACGGTGATCACCGGCAGACCCACCGCAGTGATCAGGAAGCCCAGCGCGGCCATCCAGACATGAGGTCCGGCCTGCAAGCCCACGATCGGCGGGAAAATAATGTTGCCAGCCCCAACGAACAGGGCAAATGTCATAAAGCCAAGTGCCAGGATGTCCTGACCTTTCAAAACTTTCATTAAGGTAATACCACACTACTGAAATCGGAATTTAGAGGGGGATTGCCCTGTGTAATTAGGGAAATGCTGTCGATCCGTATGGGACTGACCCTTAAAGCGCGTTGCATGCCTTGTGGGCGGCAGACGCAAAAATGGCTGCTAGCCTAACGAATTTGGCGTGTAAACGCACTGTTAGAGGGCGAACTATCCGATACGCGACGTTTCCGTGTCGCGTTTTTGCATGTAATTGGGCGAAAGCCTATAAATCAGCGGATGTCAGAAACGACAAAGGCCACCCGAAGGTGGCCTTTGTTTGGTGAAGCGTCAGCTAAGCGCGAGGCTTACTTGACAGCCCAACCGGTCAGCTCGGCCAGGGCCTTGCCGATGTCTGCCAGCGAACGCACGGTTTTCACGCCTGCGTCTTGCAGAGCAGCGAATTTCTCGTCTGCAGTGCCTTTGCCGCCAGAGATGATTGCGCCAGCATGGCCCATGCGCTTGCCCGGAGGAGCAGTCACACCAGCGATGTAGGAAACAACCGGCTTGGTCACGTGTGCCTTGATGTAGGCAGCCGCTTCTTCTTCAGCCGAACCGCCGATCTCACCGATCATCACGATCGCTTCGGTCTTCGGGTCTTCCTGGAACAGCTTCAGGATGTCGATGAAGTTCGAACCCGGGATCGGGTCACCACCGATGCCGACGCAAGTCGACTGACCGAAACCGGCGTCAGTAGTCTGCTTAACAGCTTCGTAGGTCAGGGTGCCGGAACGCGAAACGATACCGACTTTGCCTGGCAAGTGAATGTGACCTGGCATGATGCCGATCTTGCACTCGCCCGGAGTGATAACGCCTGGGCAGTTAGGGCCGATCAGGACTACGCCCAGCTCGTCGCACTTAACTTTAGCGTCCAGCATGTCCAGGGTAGGAATGCCTTCGGTGATGCAGACGATCAGCTTGATGCCGCCGAATGCCGCTTCCAGGATCGAGTCTTTGCAGAAAGGAGCCGGAACGTAGATCACGCTGGCGGTAGCGCCAGTGGCTTCTACTGCGTCTTTAACGGTGTTGAACACTGGCAGACCCAGGTGCTCGGTGCCGCCTTTACCAGGAGTAACGCCACCGACCATCTTGGTGCCGTATTCGATGGCTTGCTGGGTGTGGAAACTACCTTGCGAACCGGTAATACCCTGGCAGATAACTTTGGTGTCTTTATTGATCAGGACGCTCATTATTTGCCCTCCGCAGCTTTGACAACTTGTTGAGCAGCGTCGGTCAGGCTGGTAGCAGCGATGATGTTCAAACCGCTTTCTGCCAGTACTTTAGCGCCCAGCTCAGCGTTGTTGCCTTCAAGGCGAACAACAACCGGGATTTTCACGCCGACTTCTTTCACAGCGCCGATGATGCCTTCGGCAATCATGTCGCAGCGAACGATGCCGCCGAAGATGTTGACCAGTACTGCAGCGACGTTGGTGTCGGACAGGATGATCTTGAACGCTTCAGTTACGCGTTCTTTGGTAGCGCCACCACCTACGTCGAGGAAGTTGGCTGGCTTGCCGCCATGCAGGTTGACGATGTCCATGGTACCCATGGCCAGGCCAGCACCGTTGACCATGCAACCGATGTTGCCTTCCAGTGCTACGTAGTTCAGTTCGAACTTGGCAGCGTGCGCTTCGCGCGGATCGTCTTGCGACGGATCGTGGAAAGTCTTCAGCTTAGGCTGACGGTACATGGCGTTGGCGTCGATGTTGATCTTGGCGTCCAGGCAGTGCAGATCGCCATCAGCCTTGATCACCAGCGGGTTCACTTCCAGCAGAGCCAGGTCGTGATCCTTGAACAGTTTGGCCAGACCTACGAAGATCTTGGCGAACTGAGCAACCTGCTTGCCTTCCAGACCCAGCTGGAATGCCAGCTCGCGACCCTGGAATGGCTGAGCGCCAACCAGTGGATCGATAGTGGCCTTGAGAATTTTTTCTGGAGTGTCGTGAGCGATTTTCTCGATGTCCACGCCACCTTCGGTGGAAGCCATGAACACGATGCGACGGCTCGAACGGTCAACGACAGCGCCCAGGTACAGCTCTTTAGCGATATCAGTGCACGATTCAACCAGGATCTTGGTGACTGGCTGGCCATTGGCATCAGTCTGGTAAGTCACCAGACGCTTGCCCAGCCACTGCTGTGCGAAGGCTTTGGCGTCTTCTTTGCTGCGAACCAGCTTAACGCCGCCCGCTTTACCGCGACCACCGGCGTGGACCTGGGCTTTGACAACCCACTCGCTGCCGCCGATTTTGTCGCAAGCTTCTGCTGCTGCTTCCGGGGTGTCTACTGCGTAACCAGTGGAAACTGGCAGGCCGTATTCAGCGAACAGCTGCTTACCCTGATACTCGTGAAGATTCATGCTTTTTACCGTCTTCGTTAGGTACTGCGCATTCGGCGCTGCGCTCGTTTGAGTGCCGCGCCACCTGTGACTGCTGCTTGCGTAGCTGAGCTACGCAAGACTGCGTCCAGCGGACATTCCGCGGTGAGACTTGCTCGCAAGGCTCACGACGGGCCGTTACCGCCGTGGTTTCTTATTGTGTCTTAACGCTTCTTGCGGTTGGCAATGTGGATGGCACCGCCATTCACAGCCAGAGCAGCTTCGTGCAAGGCTTCAGACAGGGTCGGATGGGAGAAAACCATCATGCCCAGGTCTTCAGCGCTGGTGCCGAATTCCATACCGATCGCGCCCTGCTGAACCAGTTCTGCAGCGCTCGGGCCAATCACGTGCACGCCCAATACGCGGTCAGTCTTGGCATCAGCGATGACCTTGACGAAACCACCGGTATCGTTGGCGGCCATGGCACGGCCGGAAGCGGCGAACGGGAAGGTGCCGACGTTAACTTCAACGCCTTCAGCTTTCAAGGCCTGCTCGGTTTTGCCAACCCACGCGATTTCCGGGTGAGTATAAATAACCGAAGGGATCAGGTCATAGTTCATCTGGGCTTTGTGGCCCTTGATGCGCTCGACAACCATGATGCCTTCTTCCGAAGCTTTGTGAGCCAGCATCATGCCGCGAACCACGTCACCGATGGCGAAAACGCCCGGTACGGTGGTCGCGCAGTGATCGTCAACGTGCACGAAACCGCGCTCGTCGAGGGTCACGCCACTGTCGGCAGCCAGCAGATCAGTGGTCACCGGACGGCGACCAACGGCTACGATCAGCTTGTCGAAAGTGATGGTCTGTTCGCCGTTGGCATCGGTGTAGTTCACAACGACTTCGTCGCCGTTCACTTTCGAGCCGGTTACGCGAGCGCCCAGTTTGATGTCCAGACCTTGTTTGGTCAGGGTTTTCAGCGCTTCCTTGGAAACAGCGGTGTCCGCTGCCATCAGGAAGGTGTCCAGTGCTTCCAGAACAACGACTTCGGAGCCCAGACGCGACCAGACCGAACCCAATTCCAGACCGATCACGCCAGCGCCGATCACGCCCAGACGCTTAGGTACGGACTGGAATTCCAGAGCGCCAGTCGAATCAACGATGACTTTCTGATCAACCGGAGCCGGTGGAATGTCGATCGGACGCGAGCCTGGAGCCAGAATGACGTTTTCAGCTTCGATGACTTCAACCGAGCCGTCTGGCTTGGTGACTTCGACTTTCTTGCCAGCCAGCAGTTTGCCGTGGCCCTGGATCGAAGTAACGCCGTTGGCCTTGAACAGGGTGGCAACGCCGCCGGTCAGGTTCTTGACGATGCCAGCCTTGCGGCCAACCATCGCAGCGACGTCCATTTTGACTTCGCCAGTCGAGATACCGTGAACGTTGAAGCTTTCTTTCGCTTCCTTGTATTTCCAGGAACTGTCGAGCAGCGCCTTGGAAGGAATGCAGCCCACGTTCAGGCAGGTGCCGCCCAGGGCTTGCTTGCCTTCAGCGTCGGTGTACTTCTCGATGCAGGCAGTGGTCAGACCCAGCTGCGCCGCCTTGATGGCAGCCACGTAGCCACCAGGGCCAGCACCGATCACTACTACGTCAAATTTCTGCGACATTCAAAAATCCTCTTTTTTGCAGCAAGCGTGAAGCCGCAAGCCTCAAGCCAAACTGCGGTTACTCGCAGCTTGCAGCTTGAGACTTGCAGCTGCTTCTATCAAATATCCAGCAACAGACGAGCCGGATCTTCCAGCAGGTTCTTGATGGTCACCAGGAAGGTCACAGCTTCTTTGCCATCGATCAGACGGTGATCGTAGGACAGTGCCAGGTACATCATCGGACGGATAACGACCTGACCATTGATGGCCATAGGACGCTGGATGATGTTGTGCATGCCCAGAATCGCTGCCTGCGGCGGGTTGACGATCGGGGTCGACATCATCGAACCGAAGGTACCACCGTTGGTGATGGTGAAGGTACCACCGGTCATCTCGTCCATCGACAGTTTGCCGTCACGGGCTTTCTTGCCGAAGGTGGCGATGCCGCCTTCGATTTCAGCCAGGCTCATCAGTTCGGCGTTACGCAGAACCGGAACCACCAGACCGCGATCGCTGGAAACAGCAACACCGATGTCAGCGTAGCCGTGGTAAACGATGTCGCCGCCGTCGATCGACGCGTTGACAGCCGGGAAGCGTTTCAGCGCTTCGGTGGCCGCTTTCACGAAGAACGACATGAAGCCCAGGCGTACGCCGTTGTGGGACTTCTCGAACAGGTCCTTGTACTTCGAACGCAGGGCCATGACTTCAGTCATGTCGACTTCGTTGAAAGTGGTCAGCATCGCCATGTTCGACTGTGCTTCAACCAGACGCTTGGCCACGGTGGCACGAACACGGGTCATCGGTACGCGCTTCTCGATGCGGTCGCCAGCGGCGAACACAGGAGCAGCAGCCGAAGGAGCAGCAGCCTTGGCAGGCGCGGTAGCCGGAGCGGCTTTCTTGGCAGCAACAGCAGCAACCACGTCTTCCTTGGTCACACGACCGCCCTTGCCGGTGCCGGCAACGGAAGCGATGTTGATGCCGTTTTCTTCAGCCAGCTTGCGCGCAGCAGGAGCAGCAACAGGATCGTCTTCGCCTTCGGCAGCAGCTGGAGCAGCGGCAGCGGCCGGAGCAGCAGCGGCGGCTGGGGCAGCGGCAGCAGCGCCACCTTCAACGATGGAGCCCAGCACTTCGTCGGACAGGACGGTCTCGCCCTCGCCCTTGACGATTGCGCCCAGCACGCCATCAGCGGTAGCCAGAACTTCCAGTACGACTTTGTCGGTTTCGATGTCGACGATCAGTTCGTC
This sequence comes from Pseudomonas sp. Irchel s3a12, assembly GCF_900187485.1. Lineage (NCBI taxonomy): Bacteria > Pseudomonadati > Pseudomonadota > Gammaproteobacteria > Pseudomonadales > Pseudomonadaceae > Pseudomonas > Pseudomonas sp. Irchel s3a12. The sequence continues at coordinate 589,689 of NZ_FYDN01000002.1, forward strand.
GCGCTTGACGGCGTCGCCCGGTTGTTTGTGCCAGGTGGCAACGGTGCCATCGGCAACCGATTCCGGGAAAGTGGGGGCTTTGATCTCGATAGCCATTATCTGTGGTTCCTTAAATTCGGTTTCAGGTGCGCGAAGGCGTTAAATGGTAAACGCGTCTTGCAGGAGTTTTTCCTGCTGCTCGGCGTGCATCGATGCGTAACCACAAGCTGGGGCAGCAGAAGCCTCACGGCCCGCGTACTCAAGTACGAGAGACTTGTCGAGGTTACCGATGCTGCGACGCAAGTGGTGCTGGCTGCAGTACCAGGCGCCCTGGTTCATCGGCTCTTCCTGACACCAAACGGCATTTTTGACGTTGGTGTATGGAGCCAGGACTTCTTTCAAGTCGTCCTCAGGGAATGGATACAGCTGCTCGATACGCACGATGGCGATATCTTCACGGCCTTCGGCACGGCGTTTTTCCAGCAGGTCGTAGTAGACCTTGCCGCTACACAGAACAACGCGCTCGACCTTTTTCGGGTCCAGAGCATCGATTTCCGGGATCACGGTCTGGAACGAACCTTCGGCCAGATCTTCCAGGGTCGAGATGGCCAGCTTGTGGCGCAGCAGCGACTTCGGCGTCAGCACGATCAACGGCTTGCGCAGCGGACGAATCACCTGACGACGCAGCAAGTGGTAGATCTGTGCTGGCGTAGTCGGTACGGCAACCTGAATGTTGTGCTCGGCGCACAATTGCAGGTAACGCTCAAGACGTGCCGAGCTGTGCTCAGGGCCCTGACCTTCGTAACCGTGTGGCAGCAACATGGTCAGACCGCAGAGACGGCCCCACTTGTGCTCGCCGCTGGTGATGAACTGGTCGATTACAACCTGTGCACCGTTGGCGAAGTCGCCGAACTGGGCTTCCCAGATCACCAGCGCATCCGGCGTGGTGGTCGAGTAACCGTATTCGAACGCCAGTACCGCTTCTTCCGACAGGAACGAGTCGTACAGGTCAAAGCGTGGCTGACCGTCGTACAGGTGCTGCAGCGGAATGTAGGTGCCCGCGTCTTTCTGGTTGTGCAGCACAGCGTGACGGTGCGAGAACGTACCGCGGCCGATGTCCTGACCGGTCATGCGGATCGGGTGACCTTCGAACGCCAGGGTCGCGTACGCCATGGTTTCGGCGTAACCCCAGTTGATCGGCAGGCCGCCGGCTTGCATCTTCTGACGGTCTTCGTAGATCTTCGAGACCTGACGCTGAACCACGAAGCCTTCCGGAATTTCCAGCAGCTTGGCGGACAGTTCTTGCAGGGTCTTCAGATCAAAGCGAGTGTCGTGACGCGCAGTCCAGGCATGGCCCAGATACGGACGCCAGTCCACGAACAGCTCTTTGTTCGGCTCTTTGACCAGCGATTTCACTACGTGCAGACCGTTGTCCAGCGCGTTGCGGTATTCATCGACTTTCGCCTGAACACGCTCTGCGTCCAGCACACCGCCCTGGGTCAGACGATCAGCGTACAGCTCACGGGTGGTGCGCTGTTTGGTGATCTGCTGATACATCAGAGGCTGGGTACCGCTTGGCTCGTCGGCCTCGTTGTGGCCGCGACGACGGTAGCAGACCAGGTCGATCACCACGTCACGCTTGAACTGCATGCGGTAGTCGATGGCCAACTGGGTCACGAACAGCACGGCTTCCGGATCATCCCCATTCACATGGAGGATCGGCGCCTGGATCATCTTCGCAACGTCGGTGGCGTACTCGGTGGAACGCGAGTCCAGCGGGTTGCTGATGGTGAAACCGACCTGGTTGTTGATCACGATGTGCACGGTACCGCCGGTCTTGAAACCGCGGGTCTGCGACATCTGGAAGGTTTCCATGACCACGCCCTGACCTGCGAATGCAGCGTCACCGTGGATGGAGATCGGCAGAACCTTCTCGCCAGTGGCGTCATTACGACGATCCTGACGGGCGCGCACCGAACCTTCGACCACCGGGGAAACGATTTCCAGGTGGGACGGGTTGAACGCCATGGCCAGGTGAACTTCACCGCCGGCGGTCATCACGTTGGACGAGAAGCCCTGGTGATACTTAACGTCACCGGAACCCAGCTCGACCTTCTTCTTGCCTTCGAACTCGTCGAACAGCTCGCGCGGGTTCTTGCCGAAGGTGTTGACCAGCACGTTCAGACGGCCACGGTGGGCCATGCCGATGACGACTTCCTTGGTGCCGTAGGAACCGGAACGCTGGATCAGTTCGTCGAGCATCGGAATCAGGCTTTCGCCGCCTTCCAGACCGAAACGCTTGGTGCCCGGGTATTTGGTGCCCAGGTATTTTTCCAGGCCTTCACCGGCGGTTACGCGCTCAAGCAGGTGGCTCTTGATGTCGGCGGAGTACGTCGGACGACCACGCACGCTTTCCAGACGCTGCTGGAACCACTGGCGCTGCTCGGAATCGGTGATGTGCGTAAATTCAGCGCCGATGGTGCGGCAATATGTCTGCTGCAACGCTTCGTGAATTTCGCGTAGGCTCGCTTCCTCTTTGCCGATGAACAGGTCGCCGGCACGGAAGGTCGTATCAAGATCGGCATTGGTCAAGCCGTAATGATTGATCGACAGGTCTGCAGGTGCAGGACGCTGCCACAGCCCCAGCGGGTCAAGCTGGGCTGCCTGGTGGCCACGCATACGGTAGGCCTGGATCAATCGCAACACTTCAACTTGCTTCTTCTCGTGCTCACTGCTCACGCTGCCGGCGGAAACCGGTTGGGCGCGGCGCTGGTTCTTTGCCAGCAGCACGAAATGATCGCGAATCGTGGAGTGCGAAACATCAGTGGCAGAGTTGCCGTCGGCAGGCAACTTCTGAAAGTAGGTGCGCCACTCTTCTGGCACAGCGTTAGGGTCGTGCAGGTAGAGCTCATAAAGCTCTTCCACATAGGCAGCGTTTCCACCTGAAAGGTAGGCGCTGTTCCACATGCGCTGCATCACGCTTTCTTGCATGCTTGGTCACCCTCGGTTAGGGGAACACCATCGATGTCGACACCGAGCAAACTTGCAGAAGTCCGAATGCAGCGACTAAAACAAGCCACTTAGGATCACACTGATAGTCCGGGTACCAGCCCGGATGCCCCTGCTTGTCTCATTTCTTCAAAATAAGAGCGGCAGCTTGTGGCTACTGCTCTGGTTATAGCCATGACGCGGGTTGAAGCCCGCGCCACAGCCTCTACGGTACAGCGGTTACAGCAGCTGAATCACACGCCGCTCGAAAGCAGCATGTTACGGATGTGACCGATGGCCTTAGTCGGGTTCAGGCCTTTCGGACATACGTTGACGCAGTTCATGATGCCCCGGCAGCGGAAAACGCTGAACGGGTCATCGAGCGAAGCCAGACGCTCGTTGGTCTTGGTGTCACGGCTGTCTGCCAGGAAGCGGTACGCTTGCAGCAGTGCAGCTGGACCCAGGAACTTGTCCGGGTTCCACCAGAAGGACGGGCAAGAGGTCGAGCAGCAAGCGCACAGGATGCACTCGTACAGACCGTCGAGTTTTTCACGCTCTTCTGGCGACTGCAGACGCTCGATGGCCGGAGCCGGCGTGTCGTTCTGCAGGTAAGGCTTCACCTTCTCGTATTGCTTGTAGAAGATGCTCATATCGACGACCAGGTCACGGATAACCGGCAAACCTGGCAGCGGACGAACGATCAGCTTGTTACCTTTTACAACGGCGGACAGCGGCGTGATGCACGCCAGACCGTTTTTACCGTTGATGTTCATGCCGTCGGAGCCGCAGACGCCTTCACGGCAAGAGCGACGATAGGAGAAACCCTCGTCCTGCTCTTTGATCAGGGCCAGCACGTCCAGCACCATCAGGTCTTTACCACCGGTATCGACCTGGAATTCCTGCATGAACGGCGCAGCGTCCTGATCAGGGTTGTAGCGATAAACACTGACATTCAACATGGCGGTCACCCTTAATAAGTCCGGACTTTAGGTTCGAAAGTCGGAACAGTCTTCGGCGAGAAGTTCACGGCACGCTTGGTGACGCGCTTGTCACCCGGGAAGTACAGGGTGTGGCACAGCCAGTTTTCGTCATCACGATCTTCAAAGTCTTCACGGGCGTGAGCACCGCGGGACTCTTTACGTACTTCGGCCGCGATGGCGGTAGCTTCAGCCACTTCCAGCAGGTTTTGCAGTTCCAGCGCTTCGATACGTGCAGTGTTGAACGCCTGCGACTTATCGTTGATCTTCACGTTGGCGATACGCTTGCGCAGATCGGCCAGCTGAGCGATACCCTTCTGCATGTATTCGCCAGTACGGAATACACCGAAGTAGTTCTGCATGCAGCTCTGCAGCTCGCGACGCAGGGTAGCGACGTCTTCGCCGTCAGTACGGTTGTTCAGTGCGTTCAGGCGCGACAGGGCAGCTTCGATGTCGGCTTCGGTAGCGTCGTCGTATTCGATGCCGTCGGTCAGGGCTTTTTCCAGGTGCAGGCCGGCAGCGCGGCCGAATACCACCAGGTCGAGCAGCGAGTTGCCGCCCAGACGGTTGGCACCGTGAACCGATACGCAAGCCACTTCACCTACCGCGAACAGACCAGGAATGATCTGATCCACGCCATCGGCGTTCTGGGTGATCGCCTGGCCATGGATGTTGGTGGCAACGCCGCCCATCATATAGTGGCAAGTCGGAACAACCGGAACCGGCGCAACAACCGGGTCAACGTGGGCGAAAGTCTTCGACAGTTCGCAGATGCCTGGCAGACGGCTGTGCAGCACTTCCTCGCCCAGGTGGTCGAGTTTGAGCATCACGTGGTCGCCATTCGGACCGCAACCGTTGCCGGCGATGATTTCTTTAACCATCGAGCGAGCAACCACGTCACGACCGGCAAGGTCTTTGGCGTTCGGAGCATAACGCTCCATGAAACGCTCGCCGTGCTTGTTGATCAGGTAACCACCTTCACCACGGCAACCTTCTGTAACCAGTACACCGGCACCGGCGATGCCGGTCGGGTGGAACTGCCACATTTCGATGTCTTGTACCGGTACGCCAGCACGCAGAGCCATGCCGACGCCGTCACCGGTGTTGATCAGGGCGTTGGTGGTGGAAGCGTAGATACGACCTGCACCGCCGGTAGCCAATACGGTGGCTTTGGCGCGGATGTAGGAAGTTTCGCCAGTTTCGATGCAGATCGCGATCACACCGACGAAATCGCCTTCCTGGTTCTTCACCAGGTCGACAGCGTAGTACTCGTTCAGGAACGTGGTACCGGCTTTCAGGTTGCCCTGATAAAGGGTGTGCAGCAGGGCGTGACCGGTACGGTCGGAAGCCGCGCAAGTACGCGCAGCCTGGCCGCCTTTACCGTAGTCCTTGGACTGACCACCGAACGGACGCTGGTAGATACGGCCTTGTTCGGTACGCGAGAACGGCAGACCCATGTGGTCCAGCTCGAAAACCGCGGCCGGGCCTTCCTGACACATGTATTCGATAGCGTCCTGGTCACCGATGTAGTCGGAGCCCTTGACGGTATCGTACATGTGCCAGCGCCAGTCATCGTTCGGGTCAGCAGACGCGATCGCGCACGTGATGCCGCCTTGAGCGGATACAGTGTGCGAACGGGTCGGGAAAACCTTGGTGATCACGGCAGTCTTGTGACCACCCTGCGCCAGTTGCAGCGCAGCGCGCATGCCGGCACCGCCACCACCAATAATGATGGCGTCGAAAGAAATCGTTGGAATGTTAGCCATGACTCAGATACCCCAGAGAATCTGCACACCCCAGACGAAGTAAGCGAACATCGCAACGCCGCATACTGCCTGGAAAAGGAAACGTATCGCCGTTGCGGACTTGCCGAACGCCATCGGCGTCAGGTAGTCAGTCGCGATGGTCCACATGCCGACCCAGGCGTGAGCGCCCAGAGCAACAAGGGCCAGGAGGCTGAAAATACGCATCCCGTTGTGGGCGAACAGTTCATGCCACTGGGCATACTCGAGGCCAGGGTGGGCCACGACGTATCCGATCAGAAAGATGAAGTAAGCCGCGAGAACGACCGCAGACACACGTTGCGCCATCCAGTCATAGAGGCCCGAACGCGACAGGTTCGTGACGTTAGTTACCATATCCAAACTCCTGCCAGAACGATTACCACCACGGAAACGGCGATAACGATTTTCGAGCCCAGTTTGCCGCCTTCCAGCGTCTCACCGATGCCCATGTCCATGATCAAATGGCGCACACCGGCTACCAGGTGATACAGCAGAGCGGACAGGATGCCCCAAATCACTAGCTTGGCTAGCGGACTGGTCAGACACGCTTTCACCTGACCGAAGCCTTCCTCGGAGCTGAGCGACTTGTCCAATGCATAAAGCATGATGGCAAGGCACACGAAGAGGATGACACCGGAGATACGGTGAAGAATGGACGTGTAAGCAGTGACTGGGAGTTTGATGGTCCTTAGGTCTAGGTTTACAGGTCGTTGGCTTTTCACGGCTTTTTTTTCACACTGAAGAGCCCCTAACAATCAGGGCAAAGTTGTTGGGGAGTGCACTGGTCAGGTAACCACCACCCAGGGATGCGACCCCCAATGAAAGCAAGCCCAAAAGCCCTTGGCGGTCGGTGGCCGAGTATAGACAGTTAGGCTACTAATGACAACGCAATCACCTACCCCAAATAGCTGATTGCACAAGTCGTATAAAAGGCGTAAATGGCAGTCAATTTCGAGGAAAAAGTGCGCTTAAAGCCTTCTGGAGCAAGACTTTAGGCAAATTGACATTCGAATTTATCTCACTATAGTGGTGCGGGCCCTGCGTGGGGGGTCTGTCTGATGGTTCAAGCATAAATAGGAGGCCACATGGCTGACAAAAAAGCGCAGTTGATCATCGAGGGCGCAGCCCCCGTCGAGCTGCCCATTTTAACCGGCACCGTTGGTCCCGATGTAATCGATGTTCGGGGCCTGACGGCCACGGGCCGCTTCACTTTCGACCCAGGCTTCATGTCGACCGCCTCGTGCGAGTCGAAGATCACCTATATCGACGGCGACAACGGCATTCTGTTGCACCGCGGCTACCCGATCGAACAACTGGCTGAAAAGTCGGACTACCTGGAAACCTGCTACCTGCTGCTCAACGGCGAACTGCCGACTGCAGAACAGAAGGCCCAGTTCGTCAGCACCGTGAAAAACCACACGATGGTTCACGAGCAGTTGAAAACCTTCTTCAACGGTTTCCGTCGCGACGCCCACCCGATGGCCGTCATGTGCGGTGTAGTCGGCGCCCTCTCGGCCTTCTACCACGACTCCCTGGACATCAATAACCCGCAGCATCGCGAAATCTCCGCGATCCGTCTGGTTGCCAAGATGCCGACCCTGGCAGCGATGGTTTACAAGTACTCCATGGGCCAACCCATGATGTACCCGCGCAACGACCTGACGTACGCGGAAAACTTCCTGCACATGATGTTCAACACCCCGTGCGAGATCAAACCGATCAGCCCGGTGCTCGCCAAGGCCATGGACCGGATCTTCATCCTCCACGCCGACCACGAGCAGAACGCCTCGACTTCCACCGTGCGCCTGGCCGGCTCCTCGGGTGCCAACCCGTTCGCCTGTATCGCCGCCGGTATCGCCGCACTGTGGGGCCCTGCCCACGGCGGTGCGAACGAAGCCGTATTGACCATGCTTGACGAGATTGGCGATGTTTCGAACATCGACAAGTTCATCGCCAAGGCCAAGGACAAGAACGATCCGTTCAAACTGATGGGCTTCGGTCACCGCGTTTACAAGAACCGCGACCCTCGCGCGACTGTGATGAAGCAGACCTGCGACGAAGTACTGAAGGAACTGGGCATCAACAACGATCCGCAACTCGAACTGGCCATGCGCCTGGAAGAGATCGCGCTGACCGACCCGTACTTCATCGAACGCTCGCTGTACCCGAACGTCGACTTCTACTCGGGGATTATCCTCAAGGCGATCGGCATTCCAACCAGCATGTTCACCGTGATTTTCGCGCTGGCACGTACTGTTGGCTGGATTTCGCACTGGAAAGAGATGCTCTCCAGCCCGTACAAGATTGGCCGTCCGCGCCAGTTGTACACCGGCTACGAGTCGCGTGACATTACCAAGCTGGAAGACCGCAAATAAGATTTGTCTTGCGATGAAGTCTTAAGTTGTACCTGGAACGGCCTCTATTTATATAGGGGCCGTTTTTGTTTGTCTGGGATTTGGGGTTTTGGGATTGGGGGCATATCCGTTGCTGCGGGTGGTGCCGCTGGCGGTTTCGCTCTTACAGCGAGTCACCTTTTCCAAACGCCGAAAAGGTAACCTGATCTGGCTTAATGATTCTGGACACCCCTAAAGGGCGTTAATCTACGCCCAACGACGAGGTGTGATTTGACCAGACGATATTTTTCGACAGATTTCAAACGGGATGCGGCTTGCCTGGTTTTGGATAAAGACTATTCGGTGAGTGAAGCCTGCGAAGCAATGGGCGTGGGCCCTACAGCTCTG
>NZ_FYDN01000022.1:0-65242 GCF_900187485.1 Pseudomonas sp. Irchel s3a12
ACCACGCAGGCGTTGGTGATGCTGGCTCGCAAACTTGCTCGGGTGGTATTCGCCTTGCTGAAAGGGCAAAGCGAATACCAGACAAAAGTCAGTTGAGGGCTTCCCCTCAACCATAGAATCTCCCACATTTGCAACTCAATTCCCTGCGGGAGCGAGCCTGCTCGCGAATGGCCTCACCACCGATCGACAGGTCTTGTGGGGGACTCAGAAAAACAAACAAGGATTGGCCTGAGGAAACCAATCGAAACTTCGCCAACAACCCAACTGTCCAGACCCTTAGACCTCTCGGCGGATGTTCTGCCGGGGCAGCTCCATGCAGCGGAGAAAGACGAGGATCGAGATGACGATGACAGTGGGAGATTTTTTGGTTGAGCGGCTCAGTGAATGGGGCGTTACGCGAATTTTTGGTTATCCGGGCGACGGGATCAACGGCGTGTTCGGCGCGCTGAGTCGGGCCAAGGGCAAAATCGAATTCGTTCAGGCGCGGCATGAAGAAATGGCCGCGTTCATGGCCTCGGCACACGCGAAGTTCACCGGCGAGCTGGGTGTGTGCATCGCCACTTCCGGCCCCGGCGCCTCGCACCTGATCACCGGCCTCTATGACGCGCGCATGGACCACATGCCGGTGCTCGCCATCGTCGGCCAGCAGGCACGCACGGCATTGGGCAGTCACTATCAGCAAGAGCTGGATCTGGTGTCGATGTTCAAAGACGTCGCCGGGGCATTTGTACAGCAGGCCTCGGCGCCTTCGCAGGTGCGCCATTTGCTCGATCGGGCCGTGCGCACGGCCGTGGGAGAACGCCGGGTGACCGCGCTGATTCTGCCCAACGATTTGCAGGAACTGAAGTATGAAGCACCGGCTCGCGCGCATGGCACCGCGCATTCCGGGGTGGGTTACACGAAACCCAAAGTGCTGCCTTATGAAGAGGATCTGCAGCGCGCCGCCGATGTTTTGAATGCGGGCGAGAAGGTCGCCATTCTGGTTGGCGCCGGGGCATTGCAGGCGACGGATCAAGTCATCGCCGTGGCGGAGAAACTCGGTGCCGGCGTCGCCAAGGCATTATTGGGCAAAGCCGCGCTGCCCGATGATCTGCCTTGGGTCACCGGTAGCATCGGCCTGCTCGGCACCGAACCGAGCTACAAGCTGATGAGTGAGTGCGACACCTTGCTGATGATCGGTTCGGGTTTTCCGTATTCGGAGTTTCTGCCCAAAGAAGGCCAGGCGCGCGGTGTGCAGATCGATTTGCAGCCCGACATGCTCAGCCTGCGTTATCCGATGGAGGTCAATCTGGTCGGCGACTCGGCGGAAACCCTCGCCGCGTTATTGCCACTGCTCGAACAGAAAACCTCCAACAAGTGGCGCAAGAAAATCGAAGGCTGGCGCAGCAGTTGGGAGAAATCCCTGGAAAGACGCGCCATGGCCAAAGCCGACCCGGTCAACCCGCAACGGGTGGTCTATGAGCTGTCGCCACGCTTGCCCGATGAGGCCATCATCACCAGCGACTCTGGCTCCTGCGCCAACTGGTTCGCCCGTGACCTGAAAATCCGCCGTGGCATGCAGTGCTCGTTGTCCGGTGGCCTGGCGTCCATGGGCGCCGCAGTGCCTTACGCGATTGCCGCCAAGTTTGCTTATCCCGAGCGTTCAGTGATTGCGCTGGTGGGCGATGGCGCAATGCAGATGAACAACATGGCCGAACTGATCACCGTCGCCAAATATTGGCGGCAATGGGCGAGTCCGAAATGGATCTGCGCGGTGTTCAACAACGAGGATCTTAATCAGGTCACGTGGGAGCAGCGAGTGATGGAGGGCGATCCGAAGTTCGAAGCGTCGCAAAGTATCCCGGACGTGCCTTACCACTTGTTCGCCATTTCCATTGGCCTGAAAGGCATCTTTGTCGATCGCGAAGAAGACGTCGCCGCTGCGTGGGAAAAGGCATTGGCCTCGGAAGTGCCGGTGGTGATCGAGTTCAAGACCGACCCGAACGTGCCGCCCTTGCCGCCGCACATCAAGCTTGAGCAGGCGAAGAAATTCGCCACGACGTTGCTCAAGGGCGATCCGGATGAAGCCGGGGTGATCGTGCAAACCGCCAAACAGGTGCTCGGCGCAATGCTGCCCGGCAAAAAAATAACAGGTTAACGCACAGGTTTGATCGTTCCCACGCTCTGCGTGGTAATGCAGCCCGTGACGCTCCGCGTCACTGGACACGGAGCGTCCCTTGAGGCATTCCCACGCAGAGCGTAGGAACGATCAGGCAGGAGAAACCCGCAGGTGTGCTTTTGATTTTCATCGGCTGTGCAGGCTGGAGTCTGGGACGCGAGCACTGGCCGGTATTTCCGGTAGAGGGCACGCATTTGCAGCGCTACGCCGCGCGACTCAACGGCGTGGAAATCAACAGCTCGTTCTACCGCCCGCATCGCCGGCAAACCTATGAGCGTTGGGCCGATGGCGTACCGGAGGCCTTCCGTTTTTCGGTGAAAATGCCCAAACACATCACCCATGAATTACGCCTGGCAGGTTGCGAGGCGGCGCTGGACAGGTTTCTGGCTGAATGCGGCGGTCTGGGCGAACGCTTGGGCTGCTTGCTGGTGCAGTTACCACCTTCGCTGGCGTTTGACGCCGCCAGCGCCGAAACCTTTTTCACGACATTGCGCGAGCGCTTCTCCGGCGCGGTGGTGCTTGAGCCAAGGCATGAATCGTGGGGCAGCGCCGAGCCTATATTAATGACTCACCGGATCGCCCAAGCAGCAGTCGATCCTTCGCGCATCAGCCGTGATATTTCGCCAGGTGGCTGGGCGGGAACACAGTATTGGCGCCTGCACGGCTCACCGCGCATTTACCACAGCGCCTACGATTCACCTTATCTGCAACACCTCGCACACGCCTTGCTGTCAGCGACCGCTGCAGGTGCCACGACCTGGTGCATTTTCGACAACACCGCCAGCGGCGCAGCACTGGGCAATGCCCTGGCGCTGGCGACGCTGACGACAGAATGAGTCAACAGTTTCTCCGCTCATAGGCAGTGTGCCAAAGGTGCGTCGCAGGACGAAACGGCCAACGTATTCATGATTACCTGATTGCGGCTGCGCGATGTGCTGCACGTTAAGACTTTGGTCTGTCAGACCCTTTCTGCAATATCTACTGTGATATCTTTTTGATGGCGCGCTCGCTCTGAGCGATGATTTACCGGTATTCGAGCCGATTGTTTAGTGCAGGAGAGGCAATGTTGAAGGAACAATGGGTGTGCGATGAGACGTTACTGGCGCAGATGCAGGCTGCCAGCGCCGAGGAAATCGATGTATTGGTGGACGTGATCAGCGATTTCGGCCGAGGCCGGGCGGGTCTGGACGCCGAGTGCAAGAAACAGTTGATTCTGGCCAAACATGATCCCCGTGCCGATCGATACTCCGCACCACTGCTTGCACTGCTGGGCCATGAATTGCAGCAGTTCGGCGGCAATTCGGCAATGAACCTCGCGCGCCGCGCACTCGGCCGTACTGCGGTGGCCTACAGCGAAATCGTTGACGACGTGTACAAGAAGCTGAACGGCAAGAGCCCTGCGGACAAGCCACTGGCGCAGAAGGAGCGGGAAATTGCGCTGGCCCTGTTTGGTGCCGAATGGCGTGAAATGCCTGCTGCGCAACGGCACGAACGCAGCACGCACATCAAAGTCTTGTCCGGTACGTTCTCGCTGGCATCGGCCTTGGGACTTGGTGTGAGCGGTACGATCATGGGCTTGTCGGCTGGCGGTAGTGCAGCGTTGTTCACCGCTGTTTCCACCGGCCTGCGTTTGAACCCGCTGGGATTGTTGGTCACGGCAGGCATCGGGGCGCAAAGCGCGGCGGCAGAGGCGTATCGGGTCACCGTGCCGTTCGTGGCGCAGATGGGCTGGATCCGTTTGCGTCAGGAAGCGGATGCACAAGCGCCCGTTGCGCCAAAACTGGCCAATCCTGCAACGCTGGCCGGGCAGGGCGCGGCGCTGCAGGACATGGTGCTGGCCGATGAGGCGGGCGGTACGTTAATGAAGATCAGTGTGTTCGACCGCGCGCCGGTCATCACCGGCAGTGCCATTCCCGCCGGGCAACTCAGCGCACTCAACCCATTGCTGTCCAATGTCCCGGGCCTGGCGGCGCTGGCCGAGTTGCAAAACGGCAACTACGTTGTGTGCAGTCTGCCATTTGAGACGTTGACCAAAGCCAAGGATCAAGAAGGTGCGGTGCGTGCCTTCGTCACCGAAAGCGGGCGCATCAAGGAAAATGCGCACTTGTTCAGCCCCGACAACCTGCAAAACATTATGCTCAGTGGTGCGCTATGGAATGCCGTCTCGTCGGCGGTCGGGCAGAAACACCTGCACGATATCAATGAGAAACTTTCCGCCATCAAGCGCCAGCTGGATGAAGTGCAAGAAGACCTGATCAACCTGCGCCGTGATGATTTGACCGGGCTGGTGGGTTACGTGCAAAGCCTGCTTGATCACTATCCACAGGAAGGCATTGATGCGGCTGCGCTGATGCAACTGGAAAACCGCCAGGTCGACCTGGTGGCCTTGGAGACGTATTTCGAGCGGGAGATGAACAAAGAGGTGGACAAGGCGAAGGCCGTCGAAACAGGCAAGCTGTTCAACGCCGACTCCTCCCGGGTGGCTTTGCTTGAAAGTCTGTCGCGGATGGACATTTGGGTTCAAAGCTATCTGCAAGTCACGCAGTTGCGCGTGGTCGCTTACGCCTTGCTGCACATGGAAAAACCATTGGCACGCTACCGCACCGAAGCGGCGAAAGTGCTGGACAATCTGCAGCGCCTGACCGTGACCGCTGCGGCGAACCAGCAGATTTACAGTGCCCAGATGGAGTTAAGCAACACGCTGTTTTTCAGTGGCAGTGCCGACAACTTGCAACGCTTCAAATCGCAACTGGCGGCGCTCGACAATGATCTGAAAAATGGCCCGATCAACGCCAGGCAACTGCACCGCTCACTGTTCGATCAATCCGATCGTCAGGTACTGCTTCAGGTGCAGAACGGTCAGTTCATCGACGGTCATCTGCTCGAATCGACGTTCCAACCGGCGTGAGCTCAATGCGCTGCGGGAGCGGATGTACTCCATCCGCTCCCAACGCGGCCTAGTTGCCATCGGCCACTTTTCGTTCGATCTCATCGATCTTGCGTTGCAGCGTCTCGGCGTCCTGCTCCTTTACGCGGTTAGACGAAGGCGTGATGACCTCATCAACGGCTTCGGTGTCATCGTCCCTGTCTTCAAGATCGCGCTTGACCACATTCACCGGTTTGCCGGAGGTGTCGGTGGGCGGGGCGTTCTGGATTTTGCTGTCATCGCTATTCATGGTGCTGACCTCCAGTGATGTAAACATTGGAGGCGCCGTTGCGGTGGGCGTTCGATATTTTTGCGGGGCATCAAACCAATGGCGGCTTGCGCATGCCACGCAGGGGATCATCGAGCAATCTGAATTGCTCCAGCATGAAATCAATCAGCAAGCGCGAAGACGGCAGCATCCCGTGCCGGGTCGCAAACACTGCATGAATCATTTCAGTTCTCGGCGCCCAGTCAGGCAGGACCACGATCAGTTCCCCTCGCTCAATGAAGTCGTGTACCAACGACATTGGCATCTGCGCAACGCCAACGCTGTCGATCGCCGCGCAGCGCAGCATCGGCAGGCCTTTGGTAATCAGGTTCGGGCGATGCTGGAGGGTGAATTCCGAACCGTCCTGATGAAACAGAGTCCAGCTGTAATCGCGTTGCGGACTGCCATGATGAACACTGGGGAACCGGGCCAGATCTTCTGGTGCGCTCGGCGTGCCCAGACGACTCAGCAGTCCGGGGCTCGCAACCAGACACTGTGGCCGCTGGGACATGACGCGGCTGACCAACTCGGAGTCCTGCAGGGGCGGCGGGCGTACCCGTAACGCCAGATCGACACCCTCGGCGACCACATCGACCTGACGATCAGTCGCCTCCAGATGCACCTCCATGCGCGGGTGGATAGCCATGAAACGCGTGATGATTGCGCCCACGCACTCTTCCAGCAGTACGGATGGACAGGTAACGCGCAGCACGCCGCCCGGCTCGGCGTGAGTCAGGGCGATCGCGGCCTCTGCGGCTTCGGCTTCCTTGAGCATCGCACGGCAACGCTCGTAATAGGTTTGCCCCAGCTCCGTGACTGTGAAGTGGCGGGTGTTGCGGATGATCAGGCGCACACCGAGGCGCTCTTCGAGCTGGGCGATGCGTCGGCTCAGATTGGACTTGGGAATGCCCAAGGCGCGGGCGGTCTGCGCGAAACCGCCATGATCCACCACCATGACGAAGTACTGAAGGTCATTGAGATCCAGCACGGTCGAAATCCATTCAGTCAGAAGGCGCTAACTATACAAGGCGGATCGTCCCTTGTATGGGAAACACCAGTCCGTTTTTGCGACTACCGCGATGGGTCAGCGGGGTTTTAGATTGCCGACGTTGAATGTCCAGGCTGGCGTGGCCCCGCTGATCAATTTCAAGCCGATCGTCAGCATGATGGCCAAGTTGGCTGACACTCTCAAACCACGCTTTGTAATAGCCTGAACCACCCCCGAGATCTGCGCGCCGGTTGCGCAGGCCTGTGCGATTTCTTTGGATTAACTACGTGAACAAACTCTGTGAGATGCATGCTTTCGTCATGGTGGTCGACACCGGAAGTATTTCCGAAGCCGCACGCCGTTTAGGGATGGCTAAATCGATGGTCAGCCAACGTCTGCAAAACCTGGAAAAACGCTTGGGCAGTATTCTGTTGGAACGCGGACGGCAGGCGCGCCTGACTGATTCGGGCGAGGTGTTTTATCGCTACTGCGTGCGCATTCTGGCTGAAGTCGAAAATGCCGAAGACGCTGTACAAGCCTCCCAGTCGAGCTTGCGTGGCAACCTGCGGCTGGCTGCACCGATGGCGTTCAGCATTCGCTATCTGACGCCGATCCTGTCGTCATTCGCGGTGCGTTACCCGCAATTGCAACTGGATGTCGAATTCGACGATCGGTATGTCAATCTGCACGAAGAGCGCTACGACGCCGCAATCCGTATTGGTGAGCTGCCTGATTCTTCATTGGTGGCGAAAAACATCACCGCCAACCGCCACGTCATTTGCGCCAGCCCCGACTATCTCGCTGCTCACGGTACACCACAGACGCCGCAGGAACTGTCCCGCCATTTCGCCATGCTCTATGTCAATCGCGAGCCCCATGGCATGTGGACGCTGCCGGTGAACAACACGCTGGAGTCGTTTCGCGTGCGCTGTCGCCTGCGCACCAACAATGCCCATCAACTCATGGAAGCGGCCAAGGCCGGCATGGGCCTGGCGATTCTGCCGACGTTTCTTGCCGCGCAGCCGATGGTCGCTGGCGAACTGCAAGAGGTGTTGCCAGCGTATGCACCGCGCGGCGGAAATATCTCGGCGGTGTATCGGCAATCCCTGCGCGCTTCACCGAAACTGCAGGCGCTGATCAGCTTTCTCAGTGAGCAGATCGGCAGTCCACCCGCGTGGGAAAAGCAGCTTGCCGAGCATGCTCGCCAAAGGCAGTGAGTCGTTCGGAATTAACGAAACCCCGATTCGGTTTTTGCCTGCTTATGAGCGTGTGAGTCCTTCCATATGCTTGTTCCCAACAGACGCCACTCCTGCGTCTGACAGGGAAGAAATGCATGAAGAACACCCTTGATACCGTCGACGTACTGATCGTCGGTGGCGGTTCGGCTGGTGCAGTGTTGGCGCGGCGTTTGAGCGAGAACAGCCAGCGCCAGGTCGTGCTGTTGGAAGCAGGCAACAGTTTTGCCGTGAACGACTATCCAGACATTGTCGCCAACAGCGACATTGTCGGTGCCAATGGCAACCCGCAGTTCGAGTGGGGTTACAAAACCCGGGCCGGCTACATCGAGCATCCGATTGGCGCCGTGCGCGGCAAAGTGTTAGGCGGCAGCTCTGCGATCAATGGTGCCGTGGCGATCCGGGCACGGCCCAGTGATTTCGCGCGCTGGAATCTGCCGGGCTGGGGCTATGAAGACCTGCTGCCGTTTTTCAGGAAACTGGAAAGCCACAGCCGTGGTGACAGTGCTTTGCACGGGCATGCCGGGCCGCTTCCGGTACAGCAACTGAGCCATCTGGATGTCACGCCAATGCAGCGGGCATTTATTCAGGCGACTTTCTCCTACGGCTATAAAATCATCGACGACTTTGATGGCGCCGATGCCAACGGGGTTGGTCCGTACCCGATGAACGTCGTCGACGGTGTGCGCATCAACACCGGTATGGCCTACCTCAACGATGAGGTGCGCACTCGTGGCAACTTACACATCCGCCCTGACAGCCTGGTGGATAAGGTCTTGTTCGACGGTCAACGCGCGATCGGAGTGCAATTGAGCGACGGCACGCAACTGCGCGCCGCTGAGGTCATTCTTAGCGCGGGCAGCTATGGCAGTGCGGCGATTCTGCTGCGTTCCGGCGTTGGTCCGGATGCCGATCTGCGGGCATTGCAGATTCCCGTGGTGGCAACGCTGCCAGTCGGCCAACAACTGCAGGATCATCCGTTTTACTACAACGCCTACGCGGCCAATCCACGCTTGATTGGCCGTCAATCCCCGGCCATCGGCGCCAAACTCTGGTCCCACAGCCGCAGCGCGGAGTCCGGCGATCTGGACCTGCACATCACTGCGACGCACCTGTTTCCCCACGAACAGAGCCCGACCAACATCGGCTTCGTGCTGGCGGTTGCGCTCACGCGGCCACGGTCCCGAGGCACGCTCACTCTGGCCAGTCGCGATCCGCTTACAGCGCCGATCATCGATCTGAATTTTCTCGCCGAACCCGAGGACCGTCAGCGCCTGCTCGACGGCATTCGCCTGGCCCGCAGGATCGGTGGCACAACACCGTTGAACGCCCTGATTCACAGCGAACTCAATCCGGGGGCGGGGGTTGCGTCGGACGAAGCGCTGTTGGCCAGCGTCCGGGCGAGCCTGGACACCTATCACCATCCAACTTCAACCGCTCCGATGGGTGTGCTCGGTGACAAGCATGCCGTGGTGGATTTGCAGGCCCGGGTCCTTGGTCTGCACGGGCTGCGCGTGGTCGATGCGTCGATCTTCCCCGATGTGCCGTCGGTAGCCACCAACATCACTGTGATTGCTTTTGCGGAAAAAATCGCCGCGCTTTACGCCTAATTGTCAGGACGATGCTGCTATGAACAACACTCCCGTTTTGAATTGGATCGATGGCCAATGGCACGATTCCGGTATTTACAAAGACTCGATTGACCCCGCGACGTATGAGCAGATTGGTTGTTATGCCGAGGGGAGCGCGGATACCGCGCAACGGGGCATTGAAGCTGCCCTGCGTTCGTTTGCGCAGTCCTCTTGGAAAGACGATCGCGCCCTGCGTGGCACGGTGCTGCTGGAGCTGGCGGAGGCCTTCGAACGTAACGCCGAAGCGTTGATTGACACACTGGCGCTGGAAAACGGCAAGATCCGTCCGCAAGCGGAATTTGAAGTGCGCATGGTGCCGTCCAAGTTGCGTTATTACGCGGCGTTGGCGCGTACCGAGTATGGGCGCGCAGCGGAGCCGACACCGGGGCGGATTTCCCTTGTATTGCGCCAGGCTGTCGGTGTGGCAGGCATCATCGTGCCGTGGAATTCACCGGTGGTGTTGATGATTCGTTCGCTGGCACCGGCGTTGGCCGCCGGTTGTACAACTGTGATCAAAATGCCGGGGCAGACCGCCCAGACCAATGCATTGGTCGCACGCATCATGAGCGAGGCGCGGTCACTGCCGCGCGGTGTGATCAATCTGTTCAGCGAAGCGGGTGCGGCGGGGTCTATACATCTGGTCGAGTCGCCAAAGGTGCCGGTGATCAGTTTTACCGGCAGTACCGGCACTGGCCGGGCGATCTCGGCGGCAGGGGCGCAACACCTCAAGCGTTTTGGTCTGGAACTGGGCGGTAAAACGCCGATGCTGGTGTTCAACGATGCCGATCTCGAGGCAGCCGTTCCGGTGCTGCTCAAAGCCTTGACGGTGTTCGCCGGCCAGTTCTGCATGACCGGTTCGCGACTGCTGGTGCAGCGCGATATTGCCAAGGCACTGACTGATCGTCTGGCGGCCGTTCTTGAGGCCGTGCGCGTGGGGCCCGCAGCAAATCCGGCCAGTGAAATGGGGCCGTTGATCGACAAAGCCAATGTGCAACGGGTCAATCAAGTGGTCGAGCAGGCAATTGTCGATGGAGCGCAAGTGATTGTGCGCGGTGGGCCGGTCGTGGAAGGGCCACTGGCTAAAGGCGCGTTTTATCGACCGACATTCTTGCGTGTCAGTGATCCAAACATGGCTATTGTCCAGCAAGAGACCTTCGGGCCGGTGCTGACCTTGCAGGTATTCGACAGCGAAGCCGAGGCAATCGAGTTGGCCAATAACAGCGAGTTCGGTCTGGCGGCCAGCGTCTGGACCCGTGATGTCGATCGCTCGTTACGCGTTGCCCACGAGTTGGAGGTCGGTACCGTCTGGATCAACGATTGGGCCATGGTGTTCGACGAATTCGAAGAGGGTGGCTGTAAGCAATCGGGGCAGGGCAGGCTTAACGGTGTGGCGGCCATGGATGATTTCATCGAGTACAAACACATCGCACTCAATCCCGGTCTGCGTCAGGCATGAATGCCGTGTGCTTGCAACGCTTGCTGATCGGCGCCGTGCTGGCCGGGACGCTGGCATCTTCCTCAGCCTTGTCTGCCAACGACACAAGGAATGACACGATGGCCCCAGAGCCGTTGTACGACGCTTTGCTCGATGCGCTCAATGCCACCTTCGGCCGTCATCCGGGGTTTCGTGCGACCCATGCCAAAGGCCTGTTGGTAAACGGTACATTCAAGGCTTCGCCGAACGCCAGCACCCTCAGCCGGGCTGCGCATTTGCAGGGGCAAACGGTGCCGGTGGTACTGCGGTTCTCCAACTTCAGTGGCGTACCCGCCACCGCTGACGGAGATCCGCTGGCCAGCCCGCGTGGTCTGGCAGTTCGGTTTACCCTGGCCGGCGGCGAGGTCACCGATATCGTGACGCACTCGTTCGACGGCTTTCCGGTGGCCACGCCCGAAGATTTTCTGATCTTCCTGCAAGGCATTGCCGCTAATGTCGCCACACCTCCCGATCCGCTGCCCCTGCACAGCTTTCTGGCGAGTCATCCACGGGCGCGGGCTTTCCTCGATGCACCGAAACCGGCGCCGCGCAGTTATGCGGGGCTCGAGTACTTCGCGGTCAATGCTCTGGTATTCAGTAATCATCGGGGCGTTGAAACAATCGGCCGTTACCGTATCGAGCCACTGCTCATGCAGCCGCTATTGAGTGACGCCGAGGCAGCGGCGAAGCCGGCGGATTACTTGCAGTCGGAAATGGCAGAGCAACTGGCCAAAGGATCGCTGACGCTGCGTCTGGTGTTGCAATTGGCGTCAGCGGAGGATGCTATCGAAGACGGCTCCGTTGCGTGGTCGCGTCAGCATCAGGAGGTCGAGTTGGGCATTTTCAGCCTCGACTCACTGGCGCCGGCCGATGCGCAGTTCGGCGCCCAGCAGCAGTTGGCCTTCAGTCCGGGACGTTTGCTTGACGGCATCAGCCTCAGTGCCGATCCAATGACACTGGCGCGGGATCGCATCTATCAGCGCGCGGTACTCCGGCGACAGCAACGATGAGCAGCCCTTCGGGGGCCCGTTGGAAGCAGTGGGTATTGTCATGGCTGATCGTTTTGCCGCTGTCGGTGAGCATGCCCTGGGGATTGGCGGCGCTGCTGGAGGTGGCGAACCTGCAATGGCCAGCATGGCTGTTCAAAGTGGTGGTGGCCGGGTTGATCTCTTTCAACATGGTCTACTGGATGCTGCCGTTGAGCGCTAGGCTGACGGCGCGCTGGTTGCTGCGTTGAAACCTGCGCGTCGCCCTCCACTGACGGGGAGGGCGACGCATCGGGTTCAATCCTTGAGAATGTCGCGATCCTTGGTTTCCGGCAGGAAGAACGTGCCCAGTATCGCTGTCATCACCGCAATCACGATCGGATACCACAAGCCGTAGTAGATATCCCCGGTCGCGGCGACCATGGCAAACGCCACCGTCGGCAGGAAGCCACCAAACCAGCCGTTACCGATGTGATACGGCAGCGACATCGAGGTATAGCGGATGCGGGTCGGGAACAGCTCGACCAGCCACGCGGCAATCGGGCCATAAACCATGGTCACGTAGATCACCAGCACGGTCAGCAGGAGCAACACCATTGGGTAGTTGGTTTTCGCCGGGTCGGCTTTCTCCGGATAACCGGCTTCCTTGAGCGCGGTGCCGAGGGTCGCGGTGAACGCATCGTTGCGGGTCTTGAAGTCGGCGGCCGGCAGGGCGCTGCCTTCGAAACTCTCGACGACTTTATCGCCGATGCGCACTTGTGCGACGGTGCCCGGCTCGGCAATCACGTTCTCATACGGGATCGCCCGTTTTGCCAGCAGGGTCTTCGCCAGGTCGCAGGAACTGGTGAATTTGGCCTTGCCCACCGGGTCGAACTGGAACGAGCACTGATCCGGGTTGGCGATCACTTTGACCGGGTTCTTCTCCTGGGCGATAAACACATCAGGGTTACCGTACTGGGTCAGCGCGTGGAAGATCGGGAAGTACGTCAGCGCCGCCAGCATGCACCCGACCATGATGATCGGCTTGCGCCCGATCCGGTCGGAAAGGCTGCCGAAAATCACGAAGAACGGCGTGCCGATCAGCAGCGAACCGGCGATCAACAGGTTGGCGGTTTGCGGGTCGATCTTCAGCGTCTGCAGCAGGAAGAACAACGCGTAGAATTGCCCGGTGTACCAGACCACCGCTTGCCCGGCCGTGCCGCCGAGCAATGACATGATCACCACTTTGAGGTTGTCCCAGCGCGCGAAGGATTCGGTCAGCGGCGCTTTCGACGCCTTGCCTTCAGCTTTCATTTTCTGGAACACCGGTGACTCGCTCAGCTGCAGGCGGATGTACACCGAGACGATCAGCAGCAGGATCGACAACAGAAACGGAATCCGCCAGCCCCACGCTTCGAAGGCTTCAGTGCCCAGCGCCGTGCGGCAGGCGAGGATCACCAGCAGCGACAGAAACAGGCCGAGGGTCGCGGTGGTTTGAATCCACGAGGTGAAGAAGCCGCGCTTGTTGCGCGGCGCGTGTTCGGCCACGTAGGTCGCGGCGCCGCCATACTCGCCGCCCAACGCCAGGCCTTGGAGCAAGCGCAGAGTGATGAGGATGACCGGTGCGGCAACACCAATGGTCGCGTAACCGGGCAATATGCCGACAATTGCGGTGGAGACGCCCATGATGACGATGGTGATAAGGAAGGTGTGTTTGCGCCCGATCATGTCGCCGAGACGGCCGAACACAATGGCTCCGAACGGCCGCACCGCGAACCCGGCGGCGAAGGCAAGCAGGGCGAAGATAAACGCGGTGGTTTCGTTAACGCCAGCGAAGAAGTGCTTGGCGATGATCGCTGCCAGAGAGCCATAAAGGTAAAAGTCGTACCACTCGAAAACCGTGCCCAAGGATGAAGCGAAGATAACCTTGCGCTCCTCCTTGGTGATGCCGCCGCTGCGCGGTGGACTGCCGGTGGATGCTGTGTCGATTGTGGCCATGGGTGTTCTCCGTCGTGCTTATTGTTGTAGGCCGGAGTCCCTCGTTACTGCTTGTCGCACTCTGGCCTTGTGGCATATGCCGCCATTGCTCCCGCGTGAAACTTGCACAGTCTGACCGCCTCGCATCGCTGCAAGGTTTCCTGAAGCATAATCAGCTTTTGTCAGATATCCACTCGCGAACTTGACCGTAGTGGCGATTAAAGATCACTCGCCGGCGGCCGATACCTGCCGACCAGCCCAATCAGAATTCATTTTTCAGGGAAGATGCCCATGAGTGCTTCATTGCAGAGCGCTGCCGCGCAAATCCGTCAGGCCGTACGCGTCGCCACCGAAGGTCTTGTGGGGCGTGAGCAGTTGGCCGAACTGATTGTTCTGGCCGCCGTGGCACAGGAGCATATTCTGGTCATCGGCCCACCAGGCACCGCGAAAAGTGCAGTCGTGCGCCGGGTTGCGCAATCGATGGGCGGGCGCTATTTCGAGTATCTGCTGGGGCGGTTTACCGAACCTTCGGAACTGTTCGGCGCGGTCGACCTGAAAAAGCTTCGCGAAGGCACGGTGGAAACTGACGTCAGCGGCATGCTGCCTGAAGCCGATATCGTTTTCCTCGATGAGGTGTTTCTCGGTTCGACGGCCATTCTCAACACGCTCCTTGGCGTGCTTAACGAGCGGCGCTTCCGGCGTGGGCATACGCAGATTCAGTGCCCGCTGCGGGTCTGCGTCGGCGCCTCCAACGGCTTGCCCGACGATGAAGCGTTGGCGGCGTTTGGTGACCGCTTCCTGCTGCACCTGTTTGTCGAGTCTGTGCCGGACAATCAGCTGGAAGCGATGCTCGCCGGCGGCTGGCAGTCCGAGCAACGCCCGGTTCAACAGTTGCTCGGTCTGAGCCAGCTCGACACTCTGGGTCAGGCTCTGAAGAGCGTTGACCTGAGCTCCGTGCGCCCGGCGCTGGCCCAAGCCATTCGCCGCTTGCGTGAGGCCGGCATTCAGTTGTCGGATCGACGCATCGTCAAGTCCCAGCGCCTGATCGCTGCCGCCGCGTTGCTCGGTGGTCGAGTGGAGGCCAGTGCCGCCGATCTGTGGCCGCTGCTGTATGTGTTGCCAACCAAGGAAACCCAGCAGCACGGCCGCGAGGTGCTCCGCGAGATGTTCACCCAGTCGAGCAACCGCCATCTGTTCAGCGCGGTGGAGGAGGCGACCCTGCAGCCGATGTCGCGGGTCAGCCGCCTGCTGGAAACCGCCGAGGATTATCTGGCGCGCACTGAACCGCCGGCCGGTGCCTTGCTGGAGGGGCTGCTGCGTGAGATCGACGCCAACTTCAACGACCTGACCATCCCGGCGACGTTGCACGACGTTCGCGGCCAACTCGCCCGTTTGCTGACGACTGCCGCATGAATGGCAAAGCGCTGAGTTGGCGCTGGCGCTCGCGGCCGGTGGCAGTGGCGCCGCAGGCTGCCGTGGCGTGGGGCGAAGCCGCCCGGCGTCTGCATGCGCGATTGCTGGCGATACCGGATGAACAGGCCACGCGCCTGCATGCCACCGCCAATCGCGACGTGCTGCTGGTGAGCGGCGCGGCGGCGGATCTGCCGTGGGTCGATGGCGTTGCCTATGCGGCGATGGACGAGCGTGCGCCCGGGCTTTGGTTACCCACCAGTTGGGAGCCGGATGTACCGACCGACCTGCTGGCGCACGCGTTGTCGCACCGCTTCTCGCGGGCGCCGCTGCTGCTGTGGCGTGATCCATCGGCGGTGGTACCGCTCGATCGGCAATTGCCGGTGAGCGCAGAACATTTGCAGCGAATTGACGATTTTTGGGCGGGGCGCTGATGCAGTTACCTGAATCTCTGCAACCGTGGCGCGAATGGCTGGAGTGGTTCGCCCCAGAACAACTGCCGCTTTTCGCCGATCTGCTTGGACGGCTCAACCCGGTACTGGGCCCGCTGCGCGGTGTGCAACAGGGCGGCGTGCCCGAGCCCGATGGCTTGGGCGATTTACAGAGGCGCGGGCCGTATGACCGGCTGCTGACCAGCGAATGGCTGCTGGCCGACGAAGTGCCCGACGAGTTTCTGCGCCGCGCGGCCGTGGGCGAACATCTGTTCCTCGCGCCGCAATATCGCGCGCAGCAAGCCAGTCGCCGGATTGTCGTGCTGTTCGATGCCGGGCCGTTGCAACTGGGCGCCGCACGCTTGGTGCACATGGCGCTGGTGATCCTGCTGGCACGTCGCGCGAAAGAGGCGGGTGCCGAACTGCGTTGGGGCATTTTGCAGCAGGAGCCAGCCTTGCATGAGGTCGATTCGGCGGCGCAGCTCAAACGATTGCTCGGTGCACGGACCTTCTCCACGGTGAGCGATGCGCATTGGCAGGCGTGGCGCAGTTGGCTGCATAGCGCGTCAATGCCGGTCGGCGAATGCTGGCTGGTGGGGCAACGTCTGCCGGCAACAGACCGGCAGACTTGCAGCCATCGCGTGCAAATCGCGCGAAGTCTTGATGGTTGCAGCCTGTCTGTGCACTTGCAGGCAACGGACACCCGTCGCGTGCTATTACCGATGCCCGCTGAGCGTGCGGCCCTGCAACTGCTCAAAGGGCAGTTTGAGGGCGAAATCGTCAAGGCTGCGCCGACGGCCAAAGGTTGTGTGCCGCGGGTGTCGCTGACGCTACAGCCGGTGATTTCCAGCTCCGGCAGCCATGTCGCGCTGAAAATGCTCGATGAGCCCGGCATGGTGGTGATCAAGCTACCGGCGCAATACCAGAAAAAACCATTGGAAGTTCGTCGTAACCTCTGGAGCGCAGGACGTACGCCGCTGACGGCGCTGTTTTTTGGGGGCGCCATCGGGGCGGTCATGAGCGACCCTTTGCAACTGACATTCTGGAGTATTCCCGGTCTGAATCCGGTGGATAAACCGGGCCCGGAGGAGTTGAAGCTGCCGCCGGGCACGGGCAACTTCCTCCCTGCGGTCGGTTTGCATAGTCGCTCTGAAAGGCGATTGTATCTGCTCGATACTCAAGGGCATCTGGCCTACTGGACCGTGAAAAGGGACAAAAATATCGCCGCCCCGGAAACCCGCCAGACCCATCGCCTGGCGACCGATGTGATCGCCATGGCCAAGATGGCCGGTGATGCGATGGTCTATGTATGTCGTTCAGGCGGTCGGTTGTTCGCCCATCCTGTGCGTCTGGACACCGGGGCGAAGCAACCGTATGGATTGGGCCTTGCCGAAGGCGTCAGCCAGGTGCTGTTTGCCGGCATTCAGCGCGGGCGCAGCGCGTTCGGCGGCTGTGCATTGCTCACGATGAAAAACGACTGTGAGAGCTGGCGTGTGTACTCGGCCAATGACTTACCATCAGCGGCGCAATGCATCGATCTGGCCCGCGGCTGGAAAGGTATCGGTCTGCTGCAAGACGACAACGAGTGTTACTTGCTGTTGATGATCAGCCCCGGTCAGCAGGCCATCGCCCTCTGGCACGGCGATGACATGGAGACGTTGTTCACCACCAGCGAGGTGATTGCCAAGGTCAGCTTCTGTCCGTTGAGTGGTCTGGTGGCTGTGCTGACCAGCGCCCGCGAACTGCTGGTGTACGCGGTGCCGCAGCGCCTCCTGCGTTTGCAGGTGTTTTGTAATGAACAGCCGAAAAACAAGGACGACAGCCATGCTTGAAAACGCCGCGGCGTTGATCCGCCGCCCGGTCTTGAGCGGTCACCAGCGCATTGAGGGCCTGTGGTTTGCCGCTGAACGTTTCGCCCAGCACGAACGCGAGCGGTTGATCATCGAGCATTGGCAGACCGCTGCCAGCGCTTACCGTTTCGCCGATGGTGATCTGCTGCGCTTTGCTCAGCCACTGACCGTGCAGTGCGAGACCTTGCTCGGCTGGCCGTTGATTCGTCAGGGCAAGACGCTGTGTTCAGCCGTACTCGACCCGCAGGAAATGCGCGATCTGCCGGCCGCCGATCTCTGGCTGGTGCGCGG
This sequence comes from Pseudomonas sp. Irchel s3a12, assembly GCF_900187485.1. NCBI lineage: Bacteria > Pseudomonadati > Pseudomonadota > Gammaproteobacteria > Pseudomonadales > Pseudomonadaceae > Pseudomonas > Pseudomonas sp. Irchel s3a12. The sequence continues at coordinate 17,605 of NZ_FYDN01000022.1, forward strand.
CAGCCATGTCAGTGCTCTGCATCTGCGCGATGCCGACGTGTTGGCGCCGGGTGAGTGGATTGATATCAGTGGCGTGACGTTGCTCGACACCTATGACTGTCGCAACGTATTGCCGCCGCCAGTGCTCGAGCCGTTGGAAGTCACCAGCGATGTGCGCGAGATTCTTGGCAAAAACCTGAAACCGGTCAGCCCCGAGCAGCAAAAGACTCTGCAAGCGCTGATCGCGCGTCAGCAGAAGGCGCCGCAGGTATCGCCCGATGCCGCCGTATCACCGGCGAGCGCCGGCTGGACAGTGCCTGATGACGCGCCTCTGCCGTGGCTGAAACTCAGTGTGACGCTGGTGTTGCTGGTGGCGGTGTTCTGGATGGGCGCTCAGGGCCGGCACACCGAGGTGAACGCCGTGACGCCCGCGCCGGCGACATCGCTGTCGGTGCAGATCGGTGCTGTCGTGGTGGGCACGCTGATTGCCGGGGTCGCGTTGACCCTGTTGCTGTTCGGGTTGCGTCATCTGTTGCGGCGCGTGGCGTCGGTGCCGTTGCCATTGCCGGGTGCGCCGACCCACTCGGCCGCAGACATTGCGCCGCGGGCGCGGCCACACCAACATAAACCAGCGCTGTGGCGTCGCTGGGTGACGCGCCTGACCCGGCACTCGCGGCTGTCTGCGCTGTACGGCAGGCGTCAGGCAGCCTATATGCAGCGCATGTTCGAGATGTTCGAGAACGGCGATTATGAAGAGGCGCTGCGCCATGCGATTCCGCTGGGCGGTGGCGAGCACAGAGGTGAGCAGTCATTCGGCACCCCACAGCGGCGTCAGGATCTGTCGATCAGCCAGCACCAGGGGCTCGCCCGCTCGATGGTCTTCGAGCAAGACGTCGAGGGGCATCTGCGCCAGATCTACCGCCAGACCTTCCAGCGGCTCGACCGTGAAGGCCGGATAGAGGAGGCGGTGTTCGTCCTCGCCGAACTGCTCAAGGTGCAGCAGGAGGCGCTCGACTATCTGGAAAAACACGGCCGCCAACAACAGGCCGCCGACCTCGCGCTGGCCTGGGACATGCCCGCTGCGACCATCGTGCGTCTGCTGTGCCTGGCCGGTAACTGGCAACGCGCCTTGCTGGTGGCGCGGCGCGATGAAGCCTTCGCTGATGCTGTGGCGTTGCTCCAGGACAAATGGCCGTTATACGCCGAGCGCCTGCGTCTGGAGTGGGCCGAATCCTTGGCACGCAAAGGCCTTTGGTTGCAAGCCGTCGAGGTTGTCTGGCCGCTGCTGGCAGAGCGCGAGCGCGCCACGCAATGGTTGTTGAATGCCGAAATGGCCGGTGGCAGCCTGGCACTTGGAGCGCTGGTGAAACGGGCAATTCTGCTCCCCGACACCTTGTTCGCGTACGCCGATCAGGTCGAGCAATTGCGTGATGATCCTGCCCGCTACGCCGAGCGGGCGGCACTGGCCGAAAGCCTGTTGCAGCACAAGGCGCACGCCACCGAGTTGGCCTGGTTGGCGAGCGCCACCGTCCACGCGATTATTGCCGATCAGGTGGGCGGGCAGGGGCGTTTGTCTCTGCTGCAGTTGCAGGCACTGGTCAGCATGAGCAAGGACAAACTATTGCAGGCCGACCTGCCGCAGCAACTGCCCGCACGACCTGCACCCTACACGCAGGTCACCGGCAGCGAACCCCTGCAATGGACTGCGCCGGACATGGGCAGCCGAATGATCCGGGACGCCGTGCCGCTAACCGATCAGCGCTACTTGCTGGCATTGGGCGAGGCCGGCGCAGTGGTGGTCGATGCGCATGGCAACACGCTCTACCAATTCGCAATGCCTGCGCAATACATCGTTCTGGCCCATGGGCGGCAGGTCGCATTGCTTGTCGCTCGGCGCAATGAAGTATGGCGTATCAGCAAAGTGGATCTGGTCACGCGCGTCGCAACGGATCTCGGCGTGCAGATGTTCAGTGCGTTCAGCCGCACATTCAACGGTTCGAACTGGACCATCGGCCGTGGGCGACAACTGCGGGTGGTGGATGTCGATCGTGGATTCGAAACCCTGTGGCACGTGAGCGATTTGCCCGGAGAGGTCATTGGCATGAAGGATGACGCGTGCAACGAATCTGTATGGTTGAGTGATGCGCAAGCGGGCCTGGAGTTGTGGCACTACCGGTTACCTGAGCGACGACTGATGAAGCGAATGCCGGTGCCTGCGTTGGGTATCGACCAGCAGTACTTGCTCAGCGCTGACGGGCGATTGGAGTTCATGCGTGTGGAGCGTGAAAGCGACGAGGTTTCGGTTCTGGTGTTCGGTGGTGGGACTGATTGCAACAACTACAGCCTGCCGGATTGTGACTTCGAGCAAGACCATGATGAGTTGGTGGAAGTGCATTTGCATGAGCACTGCCGGCTGATCGGTTACCTGATCAACGACCACGACATGCGCTGGCACTTCATCGCCAGGACCAGCAACCGCCTCGTTGCGACACTGCAATGGCCTCGACAGGGTGTGCGGGTACGTTGTGTCGGTAGCGATTTCCTGCTGTTTGATGATCAGGGACGCTTGAGCCATTTCAATATGGACAATGTCACGCAACACAACCTTTCGCTGAACTGAGTGGTGAGCCGGCCTACGCTTTGACCCAGCGTTGCCGGCTCCAGGCACTCAACCAGTCGACCACAAACACCAGCACCAGCATCGCCAGAATCACCGTGCTGGCTTGCGCTTCCTGAAACAGGCTGAGGCTCACATAGAGCATCTGCCCCAATCCGCCAGCGCCGACAAAGCCGAGCACGCTGGCCATGCGGATGTTGTTTTCCCAGCGGTACAGAACGTAGGCGAGCAGTTGCGGCGCAAGGTTCGGCAGCGTGCCGTAGCAAAAGGCGAGGAGCGGATTGCCGCCCTGTAAACGAATGGCTTCGGCCGGTTGTGGCGGGGTATTTTCCAGCGCTTCGGCGAACAAACGACCGAGCACCCCAGTGGTGTGCAGGGCGAGGGCGAGGGTACCGGCGTTCGGGCCGAGGCCGGCGGCGAGCACCATCAGCGCGGCCCAGACCAGTTCCGGAATCGCCCGCAAGGCATTGAGCAGCAGGCGCGAGGCGCTTTGCAGCGGCCAGCCGAACCGTCCGGCGGCGGGCAGGGCGAGAACGATGCCGAACACGGCGGCGAGCAGGGTGCCGAGGGCCGACATCGCCAACGTTTCCAACGATCCGTGGAAAATTGCTTTGAGGTAATCCGCGCTCAAGTCGGGGCTGAGAAAACGCTGCACATACGCGCCCATCTGCTTGAGGCTGGTGGTGCTGCCCACCTCGCCCAGATCGAGCCCCAGATAAGTGAAGGACGCGATGACCGCCAGCGCAATGCCGGCGATCAGCAGCAAGTTGATCAGACGATTCATGTCAGCCTCCAGCGCAGCAAGCGGCTGAGTTGGTCGGCGGCCAATACCAACACCAGGAAGCACAGCAGGATACTGGCGACCTCACCGCCGGCGAACATGCGGATCGACAGGTCGATCTGCTGACCCAGGCCGCCGGCGCCGACAAACCCCATCACCACTGACGCGCGGATCGCGCATTCCCAGCGATAGACCGTGTACGAGAGCAGTTCTGACCCGACGTTGGGCAACGTGCCGTAAGCAAACGCCGCCAGACGGCCGCTGCCAGCCTGCAACAGTGCGTGCGCCGGACGCTGATCGGTCGATTCAAAAATCTCCGCATAGACTTTGCCGAGCATGCCGCTGTAGGTGATGGCGATGGCCAGCACACCGGCCGCCGGCCCCAACCCTACGGCGCGCACAAACAGCAGCGCCCAGACGATTTCCGGCACGCTGCGCAGGAAAATCAACAGTCCGCGCACCGGCCAGCGCAACAGACGCCCCAGTCGGCTCGGCACGCCACCGCGTGACGCGGCAGACAGCGACAGCGCACGACTGGCGACCAGGCCCGCCGGTATCGCCAACACCAGCGCCAAAGCCATGCCGGCGGTGGCGATGGCCAGAGTTTGCAGGGTGGCTTTGAACAGTAACTGCAGAAACGCTTCGTCGTGCGCCGGTGGCCAGAATTGCGCGACAAAACCGCCCATTTCATTCTGGCTGTCGGGGAGCAATACGCCCAGATTCAGCTCGCTGAGCTGAATGCCCGGCCACAGCAAAGCAATCGCCAGCAACGTCAGCAGCAGACGCGGCCATGCGGCGGGATCGCGTGAATCGGCTTTCAGCATCGTGGAATCTGCACAGTCAGAGGTGCCACCGCAATGGTCGGTGATTGCAGTTTTTCATTGGCGTAAAGCGCGTCGAGCATTTCCGGGGTGACGCGATCAGAAGGGCTGTCGAACAGAATCTGCCCGTCGCGCAGACCGATGATTCGCGGGAAGTGCGACAGCGCTAGATCCACCGCATGCAGGCTCGCCACCAGCGTTACGTTATGTTCGCGAGCATGCCGCGAGAGGATCGACAGCGTGTGCCCGGCCATGACCGGGTCCATGGCTGACACCGGTTCGTCGGCCAAGAGGATTTCCGGCGCCTGATACAACACGCGGGCGATACCGACGCGTTGCAACTGGCCGCCAGACAATTGCTGGCAATGGGCGAACAGTTTGTCGCCCAGGTCCAGTCGCGCCAACGCCGCGCGCGCACCGGCCACATCCAGCGGATGCAACAGGTTCAAAAGACTTTTACCCAGACTCCACTGCCCCAGCTTGCCGGCCAGCACGGCGGTGACCACGCGCTGACGCGGCGGCAACGGCGGCGCCTGATGCACCAGGCCGATCCGCGCGCGCAGACGCTGACGCTGGCGGGCAGACAAGTGCCAGGCGCGTTCGCCGAGCACTTCAATCTCGCCGCTGCTGGGCCGCAGGGCGGTGGCCAGCAGGTTGAGCAAACTCGACTTACCGGCCCCGGACGGGCCAATGATGGCGACCTGTTCACCAACGCCAATCTGCAAGTCGACACCGCGCAGGGCGTCGACTCCATTGGCGTGGCGCAGGCTGCCTTGTTTGAGGCGTAGGGTCATTTCAGCAGTTCGGCGGCGCGGGCGGCTTCCTCGATGCCCTTGTAGTTCTCGGGTTTGGTCTCGATGAAGCGGCTGGCGGCCTGCAGATCTAGAATCTTCTTCTGCTCAGGGTTGGCCGGGTCCAGATCAAGGAAGGCTTTTTTGATCTTCGCCGCGAGCGCCGGGTCGAGGGTGCCGCGCACGGTCCAGTTGTAATCGAAGTAGGTCGGGGTGGTGGCGAAGACTTTCACTTTGTTGGTGTCGACCTTGCCGGCGTCGACCAGTTTCTGCCAGACACTGGCGTTCAGCACACCGGCGTCAACCTTGCCAGCCTGCACCCAGGCCACGGTGGCGTCGTGGGCGCCGGAGTAGGCGACACGGCTGAAATAGCCCTCAGGCTTGATGTTGTCGTTTTTCAGCATGAAGTAACGCGGCATCAGGCTGCCGGAGGTCGACGACACCGAACCGAAGGCGAAGGTCTTGCCCTTCAAGTCGGCGAGGCTATGCACATTCGGGTCAGCGGTGATGAATTTGCTGGTGAACTGTGCATCCTGTTCGCGTTGTACCAACGGGATTACTGGCGTCGTTGCGTCAGTTTTCAAACGTGCCTGCACAAAAGTGAAACCGCCGAGCCAGGCCATGTCGAGGCGATCGGTCGCGAGTGCTTCAACCACTGCCGGGTAGTCCGCCACCGGGACGAACTGCACTTTCATGCCCAGTTGTTGTTCCAGATAAGCACCCAGCGGTTCGAACTTGCGCAGCAACTCGGTCGGGGCTTCATCGGGAATCGCGCTGACGCGCAACACGTCGGCCGCTTGGGCCATGAATGCAGAAAAGGACAGGGCCAGGCCGGCGGTCAGTGCCAGTGTTCGTTTGAGCATGGAATTCTCCGTTTCGTGAGCGTCAAAAAGTGTGAAGAGCTGAACCAGGGCGCTACGTGAGGGTAGACGAATCGGCGAGGTTATACGTATTCGCACGCGTAAAGGCCAGCGCCATCAGGGCAGGAATGGTCAAAAGCGTTCGTCGAGTATTGCCGGCAGGGTGAGCTCCTTGACGTAGCTGGCCGAAGACAGACTCAGAATCATGCGCACCACCTGAACGACATCGTGAACTGGAATCAGCTGACCCTCGCCACGCTGCGCAGCCAGATCTCGCGGCGTGCTCAGCCGATCCTCGGTGTTGAGATACCCCAGATTCAGGCAAGTCACCGCCAGACGCTGCTGTCGGTAGCCTTCGCGCAGCGTATCGGCAATCCCGCGCAGGGCGAATTTGGAGGCGCCGAAGGCGACTTCCGGACGCCCGCTTTGCGGCAGGCCTGAAGTCGATCCGGTGAGGATGATTCTGGGGTGGGGGCTTTTCAGCAGAAGCGGAAGCAGGCGTTTGATCAGCAGGATTGTTGCGCTGATGTTGCAACTGACGATGGCTTGCAATTCGTCGTCCGGACTGTCGAGAAAGTCATAGGCTGGATCGAAAGCCGACTCTTCCCAGATACCGAGGTTGTAGATCAGCGTATCCAGCCCATCGTCGACGACCGCATGCTCGATGGCGTGCGCGGCTTTGGCCGGGTTCATCAGATCGGCTTCCACCCAGCGTACTGGATGCTCTGCCTCGCACACCAAACCTTCGGGACGCGTGCGGGACACACCAATCAGCGTGTCTCCCGCGTTACCCAAGCCTTCGATAAAAGCTCGGCCCAAGCCTTTACTGGCACCCACCACCAAAATGTTCATCGATCCTCTCCCTGATCTGAATGCTGATGTGGGGCAGCATGCAAACAGACGACCTCTGAAATGGCAAACGAATGGGTGTGTCCGGATATTTACGGCAACCTGGCAATCACCTTGATCTCGAAATCAAACCCATACAGCCACGTCACACCAACCGCCGTCACCGTCGGATGCGGCGCCTCGCCCCAGAACTCGGTCAGCACCACATCCCAGATCGTCTCGAATTTCGACTGGGGGTCAACGATGAATACGGTGACATCGACCACGTCATCGAAGCTGGCACCGGCCTCTGCAAGGATTGCATTGAGGTTAGTGAACGCCTGACGCACCTGATTTTTCAGGTCCGGCTCTGGCGTGCCGTCCTCGGTGCTGCCGACCTGTCCCGAAACAAACAGAAAACCGTTGGAGCGAATGGCGGGCGAGTAACGGTGGCGTTCGTAAAGCGTGCGGCGTGCGGATGGAAAAACAACATCGCGCTGAGTCATGGAAGTGTCTCCTTCATTTGAGTTGATGGAGCCACTGTAGGTATTTGCAGGCCAGCGATAAACGCGCAAGCTTGGCGTTCACTGTTTGTGAAATCCAAACAATCGAGGGCGCACCTTGGACCGTTTTGACGCAATGCAGGCCTTCGCCCGGGTGGTCGAGGCGGGGAGTTTCACCAAAGCGGCGGAAACCTTGCACATGAGCAAGACCACCGTGACCCAACTGGTTCAGCAACTGGAGGCGCGCCTGCGGGTGAAGTTGCTCAATCGCACCACGCGCAAGGTCAACGTCACCGCCGATGGCGCGGTGTATTACCAACGCGTGATCCGCTTGCTCGCCGACCTCGATGATGCCGAAACCAGCCTGCCCGGCGCGGCGGCATCACCTTCGGGCCGGCTGCGAGTGGACGTCCCGAGTCCGCTCGCACGGTTGATTCTGGTGCCGGCCCTGCCTGAGTTTCACGCGCGTTATCCGGATATTCAGATCGACATGGGCGTCAGTGACCGTATCGTCGACATCATTGATGAGAACGTCGATTGCGTGGTGCGCGGCGGCGAACTCATGGACCTGTCGCTGATGGCACGCAAGGTCGCCGATCTGCAGTTGGGGGTGTTTGCCGCACCGCAATACCTGGCGCGCGCGGGCATTCCCGCGCACCCGAGAGACCTGGAAGACAGCCACCATCGCGTGGTCGGTTTTCTCTGGGCACGCACCGGCAAACCGGTGCCATATGCCTTGCACAACGCCACTGAAAACCTGCAAATCAAGGGACGGCACGTATTGGCAGTCGATGACGGCAACGCTTATCTCGCGGCAGGTCTGGCGGGCATGGGCGTGCTGTGGTTACCCAAATACATGTCTGCCGCCCATCAAGCGCGTGGCGAGCTGGTGCCGCTGTTCGAAGACTGGAAACTTGTGCCGATGCCGCTCTACATTGCTTATCCGCCGAACCGGCATGTCAGCCTGAAATTGCGCGTGTTCATCGATTGGGTCGTTGAGTTAATGGCGTAGAAGCATTGTGGTGCAGTTATTGCTAGCTGCTGTGCCAGTGCCGTCAAAATACCAACACAATCAGGCGACTTGAAAGCCCGTAGTGATGAGATGCATGGCTTTCAATTCTAGGAGCTTCACCCGCATGAATATGTACATCGATATCGTCGGTGCGTGCAATCTGAGCTGCCCGTCTTGCCCAATGGGCAACTCGGAAAATCTCAATTTCAAAAAAGCCATGCAGCTCGACATGTTCAAGCAGATTGTCGATAAGGCCAAGACAGAGGGCGTCGACACCATCTACCTCTATAACTGGACCGAGCCGCTGATTCATCCAAAAATTGGCGAATTTATCGAGATCATCAATGCTGCCGGCATGGGCAGCGGTATCAGCACCAACCTTAATCTCGCCAAGAATATGGAAAAGGCCCTGATGGCCGAGCCGAGTTACTTCCGTATTTCGCTCTCGGGTTTTTACCAGGAGACCTACGAAAAGGGCCATGTCGGCGGCGATATCGAAGTTGTAAAACAAAACATGATCGCCCTGCAGGAGATCAAACAGCGCCTGGGTCTGAGAACCCGTGTGGATGTTTACTATCACCGCTACCTGGATAACATCGAAGAAGAATCACTGATGCGCGCGTTCAGTGAGCGTCTTGGCTTCATCTTCACCACCGGGTATTCGGTGATGATGCCGCTGGAGAAGACACTGGCCATTGTCGAGCGTGACCCGTCTGTCACGGCTACGGACATTGACACCCTGAAACGCCTCGCATTGCCGCCGTACGACGATCTCGTCAACGTCATCCAGCAATTTCCCAAGATGGCGTGCACGCTCAAGGATGACTGGCTGGTCATCGACTGCAATGGCAACACGGTGCTTTGCTGCACGATCTTCAATCAGACCGAGTATCAGGTTGGCAAGTACCTCGACATGCCGCTTGAAGAGCTGACGCGGCGTAAATCGACGCAGAAAAACTGTGTCGACATGTGCGACCGCTGCGCCAATAAAGGCCTGCATATCTACTCGATGCATCCCAATCAGGGTGTGCTGGAGCGGCACGCGGTGAATCGCATCATCGATTTCGAGCACTTCGCCAGCCAGGGTCTCACGGTGGACAGCGAGCGTCTCGGGCGTGCGGGCGAAGTCAGCGCAGAAAACTTTGATGAAGCCCAGTACCTTCGATTGAATGACGATGTCAGGATCGCGATTTCCCAGGGATCGTTCTCCAGCGGCTATCAGCACTACGTGCTGTGTGGGCGTCTCGAGGGGCGTTTAGGCGCCGGGGTTTTCTCGGCTGTTTGAGTCAGAGATGGATTGGCGGACAACCCCCCACTGAAACTGTTCGCCATTCACCGGCGTGATTGACTCTTTGACCGATCAAGCCAACTATCGGCGCACAACAACATGACCGATGGACCCGAACTTGATCGAACGACGCCAATTCAGCGGAGGCATGAAGGGGAAAAACCTCCGCTATCTGAATGAGCAAAGCGCGGATGACCCGCGCTTGACCCGCACCGGTTTTCTGCTGCTCGAACACTTTTCGCTACCGGCGTTTACCCAAGCGCTGGACACGGTTGTCACCACCAACCTGTTGCGTCCGGGGTTGTTTTCGTCGCGCACGTTTGGCTTGGGTGACGGCGAAGTCATCAGTGATCTGGGGCTGGTCATCCGCCCTGACGCACGTCTGGATTCAGCCGCGCTTCAGCAACTGGATCTGCTGGTGGTGTGTGGCGGGTATCGCACCGAGTTGCGGGCGAGTGAGGAGTTTATTCATTTGCTTCAGGTTGCAGCGGAGCGGGGCATCAGCCTCGCCGGGTTGTGGAACGGTTCGTGGTTCCTCGGCCGCGCCGGATTGCTCGACGGCTATCGCTGCGCGATCCACCCGGAACATCGCCCGGCGCTGACTGAAATCGCCAAAACCACCCACGTCAGCAGTGAGCCTTACGTGATCGACCGCGACCGGCTCACTGCATCGAGTCCGTCCGGCGCTTTCCACATGGCATTGGACTGGATCAAAAGCCTGCACGGCAAAGCCCTGGTCGAAGGGATCGAAGACATCCTAGCCTTCGAGGAGTCGCGTTACCGGCGCATCAAACCAGACGAAAACATCTGCGTCAGTGCGCCGCTGCGTGAAGTGGTGAAGCTGATGGACGCCAATCTGGAGGAGCCGCTGGAGCTGGAGCAACTGGCGGTGTATGCCGGCCGTTCTCGTCGTCAGTTGGAACGTCTTTTCAAGGAACAACTGGGCACCACGCCGCAGCGCTATTACCTGGAATTGCGCATCACCGAAGCGCGACGGTTGTTGCAGCACACTGAGCTTTCACAAGTGGAAGTGCTGGTCGCGTGCGGCTTCGTCTCGCCGAGCCATTTCAGCAAGTGCTACAGCTCGTATTTCGGCTATCGCCCATCAAAAGAAAAACGCCTGGTCAAATAACCCAAGCCGTCACCCACCTGAATTCTCCTCGGAATCCCACGTCGGCGTACCTCCCCCAAACCCCTCGGTCAGTTCCCTCTCCCTCTGGGAGAGGGTAAGGGAATTGGTAGGCTGCACTAACCGCTTCCTCACCAGAATTCACCGCGATATCCCACGTCGGCGTACCTCCCCCAAACCCCTCGGTCGGTCCCCTCTCCCTCTGGGAGAGGGCTAGGGTGAGGGGCTTTTAAACACCAGCACCCACACACGTTTAATTACACGCACTGTTACGCCATAACGGCTACAACACCTTGCGCCGTTGCCTACGCGTACGCCAGAATCCGCCGGCTTACGCGCCTTGAGGCGGGCTGTATCGTTTCCCTGTCACTGCAAAACAGTGATCGGGTTTGGTAGCCCGTTTTCTAAGCGTTATGCGCCGCTATATGCAGTCTCTTTTCGGGGCTCGGTTTTATATGGTGGCCATGCGTGGGGCTCCTTCGGGAGCGCCGGGGGTTACTCGCTTAGACCGGTCTACCAACCTGCGCAATGGTCACCACCTCGTTTGGTAGCGTGAGTGATGGCTCCTTATTTTTTGCTAAGCGAGTGTCATCTATGTTCAAAATTACGCCAAACCCGCCAGAAACCGATCCAATCCCCTACGACGCCGCGCTCGAACCTCAAAACATCAAAGAGGCCACCGACCGCGCGATCAATTTCTACCTCAACCCCTCCGCGCTGAAGACCTCAATACCCACCCGCAAAACCGGCAAGATCTACCTCATCGACCCCACAGTGGATAACGAAACCCTGCTCGTCGAAGCCACTGAAACCTTGTCCTCCGCCACTGACATGGCCCGAGATCTCGCCGATTCGATTGACCCTTCACAGCGCAAAAAGATGCTGATCCTGCAACAGGTGATCATGCTCAGCGAGCTGGTGGTCGGCCGAGTTCTGGACAACCAGCGCTTGCCGCACTAGTCGCGATGCAGATGGGTGAGGGCGCTCGCGCCCTCATTTGCACGGAAGCGTCCGCGCTCGCGGCGCTTCACGCCTTCTATCAAAGAGCCGCAAACGGTTCTTGTCTGGAGTTTCAGCTGATGTCCCAGCCACCCGAACCACAGGTCACTGACCTGGTATCGCCGTACGCCTCGCCCAATTCAAGAAAGCTGCACGAAGCGGCAGAGCGTGCGCTCGACCATTACCTGTTGCCTGCCGCGATCATGGCCGAACCCTATACGCCCAACGCTCTGTTCATGGCCAACCCGCAAGCAGACACCGAGTCGTTGCTGACCAATGCTTGCGGGTCGTTGGCGTCCGCCTCGGTGATGCTCGGCAATTTTGCCGGCGTGCTGGAGGGATCAAACCGTCATACCCTGTTGGGCATAGCGCAAGTGGTCATGTTGGGGGAGTTGGCGGTGAATAAGGCGTTGGATCTGGTTGTACCAACCGAGTAGTTGCACACGTTAAGGATCAGCAGTCAGCCATTGCGGCTGACTGCTTTTTTGCTACTACAGGTGATCCGCATCAATCACAGCCTTGGCAAACGCCTGCGGATCTTCCTGCGGCAAGTTGTGCCCGATCCCGCCATTGATCAAGCGGAACTGATACTTGCCGGTAAAACGCTTGGCGTAATCCTCCGGCGCCGGGTGCGGCGCGCCGTTGGCATCGCCTTCGAGGGTAATGGTCGGCACGTTGATCGACGGCGCGGTAGCGAGCTTCTGTTCCAGCGCGGCGTATTTCGCTTCACCCTGAACCAGGCCTAAACGCCAGCGGTAGTTGAACACGGTGATGTCGACGTGATCGGGGTTCTCCAGCGCTTTGGCACTGCGATCGAACGTGGCGTCGTCAAATTTCCACTGCGGCGAGGCCAGTTGCCAGATCAGCTTGGCAAAGTCGTGAGTGTTTTTCTCGTAACCGGCACGACCACGGTCGGTAGCGAAGTAGAACTGATACCACCACTGCAATTCAGCCTTGGGCGGCAGCGGGTTTTGCCCAGCGGCCTGATTGCCGATCAGATAACCGCTGACCGAAACTAATGCCTTCACGCGTTCCGGCCACAGTGCCGAAACGATGTCCGCCGAACGCGCGCCCCAGTCATAGCCGCCTAGCACCGCTTGCTTGATTTTCAACGCGTCCATGAAGTCGATGACGTCACTGGCCAGCGCCGCTGGTTGACCATTGCGCAAGGTGTCTTTGGAGAGGAACTGCGTATCGCCATAACCGCGCGCATACGGCATCAACACCCGATAACCCTTGGCCGCGAGCAGCGGCGCGACTTCGTCGTAGCTGTGAATGTCGTAGGGCCAGCCGTGCAACAGGATCACCACCGGGCCATTCGCGGGGCCGGTTTCGGCGTAGGCGACGTCGAGCACGCCGGCCTTCACATGTTTGAGCGGGCCGAAGGGTGAGGGCGCGGAATAGCTGACGGCGGCCGGTTCAGCGATTTGCGCCTGAGCGCTGCCAAAAGCGCCGAGCAGCGCCACAGCCAGAATCGACCAGCCGAATGCAGTTTTGCGGGTGTGCAGTGCCATCTTCATGGTGACGTCTCCTTTGCGAGCCTTTGGCCAAGGGTTCTGAATGAACACCTGAAACCTTGAGTGCATTTGAGCGCGGAGACGTATCTGGCCTGTGTCGAAGAACGGCTTTGTTGAAAGTCGATGTGTCGCGGTGGGGGGGCGTACACAGTGTGATACACGGCGGCGAAACCGACTCCCCCTGGACCTGACTCAGGCCAAAATATTAAGTCGCTGTTTTAAAACAAAAAATATTTCACTTCGCGCTTCCCAAAGCCAAAAAACCTTGGTAAATTGCGCCCCGTTCTCACAGCGAAACTAACGGAGTAGCTGGAAAGAGCAGTAGGGGCGTCGCCAAGCGGTAAGGCAGCAGGTTTTGATCCTGCCATGCGTTGGTTCGAATCCAGCCGCCCCTGCCATATTCGAAAAAACGCCAACTTCGCAAGAAGTTGGCGTTTTTTTATGCCTGCGATTTGGCCCGGTGGTGCAGGGCAGGCGTGCGCGGCGCCGAAGCACCGCGCACGTCATCCACTCAGTGCGGTGCGCGCTGGATGGTTTTCATCAGGTCTTCGGGGCTGATGTGGCCGACCACGCTGCCCGGTTGCGGCAGGTTGAGGATGTGGCCTTTCATCTTGCCGATGATGTGCATTTCGCACGGCTTGCAATCGAACTTCAGCGTCAGCACTTCATCACCGTGGATCAACTGCATCGGTGCGACTTTGGTGCGTACGCCGGTCACGCCTTTGGCCTGTTTCGGGCACAGGTTGAAGGAGAAACGCAGGCAGTGCTTGGTGATCATCACCGGCACTTCGCCCGGTTCTTCGTGAGCCTCGTACGCGGCGTCGATCAGCTTCACGCCGTGACGGTGGTAGAAGTCGCGCGCCTTTTGGTTGTAAACGTTGGCGAGGAAGGTCAGGTGCGAATCCGGGTACACCGGTGGCGGGCTGGTTTCGGCTTTACGGCCGCCACGCGGATGCGCAGCGACACGGGCGGCAGTCAGGGCTTCGATCACTTCACGACGCAGGGACTTGAGCTGCGAGTTGGGGATGAAGAACGCCTGTGGCGCATCCAGTTTGATGTCGGTGGCGTGGTACTGCGTGGTGCCGAGCTGGCCGAGCAGATCGCGCAATTGTTCCAGCGCTTGCTCAGGCTTGTTGGCCACACCGAACGGACCGGCGAGGGTGACGCTGGCGCTGATGCCTTCTTCACTGGTGGCGGTGACTTCCAGTTGCTCTTCACGCAGGCGTGCGACCCAGCTCAGGGCCACGCGACGCTCTGAAGAGGTCTTCTGCAGTGCCTGTTGCCAGTTGTGATCGAGGTTGCGATTCAACGGGTGGTTCGGGCGCAGCTTGTACAGGCCTTCCGGCATTTCGTTCGGTTCGACGCGGTAGCGGTAGCGCTTCTCGCCGTCTTCTTCGAACTCGCCTTTGGCTTCGGCGATGTTGGCGCGGAAACCGACCACTTCGCGTTTGACCAGCACGTTCAAACCATCGCCGTTGGACAGCGGCTCTTGGGTGACAACCTGCATGTCGCGTTTGCCGACTTTCTCGACGGTGCCAACCGGCAGACCGGTGAAGGTCGGCGAGTCGAAAGCGCCAATGTCGATCTTGCGATCGGTGACGAAGTAGTCGGTGCTGCCACGGTGGAAGGTTTTTTCCGGGTCAGGCAGGAAGAAGTGCGCGGTGCGACCGCTGGACGCGCGGGCCAGGTCCGGGCGGTCTTCGAGCACGTCGTCGAGGCGCTGGCGGTAATAGGCGGTGATGTTCTTCACATAGCCCATGTCCTTGTAGCGACCTTCGATCTTGAACGAGCGCACACCGGCTTCAACCAGGGCGCGGATGTTGGCGCTCTGGTTGTTGTCTTTCATCGACAGCAGGTGTTTTTCGTAGGCGATCACGCCACCCTTTTCATCTTTGAGGGTGTACGGCAAACGGCAGGCTTGCGAGCAGTCGCCACGGTTGGCGCTGCGCCCGGTCTGCGCGTGGGAGATGTTGCACTGGCCGGAGAAGGCCACGCACAACGCGCCATGGATGAAGAACTCGATGGCGGCGTCGGTTTCGTCGGCGATGGCGCGGATTTCCTGCAGGTTCAGCTCGCGGGCCAATACCAGTTGCGAGAAACCGGCCTGATCGAGGAACTTCGCCCGCTCAAGGGTGCGGATGTCGGTCTGGGTCGAGGCGTGCAGTTCGATCGGCGGAATGTCCAGCTCCATCACGCCCAGATCCTGAACGATCAGCGCATCGACGCCAGCGTCGTACAACTGATGGATCAGCTTGCGGGCCGGCTCCAGTTCGTTGTCGTGCAGGATGGTGTTGATGGTGGTGAAAATTCGCGCGTGATACTTGCGGGCGAATTCCACCAGCTCGGCGATTTCGCTGACTTCGTTGCAGGCGTTGTGGCGCGCGCCGAAGCTCGGGCCGCCGATGTACACGGCGTCGGCGCCGTGCAGGATCGCCTCACGGGCGATGGCGACATCGCGGGCAGGGCTGAGCAATTCCAGGTGATGCTTGGGCAAGGACATAGTTTTTTTAGTCAGGCTGTCACGGTTAGGCGCGCATTCTACCCGTGAAATGCGCGCCCGGCACGCCTGTGCTGCCCGATGGTGAACTTCCACTCCGGACCTGTAGGAGCTGCGGCACGCTGCGATCTTTTGATCTTGAAGCTCAGATCAAAAGATCGCAGCCTCGTTTCACTCGACAGCTCCTACAGGGGCTGGGGTGGTGTGTCAGGCCTTGGCCGCCATCGCGGTGACTTCTACGCGCATGCCTTCAACGGCCAGCGACGCCACACCTACTGCCGCACGCACCGGCCAAGGCTTGGCGAAGAAACGCTTGTAAACCTCGTTGAACGCGGCGCGATCAGCCATGTCGGTGAGGTAAATGGTCAGGTGCATCACCCGATCCATCGAGCTGCCGGCACGTTCCAGCGCAACTTTCAGCGCTTGCAGGGTGCATTCGCTTTGCGCGGTGATATCGCCCAGTTCCAGACTGCCGTCGGCACGGGTTGGAATCTGGGTGGAAACCATGATGCCGTTGAACGTAGCGACGTCCGAGGAAATCGAGTCGGCGTCCGGATCGGGAGTGAAGGTGATGTCTTGGTTAGCCATGCTGATCCTTTGATTGAGCGAGTGAAGATGGCCGCAGTTTACAGATACAGCGTCGACATGGCCCGCTCCGTGGCAACAGAGGCCGGTCAGACCGGCTGCGTCGCCGCTTCCGCCGCGATGGCTGCAAGAACGCAGGGGCGGGCGCCGATGCGCTGCATGTAGCTGGCAAGTGCCGGCCAGTCTTGTATGTCGATGGCAAAGGTCGGCAGCCACTTCAGCACGGTGAACAGATAAGCATCGGCGACACCGAATTTGTCCATCAGATAGTCCCGAGCCGACAGTTGCTGATTCAGGTAGTCGAGGCGCTTGAACAGTGTGTGGCGGAAAATCGTTTTGACCGATTCCGGGATCTGCGCATTGAACAGCGGTGCACTGCCCCCGTGAATTTCCGTACTGATGAAGTTCAGATGTTCCTGCAAGCGCGTGCGCTCCCATAAACCCAAGGGTGGCGCCAGCGTGTTGCCGGGCACCTGATCGACCAGAAACTGCAGGATCGCCGGCCCTTCCGTCAGTACCTCGCCGTTATCCAGAACCAGCGCTGCAACGTAGCCCTTCGGATTGATCTCGCGAAAGTCATGGCCATCGGCGGTGCGTTTACTCTGGTTGTTGACGCGAACCAGTTCGAACGGCAAACCCAGTTCTCGCAGCACAATGTGCGGGGAAAGCGAACAGGTCATGGGCGCAAAATACAGTTTCATGGCACTTCCTTGCTGAGAGAGAGCGCCAGATTCCATTGCCGAAGCGGCTTTCGCAAAGGTCATTTACGGTGCTAGCGTATGACAAAATCTCATGAGCACTCAGAACCATGACGGTCCGACTTCCCTCGCTGAATGGCTTGCGCGCCTTTGAAGCGGTCGCCAGGCACATGAGCTTCACCAAGGCTGCCGAAGAACTCAATGTCACCCAGACCGCTGTCAGTCACCAGATTCGCCGACTCGAAGCCGAGCTGGGCGGGCCACTGTTTTTGCGGCTCAACGAGGGGTTGGTGCTGAGCGAGGACGGGCACGCCTATTTGCCGGGTGTGCGTGCAGCGTTTCATGAACTGCGGTATTCGACTGAGCAGTTGCTCGCGTCTCGCGATAAAAGCGTGCTGACGATCAGTACGCTGGTGTCGTTTGCATCGAAGTGGTTGTTGCCGCGTTTGCCGTCCTTTCAGCAGGCGTTTCCCGCTATTGATGTGCGAATCAGTGCGGCCACTAAGCTGGTCGACTTTCGCAAGGGCACGATTGATGCGGCGATCCGTTATGGGCGCGGCGACTGGAAGGGGTTGTGTGGCGATTTTCTGATGTCCGATGATATTTTCCCGGTATGCAGTCCGGCATTGGCGAAAACGTTGCGAACGCCCGCAGACCTGGCCAATCACGCATTGTTGCAAGTCAGTGGCGCGACGGCCGGTGACTGGAGCGCCTGGTTGCGTGCCGAGGGCCAGCCGGCGCAACTAGCAGAAGGCCCGCGCCTGACCTTTGACCTGGCGATGATGGCGGTACAGGCAGCGGTTGACGGGCAGGGTGTGTGCATTGGCCGTTCAACCTATGTCGAGGACGATCTGCGGGCCGGCCGTCTGGTGGCTCCCTTCGATCTGCGCCTTGAGGATGAACTCGGCTTTTATCTGGTAGCGCCCCATGAAACGGCGCAATCGAAGAAGATCGTGGCGTTCAGGACATGGCTGTTGGCACTGTCACCGGGCAAAGACACTTTTGTATAAGCGTGTATCAAGTTGCCGCGCAGACACACGCGAACAATAAACCCGGGGTTTACGACACATCAGCCATACACGCGACTCCCAAAGTAGCGGTCACACCACCACTGCGTTTGAGAGGGCAACATCATGCATCGTCCATTGTTACTGGCCAGCGCTGCGCTACTCGCTTCAATCATCGGCGTCGCCCACGCGGCTGACGCGCCAGCCAAGAGCTGGCAACAAGGGTTGAGCCGGACCGATCTGGTGCGCGAGGACCTCGGTGCTGCCGAGCGCGAAGTGATTCAGGCGCGAGTCGATTTCGAACCGGGCGTGACTTCGCCTAGGCATGCACACCCGGGTGTCGAGGTCGCTTACGTGATCAGCGGCACGTTCGAATATCAACTGGAGGGCAGGGCGCCGGTGACGTTGAAGGCGGGGGATTCGCTGTTCATTCCGCAAGGGGTGACGCATGTGGCCAAGAACGTGGGTACGGACAAGGGGTCGGAGCTGGCGACTTACATCGTCAAAAAGGGTGAACCGGTGCTGATTCTCAAGCCGTAGGTCCGCGATTCAATGGAGCGTCGCCGCTCGGCGACTTTCGCCAATCCTGATTCGGTCCAGCGCTCGGTTCAACGCGTCAAGGGCATCGAGAAGCGCTTTGGCCTCGGCTTCGCGACCTTCGCCCCAGAGGCGCTCGGCCATTTTGTTTAAGGCCTGGATCGAACGCTCAATGTCTGCGGCGGTGGCTTTGTGTTCAGGGGCCGGTGGTTTCTTCGGCATTCAGGGTTCCTCTGCTGACGGCAAACCACCATACCGCTGCGGCGCCCAACAGCATAGTCAGCACGGCCAGAATCAGGATCACTCCTTGCGTACCCAGGCTTGAGGCCAGCAGCGCCACCAGCAACCCCGCCAAAGGTTGCGAGAGATTATTGAGCAAGGTGATCACGCCCACGGTCTTGCCGAAGTCCTTGGCCGGAATCACCCGCTGACGGATGCTGCGCATGTAGATGTTGAACATCTTGTCGAAGCCGACGATCAGCAGGAACCCAAGCACATAGCCGGCCAGATTCGGACTCAGTGCACTGATGAGGGTACCCGCGGCGATACCGCCAACGGCACAATGAACAGCAGTATCTGATCTGCCAGCCGTGACAGAAACAGCGAGGTAAAAAAGGCCAGGTAGTCCTTGCGCAAAACGAAGCTCCTTTTTGTCGACGGTCTGGCGTCACCTTCTGGATACTACGTGTTCCGGGATAGATGATCTCTGTTGGCGCTCAGTCGAAAATTCGTGATTCCGGATTCAATGACAACGCCCGCCACAACTATGCCGCGCCGGGTTTCGCGACACGGGTACTTGGCATTATGTGCAGGCTTCTCGGCAAACAGCGTGGCAATTCAACGGTTGATCGGGAGTAAACAGGTACGGGGCTGTCGCAGGTGGGGTGACCCATTCTGTACAACAGCGTCTATGCAAGTCTGCGCAAAGAAGTAATAAGGACATTACGTGGTTCGAAAGGCGATTCTACTAGTGCTGGCAGCCAGTCTGAGTGGGTGTATGGCAACCGCCATGCGTATGGATTATGACAAGCACCGTTGCCCCTACATCGGTATTCGGTTTGACTGGTGGTTGGTAGGCACATCCAAAGGAAAACTGATTCCATTTTTACTGATCGACGCGCCATTTTCCTTGGTAGTCGACACGGTCTTTTTTCCCATCGAATATCAATACAGCTGCAATCTCTAAGCTGCTGTTGGCGATCGTGTTGAGGTTTGCTCTGCCCGGGGCTCAACCCGCATTCGGCGAAGTGACAGGCAGAAAACGGCCAAGAACGGACGTTCGAGCATTACTATAACCTCTGGAGTTTATTCGCTTAGCCGGTACGTTCCGGTTTCGATCTTCACCATCAATTTCTGTGCGCAGAGGCTATTAATCGTGCTGCGCGCGAGAATCTCGATGGAAACGTTCAGTTCGCGGGCTACCAGTACTTCTTGCAGCCAATGCACTACTTGGGATTTTGTGGCGACTGCAGCCTCGTTGCGCATCCGGAATTCGACGATCGTGGTGGCGAGGAATAGGACTGGGAATTCAATAATTCCATACACACTGTCATTAGAACGCGGAAACTGGAAATTGCCGATCAGTACCGCCACGTTAATCAAAGACTGCCATCGTAAATTTGACTGTTTGTCTCCCATTTGAGATGCCTGCAGGACGATCTCAGAGACAACGAGCTGGTCCAATGGGGCGGCGGGGCAACTAAGACACATGCCGTACATGTTATGTGGTGTCATCGTTACGCATTCTTTGCAGTGCTTGAGAGATCCCTCCGTCAACTCATTACGCACAGAGTCAATGCCATTGATAGGAAGGCCTGTCGTTAGTGAGACCCACCAGCCCCAAAGCTGAACACCGCGACTGCTCCACTTAGCGCCGCCTTGATATACCCATCGTTTCCATTGGCTTGCATAAGCGAATGCTTCGCCAAAGACCTCGTGTCTTCCAACAGTACCTGCGTATTTCTCCATCCTGTTGACGATAAATCGTGGTGCCAAAACACGGGAGTCCTTCTCCAGCACTGACGTGCGATCTATCTTTTCCAAGCCTTTACGTAGGAAATCTGACTTTACGCTTTTCTGACCCACGAGCAGTTCGACAGGCACGATGATATAAGCTCGAGTGGTAGCCCGCCCTAGAGCGCAAGCCAATGTGACGTCGTCCATTTCGAACCCCGCGATAACGATGACGATTGCCGTCTCCATGCCGCGATACGCCGAGATCGTTGAGCGTGGAACATCGATACCTTCAAGCGACGAGGAGAACTGGCTTGGGACAATCAAGTCCTCCTTCATGACACCCGCTTTAAAAAGATCGGTCATCATGGTCTTGAGTGTCTTGGAGACATCCCAGGTAATGCTTCTGAAAAAGTCATCTACGGATACCGGACGAGGGCAGTTCACCTCATGTCGTGGTGGTAGTATCTCCATCATCGTCTGAGTGATGACTCCGGGATTTCGGTAGACCGTCGCCAGATAGAAGAATCGCTCGCCATAAGTTTCCTCCAGGAACTGATAAGAACAGCCCTTTTCGATACCGGGAAGTACCTGGAGCTCGTCAGCAAAAACGAACTTACGCGCGTTGGCGAAATGGTCGCGCAGTGCCAAGTGATCGGCCTCATTGAGCGCTTGGGCCTCATCAACGATTAACCCCGCGTACTGATTGTCCACTGTACCAAGCAAGGCTTGGTGGTGCTCGTCATAGTTGAGCTCGCCGTTGCTACTTTTTTGATTACGAGTACCTAGGGATTCGCAGTAGGAGTGGAAGGTTTGAACCGTAACCGCCCGGCCGAGTTGGCTCAATTGAGAGGCCACCTTGTTCGTAATCTTACGGTTTTTTAAAAGAACGAGTACTTTGAGGCCCCGCGCAACAAGCTGCTCTGCAAGAGAACGTGCGATCAACGTCTTGCCACTACCCGAGAACCCAGCGATCAGTCTGAGATCAGAATTGACGCACGACGCTACTTGATTTGCCTGTTTCTTGTCTAATTGAAGCCACAACTGGCCGTCCGCAACGATTTTGCGGCCAAGAGCCCCTTCTTGCATCTCCTGCGGCCAGACTAAATCGAGGAATTGTTCAATTTCATGGCTGAAGTTGTCTTGGCTGCCATAGTTCAGTGCGGACTTCCAGTGCACCATTAACTGCATGATGCGCGCGGGCATATCCTGACGATGCTTGCGCAAGATTAGAATGCCGTCGGGCAGTTGCCGATCGAACGGCACATACGCACTGGCGATCTTCGAGCGCTCAAGATCGAAGTCTGGGAAGTGTACTGCGTATCCTACAGGGCACTTCATTTGCCACGACTGCAACATCCCTACTAGGACGAAAGCATTGTCCTTGACCTGATTCAGGGGATCGATTTCGTATTTGTCACGCTCGTGAATGAATCGAACCCCTGAGGGCTGATACGTCCCCGACTTCGTCTCAATACAAAGCATGCCAAGATCTGCATGCAGGATCACAAAGTCCACCTCGCCGGACAGGTGCTTCCTGTCCAATGAGACTTTCAGGTATTCCTGCAACTGCTGCGAGTACACTCGCTTGGTCCTGCCACGCAGCCAAGGTAGCGAGTGAATGACGACGAACCCATCGTCAAGTGCCGCTAGCTCTTGAAAGAGGGTGAATTCGCCTTCGCTGCGGAATTCCGCATGGTCTAGTGCTGGAAAAAATCTGGCCATGGATGAGGGAAATACTAAGTCCGTTTAAAGTTTTCAGTATGTTATCGGCTTGTGGGCATAGTAGGTTCAAACACCTCTTCGCAGAGCTGAGGCGAATAACTGCGTTTCAGAGAGCTTGGATTTGCAAACATAAAGGCTCCAGACTCGCTTCGGCTACAGTTTAGTTGTTTGGAGCCTGAAGTAGTGGGAGGCTTCGATTATTCTGGCTAAGGGGGCCGTGTTTGCTCAACCTAGAGGACCTCAGGTGACGTGCTCGCGTTTGACCGATAGCGTTGCAACCAGGAGCTGCTGTCGACATATGCCTGTGGGGCTTGACTGACATGAGCGCCTGCTTCTGCCCGAAAGCTGCCCGTTGACCAAAGTCAATGCAATCAACGCGCTCTGCTTCGAGTGATTCGATTCGCCCAAGCGTAGTAGTGTCGCCAGGGCAGGGATGCGCCAATAACCGGAAAAATGTGGAAACGATCCACAAAAAGAGGAGCAAGATTCCCGAATCCCAGAAACGACAAAGCCCTGAATAATCAGGGCTTTGTCGTATCAAATATGGCGGAGGCGATGGGATTCGAACTCATGGACCTGTTACAGTCGACGGTTTTCAAGACCGTTGCCTTAAACCACTCGGCCACACCTCCGTTGCGTTGCGGGCGCCATAATACCTGAATGAAACACACTGTCAAACTCTCTGCATGGCTTGTTACAGAGCGTCTGTTATGATCTTTGCGACTGAACGTTTCAAACCAACAGGAGTGTCGCCATGCGCGAACAGGATTACGCAGTTAATAACAGCGTGCAGGCTGAGCAGCTAGAGGTTAGCCGCGTCCTGCGCAACACTTACGGCCTACTGGCTCTGACCCTCGCATTCAGCGGCGTCATGGCTTTCGTTGCCCAGCAGATGCGTGTTGGCTACCCGAACATTTTCGTGGTGCTGATCGGCTTCTACGGGCTGTTCTTCCTCACCAACAAACTCCGTGATTCCGCGTGGGGCCTGGTGTCCGCTTTTGCGTTGACCGGTTTCATGGGTTTCCTGCTCGGCCCGATCCTCAACCGTTACCTGGGTATGCAGGGCGGCGCTGAAGTGGTCAGCTCGGCGTTCGCGATGACTGCGCTAGTGTTTGGTGGTCTGTCGGCCTACGTGCTGATTACCCGCAAGGACATGAGCTTCCTCGGTGGTTTCATCACCGCTGGTTTCTTCGTGTTGCTGGGTGCAACGCTGGCGAGCTTCTTCTTCCAGGTCAGCGGCCTGCAACTGGCGATCAGCGCAGGTTTCGTGCTGTTCTCGTCGGTGTGCATCCTGTTCCAGACCAGCGCCATCATCCACGGCGGCGAGCGTAACTACATCATGGCGACCATCAGCCTGTATGTATCGATCTACAACCTGTTCATCAGCTTGTTGCAGATCTTCGGCATCATGAGCCGCGACGACTGATCATTAGTCGTTTCAACAAAAAACCCGCTTCGGCGGGTTTTTTGTTGCTCGCCGAAAAGCGTAGTGGCCTTTTACCTACAAAATGACCTGAAAATAGTGGCGTCTTTTTGGAAATCACCTACACCTAATTACCAAGGAAGAGCAGTAGCCTGATCGACAGGAGTCGGTAACCAGCACCCCTCGTGTAATTCCTGCGTCCCTCGCATTCACTTCCCTTGCTGTTGATCGCCAGGCCTTTTGGTCGAGAGCGACTGTATTCGTTCGTCCAGTGAAAGCCGGGAGGTGAACCACGCCAAATGCCATGCACCGTGACCGTATCCCGGCGAACGACCGGGGCCCTGATACCAGAAAAAAATAATGGAGGCCCTGCCATTGCAGGCGTTGTCCCAATCAAGGAGATCATCGATGAACCAGCCCCAAGGAAAACTGGCTGTACTGGCCGTCACCACCGCGCTGTTCAGCGCGTCAACCCTCGCCGGCGTCTATCCTGACTTCGGCTATCAACCACCTTCCAGCCAATACTCTGGTCCACTGTTCGAGTTGAGCCAGAATTACCCGGCCACAGCGCCGAAAGTACCGCTCCCCGGTTTTTTCAAGAATCTACCGACCAAGCCAGATAACAATTTTGAGACTTGGCGTGCGTACATGGAGGAAGTCAAAACCTATTGCCTTGATGGCAACGTCGAGGCTGATTGGTACGTGCAGAACAATAAAAAACGTCAGTGGTATCACATGCCGTGGCAGCACTATGGCCCGCTGGGACGCGAAGGGATTCACGGCCTGACCA
This sequence comes from Pseudomonas sp. Irchel s3a12, assembly GCF_900187485.1. Lineage (NCBI taxonomy): Bacteria > Pseudomonadati > Pseudomonadota > Gammaproteobacteria > Pseudomonadales > Pseudomonadaceae > Pseudomonas > Pseudomonas sp. Irchel s3a12. Next base: position 41,945 of record NZ_FYDN01000022.1, read on the forward strand.
AAGAGGCGCAGATCCAGGTCAAGCAACTCGCCGCCACGCAGACCGCCACCGGCCAGACTTACGCGGTGGGCATCTATAACGACATCGGTGCGTATACCATCGGAGAGGTCTGGAAAGACCCGAACAACCCTGATCCGAAATACACATCGGCGCCCAACAGCTTCCCCGACGGCACCGTAGTCTGCAAAGCCCTGTTCGCCGATATCGATCGCAGCACCGTGCCGTTCCTGGTGAACCCGGTGTTGTGGAAGGGCTACGTCACCGAAACGTTCACGTCGGCCAATCGCAAGGTCAAAGATGTCGCATTGATCCAGATGGACATCGCCGTGCGCGATAAGCGCATGAGCGCCACTGGCTGGATCTTCGGCACCTTTCAGTACAACGGCGCGAAAACCGGCAAGCCGGGCTGGGACAACCTCGTCCCGGTAGGGATCATGTGGGGTAACGATCCGGAAGAAATCGGCAACGACTTCACCAACCCGCAACCGACGCAGACCAAGATCAACCCCGCGTTGCAACAGACCGCGATCAACGCCAAGACCCAGGAGTTGCCGCCCACCCATCTGGGCTGGAACGGTCGCCTCAATGGCCCGGTGGACAACCCCAACAGTTCCTGCCTGAGCTGCCATGCGACCGCCGAAACGCCGCAAGTGGCGATCATGAATCCAACGTTCCAGGCCAATGCGCCGAAGCCGGGTTCGCCTGAATGGATGAAGTGGTTCCAAAACATTCCGGCCGGCCATGCTTTCACGCCGGGCACTCAAAGCACTGACTACAGCCTGCAGTTGTCCGGCGGCCTGGTGAATTACTTCGAGTGGAAATGCGACATGAGCGGCATCTACGCCGACGGCAAGAACGCGTGCAGCAAAGCGTCGGACATGAAACTGAAAATGCTCAATTCCACCAACAACGCCACGCCGCAGCCGTTGCAGAAAGTCATTCGTGACCCGAGCCTGCAGCAACTGCTGGAGTAAGAAGCGCAAAGCCTGCGCACGTTTCGGCGTGCGCAGGCTTTTTCAGTTGATCACGATGCTGCCGTCAGTCTGCTGTTTGTAAATGGTGTAAGGCAACAACAACGTGTCGAGCACCCCGGACGCCACAGCATCAATCGCCCAGCCGGGCAGGGCGGCGTTGTATTTGTTACCCTCGTCTATCGGCGCATGCAGACTGCAGAAGTCATACATCACGCCGCTGTAGATTCTCGGCACCGCCCCGCAATAGGATTTGTTCGATCTCAAATCGTCCACGGCGACCTGGTCGTCGCGCATGACCGTTTGCACTGTCCCGCAACCACTCAACACTAATGCGCTTAGCATCATTGCCTGAACTTTCATACCGCCAATCCTTCGTCGGAAAAACCTCAATCTACGTCAAACGTGTTGAAAAAGCACTTAGGCCATCGGTGGCAAACGGCGCTTGACCGGCGTCTTCTTGACGATCGCAGTATTGGTTTCCGCAAGGGTATTGAGGCGGTCGAGCAGGGTGTCCAGTTGTTCCATCGAGCGCACATGCAGGCGAGCGATGAAGCAGTCCTCGCCGGTGACCTTGTCGCACTCGGTGAACTCGGGAATCGCCAGAATCTGCCGCTCCACCTCCTGCAGTTGTCCCGGCAGCGGCCGAACCCGGACGATAGCCTGCAACTGATAGCCGAAACACTTCGGATCGATCTCCACGGTGTAGCCCCTGAGCACGCCGCGTTCCTCCAGCCGGCGCAAGCGTTCGGCCACACTCGGCGACGACAAGCCGCTGATCTGCGCCAGCGCCTTGAGCGAACGCCGCGAATCCTCCATCAATGCGCCGATGAGGATCTGATCAATGTCATCAGTCATAAAAACTCCAGTATTAGGCGATTGATGAAAACCACCCGCGATAAAAAAGGCAGATTACGAGTTTAGCCTGCTTTTTGCTCTGGAGCGCCGCCGGGACGCCTTGGCATACTTTGTTCAATTGTTGAGGAGATTGATGATGGACAAGACCCTGCGGCGCGGCTCATTCGAAATGACCGCCGCCATGCTGATATCCGGGACGATCGGCTGGTTCGTGCTGGTCTCCGGGCAACCGGTGCTCGACGTGGTGTTCTGGCGCTGCGTGTTCGGCGCCGGCACCTTGTTGTTGATCTGCGCGGTATTCGGCTTCCTGCGCCCGGGCATTCTGACTCGAACCACCTTCCTGCTTGCAGTGCTCAGCGGGATGGCGATTGTCGGTAACTGGGTGTTGTTGTTTGCCTCCTATTCAAGGGCTTCGATTGCCATCGGCACGGCGGTGTACAACGTGCAGCCGTTCATGCTGGTCGGTTTGGCGGCGCTGTTTCTTGGCGAGAAAATCACCTTGCAAAAGCTGTTCTGGCTGGCGATTTCGTTCATGGGCATGTTGGCGATTGTCAGTGCCCATGGCACGCAGGGCGGCAGCGGTAACGACTATCTGCTGGGCATTGCACTGGCTTTGGGCGCGGCGTTTCTCTATGCGATTGCCGCGTTGATCATCAAGCGCCTGACCGGCACGCCACCGCATCTGATTGCGCTGATTCAAGTCTGCACCGGGGGGCTGTTGCTGGCGCCATTTGCGCATTTCAGCGCGTTGCCGCATGAGCCGAGTGCCTGGGCCAGCCTGGTCACATTGGGCATCGTCCACACCGGTCTGATGTATGTGCTGCTGTACGGCGCGATACAGAAATTGCCGACCGCATTAACCGGTGCACTGTCGTTCATCTACCCGATCGCGGCGATCTTCGTCGATTGGTTTGCGTTCGGCCATCGTCTGGAAATCCTGCAATGGCTCGGCGTGGCCGCGATTCTGTTGGCCGCCGCCGGTATGCAACAAGGCTGGGGCCTGAAGTCCCGGCGGCTGGCTGCGCAGTAACCCTCAGATGTTCCAGCGCGGTGCACTCTTTGCCAGGCGCTGGCGCATCTCGGCAACGTTCGCCGCCAGTTGCCGGGTCAACAAACGATAGCCATCCAGCGCGCTGTAAACCGGCGCATCGAGGTTGGCTTCCGGCAACTCCAGCGGCTTGTCCAGGCGTTGCGAAGCGCCGGTTTTCAGCGCCCGGGCCATGCCGATCAGTTGCACGCGAATCTGCCGGTGCTCGGCCTTCAGCGCTGATTGCAGATGCGCCATGGCTTCTGGGTCGTTGGCATCCGGTCGCGTGTTGCCAAGGATCTCCAGCGTGCTGATGCACATGCGCAAGTTGCGCTGGATCGCATCGAGTTCGGTCATGGACACCTTCACTTCCTTGGACACCGACGGCATCAGCGAGCGTAATTGCACCATCACCGCGCCGAGTCGCCCCATCAATTTCAAATGCTCATCGGCGCTGACGGGTTGGCCGCTGATGATTCGCCCATACACGGTGGCGCAGTCGCGCAGGGCATCGGCGAGGTTGTAGCGCCACGAATACACCGCGTAGAGCGGCAGGGCAAAAGAGAAGGCCAGGGCGAGGGCGATGCCGATCAGAATGTCGACGCCGCGCCACAAGCCGTCGGTGATCGGATTGTCGCCATGCCCGGCGACAATGAACACGGTAATCGCTGAGAGCAGGGCGGTATAACCCCCTTTGCCAATCGCGTGGTAAGAGAAGAAACCGCAGACCACCGCCATCGCAAAATACGTCAGCCACGGCATGCCGAGCCACGCCTGCTGCGCCACCAGCAACAAACCGACACCGGCGCCGATCAAGGTGCCGGTGGCGCGTTCGGCGGCTTTTTTGCCGATGTTGCCGTGGTGCTGTAAACCGCCGATCACCACCAGCATGGTCACCGAGGCCCATTCACCGTGGGGCAGATTGATGCCGGTGGTCAGCAGGATTGTCGCCAGCAAGCCGAGGGCAACGCGCACCGCATGGATCAGCCGCGCGTGCCGGTAACGTCGATAAGGATCAAGCAACGGACGCAGGACACGGCGCAGCAAGGGCGGAAGTCGATGGGTGCTGTAAGTACTCAGTGCGGGCCTCTCGTGATTGGACTTCAGGTCAATGGAAAGGAAAAATGTAATTCATCCATGCTGCCATACGCAGGAGGATTTTGCGCATCGTGCCAATGTGATGGAAGTGCTGACTGTACAACGCGGCCTGCCCGTAAGCACCGCCCGGCATCAGCTTGCTGTACTGGGCGAAGGCCGGATCGGTGATTTCGATGATCACTGGCACACGCCCGGCCGGCGGCGAGCCGGTGTAGCCGATCAGGGTGCCGGAAGGTTGTACCTGACCTTCGGCAATCACCCCGATGACGTTTTTCACCCGGCCGGCGAAAACCTTGCCGGGAATGCCATCGAACGCGACTTCTGCTTCATCGCCGACGGTCAGGCGCAACAGGCTGTTCTGGCGCATCCACGCGGCAAAGTATTGGCCCTCTTCTGGAATGAACACCATCGATGGACGCAGCGGCAACTTGCTCGCCATCATCCCCGGCCGTAACGAGACATGGGTAACGAACCCTTTGCTCGGTGCGCGGACGGTGGTGTTGTCCAGCTCGAACTGGGCGTTGTCCAGCTGCGCCTGCAGATCATCGGTGCGGGAGATGGCCGCATCCAATTCACGCTGGGTGCCGAAGTTGCGCCGGATCAGTTCAGTGATCCGGTAGCGATCGCCTTTGGCTGCGATCAATTGCGCCTTGAGGGATTTCACCCGGTTGGCAAACGGCGTGGGGTCGATGCGAAACAGCACGTCGCCTTTTTCCAGCGGCTCGTTACCCTTCACCGGCACGTCGATCACCTGGCCGCTGACGATGGGGATGACCGGCACGGAAACGAAGTAAGTGCGCGCCACCTCAGAGTAGGGATGGTTGTAGTTCATGGTGAAAATCAAGGCGCCGATCATCAGGATGCCGCCCAGTACGGCGGTGGGCACCGTCCATTTGTTCAGCGGGATACGGAAGATCTTGAACACTGCGACGCAAATCGCGGCGTAAGTCAGGATAAGGAGCAGATCCATGGTGTTCAGCCCTCCCGGTTGTTGGGAGCAGTGGCATTCAGCGCTTCGAGTCGTTCGAGGCGTCCTTGCAGTTCGACCACCTGTTGCTCCAGGCGAACGACATGGTTTTGCACGGATTTACCGTCACCGAAGCCCCAGCCGCGATCTTCTCGATAGGCCATCGCCCAGATCCAAAGGAAGGGCCAAAGCGCATGCAGCGTGAACAGACTGACCCAGCCAGTGGCATGGATCGCATCCTGATGCGGGTGGTTACGATGAACGGCAATCTCATAGGGGATGTCGTGCAACACGATGATCCCGTAAAACAGTACGAGCCCGGCAAACACCAAAACCCCTAGCGCAAAGTAATCCAGCATGGTCAAGCTCCCGGCATCCAGCACAGTGCTGGCATCAGTGTAGCCACTGATTTACCGGGCGCTTGGCGACTTTGGATCAGAAGCGGTTGCCGTCGCCTTTTTGCTTATTCACGATCCGCGTGACAGTTGATCAAAAGATGTAGTCGGTGGTCAGGAAGCTCGAATCACGCCCGCGAATGATCTCGCTGATCAGATCCTTGTTGCTGTCCTGGAACTTGGTCGCCACCAGCGTACGGATCGAGAACACCCGCAACGCATCGTGTACCGAGAGCGTACCTTCCGCCGAATTCTTGCGGCCATTGAACGGGTAAGTGTCCGGCCCGCGCTGGCATTGCGCGTTGAGGTTGATCCGCCCGACCTGGTTGGCGAAGGTGTCAACCAGACGACCGACCGCCACCGGGTTGGTGCCGAAGATGCTCAACTGCTGGCCGAAGTCCGACTCCAGCACGTAGTCGATCACGGTATCGAGATGGCGGTACGGCACAATCGGCACCACCGGGCCGAACTGTTCTTCCTGATAGACGCGCATCTGCGGATTCACCGGATACAGCACTGCCGGGTAGAAGAACGACTCGCGGGATTCGCCGCCGTTGGGGTTGACCACTTCGGCACCCTTGGCGCGTGCGTCGGCCACCAAACCATGCAGATAATCGACCTTGCCCGACTCCGGCAGCGGCGTCAGCGACACGCCGCTGTCCCATGGCATGCCCGGTTTCAGAGTGGCCAGTTTGGCGTTGAATTTTTCGATGAAGCTATCGACCACATCCTCGTGCACGAAGAGGATTTTCAGCGCGGTGCAGCGCTGACCGTTGAACGACAGTGAACCGGTGACCGCTTCGCTGACGGCGTTGTCGAGATCGACTTCCGGCAGGACGATGCCCGGGTTCTTCGCATCCAGACCCAGCGCGGCGCGCAAACGGTGTGGTTTTGGGTGGAGTTTTTTCAGGTCGCTGGCGGCTTTGTTGGTGCCGATGAAGGCGAAGATGTCGATCTTGCCGCTGGCCATCAGCGCGCTGACGGTTTCGCGGCCACTGCCGTAAATCACGTTGATGACGCCGGTGGGAAAGCTGTCGCGGAAGGCTTCGAGCAACGGGCGGATCAGCAACACGCCGAGCTTGGCCGGTTTGAACACCACGGTGTTGCCCATGATCAGCGCCGGGATCAGCGTGGTGAAGGTTTCGTTCAGCGGATAGTTGTAAGGGCCCATGCACAGGGCGACGCCGAGCGGCACGCGGCGAATCTGCCCTAGGGTGTCCTGTTCCAGCTCGAAACGGCTGGAGCGGCGGTCGAGTTCCTTGAGCGCATTGATGGTGTCGACGATGTAGTCGCAGGTGCGGTCGAACTCTTTTTCCGAGTCCTTGAGGTTCTTGCCGATTTCCCACATCAGCAGCTTCACCACTGCGTCACGTTGCTGACGCATGCGGCCGAGGAAGGCTTCGACGTGCTGGATGCGTTCGGCCACGCGCATGGTCGGCCACAGGCCCTGGCCCCGGTCGTAGGCGCGCACGGCAGCGTCGAGGGCGGTGAGCGCGGTGTCGGCGTCCAGCAGCGGCGTGCTGCCGAGGATGACTTGTTCGTCGCCGTTATCGCCCTTGAGATAAACCGGACTGCGCACCGTGGCGAGCGGGCCGTCCCAGCGGCGCAACTGGCCGTCGACCAGGTATTCGCGTTGCTCGACCTGAGCGTCGAGGCGGTATTTTTCCGGGATGTCGCTGACAGAAGGGAACAGGTTGCCAAGGATGTTTGCTGTGGTCATGTCGCTACCCCGTGTTGATGTCCGTATGCAGATCAAAAAGCCTTCACAGGTTATACGCCTGAATGCGCCGGAATTTAAACCCGCAAATGTCACCCGAATGTCACGCAAAGGCGCAAAACAGAGCGGGCTGGCAACACCGCGAACTCTGTGGGAGCTGGCTTGCCAGCGATGTGGCCGGTACTTTCAACATCTTCATTGCCTGACACACCGCTATCGCTGGCAAGCCAGCTCCCACAGGGTTTTGTGTCTATAGCCGATCCCGAGGCGAGTCCTGGCTGGCCCCGTTTGCCCCCCTCACTGTCCTGCAATGCCCTCAACCCGCTGCAGCCGCTGCCTTAAGGTGTGGGCATAACAACAAGCGAGACTTCTATGCGGTCAATCCGACTCACTCTGCTGCTGGCGTTGGCCATGGCGTTGTCTGGCTGCGGCGAAGACCCCAAACCCCCGGTCACCATCCCCAACAACGCCATGCCCAACGACCCGGCACTGGCGCAGATCTACGCCAACAGCTGCCAGCTCTGCCACGCCAATCCCGCCGCCAACGCACCGCTCACCGGTGATCACAAAGCCTGGGAACCGCGCATCCAGCAAGGCACCGACACGCTGCTCGACCACGCCATCAACGGCTATAACGGCATGCCGCCGATGGGCCAGTGCGTCGAATGTTCGGAAGAACAATTCCTGCAACTGATCGGCTTCATGGCCGACCAGCCGCTCCCACAATAAGGTGCCCGGCATGACGATGGATCTGACACGGCGTCAGTTGTTGCAACGGGCAAGCATCGTCGGCGCGTTCAGTGCGTTGGCGAGTCATCCGGCGTTGGGTCAATTGCTGCGCGCGCCACGCTTGATTCCCTGGCGCAACTGGTCGGGCGGGCAGAGTTGCTTGCCGGCGGCGCGACTGGCGCCGAAGAATCTCGATGAACTGACAGCCGTCATCAAACAAGCACAGGGCAAGATTCGCCCGGTCGGCTCGGCGCATTCCTTCAGCGCGCTGGTGCCCACCGACGGCACGCTGTTGTCGCTGAGCTATTTCAGCGGTCTGCTCGATCACGATGCGAAAACCCTGCAAGCCGAATTCGCCGCCGGCACGCCCATGTCGCGCATGGGCCAGCCACTGAAAGACATCGGCCAGGCCCTGCAGAACATGGCCGATATCGATTACCAGACCCTGGCCGGGGCCATTGCCACCTCGACCCACGGCACAGGGAAAAACTTCCAATCCTACTCGGCCCACGTCTGCGGACTGCAATTGGTCACGGCCAATGGCGAGGTGCTCGACTGCGATAGCCAACGCCACCCCGAAGTATTCAACGCCGCCCGCGTCTCCCTCGGTGCGCTCGGTGTCGCCACTAAAATCCGTCTGCAAAACCGCCAGGCATACCGCCTACGCGAACGCCAGTGGATCGCCAAGACCGAGGAACTGCTCGAAGACCTCGACAAGAACACCCGTGAAAACCAGCACTGGGAAATGCTCGTCGTCACGCATTCCGACTACGCCTTGTCCATCGCCCTCAACGAAACCGACGACCCGGCGACGCCGCCGATCAGCCCGGAAGAAGAGGGCGGCAACGAGTTCGTCACCCTGATCGAGAAGATCGACAAATACGGCAGCGACTTTCCCGACCTGCGCCGCACGCTGCTCAACAGCCTGCGCCATCTGGCCAGTTTCGATGACCGCGTCGGCGACTCCTTCGACATCTACGCCAATGTGCGCACAGTGCGGTTCAACGAAATGGAGTATTCAGTGCCTGCCGAACACGGACCGGCCTGCCTGCGCGAAATCCTCAAGCTGATTCAGGATAAGGACCTGCGCACTTGGTTTCCCATCGAGTACCGCTACGTCAAGGCTGACGACATTCCGCTGAGTATGTTCGAGGGCCGCGACAGCTGTTCGATCTCGGTACACCAGCATTATCAGATGGATCATCACAACTTCTTCGCGGCGGTCGAGCCGATCTTCTGGAAGTACAACGGCCGGCCGCATTGGGGCAAGTTGCACTCGCTCAACGCGAAGAACCTGCAACCGCTGTATCCGCGCTGGCGTGAATTTGTCGACGTGCGTCAGGCGCTGGATCCGAGTGGACGGTTTCTCAATGCGCATCTGGCGTCGATATTGGGGGTGAGCTGATGGCGGTCAATCGGCGCAATTTTCTGCTCGGCACGTTGGGTGGCGGTGCTTTGTTGGTCGGCGTTGGCGCGTGGCTGCGGCCGGGCGATCGCGGAGCGCCGTACAGCGAATACTTCCGGGCGCTGAACAAGGAATTGAAGGAAAAGGGGCCTATGCGCCCGGTGCTGCTGATCGATCTGGATCGCCTCGATCACAACATTGATGTGGTGATGCAGTCGATCAAACGCGGCGGCAAACACCTGCGGCTGGTGGAAAAGTCGCTGCCGTCACCGGGACTGTTGAGCTACATCGGGCAACGGGCCGGAACACAAAAGCTGATGTCGTTCCATCAGCCGTTCCTCAATCACGATGCACAGGTGTTTCCGCAGTCCGACATTTTGCTCGGCAAGCCATTGCCGGTACGCTCGGCCGAGCTGTTTTATCAATCCCACAAAGGCTCTTTCGATCCGGCGAAGCAATTGCAATGGCTGCTCGACGGGCCAGAGCGATTGCAGCAATACCTCGCGCTGGCGCAGGGTTTGGGCACACGGATGCGCATCAACATCGAGCTGGATGTCGGCCTGCATCGTGGCGGGGTCAGTGATGTGAATGTCCTTGGGCAGATGCTCACGCTGATCAGCGCCAACCCGCAGCATCTGGAATTCGTCGGGTTCATGGGCTATGACCCGTTTGTGGGCATGGGTGTACCGGGAATACTCGGCTCACCGGAGGAATTGTTCGCCAAGGTCATGGTGATTTATCAGCGTTGCGTCGATTTCACCCGGCAGCAGTTCCCGGCGTTGTGGCACGACGGTTTGTGCCTGAATACCGCCGGCAGCCCGAGTTATCGCATTCACGAAAACGAGAAACTGAGTACCGAGGTTTCCGTGGGCACGGCGATGCTCAAACCGACGCACTATGATTTGCCGTCGCTGACCGAGCATGTGCCCGCGACTTACATCGCCACGCCAGTCTTGAAAAGCACAGGCGCGGTGAATATTCCGGCACTGGATGACAAGTCGAAGCTGTTGTCGTGGTGGGATCAGAATCAGCGCCAGACCTATTTCATCTACGGCGGTAACTGGATGGCCGAGTTCGAATCGCCCCAGGGTTTACAGAGCAACAGCGTCTACGGACGCAGCTCAAATCAAGAGATGGTCAATGGCTCCAACGCCGTGGGGCTGACCATCGAAGATCAAGTCTTCCTGCGCCCGACCCAGACCGAGGCCGTTCTGCTGCAATTCGGCGACCTGCTCGCCGTGCGCGGCGGCAAAATCGTCGACACCTGGCCGGTCTACACCTGACCCCAAATCACCCAAACACTGCAAAACCCTGTGGGAGCTGGCTTGCCAGCGATGGCGTCATGTCAGCAACCCTTTACTTCGCTGACAGACCGCTATCGCTGGCAAGCCAGCTCCCACAGGGTTCTCGATGTATGTCCCATCTCATTGCCAAATTCTGTAATGAAGCTTTTATGACAAAAGTTCGGTAGCACATCGCCAGTCCGGTCATGCCTATGTAACGCGCTTGAGGGGCCCAACGGGGCGCTTTTCACAAGCCGAGGCGGGACGCCGGGAGTGAGGCAATGGGGACTATGGAACGCTACTCGAAAGTGGGCATGCAGGAACTCGATCAACGCCTGTCGAAGATCGTCGAAGCCGCGCGCAAGAAGCCGGTTTCGGTGTATCGCTACGGCGCGCCGTGGGTCTGGATTGTCTCGCAGGATGACTGGCAGGGCGCCTTGAAAGAGGTGTCGAGCTACATTCCGCCGGGCCATTCGCTGGTATTGCTGCGCCCGCAGATCGACGACTTGCTCGACGCCCACCGCGACCTCCTGCACGACCTCAATGCCGAGCCGGGCATGCTGATCCCCGCGCAAACGGTCATGCACATTCTGCTTCTGCAACTGCTGTATTCGGTGCCCAGCGAGCAGCAACTGTATGAACAGCTCAATTACAACCTGTTGTTCCGCTGGTTCGTTGGCCTGGGCCTGAACCAGAAAGTCTGGAGCTTCAACGCCCTCAGTCGCGACATCGCCACGTTGCTCAACGAGCCGCGCGCGGTGCTGCTCATTCAAAAAATCATCGGCGAAGTGTTCTGCGGCGCGTTGCTGCAAATGCCCGAGTTCTCGTTGAACTTCGCGCTTTTGCACACGTGGCTGGGCAAACACGCCTGCGCCTCGACAGCCAGCAATTGACGCCATACACGCGGCGTTCGAAACGCCAACAGGTCATCGCGAATTCAGGGGGTAGTGTGGAACCGATTTTCAAGTCACGGCTGGCGCTGTGGGGCTGGCTGCTGGTGACGGCGGGCGCGCAGCCGGCATTGGCCGAAGAGGCCGCCAACAACGCATCGGCCCAGCGTCTGGTCGACGTCAACGAATACTTCGTACGCGGCAACACAGTGCTCGATGCGCGGGCGATTGAAGAAGCGGTGTACCCGTTTCTCGGCCCGCAAAAAGCCCTCACGGATATCGAAGGTGCTCGGGACGCGTTGCAAAAGGCTTATCAGGAACGTGGTTATCAGTCAGTGTTCGTCGAGCTGCCGGAACAAGCCGTGGCCGACGGCATCGTCTACCTGCAAGTCAGCGAAACCAAGGTCGGCCGGGTACGTGTGGTCGGCGCCAAACACTATTCGCCGCTGGATATCCGCGACTACGTGCCGGGGTTGAAGGAGGGCGAGGTACCGGACTTCGCCAAGGTCCAGGGCGAACTGGCGCAGTTGAACAAAACCCCGGGCCGGCAAGTGATGCCGCTGGTGCGCGAAGGTCAGCGCCCCGGCACCATGGACGTCGATTTGCAGGTCGAAGACCAGAACCCTTGGACCGCTAGTGTTGGCCTCAACAACGATTACAGCGCCGACACCGAGAAGCTGCGCACGGTCACTAGCCTCGGTTACAACAACCTCTGGCAACTCGGCCACAGCATCAACCTGACTTACTTTACCGCGCCGCAGGAAACCGACAACGCCAAGGTCTGGTCGGGTTCGTATACCGCGCCGCTGACGGATCGCTGGAGCGTGCAGTTCTCCGGTTACCAGTCCGACAGCAACGTCGCCACCATCGGTGGCAGCAACGTGCTCGGCAAGGGCCATTCCTATGGCGTCTCGGCGATTTATACGCTGCCCTCCAGCGGCAACTGGTCGAACTCGCTGTCGGCCGGCATCGACTTCAAGGACTTCGACGAACGCCTGACCCTGTCCGGTGAGAGCGACAAAGTCCCGTTGCAATATGCGCCGTTCACCTTCGCCTACAACGGCTATCGCTACACCGAGAAGAGCCAGCTCGGCCTCGGTCTGAGCCTGGTAGCCGCCACTCGTAGCATTTTCGGCTACGGCAGTTCCGACGAAGACTTCGACTACAAACGCTACCGCGCCAAACCGAGTTTCGCCGTGCTCAAGGGCGACACCAATTACACCTGGACCTTCGACAGCGACTGGCAGAGCGCGAGCAAAGCCGCTTTCCAGTTGGCGTCCGGGCCACTGGTTTCCAATGAACAATTCTCCGCCGGCGGCGCGACTTCGGTGCGCGGCTATCTGGCCGCCGAGCGTACCGGCGATGACGGCTTACTGCTCAGCCAAGAACTGCGCACGCCATCGCTGGCCAAGTACGCCGGCACGTGGATGCAGGACTGGCGCTTCTATGCCTTTGCCGAAGGCGCACAACTTTACCTGCGCGACGAACTGCCGGATCAGGACGCCAATTACGCCCTGGCCAGCGTCGGCCTCGGCACTCGCGCCAGTCTGAGCAAATGGCTGTCCGGCAGCCTCGACTGGGGCTATCCGTTACTCGAAGGGCCGAACACCTCGAAGCAGGAATCGCGCCTGCACTTCAACCTTCAAGCCACTTTCTGACAAGGAGCACGTTCATGCAGCGCCTCTTCCTTTCGTTGTTGATCTGCCTGGGCTTCGTGCTCCCGGCCACGGCTCAGGCCTGGTGGCAGGACGACTGGCACTACCGCAAACAGATCGCCGTCGACACCACGCCGCAAGGTGCGGCGATCAATCAGGCTCTTGGCCGCACTGCGCTGCTGGTGCGCCTGCACACCGGCAACTTCACCTTCGATGGGGTGAAAGAGGACGGCGCGGACCTGCGCTTTGTCGCCGCCGATGACAAAACCGTGCTCAACCACCAGGTCGAAAGTTTTGATGCGCTGATGGGCATGGCGCTGATCTGGGTCGATGTACCGAATGTCGAGGGCGGTCAGCGCCAGGACATCTGGATGTACTACGGCAATCAGAAGGCCCCGGCGACCGGCAACGGCCAGCTGACCTTTGACCCGAATTACACCGCGCTGTATCACTTCGACGGCGCCACCGGCACCCCGGCCAAAGACACCACGGCCTACGGCAATACCGCACAAAGCGCGACCGGCGCGGCGATTGACGGTGTAGTAGGGCGCGCCTTGCAGTTCAGCGGCCAGCCGTTGCTGCTGCCGGCAAGTCCTTCGCTGCAACACAACGCTGGTAGCGCATTCACCTTCAGTGCCTGGCTGCGACTTGATCAGGCCAGTGGCGAGCAACTGATTCTCGCCCGTCGCGAAGGCGCCAACAGTCTATTGATCGGAGCAAACCAAGGCGTGCCGTTTGTGGAGATCGATGGCCAACGCGCCGTCGCCACGCAAGCGCTGAATCCGGGCCAATGGCAGCACGTTGCGCTGACTGCTGAAGGCTCCAAAGTGACCCTGTTCATCAATGGTCGCGAAGCCGCCACGCTTGCCCAGGCGATGCCGGCCTTCAATTCGGTCATGGCCATCGGCGCTGACGTGCACGAAGGCCCGTTCCAGCCGTTCGTGGGCGCTATCGATGAATTGCGCCTGTCGAAAGTGTCACGTCCGGCAGCGCTGTTGCTGGCCGACGCCACCTCGCAAGGTGCCGAGTCGAAACTGGTGGCTTACGGTGTCGACGAAGAACAGTCCGGTTTCGGTTTCGGCAGCCTCGGTTTCCTGCTCAACGCCGTGCCCATCGACGCCTGGGTGATCATCGCCGTGCTGGTGCTGATGATGTTCCAGTCGTGGATCATCATGCTGCGCAAGAACCGCAGCCTCAGCCGTGTCACTGCCGCCAACAAAGATTTCCGCGTGCAGTTCGCCAAAGTCGGCACGCGTCTGGAGATGTTCGCCGACGACGCGCAACTCGCCCAACGTCTGCAGCATTCGTCGCTGTGGCGTCTGTATCTGGTAGCGGTGAAAGAGATCCGCACCCGTCGCGAGCAGGGCGCCGATACCTCGTCGGTGTCAGCGGCCACCATCGAAGCCATTCGCTGCTCCATGGACGGCGTGCGTACCCGCGAAAACCAGCAACTGAGTTCGAAACTCTCGACCCTGTCCAACGCCATCGCCGGCGGCCCGTACATCGGCCTGCTCGGCACCGTGCTGGGGATCATGGTGGTGTTCCTCGGCACGGCGATGGCCGGCGACGTCAACATCAACGCCATCGCTCCCGGTATGGCTGCTGCTTTGCTCGCCACCGCCATGGGCCTGTTCGTCGCGATCCCGGCGTTGTTTGGCTACAACCGCCTGATCACCCGCAACAAGGAAGTCAGCGCCGACATGCGCGTGTTCGTCGACGAGTTCATCACCCGTCTGGCGGAGATGCACGGCGAGAGCCAGTTCAGTGAAGCGTCGCATCGCGGCCATCACGCCAACCACTCCGTACCGGCCTGAGGAGCACTGACATGGCTTCTGTAAATGCCTCCCACGACGATGATGACGATGCCGCGGTGGACAGCATCAACATCACGCCCCTGGTCGACGTGCTGATGGTGGTGCTGGTGATGTTCATCCTCACCGCCACCGCGCAGGTCTCCGGGATCCAGATCAACCTGCCCAAGGCCAGCGCTTCGGTGTCACTGTCCGAGGCCAAGACCAAGGCGATCTCGGTTAACGACGGCGGCCAGGTGTTCCTAGACGCCTACCCGGTGACGCTGGCCGAACTGGAAGAGCGCCTGCGCATCGAGAAAGCGCAGAGCCCGGATTTCCCGGTGATCGTGCGCGGCGACGCCACGGTGCAATACCAGAAAGTCATCGAAGTGCTGGATCTGTTGCGCCGGCTCGAACTGTCCCAGGTCGGTCTTGTGACCGGCAAACCGAGTCAGGGCTGAGTCATGACCGCACAACTCCCGATCGAGCCGCTGCCGGTGAAAAAGCCAGCGCTGCGTTACGCGAAGTGGGGCGCCGGCTTGCTGATCGGCGCGCTCGCTGCGTGGTTTCTGTGGCAGTGGGCCAACGACATGAGCGGCATCCGCCGCGAAGCGCCGAAGGTGCCAACGATCATTCCGTTGCCACCTCCGCCACCACCGCCGCCAGAAAAACCGCCGGAGCCGGAAACCCCGGTCGAAGAAAAAGTCGTCGAGCCCGAGCCAACGCCGGAACCGGAAGAGGTCAAGCCCGAGGAAGAAGCACCGCCATCACCGGCGGACGATCTGGCCAATCCGATGCAAATGGACGGCGATGCGCAGTCCGGTAACGACGCTTTCAACATTGGCGCGGGCAAGGGCGGCGGCATGGCCGGGACCGGCGGCGGGCGTCTGGGCACGGGGACGTACAGCCAGTTTCTGGCGTTCACCTTCCAGCGTTTGCTCCGTGAGAACCCTGAGCTGCGCAACCTCGCGTTCTCGCTGCAGGCCGATGTCTGGCTGAGCAGCGTTGGCGAGATCACCCGGGTCGAGCTGATCAAGTCCAGCGGCAATCCCGAAATCGATACCCAGGTGCTGGTAGCGCTGCGCGGTGCCCCGGCGCTGAGCGAACGGCCACCGGCCTCCATCACTTTGCCTGTGCGCCTGTCCCTGCAAGGGCGGCGTCCGGGTTAATTCACTTATTTACGCTTTGCCAAAAGGAGTTGTGTGCAGATGATTTCCAACGTGAATCGATTGTCCCTGGCGGTCGGCATGGTCATTGCGACCCTGGTCGGTCAGGCCGTGGCAGCGCCTGCGCCTGCGCCCTCGGAGAACGCCACGATCAATCTGATCCGCTTGCTGGTCGAGCAGGGCATTCTGAAACAGGACAAGGCCGACGCGCTGATCGCTCAGGCGCAGAACGAAGCGGCCCAGGCCAAACAGGCCGCCGCATCCACCGCAGTCGCGGCCGGGCCGGTCGCTGCGCCGGGCGACGTCCGAGTGCAATACGTGCCGGCAGCGGTGCGCGACCAGATCCGCGACCAGGTCAAAGCCGAAGTCATGGCCACCGCCAAACAGGAAAACTGGGCCGCGCCCAACAGCTTCCCGGAATGGGCTGCGCGCATCAGTTTCGACGGCGACATTCGCTTGCGCAACGAATCGCGCTACTACTCGGACAGCAACAGCAACGAGATCGTCGACTTCGCCAAGCTCAACAACAATGGCCCGTACGACGTTAACCCGAACAGCAGCACCAATCTGCCGCCGCTGCTCAACACCCGCGAAGACCGCACCAACCAATTCCGCATTCGTGCGCGACTGGGCATGAAAGCGGAGATCTCGCCGCAATGGACCGCCGGTATTCGTATCGGCACCGGTTCGGACAACAACCCGGTGTCGACCACGCAAAACCTCGGCGGAGGTTTCGCCAAGAAGGACATCTGGCTCGATCAGGGCTACCTCAACTGGAAGCCTACGGATGAATTGACCCTTACCGGCGGGCGCTTTGCCAACCCGTTCATGTCCACCGACATGCTCTATTCCAACGATTTGAATTTCGACGGCGTGGCAGCGATTTTCGACCACAAGCTCAACCGCGATTGGGGTGTGTTCGGCACCGTCGGTGCGTTCCCGGTGGACTACACCAACGACACCGCCAGCAGCAACGGCTTTGACAAGGAAGAGAGCGACAACAAGTGGCTGTACGGCGCGCAGATCGGCGCCAAGTGGGCGATCAACAGCAACAACCGCTTGAAAGGCGCACTGGCGTACTACCGCTTCGACGACATTCAAGGCCAGCGCTCCAGCCCTTGCGAACCGTGGGCCGGCGCGCCAGGTTGCGACAGCGATGGCAGCCGCGCAGCGTTCATGCAGAAGGGCAACAGCGTGTTCCTGCTGCGCGACATCACGCCGAACCCGCTCAACCCGACCACCACGCCGCAGCCGCAGTTTGTTGGCCTCGCTTCGGAATTCAACCTGCTTGATCTGAACATGGTCTGGGATGCTGACCTGCCAGAAGATTTCAAACTGCGCAGCCAGGGCAACTACATCCACAACCTCGCCTACGACGAAGGCGACATGCGCAAGCGCTCGGCCGGGCAGATCGTCAACAACCTCGACAGCAACGGCGACATTGAAAGCGGCGCCAATGCGTGGATGGTGCAGTTCACCCTCGGCAGCGCGCTGGACCTGAAAAAGCAGGGCGACTGGAACATGTTCGCTGGCTACAAGTACATCCAGCCGGATGCCTTGCCGGATGGCTTCAACGACTCGTCGTTCCACCTCGGCGGCACCAACGCCAAGGGTTATTTCATCGGCGGCAACTACGGTCTGGCGAAGAACGTTTACGCGACCGGTCGCTGGATGAGTACCGAAGCGGTGTACGGCGCGCCGTTCGACATCGACGTCTTGCAGCTTGAGATCAACACGCGCTTCTAAGGCGCCGGGAGAGGGTTATGAAAACGCGATTTGTGTTGCTCGGGCTCGGGCTGTTGATTGCCACCGGGGTGAATGCCGAAGGCATGGAAGAGCGCCTGCGCACGCAATTGCGCAGCACCACGCAACAGTTGCAGGCCCTGCAAAGTCAGCAGGCCCAGGCCAGCGCCGCGCAACTGGCGGCGCAGAACGAGGCCAAGGCTGCGCAGGCGCAAATCAAGCAATTGAGCGCCGAACTGGCCAAGGCCAAAGGCGTCGCCGAGCAACTGGCCGGGCAGCAGCAGAGCCTGCACAGCCAGGCGCAGGCACAAGTAGCGGCCAGTGCCGAGCAGACCGGCAAGTTCAAAAAGGCCTATGACGAGTTGCTGGTGCTGGCCCGTGCCAAAGAAGCAGAACGGTCTAAGCTTCAAGCGCAATTGGCTGAACGTGACACACAAGTGCAGCAATGTTCAGTCAAGAATCAGCAGATGTACGGCGTCGCCAAGCAGATCCTCACTGCCTACGAAAACATCGACGTGGCCGAGGTGATGAAGATCCGCCAGCCCTTCGCGGGCAGCGCCCGGGTCAAGTTCGATGAACTGGCCCAGGGGTTTGGCGACGACCTCTACAAGACTCAATTCGACGCGCCGCAAGCCGCGCTCACGCACTGATAGACAAGGAAGAAGTAATGACTCAATTGATCAGCCACGTATCGCCAAAATCTCTGACCGAAGTCCTGCAAGCTGCGGGTTATCGCGTCAACGAAACCGAGCAGAACGGTATTGTTCAGTTGCTCAGCGCCAGTCAGGGCATTGGTTACGCCGTGCGATTCGGCAATCCGGCGGTGGAGCAGGGCAGTTACGTCGATTTCACTTTCAGCTGTGCGCTGCGGGTGCAGGGTGAGTTGCCACAGGGTGTGGCCGAGCAGTGGAACGCGAGCCGTCGTTTTGCGCGTTTGTCGTTGCAGGGCGAGTTTCTGGTGATGGAAATGGATGTGGTCGTGGCAGCGGGCGTGAGCAACGATCACCTGCGCGGCAACCTGGAATTGTGGGATCGCCTGTTGCAGGAATTTATCGTTTATCTGCGTGATTTCACCCAAGCTGCGCAAGCATCCACCGCGAAAGTGGCTGTCGCCGAGCAAGAGGAAGTCGCGCTGTGAAAAAGCCTGCCATGGTGATCAGCGCTGCTGCAGTGGCGCTGTTGGTGGTGGCCGTGGCGCTGGTGGTGCGGCCGGGCAGTGACCCGGTCGCCGCCCAGCAATCGTCGTCGGTGACGGCGGTTGCAACGGGGCCGGCGGTGGCGCGGTTGGGTAATCAGCAGGTAACCCCTGCGGAACTTCAGGCGTTGCTGGCTACAGTTCCGCCGGAAACCCGCGAACAATTGCGCGGTAATCGTGAGGCGCTGGAACGGTGGATTCGCACGCGTCTGGCCGAGAAAGCGGTGCTGGAGCAGGCTGATGCGCAGGGTTGGGCGCAGCGTCCCGAGGTTGCGCGGCAGACCCGGGCAGCGACTGAGCAGATCGTGTTCCGTGATTACTTGCGTTCGGTCAGTGAGGTGCCGGCGGATTATCCGAGTGCGGCTGAGTTGCAGCAGGCTTATGACTCAGGCAAGGCGAATTGGCAGACGCCGGCGTTGTATCGGGTCAGTCAGATTTTCCTTGGGGTGAATGATCCGCAGAATCTTGAGTCGGTGCGCAAGCAGGCGCTTGAATTGAGCAAGAAAGCTCAGGCAACGCCGGCGGAATTTGCCGCACTGGCCACTCAGTATTCACAGGATCGTGTCACCGCTGAACGCGGCGGCGATACGGGCCTGCAACCGTTGCCGCAACTGGTCCCGGAGGTGCGTGGTGCAGTGGCGCGGCTCAAGGTTGGCGCGGTTTCTGATCCCGTCCAGAGCGCCGCCGGATTCCACGTGATCAAGCTCACCGAGCAACAACCGGCGCGTCTGGCGACCCTCGACGAACTGCGCGATCAACTGACCCAGGCCTTGCGGGCGCAACGCCAGGAACAGATTGCCCAAGCCTATCTGGACGGCATGCTCAACACCGCCACGCTGAGCATCGACGGCGCCGAGCTCAATAAAGTCCTGGAGGAAAAACACTGATTTCACCTTCACTGAGTGACCTGTGGGAGCTGGCTTGCCAGCGATGGCGGCTTATCAGTCACCCATGATGTTGGATCTTCCGGCCTCATCGCTGGCAAGCCAGCTCCCACAGGATCTCCACTGGGTTCAGAAATAGTTAAAAGTGCTGGAAGCCAGCAAAATACAAAGATCGACAGGGAGTCATCGATGTCATTCACCGAACCCGCAGGACGACAGGGCAACCACGATTACCACTGGCCGCACGACCACAGCGAACCGTGGCTCGCACATGCTGCGACCATTGACAGCGAAGTCGCGCAATACTTCCTCGTCAGCGCCCGCTGCGGTTGCTTCATGCAAGCCGCGCGCAGCCTCAACGTGCGCGCAACCTTGTTGCGCAAACAACTGGCCCAGCTTGAGCAAGAACTGCAACACACCCTGTTCAGCTTTCAGGGCAGCGCCTTGAGCCTCACTCGCGAAGGCCAACAGCTACAGGCCAAACTCATAGCGCTGGCCAACGAACGCAAACTGCCGGTGATCGAGCAACCATTGATCCGCCTCGCCGTCGCCGAATCGATCCTCCACGACATCCTCGGCCGCGACCTCATCGCGCTGCTGCGGCGCAACGCCAGCGTACGCCTGGAAATCATCGCGCTGGACAGCGAGTTGTCCCTGCGTGCCGTCAGCGCCGACATCGTTCTCTGGCTCGCCCACGGCGAAACCCCACACCCCGGACCGACCTTCGCCACCAGCGAGCCGCAAGCGCTGGCACGCCTCGACTACCTGCCACACATCGCCAAACGCTACTCCCGCGTCACCGCCCGCCCGGACACCCCCGACGACCTCGCCGACTTCATGCTGGTGCAATGGCAGCATGATCGGCAAATCGACAGTTTTCGTCCGTGGAATGAGTTGGTTGAACAGCGGTTGGCCGGGGTGGTGCAGATGCAGTCTTATGAGTTGATGCTGGAGATGATTCGTTGCAGCGCTTGCATCGGGTTGTTGCCGGCGTACATGAGCCGGTTTGATAGGGGCCTGATCGCGCTGCCGGGGTTGTTTAAAGAGCCGATGCAATTGCAGGCATGGCTGGCGGTCAATGCCGATTCGCAGAATGTGGCAGAAGTGCAGACCCTAACCGACCTCATCCACCACACCTTCAATGAACGTCACGAATGGTTCCAGCCCTGATGCATTCCTCTGTAGGAGTGAGCCTGCTCGCGAAAGCGGTGTGTCAGATTGATCAATGTTGACTGACACACCGCTTTCGCGAGCAGGCTCACTCCTACAAGTGTTTACCTATGGCAGATGAGGTGTTCAGCGGTTTAGAGTGGACGGCCACTCATCGATCCAGGAAGGATCCGCCATGCCAGACCACGACCCCGCCATCCACCTCGAACGCTTCAACGAATCCCACATCGAGGGTATCACTGCGCTCTACAACGACCCGGCCGTGGCGCGGCAGGTGCTGCAGATGCCGTTTCAGTCCGTTGAGGTCTGGCGCCAGCGCCTGCTGGCGGACAACGAACGGGCGGTGAAGCTGGTTGCGCTGCATCAGGGCGTGGTGATCGGCAACCTCGGGCTGGAGGCGTATTCGCGGATGCGTCGGGCGCACGCTGGCAGTTTCGGTATGGGCGTTGCGGTGGCGTGGCAGGGCAAAGGCGTGGGCTCGACGCTGTTGGCGGCGGCGCTGGAGGTTGCCGACAACTGGATGAATCTGCACCGTGTCGAACTCACGGTCTATGCCGACAACGAAGCGGCCATCGGCCTCTACCGCAAGTTCGGTTTCGAGGACGAAGGTCTGTTCCGCGATTACGCGGTGCGCGACGGGCAATGGGTCGACACCCTGAGCATGGCCCGTCTGCGCGGTCGCCCGAAAACCTGACTCAGTCGCCCAATGCGAATGCCACCGCCGACTGTGCATGCAGTTCGGTGGTGTCGAGCAGGGGCAGGGCGCTGTGTTCGGGTTTGATCAACATGCCAATTTCCGTGCAACCGAGAATGATCGCCTGCGCGCCGCGCGCGGTGAGGGATTCGATCACCCGCTGGTAGATCTGCCGCGACTGATCGCTGATCACACCGACGCAGAGTTCGTCGTAGATGATCCGGTGCACATCCTTGCGCTCTGTTTCGTCCGGCACTAACACGGTCAAACCCTTGGCGACCAGGCGTTGCTTGAGGAAATCCTGTTCCATGGTGAATGCGGTGCCGAGCAATCCGACCGTGCGTGCATCTATGTTCAGAGCCGCCTGTGCGGCCGGTTCGGCAATGTGCAGAAACGGAATGCTGATCGCCGCCTGAATCTGTTCGGCGACTTTGTGCATGGTGTTGGTACACAGCACGACGCATTCGGCGCCGCCGACTTCAAGCCTGCGCGCGGCGTCCACCAGAATTGCCGCCGCATCGTCCCAGCGTCCAGCGTGCTGTGCCTGTTCGACCGGGCCGAAGTCGACGCTGTACATCAGCAATTGCGCCGAGCGCAGGGGCCCGAGACGATCACGGACTTGCTGATTGATGAGTCGATAGTATTCGGCGCTGGATTCCCAGCTCATGCCGCCGATCAGGCCGATGGTGCGCATTGGATGTCCTCAGGCAAATGACAGTGTCGAGCGTTCAGCTCTGCCCGGAGTTTCCTTTTCTTCACACTTCGATGCCAGCAGCAAGTGACTGTACCGCTGATCTTTCACGCAAGTGTCATGGTGCTTTATCGGGGCGGGTGCAGGTTAAACGTACGCCGGGGCTGGTATCTGCCACTATCGACGTTTGCAGGTCCTTTCCGAGGAACACCGCTATGGACGATGTACAGCAACTGGGCGAGATGCTTCGTCATTACGCCGAAAGCGAAGCGCACAAGAAGCAACTGTTCGAGACGCAATCGGCTGCTTGGGCCACGCGGATTACCGCGCTGTTCGGGGAGATTCAGCAATGGCTGGAACCCGTGCAGGCGCCGAATCTGCTGGAGGTGAGTCGTGAGGCGTATGTCGCGTTCGGGCCGAGTACACCGGTGGAAACCTCGACCTTCAAGACTGAGAAACTGAGCATTGTGATTGCCGGCAAACCGGTGGAGTTCGTGCCGGATGTGATGGGCAGTGGCGGGCAGATTTCGCTTGCGGTGATGGGGCTGACGGCGGCGCGTTATGGCAGCATTTCGCTGGTGGGATTGCCGGACTGCACGTGGCAGTGGCGCAAGACCAATGGTTTGAAGGATCCGGATACGTTTGCCTTTGACGCCAACTTTCTCGCCCAGCAGTTGCAGAGCCTGATTCCTCGCGATCGTAGTTAAGATCAAGAGCTACCCCCTCACCCCAGCCCTCTCCCCCAAGGGGGTGAGGGGGAAAGGGAGCCGATCTTCGTTGTTTATGAGATTGCATTCACCTTGGATTTTTCAGGCCGACGTAACTCGAATAATCAACTCGGTCTGATCTGGTCAAACGATACTGGACACGGTTATAGGGTTTTACCCTTTTTCATGCCGCCAGGGCCTCCATGTCCACCGGAGTTCGGTAGCCATTGTGACTGTGCAGCCTGATCCGATTGTAATAATGG
>NZ_FYDN01000014.1:0-219637 GCF_900187485.1 Pseudomonas sp. Irchel s3a12
TTAAGATCTTTCGTCTCAACCGAGGCGCGCATTATACAGCAGCCTCATTTGCTGTCAAGTGATTATTTTCAGAAGTTTTCGAAGAATTCTTCAACAACTTCAACCACTTGCGCTTCCGATCTCTCGTCAGCGGGAGGCGAATTCTACAGCGTTACACGCTGCTGTCAACACCTCTTTTTCAACCTCCTTTTGACTTCGATGAACTGAAGCAACCTGCCGCCGAAACCTACATAACTCATTGAATATCAAGGAGTTTTCCGTTTCGACTGCGCCGGAAGTGGGGCGAATTATAGACATCCTGAATCTGCCGTCAACCGTTAATTTCACTTTTCTATCAAAGCAGGCGAAAAAGCTCCCTCTATATAGACACAACTCCCATGCCTGATTCGAACTCAACCAGAAAGCCCTCCAAGAGAAAGCGCATACAAATTACGACTAGGCCTTGCCACGCCTGCTGATTGAGCGCTTCAAGACCATCGAGTATTAAAGGAGGGGAGTTTCAACAATAGATGGTGTCCCAGGGCAGGTTCGAACTGCCAACCTTCCCCTTAGGAGGGGGATGCTCTATCCAATTGAGCTACTGAGACACACGCTTTGTCGCAGCAGACGCTGCATGACGGACGGCGTGCATGTTAACCACCGAACCCTGATTTGTCATGTCGTCCGTTTGGCTTTTTAAGTGTAGGCAAGCGGCCTGCAATGCTGCGGGAAGATTTACCGTGCATTTTGCACGCCCCCAGAAAAGCCACTATTGCAGATTGCAACCTGCACAATTCGAGAAACCCGCTCAAATGCTTGTTTTTAAAGGACTTAACAGAGGTTAAACTGTTGGCACGACGGCTGCTTTGTCTGTTCTATCGAAGAACATTCGGAGCTACATCCATGAACAGCGCCCTTTTGCTTGCAAATGCAATTGCTCTAGCGGTTTTGGTGAGCTTCCAGTTTGTGCCCGAGCGTGCAACACAGAAGCCATTGGCCCAGCGCATGCCGCATTACTTGCAGGTACAAAAAGCCCCCCAACTGGCGGTGCTGAACGATCAGGACACCTCTACCCCACAGGCCGTCAGTAACTCCGAGCAGGTGCGACCAGCACTGACCTCCGAATATCTGGTTTTTTGAAACATCTTCAGGAGTAAAACATGTCCAAGTCAGCTGCGGGATTTCTGATCCTCGCCCTATTGAGTGGCGTTGTGCATTTATCGCTGTTCGAGGGCGCTGAAATCACCCTGCCCCTGATTGGCTGCGCCATTTTTGCCACACTATTTGTGTTGGCACTGGCTGCGGGAAGAAAGATCAAATTTGATCCGGTTTTACGCTGAGCCTGATCAGACGCAAAAGATCACTGACGGCCTCCGCCAGCTCCCCGGAATTATCAATGACATTTACCGGCTCATCACTTGACCGCCTATCCTTGAACAACATATTGCGATCCAGTCTTGCGTCAATTTGCTCAAGCGTTTCTCGACCGCGCTTGAGCAGACGCTCTCGCAACACCTCACCCCGAACTGTCAGCAAAACTGGCAGCAGCGCTGGATAGCGCTCCATTGCTTGACGCAGATTGGCCCGGGAACCATTGACCAATACATGCCGTCCGGCATTCAGCCATTGATCCATTTCCACTGGAATCCCGTAGGCGAGACCATTGGCACGCCAGGCCAATGAAAATTCGCCGGCGCGCTCACGCTGCTCAAACTCATCCGGCGTCACCCCAACAGCATCCTCCCCCACCGATTCGGCAGATCGCGTGATCACCCGACGCATCACTTCACAGTTCAATGCACGTAAGGGGGCTCGCGCAGCCTCGATCAAACTGTCCTTGCCTGACCCGGACGGCCCCATCAAGTAAATTAGCTTGCCATCCATCCTGAAAACGCCCTCCAGCAGGTGTATGCCACTAGTAAATCGGCAATTTGCCACTATCCTGTACAGGTAAGGAACAAGGATGCAGAACCCGCATAGCATGCGCGTTCTGATGCTATCGGACATCAATTGATGTGCAGCAGGAAGCGGACAAGGATGCGGACAGAGGTGAAGATTTCTAACCAGTCCGCATTTCTGATAATTGGTGCTGGCATTACGCCTTTACCCAGCTCAATATTTGTCACAGAATTGACGCCAATGATCTGGCAATTTTGAGGCATGATGCGGGCCTCTTAACAATTCAGGTTGAACCATTTGGCGCGGATGCTTGTCCTACCACACATCCTGCGGCCAATCCCGAGAACCGCTCCCCTGAACTAACCGGTTAAATATATGCGCCCATTGAAACAGGCAATTTATTCCAGCCGTACGGCTGACAAGTTCGTCGTACGTCTGCCAGACGGAATGCGTGAACGCATTGCCGAGGTGGCTCGCAATCATCATCGCAGCATGAACTCCGAGATCATTGCGCGCCTTGAGCAGAGTCTTATTCAGGAAGGTGCACTGGGCGAAGAGCTGAGCATGCGCCTGGACAGCCCGGAACTGTCGTTGCACGAGCGCGAGCTGTTGCAACGTTTCCGCCAGCTGTCTCATCGTCAGCAAAACGCTTTGGTGTCCTTGATTGCCCATGACGCCGAAATGGCAGCAGACGCGTCCTGAGCCATACCGAACATCTCAAGCCAGCTTAATTGCTGGCTTTTTTTTGCGCGGCATTTGAGATTTCGCAGCCACAAAAAAGCCCGCCCATTGGCGGGCTGTTTCGCTAATACCGATCAGAGCAGGAAGATTGTCGCCAGCCCGAGGAAGATGAAGAAACCACCGCTGTCCGTCATCGCAGTGATCATCACGCTCGCCCCCATCGCCGGATCTCGCCCCATTTTCGCCAGGGTCATAGGGATCAACACCCCCATCAACGCAGCCAGCAATAGATTCAGCGTCATCGCTGCCGTCATTACCACGCCCAACGACCAACTGCCGTAGAGCAGATAAGCAACGACGCCGATCACACCGCCCCAGACCAAGCCGTTAATCAAGCCCACCGCCAACTCCTTGCGCATCAGACGCGAGGTATTGCCAGTGCTGACTTGGTCGAGCGCCATGGCGCGAACAATCATGGTGATCGTCTGGTTACCGGAATTGCCGCCGATACCCGCCACGATCGGCATCAGCGCTGCGAGCGCTACCAGCTTCTCGATCGAGCCTTCGAACAGACCGATCACTCGAGAGGCGACAAACGCAGTGATCAGGTTGACCGCCAGCCATGCCCAACGGTTGCGTAAAGACTTCCAGACGGAGGCGAAGATGTCTTCCTCTTCACGCAAACCGGCCATGTTGAGAACTTCGCTCTCGCTTTCTTCACGAATCAGGTCGACCATTTCGTCGATCGTCAGACGGCCGATCAACTTGCCGTTCTTGTCGACTACAGGGGCCGAGATCAAGTCGTAACGCTCGAACGCCTGAGCGGCGTCGTAAGCATCTTCGTCCGGATGGAAACTCACCGGATCGCTGGCCATCACCTCGGCAACCTGTTTCTCCGGATCGTTGACCAGCAGACGCTTGATCGGCAACACACCCTTGAGCACGCCGTCGTAATCGACCACAAACAGCTTGTCGGTGTGGCCGGGGAGCTCTTTGAGTCGACGCAGATAACGCAGAACCACTTCGAGACTGACATCCTCACGGATGGTGACCATCTCGAAGTCCATCAACGCACCGACCTGCTCGTCGTCGTAAGACAGGGCCGACCGTACGCGTTCACGTTGCTGGTTATCCAGACTCTCCATCAGCTCATGGACGACGTCTCGCGGCAGCTCGGAAGCCAGGTCAGCAAGTTCGTCGGCGTCCATGTCCTTGGCCGCAGCCAAGAGCTCGTGATCGTCCATGTCGGCGATCAGCGTTTCACGAACGGAGTCGGATACTTCGAGAAGAATGTCGCCGTCGCGATCAGCCTTGACCAATTGCCAGAGCGTCAGACGATCGTCCAGCGGCAAGGCTTCAAGGATGTAGGCGACGTCGGCAGAGTGCAGATCATCGAGCTTGCGTTGCAGCTCGACGAGATTTTGTCGGTGAACCAGATTTTCGACGCGATCGTGATGCGCGCCTTCCTGGCGGTGAGTCAGGTCTTCCACGACCCGCTGACGCTGCAGCAGTTCGACGACCTGAGCCAGGCGATCCTGCAGGCTTTCTTGTGTTTTCTTTACTTCGATTTCAGACATAGGCGAACTCCACTCCCAGCAGCGGGGCACGCCGGAAGGATCAATCAGTCAATTCATGATTGGTGAAACTATTTACTGAGTAACTACTGGGTAAGTCCATGGAGGTTTTCCATAAGCCCCGGCGGGGCTGACGGGCGCAATGATACACCGCCTGACGGTTTAAAACGTTAAAAAATCGCGGTCGAAACAAGCGCTTGCGAAACAAACCTGAGCACTGTCCTGATCCCTGCAAATGCGACGACTCATCCTGAAAAGAAAACACACCGGCGCTTGAAAATGTAGCGACTACTCTTGAGCGTAGATCGTCATGGAGGACGCCGAATGCCATTGAAACCATCCCACCTTGTGCTCACCTGTCTGCTCTGCCTGCCGCCCACCGGGGCCGCCCTTACCCTCCATCGTTGCGAAGCCGATGATGGCAGCATCACCTTCACCTCGATGAGCTGTGCGCACGGCGAGCAGCGCTCAGCACAGGAAGTCCACCCCTATTCCCCCGGATCAGTCGTGGCGGTGATGCCGGAACACAACCATGAAGAAATATCCGGGATGACAACAAAAACTCGAGCACTGGGGATTGTTGGTCACGCTGAAGACAGATGCGGAAACCTGATCGACGCCAGGCAACGTCGCGAAGCGATCATCAATCGCCGTGTCATTGCCGGCATGAGCCAACAAGATGTCGAGAGCGCGCTAGGTAAACCGCACAAGGTAAATATCCGAACATCGACGACGAGCTATCGATACGACCTCAAGCGAGGACGTTCGGCTCAAATTGATTTTGACGAGCGAGGATGCGTGAAAGCAAAAGCCAAATCCCGGACAGCAAAAAGCCCGCATTAAACGCGGGCTTTTTGGTATATGGTGCACTCGACAGGATTCGAACCTGTGACCGCTCGGTTCGTAGCCGAGTACTCTATCCAGCTGAGCTACGAGTGCATTTGTGTTTTTAGACCAGACCACAACTGGCTGAAACCAAGTTATTCACATTGCTGCAACTAACTCTTAAATGGTGCACTCGACAGGATTCGAACCTGTGACCGCTCGGTTCGTAGCCGAGTACTCTATCCAGCTGAGCTACGAGTGCATTTGTGTTTGTTAGACCAGATCACACCTGGTTGAAGCCAAGTCATTTACATTGCTGTAACTGACTCTTAAATGGTGCACTCGACAGGATTCGAACCTGTGACCGCTCGGTTCGTAGCCGAGTACTCTATCCAGCTGAGCTACGAGTGCATTTGTTGCGCCGCATTATAGCCCGTCTAATCTCTATTCCAACCACTTTTTCTATTAATTTCAACAACTTACAGAAAAAGCCAGATTACAACGTACTAAGCAAATAATGGCGGAGAACGGGGGATTCGAACCCCCGACACCCTTTTGAGGTGTACTCCCTTAGCAGGGGAGCGCCTTCGGCCACTCGGCCAGCTCTCCGCAACACGGGGCGTATCTTAACCAACCTTTTCCCCGTTTGCAAACATAAAAATCGATAAAAATTAATGGCTTGGTTCTTCGTCCTTCTCTTTCTTTATACGCAGGTAAATTTCCTCACGGTGCACGGCAACCTCTTTCGGGGCGTTGACGCCGATACGCACTTGGTTTCCTTTAACGCCGAGCACGGTCACGGTGATTTCGCCATCACCGATAATCAGGCTTTCTGCGCACCGACGAGTCAGAATCAGCATACCTTTCTCCTCACGCAATTCATTTCAGGGACAACAGTCTGCAAAAAAAAGGCACCCGACCTACAACCGGAGCGATCGTAGCCCTACATGCCTGAGTATTGACCAGCGCGAGCAAAAGAACAGTTCAGGGCTCGCGCCATTCAAAAAATAAAGGGCGCGGTCAGACCGCGCCCTTCAAGAAACGGAATTACTCGCCCTGACGGGCCGGAGCATCCAGTTCGAAAGCCGTGTGCAGGGCGCGCACGGCCAGTTCCAGGTACTTCTCTTCAATCACCACGGAAACCTTGATTTCCGAGGTCGAGATCATCTGGATGTTGATGCTTTCTTTCGCCAGGGATTCGAACATGCGGCTGGCCACACCTGCGTGGGAACGCATGCCGACGCCGACGATCGAGACCTTGGCAATCTTGGTGTCGCCAACCACTTCACGGGCACCGATCTCGCGAGCGGTGTTTTCCAGCACGGTCTGTGCGGCCTGGTAGTCGTTGCGGTGCACGGTGAAGGTGAAGTCGGTGGTGTTATCGTGCGCGACGTTCTGCACGATCATGTCGACTTCGATGTTCGCGGCACTAATCGGGCCGAGAATCTTGAACGCCACGCCCGGGGTGTCTGGCACGCCACGGATGGTCAGCTTGGCTTCATCGCGGTTGAAAGCGATGCCGGAAATGATCGGCTGTTCCATGGTTTCCTCTTCATCAATAGTAATGAGGGTGCCCGGACCCTCCTTGAAGCTGTGCAGTACGCGCAGCGGAACGTTGTACTTGCCGGCGAATTCCACCGCACGGATCTGCAACACCTTAGAACCGAGGCTGGCCATTTCCAGCATCTCTTCAAAGGTAATCTTGTCCAGACGCTGAGCGACCGGCACAACGCGCGGGTCGGTGGTGTAGACACCATCAACGTCGGTGTAGATCTGGCACTCGTCAGCCTTCAACGCGGCAGCCAGTGCCACGCCGGTAGTGTCGGAACCGCCACGACCGAGGGTGGTGATGTTGCCGTGCTCGTCGACGCCCTGGAAACCGGCGACAACCACCACGCGACCTGCTTTCAGATCACCGCGAATCTTCTGGTCATCAATCTGCAAGATACGCGCTTTATTGTGCGCACTGTCGGTCAGGATCCGCACCTGATTACCGGTGTACGACACCGCCGGCACACCGCGCTTGATCAGCGCCATGGCCAGCAGGGCAATCGTCACCTGCTCGCCGGTGGAAACAATCACGTCCAGCTCACGCGGAACCGGTTGAGTGTCGCCACTGATTTGCTTGGCCAGATCGATCAGACGGTTGGTTTCGCCGCTCATTGCAGACAGCACAACCACCAGGTCATCGCCGGCATCGCGGAATTTCTTAACCTTGTCGGCGACCTGCTCGATTCTCTCGACGGTACCGACCGAGGTGCCTCCAAATTTCTGTACGATCAAAGCCATTTCAAAGCCGCCTCTGCCCATGAAGGGCGCCCAATAATCACTCGAACAGCCGCCGGGCCCGCCACTAGACTGCGGGCCGGGCGGACTGCCTTATAAACCCTGCTCGACGAATGGAACGGTCAGCGCCAAAGCACCATCCAGTGCGCCGGCGTCGACACCGCCGCCCTGCGCCATGTCCGGACGACCACCGCCCTTCCCGCCCACTGCCGCAGCAGCCTGCTTCATCAAATCACCGGCTTTGAGTTGGCCAGTCAGGTCCTTGGTTACGCCTGCAACCAGTACGACCTTTTCCTCATGGACACTGCCGAGCAGGATCACTGCGCGGCCGAGTTTGTTTTTCAGCTGATCAACCAGCGCCAGCAGCGCCTTGCCGTCCTGACCATCCAGACGTGCGGCCAGAACCTTCACACCCTTGACGTCCACTGCCGAGTTCGACAGATCGTCGCCCGCGGCACTGGCAGCCTTGGCCTGTAACTGCTCCAGCTGTTTCTCCAGTTGGCGGTTGCGCTCCAGCACAGCCGACAGCTTGTCGATCAGGTTGTCGCGGCTGCCCTTGACCAGGCTGGCCGCTTCCTTGAGTTGTTCTTCTGCCGCGTTCAAGTAAGCCAGTGCTGCAGCACCAGTGACTGCCTCGATACGACGCACGCCTGATGCCACACCGCCTTCGCTGATGATTTTCAGCAGGCCGATATCGCCGGTACGGTTGGCGTGGATACCGCCACACAGTTCGACGGAGAAATCGCCGCCCATGCTCAGCACGCGCACGTTGTCGCCATACTTCTCGCCGAACAGCGCCATGGCGCCTTTGTTCTTCGCGGTTTCGATGTCGGTTTCTTCGGTTTCAACCGCGGAGTTCTTACGGATCTCCGCGTTGACGATGTCTTCCAGCGCTTTGATCTGTTCCGGCTTGATCGCTTCAAAGTGGCTGAAGTCGAAACGCAGACGCTGGCTATCCACCAACGAACCTTTCTGCTGAACGTGCTCGCCCAAGACCTGACGCAATGCAGCGTGCAGCAAGTGCGTGGCCGAGTGGTTCAGCGAGGTAGCGTGACGCACTTCGGCATCGACGTGGGTTTCCACTGGCGCGCCAATGGTCAGGCTGCCCGAGTCCAGCACGCCGTGGTGCAGAAAGGCGCCACCGGTCTTGGTGGTGTCACGTACGTCGAAACGCGCGTTACCTGCCTGCAGGAAACCGCAGTCGCCGATCTGGCCGCCGGATTCAGCGTAGAACGGCGTCTGATTCAGAACGATCACCGCCTCTTCGCCTTCATTCAAGACGTCGACCGACTGACCATCTTTATAGATAGCGACAATTTTTGCCGAACCGCTGGTGTCTTTGTAACCGGTGAATTCGGTGGCGACATCAACCTTGACCAGGGTGTTGTAGTCCAGACCGAAGGAGCTGGCCGAACGCGCGCGAACACGCTGGGCTTCCATCTCACGTTCGAAACCGGCTTCGTCGACAGTCAGGCTGCGCTCGCGGGCGATGTCGGCGGTCAGGTCCATCGGGAAACCGTAGGTGTCGTAGAGTTTGAACACCACGTCGCCCGGCACCACGGTGCCTTTGAGTTCCAGCAGATCCTGCTCGAGGATCTTCAGGCCGTGCTCCAGCGTTTTGGAGAACTGCTCTTCTTCAGCCTTGAGCACACGTTCGATGTTGCTCTGCTGCTTCTTCAGTTCCGGGAACGCTTCGCCCATCTCGGCGACCAGCGCCGCGACGATCTTGTAGAAGAAGCTGCCGGTGGCGCCCAATTTGTTACCGTGACGGCAAGCGCGACGGATGATCCGGCGCAGTACATAACCGCGACCTTCGTTGGACGGCAGCACGCCGTCGGCGATCAGGAAGCCGCACGAACGGATGTGGTCGGAAACAACCTTCAGCGAAGACTGGTCGCCATTTTCGCAACCGATGGCTTCAGCGGAGGCCTTCAGCAGGTTCTTGAACAGGTCAATGTCGTAGTTGGAATTGACGTGCTGCATCACCGCACTGATCCGCTCCAGGCCCATGCCGGTATCGACCGACGGCGCTGGCAACGGATGCAACACGCCATCGGCGGTGCGGTTGAACTGCATGAACACGTTGTTCCAGATCTCGATGTAACGGTCGCCGTCTTCTTCCGGCGAGCCCGGTGGGCCGCCCCAGATGTGGTCGCCGTGATCGTAGAAAATCTCGGTGCATGGGCCGCACGGGCCGGTATCGCCCATGGTCCAGAAGTTGTCGGAGGCGTAAGGCGCGCCTTTGTTGTCGCCGATGCGGATCATGCGCTCGACCGGCACACCGATTTCTTTGGTCCAGATGTCATACGCTTCGTCGTCGGAGGCGTAGACAGTGACCCAGAGTTTTTCCTTCGGCAGTTTCAGAACGCCGGTCAGGAAGGTCCAGGCAAAGGTAATCGCGTCGTGCTTGAAATAGTCGCCGAAGCTGAAGTTACCGAGCATTTCGAAGAATGTGTGGTGACGAGCGGTATAACCGACGTTTTCCAGGTCGCTGTTCTTGCCACCGGCACGCACGCATTTCTGGCTGCTGGTCGCGCGGGTGTACGCACGTTTTTCCTGGCCCAGGAAGCAGTCCTTGAACTGGTTCATCCCCGCGTTAGTGAACAGCAGGGTCGGGTCGTTGCCCGGAATCAAAGAGCTGGAGGCTACACGGGTGTGGCCTTGCTCTTCGAAGAAGCGAAGGAAGGCTTCACGGATTTCTGCGCTTTTCATTAGGTTCTTCCACGGAGGCTGCGGCCAAAGGCCTGTTCGAAACGTCAACAGACGAAGCGACGGCAAAGGGCCGCATTATATCGGCCCTGCGCGCGGGGTACAGCGTGTTTATACGATAGAAACGGTCAATTGGACGGCTAACGCTATCACTTGCGCGAAAACTCGACGAATGTCGCGATCACTTGCTCGATTTGCGAGCGTTTGACGTCCATGTGCGTGACCATGCGCAGACGTGCGGCAGCGCTCAACTTGATCCCGCGTTCGGCGGCAAAGGCCTTGATCGCTTCAGCTTTTTCACCCATTTGCACATAAACCATGTTGGTTTGCACCGGTTCGACGATGAAACCTGCTTCACGCAAGCCCTCGGCCAGTAACTGTGCGTTGGCATGGTCGTCTGCCAGACGATCAACATTGTGGTCCAGCGCATACAGCCCCGCCGCTGCCAGCAGCCCGGCCTGACGCATGCCGCCGCCAACCATTTTGCGCAAGCGACGAGCCTTGCCAATCAACTGCTCAGAGCCACACAGCACTGAGCCCACCGGCGCGCCAAGGCCTTTGGACAGGCACACCGACACCGAATCAAAGTACCGAGTGATTTCCCGAGCATCGACGCCCAGCTTGACTGCCGCGTTGTAAAGGCGCGCGCCGTCGAGGTGCAGTTGCAAGCCTTTGTCCTGAGTGAAGCGGCGGGCGCGGGCCAGATACTCCAGCGGCAGGACTTTGCCTTGCATGGTGTTTTCCAGCGCCAGCAAACGAGTCCGGGCGAAATGGAAGTCGTCAGGCTTGATCGCCGCCGCGACCTGATCCAGATCCAGCGAACCGTCGGCCTGCACTTCCAGCGGCTGCGGCTGGATCGAGCCCAGCACCGCCGCGCCACCGCCCTCATATTTGTAGGTGTGCGCCTGCTGGCCAACGATGTATTCGTCGCCGCGCTCACAGTGCGCCATCAACCCCAACAGATTGCTCATGGTGCCCGTCGGTACGAACAATGCGGCAGCAAAACCCAATCGCTTGGCCAGTTCGGCCTCGAGACGATTGACCGTCGGATCTTCGCCGTAAACGTCATCACCGGTGTCCGCTGCGGTCATCGCATCGAGCATGGCGGGAGTCGGTTGGGTGACGGTGTCGCTGCGAAGATCGATAACGCTCATGAATCTGGCCTCTAATCAGCAGGGGAAATCCCTTTACGAAGTTGAATTACTGCGGTCATCGCTCGGATTAATCAACCCTTGCGCAAGGAAAAGTCGTTTCGAACCGCCAGAAAATTCGATGGCAATCATCAGAAAGGCGCAATGCACACAGCCACAATCTGTGTTAAAAACGCTGCGCCGCCCGATAAAGGGCGGCAAAAACGTTCTCAGGGCGGGGTGCAATTCCCCACCGGCGGTAATTGCGCGCAATGCGCATAGCCCGCGAGCGCTTGGCGACGAACACAGCTTGGGTTGTGCGCGGTGGCAAGGTCAGCAGACCCGGTGTGATTCCGGGGCCGACGGTCATAGTCCGGATGAAGAGAGAACGGGATTAACGCCAAAGGGCCGTCCGCGCGATGTTGTGCGTGTGCGCACCCTTGAATCCCTTTCGATTCATAACGCCCTGTTTTTCACACAAACAGGAGTCAGAACATGCAACCCACCGCTATCGACAGCAAAAGCAAACACCCTCACGGCGAGCGCGTCGCGTTCATTCAGGCCTGCTGGCACAAGGAAATCGTCGACCAGAGCCGTAAAGGCTTCGTCGCCGAAATGCTTGCCTTGGGTTATCAGGAATCGGACATCGACATCTTCGAAGTCGGCGGCGCTTTTGAAATGCCTCTGCACGCCAAGTTGCTGGCCAGAACCGGTCGTTATGCCGGCATCGTCGCCGCAGCCCTGGTCGTGGACGGCGGCATCTACCGTCACGAGTTCGTCGCTCAGTCGGTGGTCAGCGGCCTGATGCAAGTGCAGCTGGAAACTGAAGTGCCGGTGTTCTCGGTGTCCCTGACGCCGCATCACTTCCATGCCGGTGACGAGCATCAGAAGTTCTTCTTTGAGCACTTTGTACACAAGGGCCAGGAAGCGGCGCGGACTTGCGCCGATACGTTGCGCAAGGTTCGCGCACTGCGCCGCACCGAGCCGCATGCTGTAGCGGTCTGACGCCGAGTGAGGTTTTGACCTCACTCAAATAAATGTGGGAGCGAGCCTGCTCGCGAAGAAGGACTGCCAGTCGATGATAAGTTGACTGATAGACCGCTTTCGCGAGCAGGCTCGCTCCCACATTGGGTTTGTGCCGGTTTAGAGATCGCTGTCAGGCGAGGTTTTCGTCGGTGGCCGGCACGATCAGGATGCCCGCGCGCAAGCCGTTCTTGACCTTGGGATTGGGAAAGATGATGCGTGCTCCCTCCTCCTCAATCACCCAACGGGTATTGGCCAAATCCTCGGCCAGCACGTAACCCACTTCCAACTCTGAAAAGTTTTCGATGTCCTGCGGCAGGTTCAGGCGGAATGCATCGCTGTGCTTGATGATTTCCCGGGCGACGCTGAACAGCTGCAAACCGTCCAGCCCCTGCTCAGCCATCTGCGGCTCGTTGCCTTCAATGATCTGCTGCAGACGGGTTTCCAGCAGCGAGACATTGACCCCGTCGTTCTGCCCGAACGGCCGCGCCTTGCCCAGTTCCAGCGTGAAAGCCTCGGCACCGAGCTTGTCGTAGGTGTACGAGCTGAAGACGATCGACGGTTTGTTCTGCAACAGCACCGCTTCCATCCCGGCAGCACGCAGACGTGCCAGCTCCAGACGCGAATGCTGGCGACCTTCCTTCCACGGATACAACGCGAATTGCTCGATCTTCGAGCCTCGAATCGCCGTGTGCAGGTCGTAGTGCAGACGCTGGCGATCCGGCAGGCTGAAGAAACTCGCCGCCAGACGTTCCAGCTCACAGGCACGCAGCGCTTCGCTGCCACTGCTTTGTTCATGACGGCCGTTGAACAGCCGATTGACGTCCTGCTCGACGAAACGCTCGCCCTTGCGAATCGCTTCCGGGTTGCCGAACAGGAACAGAATGCGTGCGCGCGGCTTCAGGTCACCGCGAGCGATATCGTGCAGCAGCCGATCAAGCAACTCGATCGGCGCTGTCTCGTTGCCGTGGATGCCTGCCGACAGCAGCAGGTCCAGGCCATTGTCGCGCGCTTGCGGTGGCCGGACTTCCAGCGCACCTTCGCTCAACCAGCGCATACGCACGCCTTCGACAGTCAGTTGAGTCTTCTCCGCCGGTTCACGGCCGGCGAGGGTCAGTTCAAGCAGTTTGCCGAGGGCGAGCATAGAGCGGTTTCCTTAGTGATCGTGGTTGCAATCCGGGCCGTGCACGTGGTCTTCGTCGTCGCCGACGTCAGCCGGTTCCATTTCCAGTTGCAGACTTACCAGATTAGTCGCCAATGGGCGCAACAGCAGGTTGGCGTACTCGGCGTCACCTTCTTCAACGTCCACGCCAATTAGCAGTTGGCCACGGCCGTCCTGCTGGATCCACAGCTCTTTGCCTTGCCACATGACCGCGACGCGCGTGCACGAGGTTTGCAGTTGCGTGCCGTCGGTGTCTTCAAGGATCAACTGCAGGGAATCGCTCATGTTTTTACTCTCTTGGGGAGACAAGCCGCGCGCCGCGTTCTGGCGACGCGCCGGCCATCAATTGATCTGGAATGGATAAACCGCGCCCAGTTTAAGGATTTGCGTCAGTTCATCCAGTGCCGTCCGGCATTCAAGCAGCAATTGCGGATCCGCCAGATCGGTTTCGCTCAGGCGGTCGCGGTAGTGCTTTTCAACCCATGCGGTCAACGAACCGTACAACGGTGGCGTCATGATAACCCCTGGGTTGACCGCCGCCAGTTCGGTTTCGTTAAGCGCGACGCGCAGTCGCAGGCACGCCGGGCCACCACCGTTCTGCATGCTTTGCTTGAGATCGAAGACTTTCACTTCGCGAATCAGACCGCCGGAGCTGGTCAGGCTTTGCAGATAAGCCCAGACGCGCTCGTTGGCCTGGCACTCTTGCGGCACGATCAGCAGCATCGAGCCGTCAGGACGCGAGAGCAACTGGCTGTTGAACAGGTAGGAACGCACCGCATCATCCACGGTGACTGCCGAACGCGGCACACACACGGACTGGAAGTTGCCGCCGACTTTGGCGAGCTTGCTTTGCAGTTCGGCGAGCATCTGATCGGTCTCGAGGAATGCATCTTCGTGATAGAACAACACTTCAGCGTTACCGACGGCGATCACGTCATTGTGGAACACGCCCTGATCGATCACGTTCGGGTTCTGCTGCGCGTAAACCACGCCTTCGTCTCGCAGACCGTGCAGACGCGCGACCGCTTGCGAGGCTTCGAGGGTCTGGCGCGCCGGGTATTTCTGTGGCGCCGGGAAACGGTTGTCGAACGCACTGCGGCCGAACACGAAAAACTCGACGCCCGCCTCGCCATACTCTCGACAGAAACGCGTGTGGTTGGCCGCGCCTTCGTCACCGAATTGCGCTACCGCTGGCAATGCCGCGTGATGCGCGAAGTGCTGCTGATTGGCGAACATCGCGCCGAGCACACGGCTGGTGGTCGGGTGCTCGATGCTGCGGTGGTATTTGCAGTTGAGGTTGGCGGCGGTGAAATGCACGCGACCGTCTGCGGTGTCGGCACTCGGGCTGACAGTCGCGGCGTTAGCCACCCACATGCTCGACGCGGAGCAGCTGGCGACCAGCAGCGGCATCGCCTCTTTGGCGGCGCGCTCGATCACTTGCGCGTCGGTGCCGCTGAAGCCCAGACGGCGCAGGGCGGCCACGTCCGGACGTTCCTGTGGCGCCAGCACGCCCTGCTGAAAGCCCATTTCCATCAGCGCTTTCATCTTCGCCAGACCTTGCAAGGCCGCTTCCTTCGGGTTCGAAGACTGCTGGCTGTTGCTCTGGGAGGCAACGTTACCGTAGGACAGACCGCCGTAGTTATGGGTCGGCCCCACTAGACCGTCAAAATTGACTTCATAGGATTTCATCAGCGAGGCTCCACGAGAATCTGTTGTTATAGGCTTCAGTAACTATTCTTTTAGACCGAGGCGCGGCCTTCGCGAGCAGGCTCGCTCCCACAGGATTTATGTTGAACACAATATGTGTGAACACCACTGAACCTGTGGGAGCGAGCCTGCTCGCGAATGGGCATCACGCCATCTTCACGCCGGGCGTCAGGGCAGCAGGCAACACCAGGCTTGGGGTTTCCAGCGAGGCCACCGGGTACGCGCAGTAATCCGCCGCGTAATAGGCGCTGGCGCGGTGGTTGCCCGAAGCGCCGACACCACCGAACGGCGCGCTGCTCGCAGCACCGGTCAGTTGTTTGTTCCAGTTGACGATACCGGCGCGGCTTTCCAGCCAGAACTGCTGATAACGCGCTTCAGAATCCGACAACAGACCTGCGGCCAGGCCGTAAGCAGTGTCGTTGGCTTCAGCGATCGCCGCTTCGAAATCGGTGTAGCGGATTACTTGCAGCAACGGGCCGAACAGCTCTTCGTCCGGGCGATCGGCAACTGCGGTGACATCGACGATTCCCGGGGTCAGCAGCGCGGCTTGGGCCTGCGGCTGAGTCATTTCCAGCAGCGACACGGCGCCGTTGGCCAACAGATGTTCTTGAGCATCCATCAGCGCTTTCGCCGCGCCGAGGGAAATCACCGAGCCCATGAATGGGGCTGGTTGCTGATCGAATGCACCGACCTCAATGCTCGCACTGACTTCCACCAGACGCTTGAGCAGGCTGTCGCCCCACGCGCCTTGCGGCACCAGCAGACGGCGTGCACAGGTGCAACGCTGGCCGGCAGAGATGAATGCCGACTGAATGATCGTGTAAACCGCCGCATCCAGATCCGCGACCTGATCAACCACTAGCGGATTATTACCGCCCATTTCCAGCGCCAGAATCTTGTCCGGACGCCCGGCAAACTGCTGGTGCAGATGGTTGCCTGTGCGGCTCGAACCGGTGAAGAACAGGCCGTCGATGCCCGGGTTCGCCGCCAGCGCAATGCCGGTTTCGCGCGCACCTTGCAACAGGTTCAAAACGCCCGCCGGCAGACCGGCTTCAATCCAGCACTTGACCGTCAGCTCGGCGACTTTCGGGGTCAGTTCGCTGGGTTTGAACAGCACGCTGTTGCCGGCCAGCAGCGCCGGAACGATATGGCCGTTCGGCAAGTGCCCTGGGAAATTGTAAGGACCGAACACCGCGACCACGCCGTGTGGTTTGTGGCGCAATACGGCGGTGGCGTCGCCCAACGGGCCGCTCTTCTCGCCGGTACGTTCACGGTAGCTCTGCACCGAGATGGCAATTTTGTTGACCATGCTGGTCACTTCGGTCGCCGATTCCCACAGTGGTTTGCCGGTCTCTTCACCAATGGTGCGAGCCAGTTCGTCAGCGTGGCTTTTCAACGACGCGGCAAAAGCCTCAAGCACAGTGATGCGCTCGTCCAGCGTGCGACGTGCCCAACCCGGAAACGCCTGACGCGCAGCTTGCACAGCCGACTCAACCTGCGCAGCCGTAGCACCCTCCCCCGACCACAGCACTTGCTGGGTCACCGGGTTCAGCGATTGAAAGGCTTCGCCCTGACCGGCCAGCCACTCACCTGCGATGTATAGCGAATTCATTATTTCGACTCCCGTGCAGCGGACAACGCCACGGCGCGCACTTGATCGCCAGCGTTGAGTTGAAGACGTTTGGCGGTCTGCGGATCGACCACCAGGGTGCCGGCAGCCAGACGCGCCGGCGCAGCGGTGATGCGGCAGTCTTCGCGTTTGCGGTTATGGATGATGAACGGCGTGGCGTCTTCGCCCGGTGTGCCAACAGCGAGCACCAGCGCTTCACTGTCACGTACCGCGCGGATCTTGCCGGTTTCGCATTCAATGGCCGGACCTGCGTCGAAGATGTCGACGTAACCCTGGTAGCTGAAACCTTCGCTCTTGAGCATCGCCAAGGCGGGCTCGGTGTCCGGGTGCACCTGACCGATGACGTTACGTGCGCCTTCGGAGAGGAAGCAGGTGTACAGCGGGAATTTCGGCATCAGCTCAGCAATGAACGCCTTGTTGCCGACACCGGTCAGGTAATCGGCCTGGCTGAATTCCATCTTGAAGAAGTGACGACCGAGACTTTCCCAGAACGGTGAACGGCCGGCGTCATCGGACACACCGCGCATTTCGGCGATGATCTTGTTGCCGAACAATTCAGGGTATTCCGCGATGAACAGCATGCGCGCCTTCGACAGCATGCGACCGTTCAGACCGTTGCGGTAATCGGCGTGCAGGAACAGCGAGCACAGCTCGGAATTGCCGGTCAGATCGTTCGCCAGAAACAGCGTCGGGATCTCGCGGTAGATGTTCAGCTCTTGCGAAGCGCTGACGGTCAGACCGACACGGAAGTTGTACCACGGCTCACGCAGACCAACGGCGCCAGCAATGGCGGAAATCCCTACCACGCGGCCATCGTCGTCTTCGAGCACGAACAGGTAGTCCGCGTCGCCACGGCCAGCTTCGCCGCGAAAGGTCTTCTCGGCCCAGCCGACCCGGTGGGCCAGACGCTCTTCGTTGGCCGGCAATGTGGTCAGGCCGGTGCCGGTGCTGCGGGCTAGGTCGATCAGAGCGGATAAATCGCTGCTGCGTACGGGACGAACAATCATGCTATCTCCTCAAACGGGCCGCCTTCGCCACCCGTGAAACTCGCTAAGGCGTTAAACCGCCACCAGGCGCACGCTGGCACCTTCACCGACGCCCAGGGCTTCGGCCGCTTCCAGATCCAGAGTCACCGGTTTGCCCGGCGCGTAATCCAGCTCCAGCAACACCGCGCGGTAATCCTGCAGCTGCGCGTTAGCCACCAGATACTGACGCCCGGCACCTTTCACCGGCTCGCCGATCTTCACCGGCACCACGCGGCTCTGAGCGATCGAACGGATCCCCGACACACGTGCATGCAGGGTCGGACCACCGTCGAAAATGTCGATGTAGTGATCGGTCTCGAAGCCTTCGCGCATCAGGATGTCGAAGGTGATCTGCGCACGCGGGTGCACCTGGCCCATCGCCTCTTGGGCGGAATCCGGCAGCAGCGGTACGTAGATCGGGTAATGCGGCATCAGCTCGGCGAGGAACGTACGGCTTTTCAGCCCGCACAGACGCTCGGCTTCAGCGTAATTGAGGTCGAAGAAGTTGCGACCAATGGCATCCCAGAATGGCGAGTCGCCGTTCTCATCGCTGTAACCGACG
Source organism: Pseudomonas sp. Irchel s3a12 (assembly GCF_900187485.1). Lineage (NCBI taxonomy): Bacteria > Pseudomonadati > Pseudomonadota > Gammaproteobacteria > Pseudomonadales > Pseudomonadaceae > Pseudomonas > Pseudomonas sp. Irchel s3a12. Next base: position 18,193 of record NZ_FYDN01000014.1, read on the forward strand.
ATCTCGGTCACCACCGAATCGGCGAAACGCTCCGGGTGACTGGCGACAAACAGCAGACGGCCACGGGAGTTGAGCTCGGACCACGGCGAACCGACCAGCTCGCGCTGCACGTAGAAACTGGTCAGCAAGCTGTTGCCGGTCAGGTCGTGGCACTGCGAAAGCACGTGGATCTTGTTGTGGATCTTCAGCTCACGGGAGGCATGCACGAACGTCTCGTTGCGGAAGCTGTAGAACGGCTCCGAGTAACCGGCCGAAGCAACAATCGCCGAGCAGCCGACCAGCTTGCCGGTGGCGGTGTCTTCGAGGACGAAGAAATAGCTTTCCTCACCGTTGAAGCTCACTTCGGCAGCAAACGAGGCTTCGCTCGCGGCAATCTTGTCGCTCAGACGTTCCACGTCATCCGGCAAGGAAGTGACACCAATCGGGCTGTCCGCAGCCAGACGCTGTACCTCGCCCAGATCAGCCATTTGCGCGGGGCGCATCACCAGCATGGTGTCACTCCTTTCTCTTATAAATTCACAGAAAAAAAATAACCGGGCCTACATGGAGATCAATGTAGGAGTGAGCCTGCTCGCGATTGCGGTCTGTCAGAAACCAATGAGTTGACTGACATACCGCAATCGCGAGCAGGCTCACTCCTACAGTTGATCTGGTCCGGCATAAAATTTTGATCGACGCCTGAAAGCTCCAGGCGCCGAAGGGTCTATCAGGCTTGCGTCAGTGCAGCAGCCGCGCGCTCGAAACGATCCAGACCGGCATCGATATCAGCGTCTTCCACCACCAGGCTCGGGGCAAAACGAATCACGTCCGGGCCGGCTTGCAGAATCATCAGGCCTTCTTTTTCAGCGGCGTTGAAGATGTCTTTGGCCTTGCCTTTCCAGGCATCGCTCAGCACGCAACCGATCAGCAGGCCGAGGCCACGCACCTGAGTGAACAGGCCGTATTTCTCGCCGATCTGCTCAAGGCGCGCCTTGAACTTGTCGTGCTTGGCGTTCACGCCGTTCAGCACTTCAGGGGTGTTGATCACATCGATCACCGCTTCAGCGACCGCACACGCCAGCGGGTTGCCGCCGTAGGTGGTGCCGTGAGTGCCGACGACCAGATGTTTGGCCAGCGCTTCGGTGGTCAGCATCGCCGCAATCGGGAAACCGCCGCCCAGGCTCTTGGCGCTGGTCAGGATGTCCGGGGTCACGCCGTAATGCTGGTAAGCGAACAGCTTGCCGCTGCGGCCCATGCCGGTCTGCACTTCGTCGAACACCAGCAGCGCGTTGTTCGCGTCGCACAGTTCGCGGGCACCTTGCAGGTAAGCCAGTTCGGCCGGCAGTACGCCGCCCTCGCCCTGAATCGGTTCCAGCACGACCGCGCAGGTCTTGTCGGAAACCGCAGCTTTCAGCGCGGCCAGGTCGTTGTAAGGCACGTGGGTGATGCCGGTGATTTTCGGGCCGAAACCGTCGGAGTACTTCGACTGGCCACCGACGTTGACGGTGAACAGGGTACGACCGTGGAAGCTGTTCAGCGCCGCAATGATTTCGTACTTCTCAGTGCCGAAACGGTCGAACGCAACGCGACGGGCCAGCTTGAACGCGGCCTCGTTGGCTTCAGCGCCCGAGTTGCAGAAGAACACGCGCTCGGCGAACGTGGCATCGATCAGCTTGTGCGCCAGGCGCAGGGCTGGTTCGTTGGTGAACACGTTGGACACGTGCCACAGCTTGTTCGCCTGTTCGGTCAGTGCACCGACCAGCGCCGGGTGCGCATGGCCCAATACGTTAACGGCAATCCCGCCGGCGAAGTCGATCAGCTCGCGGCCGGCCTGATCCCAGACGCGGGAACCGGCGCCACGCACCGGAATGAAAGCGGCAGGCGCGTAGTTGGGAACCATTACCTGGTCGAAATCGGCGCGTTGTACCGCAGCGTGCTCAACGGACATCGGAGTCTCCTGAAGAGGAACACTCGCCTGAAACTGGCGAGCTTGGTGAGGATTGTAAGGACAGTTTTCAGCCCGGCCTTGTCGCCAAGCGACAACTTCTTATAGCGCAAACCCCGGATTTTCCCGGGTTTACGGCAATGCGACATATAGCGTCGCAAAGGCGCAGTTTAACTGGCACCGTCGATTTGCGGCAGGCTGCAGAGAATACCAACTCAACCCTGCGACAAAGATATAAATATGTACCGCACAAGGGTGGCCGGTTGCTGATTTGCTGCGCGTTCTTTTCAACGCCAAGGAATGGCCCATGCACCTGACTCAGCGACACCCTCCGACAGCCTCGACCGCCACGAACAACGCGCTGCATCCAGACGATCATTACCTGCCGCTGAAAAATGCCTTGCCCGATTGGCTCGGCGCCGCGACACCGACTCGCCGCCAGGCACTCACGAACAGCCTGCCGCGCCTGTCCCTCACTCTCCAGTCGGCACCTGCCGAGCAACATCAGCAGATGAATAGCCTCAACGCCACGCAATGGGCCGCGCAAAGCAAGGTCGATCAAAGCCTGGAGCACTTGCAGGACGCCAGCACCTTTGCCGAGCCCTTGCTCCAGCAAGAACTGAAAAACTGGTTCGGCCTGGACCTGGATGTGCGCAACACCTTCGTGCGCCTGTACATCCCCGCAACCACTCCGTGGTTTCCGATCCGCACCGGCACGCGCGCCTGGACCGTGTCGTTACTGGAGGCCGCGCTGCACAACTTCGAGGAATCGGAAACCCGTGACGATGCCTTCGAAGCTGACTCGACCTTCGTCACTCGTCCCACCGTCAGCGGCCAGTTCAGTCCCCTGCCGGCGATCAAGGCGAAAATGAGCATCGCCGCTTTCACCCGATTGTGCCGAAGACTGGACATCGGCGCGCGATACAAGGCCCATCTCAAAGACAACCTCGGCTATACCGATCCGATGGTGGCCACCGTGCTGCGCAACAAAATCGATGACAGCCAGAAAGCCGCGATGAAAGCCGCCCTGCAGTGGGCGCGGATGAACCGCGATGTGTCGGAAAGCTATTTTCGCTTGATCGATGCCGTGCTCGACGGCATGAAAGGCCTGTACATCAGCGGGGCAGCGGTGTTGTGCCATGACATGGGGATGCTGTGCGCACCGCTGACCGGTATCGTCGTGTTTGCCCCAGACCTGTACGCCTCGCGAGACCCGGCAAGGGTGGTGGCTTATGTCCCCGATGATCCCGAGCACCCTTTCAAGGAATACGCCTCGACCTACGACCTGGTCGCTGAACTGACCCGCCAGTTGCGCTCGAAAGACTACCAGCAGTTTTTCAGCCGATTCGTGAACCACGAACATCGAGGTGTTTTCTTCAGCACCCTCAATAGCCGCTTGAGCCAGATCATGTGGCACCCGCCCGAGTCCGGCAGCTCGCTGCCCGCATGGCGCGACACCGCTGTCGAGCGCCCGGATCTGCAAACCACGCTGACCGCGTTCCATGACAATCTCTGGCAACACATCCATCACGCGAAACTGAACAAGATCTTCAATGACGCCAGGGTGATCGCCGTACCCACCGCGGTGGTCGACCAAAAAGCGCGCTGGGCCTTCTGGGACTCGGTGAGCAACATCATTTCCACCATCGTGCAGACCGCCGCGCTGATCGTTGCGCCGTTCGTGCCGGTGCTGGGTGAAGCCATGATGGCGTACATGGCCTATCAAATGCTCGATGAAGCGTTCGAAGGCGTCATCGAGTGGGCGCAGGGGCGAACGACCGAAGCCTTGGAACTCTTGATGGGCACCGTGGAATCGATGATCCAGTTGGGCCTGTTCGCCGTGGGCGGCAAGATTGGCGCGGCCGAGTTCCGCAAGATTTTGCCCAAGGAAGTCGTGGCGTTCATCGACCGCTTCAAACCGGTAAAACTGGCCAGTGGCAAGACCCGCTATTGGGAGCCGGATCTCGAACGCTACAAGCACCCGCAGGTTCCAACGGCAGATTCGCAACCCGATGCGCTGGGTTTGCACACGCATCAGGGCAAGCGCCTGCTGCCCTTGGAGGATGCCCACTTTGCAGTAAAAGAAAGCCAGGTGCCGGGGCAGTACCGCATTGAACACCCGAGCCGCCCCGACGCTTACCAACCGGTGGTGCGCCACAATGGCGAAGGCGCCTGGCACACTGAACTCGAGCAACCGCTGGAATGGGATGGCGAGACGGTTCTGCGCCGTATCGGTTCTTCCGTCGAGAGCCTGTCGCCGAACGAGCGCGAAACCGTCTTGCGGATCAGCGGAACCAGCGAAGACGCGTTGCGCAAAATGCATGTCAATCAGGAAAAAGTCCCGCCTTTGCTTGCCGACAGTATCCAGCGCTTCAAGATTGATCAGCAGTTGCAACGCTTCATCGATCAGCTCGAGAGCCATGTCGCCGAAGAGTTTTTGCGCGCTGATCCGGTCACACAGCTGCAGGTGCTCAGCGAATACGGGCGCTGGCCAAGCGATAAGTGCCTGCGTCTGCTCGATCGACAAGGGCAGCAGCTGTGGCAATCGTCTGCGGACGCAAGCCTGCCCGTGACCGAACTGCGCCAGGACAGCCTGGTCGGTGACGACGTGCTTAAAACCCTGCTCTATAGTCTCGACGAGACGCAGATCAAAGCCTTGTTGAACGAACCCTTTGCGGGACCGACGCAGTCCATCGAGGTACGCAGTCAGAACCTGCGCAAGCAAGTGGCCGATCTCGCCAAACGCAACAGAAGCGCGCTGTTCGAGGCGCGTTATCAGACCCTTCAGCACCTCGATGATCCGCTGGCGGCACGACTCAAGGCCCACCCTCCCGAACTGCCGGCCAGCATCACCCGCGAACTGCTCGATACCGCGACCGGCAGCGAACTGTTGCAGATCAGCGAAGGACAATTGCCCGCGCGCCAGCAGGCACTCATGCAGATGGCCAGTCAGGAGGTGCGCGTTACCCGCGCCTATGAAGGCCTGGAGCTGGACTCGGTGAGCAATTCCGACTCCGACTCTCTGGCGCTGCACAGCCTCAAATTGTTGCCAGGCTGGAGCGGCGATGTACGGATCGAGATCCGGGACAGGCGCTACGAGGGCCCGTTACTGGACACCATCGGCCGTGAAGATGCAGCCGCACACAAGGTTCTGGTTCGCCGCGACGATGGCCAATATCAACCTTACGACGATCGTGGGCAGCAGCTGCATTCGTTCAGCGATTTCTATTCCAGCCTGTTGTACGCATTACCCGACAGCGAGCGCCAGAACCTCGACATCCGGATTGGCCAGGGCCAGGCGCTGAAGGCGACCATTCGCGAACGTACGCTTGAGCGCAACGAGTTGCGTCAGGTGATCGGCGATACGCCGACCCAACCGTCGGCTGTCGACACACTGCGGCTGCTGGGGACCGATGGTTATCCCCCTGCGCCACCACGTCCGCCGCGCCCCAGTTCCCAACCGCGCACACTCGAAGAAGACATCCGGGTGCTCTATCCGCGAATGTCGAACCGTGAGGTGGGTTATCTCGCCGAAAGCATGCTACGCAGTCCCGCTGGCCCACGCGCAGAGATACTTCGCCTGCAAAATGACTACCTGCAATTGCAGAACGAACTGCATGTCTGGGCCAACAATCCGCCCGCCATTCACCCCGAAACCGGCATGGCGCTCACGCCGCTGGAGAAGCGCGCCGAAATCCAGAACCGCAGGTTGCTCAGGGACGAGTTACTCAAAAGCTGGCGACGGGAGAACGTCACGCACTACGATCAACAGGGCTTCGCCGCCGGGCACGCCGTGCTGCTTAAGCACGCCATCATCGGCGACTTGCCCGTCCTCTCGAGCGATTTCAGTCATATCACTTCGCTCGGCATTGATGGCAGCCCCATGACCACCTCGGTCGAGCGCTTTTTGCAGTCTTTCAGTCAGTTGCAGATTCTGGATGCGCGCAACCTCAACCTGCCAAGCCTGCCACAAGCGCTGACCTCGATGCGCTCGCTGCGCGAATTGAGATTACGCGATTGCCGAGTCAGCCTGACAACGGTCACCGAGTCGGTGTTCGCCTCTATGCCGCAACTCACTCTGCTCGATCTGGAAGGCAACGCGCTGGGCTTGCCGCCGGACCTGCACTCGATGCCTGCATTGCGTTACGTCAATCTGTCGAATACCGGTATTTACACGGTGCCCGACGATTTGCTGGATCATCCACGCCTGATCTCGGCGCAATTCGATCGCAACCGCATCACCCGGATACCGGAAAGGTTTTTCAACCTGCCCAGCTCCCTCAGCGACGGTTACACCTTTGCTGACAACCCGTTGAGTGCGGCCTCTCGCGAACGGGTGAAAGTGTTCTTCGAGCACACCGGAAAGTACTTCGGTGTACGGCCTGTACAGGAAGATCTGCAGCGCACGATCGCCTTGTTCCCAGCCCTTGATGCTGAAAAAGCTACACAGGTGTTGTACCGACTGCCCGGGCCGTTGGCCGAATTCGGTGCACAGTTGTCGCGCTGGGAAGATGAACTCGGCGCCCTGAACCTCGAACTCAATCAATGGACCAACCAGGCCGCCGTCCTTGACCCTGAGACGGGCGAACGTCTGCCCCTTGAAGCACAAACCCGCGAACTGGACGCCAGGCGATCCTTTGCGCAACAGATCGAGCAGCTCTGGCGCAGCCCGCCCGGCTACTACCGCCTCAAAGTACTCAGGGCAACGGCAACGTTCACGGGGGATATGCCGACGCTCAGCGCCGGTTTCGAGCACGTTACCCGGCTGGACCTCAACGGCAACGCCAATATCACCAACGCCCTGCGCTTCGTCGAGTGCTTCCCGAACCTGGCCGAGCTGAAAATGAACGGCTTCGAACTGGAGCCGCTTGCGCTTGGCGAAGTAAAACTGCCTCGACTGACCGACCTGGAGCTGAAAAATTGTGGCGTGGTCATGACCCCGGAAAATCAGGCTGTGCTGCTTTCACTCGACAGCCTCGACTCGCTGAACTTGAGTAACAATCCGCTGGGGACGTTCCCCGACCTGAACCTGCTGCCCCAACTGGACGATCTCGACCTGTCCAACTGCGGGCTGACCGTCGTGCCTGAAGGATTGACCAGCCATCCGGTTTTTCGAACCGTGGTGCTTGCGGGGAACCGCATCACGCAACTGCCTGACGCGCTGTTCGACCTTCCCGCCGATCGCAGTAACGCCATTGACCTTGCCGACAACCCGCTATCGGCAGCCTCCCGCGACCAGATCAAGAATTACTTCCGCAGCCATCGAAACGACTTTGACGTACTGGCTGACGAGCAAGACGTTGCCCTCGCCCGGCAGTTGTTTCCCGGTCTTAACGCACAAGAGGCCAGCGAGATGATCTACGACTTGCCTGGCGACCTGGCCGGCGGTCGAAAACAACTCGTGCGCTGGAGAGCGGAGCTGCAACAAATGCGCGAGGATCTGGCGCGCTGGGCACTGGAAACTCCATCAGCGCACCCGGTTACAGGTCAGGTGCTTAGCGAAGGCGAGCGTCTGGAGCAACAAGACGCGCGTTCCGCCTTCAAGGAGCTCATGGAGGATTTCTGGCGTGAAAGGTCAATTGACACCGGCGCGCGCACCGCGTCTTTTGCGACAGACCTGAAGTTCTTCGGCGAACTGCCCCGCCTGACTGTGAACTTCGATCACGTGACAAGCCTCAAGCTTGCAGGCAATGCAACGACCACAGGCTTCGATGCATTTGCTGCCTTGTTCCCGAATCTTCAGGCGCTGGAACTGAAAGCCTTCGCGCTCGATGACATCCCCTCATTCGTCGGGCGCCTCAAGGATCTCAAAGAGCTCAAACTGACTGACTGCGCGCTGACATTCACGCCTGAAGGGCAGCAACTGCTCGGTGCCATGTCCAAACTGCAGTTGCTCGATCTGAGCCACAACCCGCTGACAATCGCACCTGATTTGAACGCCTTGCCAAACCTGACGAGCGTTTCACTTGCCCATACAGATATCAGCAGCGTGCCCGAGGGTATCGCCGAGCATCCGGCTCTTGAAATTCTCCATCTCAATAACAACAACATCACCGAGCTGCCGGACACTTTTTTCAGCTTGAGTGCCGATCAGGCCGACGGCGTATATCTGAACGATAATCCGCTGTCCTTGAATGCTCGCGAGCGCATCAAGCGCTACTACGCCACACAGGGACGCAACTTCCGGGTCAAACCGGCATCGGCTGACATTGCCATGGCGCAAAGACTGTTCCCGCGACTGGGTGACAACGCGGCCATCAACATGATTTATCGCCTGCCCGGGACATTGCTGGCCGGCACGACTCAACTGCTCAGTTGGGAGGCAGAAATCGCCCGAATGATGGGTGATCTCAACGCGTGGCGTGAGCGTCTGCCGGTCAACAATCCGTTGACTGAACTGCCATGGACTGCTCAGGAAAAAGCCACAGAACTCGCCGCCAGACAAGAATTCAGCGACAAGCTTGAGCAACTCTGGCGCGGCCGGCGTAACGACAATTCAGCACTACGGTTCAACACCTTCGATGCCAAGCCGGCGTTTACCGGTGAGTTACCGGAGCTGAGCACTGATTTCACTCATATCACGCATCTCAATCTTCAGGGCAATCCAGGGCTGAAGGTTTCCGGGGGTTTTCTCAGAAGCTTCAGCGGATTGCAGGGACTGGAACTGCAGGGCTTCGGCCTCGGCCGCATACCTCAAGCGCTTCAAAGCCTGTCGTCGCTCGAAACGTTGATGCTGAGCAAGTGCCAGATCACTCTGGATCCTGAAGGACAAGCGATCCTGTCCACGCTGACCCGATTGAAATCGCTGGACTTGTACAGCAACACATTGCAGGCCACGCCCGATGTATCGGCCCTGCAAAACCTGACGTTCATCGATCTGATCAACACCGGGATCGATAGTGTGCCTGCCGGGCTGGAACAGCTGCCGCATCTGGAAGTGGCGTTGCTGAGCGACAACAACATCATCGAACTGCCGGCGGAACTGACGCGTTATTCTGGTCGCGGCATGGAGCTGGGCAGCAACCCGCTGTCAGAGGCTTCCAGAGAACGAGTCAAAGCCGCTTTCCAGGCCAAGGCCGACAACTTTGGTATCTCCGCTCGACAGGACGACATCGAACTGGCTCAAAGTCTTTACCCATCGCTGTCCGGTTTCGACGCCAACGATCTTATCTACAGCCTTCCGGGTACGCTGGCCGATGGACGTCTTGAGCTGATGCGCCGCAAAACCGAGCTGACCGGCCTGCTCGACCGCCTGGGCACCTGGGCAAATGAGCCTCCCAGCGATCCTGTAACGCAGATGCCACTTGGGAACGACGCAGCAGCGACGGAAAAACTCAATCGCCAAACCTTCAGGCTCAACCTGGAAAAGGAACTGCGCCTAACGCCCACGTTCCTGACAGATCCAGCGGTTTACTGCGAGTTGTCGTTTACCGGTGAGCTGCCGCCGCTGACCGCACGCTTTGACCACATTGAAAAAATGAATCTGACCACCAAAGCGTCCGCCCCGCCTCGGGTTGATCGTCTGCTGGAGCTTTTTCCCAAGCTCAAAGACATCGACATCCGCAAATTTCCGCTGGGCGAGATTCCCGCCCCGATCTTCGCTATGGACAGGCTGCGCAGCCTGCATCTGCCCGACTGTGGAATCACCCTGACGGAACCGGCTGCAGAGGCCTTCGCAGGCTGGAAAAACCTGAGTTCCGTGGACCTGAGCAACAATCCGCTCAACATTGTTCCAGACCTGAGGCATCTCCCGCAGTTGGACAATCTGCGTCTCGGCAATTGCGCCTTGAGCAAGGTACCTGACGGTCTGTTCGAGCTGCCTCGATTGACGAGCGCGGACTTGTCCGGGAACGCGATTACCGAGTTGCCAGGCGAGTTTCCTTCACAGCCCGGCGACGCCGTGACCGAATACAACTTCGACGACAACCCCCTTCACCCGGAAAGTCAGCAACGCCTGGACAGATACACCACGGCGTTTAACGAGCAAATGAACGAAAGATGGAGGACGGGGGTCCGGCGCGAACTTGACGACTTCGTGGATTCGGATTTTTCCGATGGCGAGGAGCGACCATTACCATCGACAAGGCATAGCTGACCCGCCGTCAGCCACGTTCTGGCGGCACTGACGACAACTCGAACGGGCTGCTGCTGCGCCGCTGGTTGCGATCTTCCCGCGGCGTGGCACCGAAGAAGTTGCGATAGGCGCTGGAGAAATGCGGCCCCGAGGAGAAGCCACAGGACAGGCCGATCTGGATGATCGACTTGCTGGTCTGCATCAACATCTGCCGGGCTTTGTTCAGGCGCAGCTCCAGGTAGTACTGGCTCGGCACACGGTTGAGGTATTGCTTGAAGATCCGCTCCAACTGGCGACGGGACACGCACACATGCTGGGCGATTTCGTCGGTGGTCAGCGGTTCTTCGATGTTGGCTTCCATCAGCAACACCGCTTGGGTGAGCTTCGGATGGCTGGAGCCGAGACGGTTCTGCAACGGGATGCGCTGACGCTCGCCGCCCTCGCGAATGCGTTCAACGACCAGTTCTTCCGAAACCGCTCCGGCCAACTCTGCACCGTGATCGCGAGCCAATACCGCCAGTAGCAGATCAAGCACGGACATGCCGCCGCACGCGGTCAGGCGATCGCGATCCCAGTCGAACAGGTGACTGGTGGCAATGACTTTAGGGAAACGCTCGGCGAAATCGTCCTGCCAGCGCCAGTGCACGGCAGCACGATAACCGTCGAGCAACCCCAGTTGCGCCAACGGATAGACACCGGCCGACAGACCGCCGATGACCGTACCCGCACGTACCAATTGCTTGAGCGCACTGCTCAGTGCCGGCGCCAATGTGGTCGGCGGCTCGTCAGCGAGCAGGAACAGTTTCTGGAAGTTTTCGAGTTTGCCGGTCCAGGCTTCACCGGGCAATTGCCAGGCGCCTTCGGCCGCCGCTGCGGTCACGGCTTCCGCCTGCAGGAACGACAGCTCGTAAACCACCTCCGGGTGCACACGCTGAGCAACACGCAAGGCTTCCTCCGCCAGCGCCAGCGTCAACGCTTTAGTGCTGGGCCAAATCAGGAAACCAATTCGATGGGCAGTCATGGGCGGGCGATCCGAAACGAAGAACAGTGATGAAGGCATGGGCCAATGCTAGCCCGTAAATGAACACAAATCTTGAGACCAACACCGATCAACTGTAGGAGCTGTCGAGTGAAACGAGGCTGCGATCTTTTGATCTTGTTGTTGAAGATCAAAAGATCGCAGCCTTCGGCAGCTCCTACAGGAAATTGAAGCCAGCCTACTGGCTGCGAAGCATGCACTATCGCGGTGCACAACGGCAGCCCTGATTTATTTCAAACTGCCCGAGAGGAATTGTTGCAAACGTTCAGACTGCGGATTCACCAGCACTTCACGCGGGTTGCCGCTTTCTTCAACAACACCTTTGTGCAGGAACACCAACTGGTTCGACACTTCACGGGCAAAGCCCATTTCGTGCGTGACCACGACCATGGTGCGACCTTCCTGAGCCAGCGCTTGCATGACTTTCAGCACGTCTCCCACCAACTCCGGGTCGAGGGCTGAAGTCGGTTCGTCGAACAGCATCACCTCAGGTTCCATCGCCAGCGCACGGGCGATCGCCACACGCTGCTGCTCGCCACCGGACATGTGCCCCGGGAACGCGTCTTTACGATGGGCCACACCGACCTTGTTCAGATAGTACTCGGCTTTTTCGCGGGCTTCGTACTTGGGTACGCCCAGTACGTGAACCGGCGCTTCCATGATGTTTTCAATAGCAGTCATGTGCGACCACAGGTTGAAATGCTGGAACACCATCGACAGGCGCGAACGCATGCGTTGCAGCTGTTTCGGATCAGCGGCTTTCAGCGCGCCGTCCTTGTTCGCCACCAGTTTCAGCTCTTCGTTGTTGAGCAGAATCTTGCCCGCGTGCGGCTGCTCGAGCAGGTTGATGCAGCGCAGGAAAGTACTTTTGCCGGAGCCACTGGAGCCGATGATGCTGATCACATCGCCGGCTGCCGCTTTCAGGGACACGCCCTTGAGCACTTCGTGACTGCCATAGCGTTTATGCAGGTCTTGGACTTCAAGTTTGTACATGCGGTCGGTTCTCACAAAAACAGTCAGTCAGTCGTTGAGCAAGCGCCCGTGACGCAGCGCTTCGCGCCCCGCCACCTTGGCCAGCCAGAAACCGGGTTGGGCATAACGCAGCCGTTCAATGGCAAACAGCACCCCGGAGGTACCAGCACACACCGTGCTGACCCGATCGGACAGAGGATCAATCACTTCAAAAATCTCGTCGCCGGCCTCGACCCACTCGCCGGGCTTGCGCAGAAAACTTACGACGCCCGGATGCGGCGCGAACAGCAACTCGGTGCCTTCGAACGGCATGCCTTCACAGGCCTCGTGCGCCGGGTTCGGCCACTCGCCGGTGATCAAACCTTGCTCGGCGAGGAAGGCGAGAATGCCTTCAGCATACGCGCAAGCTTCGGCGCGACCGGTATCGGCCTGACCGCCCAGCTCAATGGTCGTTGCCAGACACGCCAGTGGAATCTGCGCATCAGGGAACTGCCGCGACAGACGCAGCCATGGCAGCGAACAAGCCTCATCGAACGAGCTGCCGCCGGAATCTTCCGCGAGCAATCCGACCTTCACATTCAGGTGCGCGGCCAGTGAGCGCCACTGCGGCCAATGCTGCGGCAACGCGTACATGTGCAGTGCGGCTTCGGCATCGCAGTGCAAGTCCAGCACCACGTCGGCTGTGCAGGCATGGCTGAGCAACACGCGCTGCATGCCTTGCAACTGGCTGCTCGCCTCTGGCAATGCCGCCAGGTGATCGGCCATGGCCTGACGAATCAGGCGCACATTGGCTTGCGGATCGTCACCGAGATTGTCGGCTAAAGCGGCCGCAACCGGCGCGCTCAGTTCGACGAAATCACGATTGAAATTCTTGCCACTGCCGGCCTCGAAACGGCCCTGGTGATTGCCTTGCAGCAATTGCCCGAGACCCAAGGGGTTGGCGACTGGCACCAGCTCGATGACACCGTTGAGCAGGCCTTTGGCTTCGAGTTCGCCGAGGCGCTTTTTCAGCTCCCAGGCGGTGCGCATGCCCGGCAATTCGTCAGCGTGCAGGCTGGCCTGAATATAGGCCTTGCGCTCGCCGCGACCGAAGCGAAAGACCGAAATCTTGCGCTCGCTGCCCAAGTGGCTCCACGGCAATACGTGGTCGATGCGTTCCATATCAGTGCTTCCGCGGGGCCAGGTAGCTCAACCAGCGACGCTCGGCCAGTTTGAACAGCTTGACCAGAATGAACGTCAGGCACAGGTAGAACACGCCAGCGGTGATGTACGCCTCGAACGGCAGATAGAACTGCGCGTTGACCGTGCGTGCTGCGCCAGTGATGTCGATCAAGGTCACGATGGAGGCCAGACTGGTGGTCTGCAACATCATGATCACTTCGTTGCTGTACTGCGGCAGTGCCCGGCGCAGGGCCGATGGCAGCAGAATGCGCTTGTACAGTTTGAAGCGCGACATGCCCATGGCCTTGGCCGCTTCGATCTCACCGTTCGGCGTGGCTTTGAGGCTGCCGGCAATGATTTCCGCGGTGTAGGCGCTGGTGTTGACCGCAAAGGCCAGGCACGCGCAGAACGTTGCGCTGGACAGCCATGGCCACAGGAAGCTTTCGCGGACCGCTTCGAACTGCGCCAGACCGTAGTAGATCAGGAACAGTTGCACCAGCATCGGCGTGCCACGAATCACGTAGGTGTAAAGCCACGCGGCGCCGTTGACGACTGGGTTCTTCGAGACGCGCATCAGCCCCAGCGGCAGGGCCGCGAGCAGACCGAAAAACAGCGACAGCGCGAGCAGTTTAAGGGTGGTCAGCAGGCCGCCGAGGTACAGCGGCATGGCCTCCCAAATGACGTTGTAGTCGAAGATCATAGATCAGCCGCCCTTACGCCTACCGAGTAGCGCTTCTCAAGTTGACGCAGGATCAGCAACGAAACACTGGTGATCACCAGGTACATCGCCGCCACTGCGAGGAAGAAGGTGAAAGGCTCGCGGGTGGCATCTGCCGCCTGCTTGGCCTTGAACATCATGTCTTGCAGACCGACCACGGAAATCAGCGCGGTGGCCTTGGTGAGAACCAGCCAGTTGTTGGTGAAGCCCGGAATCGCCAGGCGAATCATCTGCGGCACCATCACCCGGAAGAACACCTGAAAACTGCTCATGCCGTACGCCATGCCCGCTTCGGCCTGACCTTTTGGAATGGCCATGAACGCGCCACGGAAGGTTTCCGACAGGTACGCACCGAAGATGAAACCGAGGGTGCCGATGCCGGCGGCCAGCGGATTCAAATCGATGTAATCGTCATAGCCGAGCATCGGTGCGACGCGGTTGAGCAAATCCTGACCGCCGTAAAAGATCAGCAGGATCAGCACCAGATCAGGAATCCCGCGGATCACCGTGGAATAAAGATCGCCCAGCCACGCCAGCCAGCGCACCGGCGACAGGCGTAACGCGACACCAATCAGTCCGAGAACGATGGCCAGAGCCATGGACGACAAGGCGAGCTGAAGCGTCAGCCATGCGCCATCGAGGATGACAGCCCCGTAGCCTTTCAACATGATTCAGGTCCTCGAAAGTTGGGATGAAAAAATGGCGCAAACCGCAGAGATCCTGTTGCTTGCGCCATTTCGGACTTGTCGCAGAGACGTTTTACTTGCCGTAGATATCGAAGGCGAAGTACTTGTCCTGGATTGCCTTGTATTTGCCGTTTTCACGGATGGCCGCGATGGCCGCGTTAATCTTGTCTTTCAGGGCGTCACCCTTACGGACTGCGATGCCTACGCCGTCGCCGAAGTATTTGACGTCGGTGAACGCAGGACCTGCAAACGCGAAGCCTTTGCCGGCGTCGGTGTTGAGGAAGCCATCTTGCAGCAGAGTAGCGTCAGCCACGGTACCGTCGAGGCGACCGGCAGCCACGTCGAGGTAGATTTCGTTCTGCGAGCCGTACGGCTTGATCTCGGCACCCAGCGGGGCGAGGACTTCGCGGGCGAAACGCTCGTGGATCGAACCACGTTGCACGCCGATGTTCTTGCCCTTCAGCTCAGCCAGACCTTCGCTGACCTGAGTACCGGCCTTCATGACCAGACGTGCCGGGGTGTTGTAGTACTTGTTGGTGAAGTCGACCGACTTCTTGCGATCTTCAGTGATCGACATGGACGACAGGATCGCGTCGATCTTGCGCACTTTCAGTGCTGGAATCAGACCGTCGAACTCTTGCTCGACCCACACACACTTGACCTGCATCTGCTCGCACAGAGCGTTGCCGATGTCGTAGTCGAAACCGACGATGCTGCCGTCCGGTGCTTTCGAAGCGAACGGAGGGTAAGCCGCTTCGATACCGATCTTCAGAGGTTTTTCGTCAGCGAAGGCGTTCATCGACAGCACGGACAGTGCCAGGGCGCCAAGCAGCACAAGTTTCTTCATCTTGGGACTCCATCGGTAAAGGGCAAAAACGGCAGAGTGAGCGACAGCCCAATATGCGAATGGGTGAATCGGGAAATCGGTTGCTGCATCGGTGGGAAATTTCCCATTGAAACCGTCGGAGATTTCAACGTCAGCCACGATGAGCGAGTGATCGGCATTCTAACGACAGGCCCGAAGCCGATATTTCTTCAATGCGACAACTAATTACAGATGCACAGAGAAAGCGACTTGAGCACATTGACAGCCTTGCAATTTCATGCAAGAGCGAAAGACAGTGAACCGATCTATGCTGCAAATTGCGGGCCTATTATTCGCAAACCCTTCTAATCCGGCAAGCGCAGCGTTGTGTCTTATTTTTCACCGGGGGTTTCGAGGCTCTAAAACGGGGCAATGCGTTTCCCTTTGCCCCGCTCCGGGGCGGGCGGTTACACATTCGGTTACGTGGAAGGTGTTGGGTAACAGGGGGAAATGTCTTACGGGGGAGATCGATAATTATTGACCCCCCGATCGTTCCCACGCTCTGCGTGGGAATGCAGCAAGGGACGCTCCGCGTCCCCGGAGCCGACGCAGAGCGTCGAGGGAGGCATTCCCACGCAGAGCGTGGGAACGATCGGAAGGTACTCGGTCAAACTGTGGGAGCGAGCCTGCTCGCGAAGAGGCCCGCCCAGCCACCACAAAACCCCCAGACACAAAAAAACCCCGCCCGGCAAACACCGGACGGGGCTTTTCAATGCATCAAGCCGAATGCTTAAGCAACATTCATGGTCTTGTGCGTATCAATCAAATGCTGCACCACACCCGGATCCGCCAGGGTCGAGATATCCCCCAACCCGTCATATTCCGCCGTGGCAATCTTGCGCAGAATCCGGCGCATGATCTTGCCCGAGCGGGTCTTCGGTAGCCCTGGCGCCCACTGGATCACATCCGGCGAAGCAATCGGGCCGATCTCCTTGCGCACCCAGTTCTTCAATTCCAGACGAAGCTGCTCAGTCGGCTCCTCGCCATTCTTCAACGTGACATAGACATAAATGCCCTGCCCCTTGATGTCATGCGGCACACCGACCACCGCCGCCTCAGCAACTTTCGGATGCGCAACCATCGCGCTTTCGATCTCGGCCGTACCCATGCGGTGGCCAGAGACGTTAAGCACGTCATCCACGCGCCCGGTGATCCAGTAGTAGCCATCGGCATCACGACGCGCGCCGTCACCGGTGAAATACATGCCACGGAAGGTCTTGAAGTAGGTATCGACGAAACGATCGTGATCGCCATACAGCGTGCGCGCCTGACCTGGCCACGAGTCGAGAATCACCAGATTGCCTTCAGCCTCGCCCTCAATAATGTTACCGAGGTTGTCGACCAGCGCCGGCACCACACCAAAGAACGGACGTGCTGCCGAACCCGGCTTCAGCGCGTGGGCACCCGGCAACGGGCTCATCATGTTGCCGCCGGTCTCAGTCTGCCACCAGGTATCAACGATCGGGCAACGCGACTTACCGACATTCTTGTAGTACCAGTCCCAGGCTTCCGGGTTGATCGGTTCGCCGACCGAACCGAGCAGACGCAGGCTGCTGCCATCCGCACCTTCAACGGCGGCCTGACCCGAGGCCATCATCGCGCGAATCGCGGTGGGTGCGGTGTAGAGGATGTTGACCTTGTGCTTGTCGACGATCTTCGCCACTCGGGTGATGTCCGGATAGTTCGGCACGCCTTCGAACAGCAACGTGGTCGCGCCATTGGCCAGCGGGCCGTAGACAATGTAACTGTGGCCAGTGACCCAGCCGACGTCGGCGGTGCACCAGTAGATTTCGCCTGGGCGGTAGTCGAACACGCGCTCGTGGGTCATCGCCGCGTACAGCAAATAACCGCCAGTGGTGTGCTGCACGCCCTTCGGCTTGCCGGTGGAGCCGGAGGTATAAAGGATGAACAGCGCTTCTTCCGCGCCCATCTCTTTCGGCGCGCAGACGGTGCCCGCCACTTTCATCAGGTCTTCGTACCAGATGTCGCGATGCTGGTTCCACTTGATGTCGCCGCCGGTGCGCTTGCACACGATGACTTTCTGGATGCTGCTGGTTTCCGGGTTGGTCAGCGCGTCGTCGACGTTGGCCTTGAGGGAAATCTTCTTGCCGGCACGGATGCCTTCGTCAGCGGTGATCACCACTTTCGATTTGCAGTCAATGATGCGACCGGCCAGGGCTTCCGGCGAGAAACCGCCGAACACCACCGAGTGAATCGCGCCGATCCGGGTGCAGGCCAGCATGGCGACCACGGCTTCGGGAATCATCGGCATATAAATGGTTACCACGTCGCCGCGGTGCACGTCCTGACCACGCAAGGCGTTGGCGAGTTTGCACACTTGCTCGTGCAGTTCGCGGTAGGTGATGTTACGGCTTTCGGATGGATCGTCGCCTTCCCAGATGATCGCGACTTGATCGCCGCGCTCGGCCAGATGACGGTCGAGGCAGTTGTAGGAAACGTTCAGGGTGCCGTCGGCAAACCATTTGATGTCGACATGGTGATCGTCGAACGACGTCTGTTTCACCGTGGTGAAAGGCTTGATCCAGTCGAGACGCTTGGCTTGCTCGCGCCAGAAGCCGTCAGGGTTGACGACCGACTGCTGGTACATGGCTTTGTAGGTCGCCTCGTCAGTCAGCGTGTTAGCCAGAACCTCGGGACGAACGGGATACAGAGAAGCCGCACTCATCTTTCCTACCTCGGTGTAATAGTTGTTTTTGTATGACCCTGTTGTAACGGGGCGGGGGCCATAGAACCATTCGACGATGGTAGTAACAAGCCCCTACAAGTCGTGGCGATACCGAACCAAAACCCTCAACCCCATGCCCCACGCCGCCTGTAGGAGCTGCCGAAGGCTGCGATCTTTTGATCTTGCTTCTAACAGCCTTCGGCAGCTCCTACAGGGGGATTTCGGGGATTGTTACCAAATCTGCCAAAGGTGTTTATCAAAACCCGGTCTGTTTACCCCCGCCCCATCTCCCTAAAATTCACCTCGCCGACAAGGCAAACGCGATTAACAACGTTACAGCCCCCACGAAGGCCGTTAATCCAGCTCTCCAGTAATAACTGCAAATGATGAAGTTCCACACGCAACCCTAAAAAGGTTGCGTGACCCCACTCGACCTCAAAAAGGTAAATCTGAAATGAAAGCTTTATTGGTTCTGGCCCTCAGCAGTCTGTGCGCAACCGCCATGGCAGATGAGGTTCCGACTGATGTCGCGCAGCAACAACCGGTTGTTGAGGAATACACTTACTCGACTCACCTGGACATCGCCAAAGTTGTTTCCATGAGCGAAGTTCCGAATGTCTGCGAAGTGGTTCCAGCCAAAATGGAATACGACGACTCCAAAGGTCAGCGTCACATCCTGCGTTACAGCATCATGGGTAACGGCTGTACCAATTGATGTTTGAGACTGCACCGAATTGGATCTCTCAGCGCTTCATTGAGGGTCGATTCCAGCCCGACTTCGGTCGGGCTCAGTTGTGTTTGAAGCCGGTAAAAATGCTTGCAAAACACTAGATGTAGTGAAAAAGCGGTTTTTTTGTTCGTTTTTTGAGCAAATTCACAATAGCGAGATTTTTACGAAAAAAAATCTATCCCCGGCAAAGCCCTGTAAACCCTCACTCTCGTCGAAAAACCACCCTCCTCGACCGCTCCATGCGCGGATTCGCCTCAGCACAGCCGTGTTTTTTTCCCTATAATGCCGCCCCATACGGGTCAGCAATATTCCCTTACAGGGAGCAAAAGCCATTCTGAAGCCCCGCAGCAGCGTTCAACGCTGATTGCGCCCATCAGAGGCTCTCGGAACCCGTCAAAATTTCTGTTTATTTGCCTGCGTGCATCGCTGCAAAAAACGACATCCAACGCGGTCTGTACGACCGTGTGAAAAACCAACCAATCAGGTTTCACACGGGCACAGGCCCTCACGCAGGAGACGACACGTCATGCTGAGCTGGGACGAATTCGACAAAGAAGACAGTGAAGTAGCAGCAGTGAAAGGCGCCAACGCCGGCCACGCTAGCGAAGCCAACATGGACCGCCTCGACAACGCCGGCGGCGCCGCCGCGCTGGAAGCCCGCGCCGTGACCGCCGACGACTCGGCCGCTGTCGCCCGCGCCAAGGCTGCACTGAACTCCCTCGACGTTGCCGAAGGCCTCGCCGAGCTCGAAGGCGCCTCCGCCCGTGTCGCCGTTGACGAAAAGCGCATGATCAACTGCCGCGCCGACCTCAACCAACTCGTGCCATTCAAGTACGACTGGGCCTGGCAGAAGTACCTGGACGGTTGCGCAAACCACTGGATGCCGCAAGAAGTCAACATGACCGCCGACATCGCCCTCTGGAAAAACCCGGAAGGCCTGACCGACGACGAGCGCCGCATCGTCATGCGTAACCTCGGCTTTTTCTCCACCGCCGACTCCCTGGTTGCCAACAACCTGGTCCTGGCCGTGTACCGCCTGATCACCAACCCGGAATGCCGCCAGTACATCCTGCGCCAGGCTTTCGAAGAGGCGATCCACACCCACGCCTACCAGTACTGCATCGAATCGCTGGCCATGGATGAAGGCGAGATCTTCAACATGTACCACGAGATTCCATCGGTCGCTAAAAAAGCCGCCTGGGGCCTGAAATACACCCGTTCGATCTCCGATCCGAAGTTCGAAACCGGCACCCCGGACACCGACAAAGAGCTGCTGCGCAACCTGATCGCCTACTACTGCGTTCTGGAAGGCATCTTCTTCTACTGCGGCTTCACCCAGATCCTGTCCATGGGCCGCCGCAACAAAATGACCGGCGTCGCCGAGCAGTTCCAGTACATCCTGCGCGACGAATCCATGCACCTGAACTTCGGCATCGACGTGATCAACCAGATCAAAATCGAAAACCCGCACCTGTGGGATGCCGAGATGAAGGAAGAAGCGACCCAGATGATTCTGCAGGGTACGCAGCTGGAGATCGAATACGCGCGTGACACCATGCCTCGCGGCGTACTGGGCATGAACGCGGCGATGATGGAGGACTACCTGAAGTTCATCGCTAACCGTCGTTTGAGCCAGATTGGTTTGAAGGAAGAGTATCCAGGGACGACTAACCCGTTCCCTTGGATGAGCGAGATTATGGACTTGAAGAAAGAGAAAAATTTCTTTGAGACTCGTGTGATCGAATACCAAACTGGTGGTGCCTTGAGCTGGGATTGATTCTAGCTGCACCCCAAAAAAACCCGCACATGCGGGTTTTTTTTCGAGTCAGCTTCTGAACGAAAACGATCTGGCAGTCCTGGTTTACCGCGCCGTCGCTGTTTTCAGTTCCCACGGCTTAAAACTCAGCCACAGCAACACCCCCGGCACCTGCAACGCAATCATCACTCCCAGCGACCACTGATAAGCCTCTACCGGGTGCCCATGCCCTGTTGCCGGCCACAGGTTCAAAATTTCCCCCATCAACCATTGCAAGACGAACGCCAGCACGAACACCACCAGGTTGAACGACGAACTGACCCGCCCGGCCAGCTCAGGCGATACCGACTGAGCTACGATCGCGTAGTTCATGGTCGTCGAGGTGCCGAAGAAGCTGAAACCCATAGCAATCAGCAGCGGCGATACAGGCAGTCCGCTGATCATCAGCGATTGAAATACGATGAAAATCGAAACCCCGGCGCCGCATACCATGATCGGTTGAACGCCAAAGCGCCGCAGGTAATCTGTGATCGAGCCGAAGGCCAGCGAGCCTGCAACCATCGCCACGGTGCCCCAGAGCAGGGTATTGGCCATGCTGGATTCGCTCAACTGGGCGACATCGCGTAGCCACGGTCCCATCCACAGCGACAGCACCGACATATAGATCGCATGGGCAAATACCGAGTACAACGCCAGTCGCCAGAATACCCACGAGGAATACAGCGTCCCCACGGCCTTGGACATTTCGGCGAGAGTGGTGTGTTTGGGTTTGTAGGTGCGCGGCACGCTGAAATGAATGACCACGCAGACGAACAAAGTCAGTAGCGCCAGGATCAAGAATGCTTCACGCCATGAGATCCACT
Organism: Pseudomonas sp. Irchel s3a12; assembly: GCF_900187485.1. Taxonomy (NCBI): domain Bacteria; kingdom Pseudomonadati; phylum Pseudomonadota; class Gammaproteobacteria; order Pseudomonadales; family Pseudomonadaceae; genus Pseudomonas; species Pseudomonas sp. Irchel s3a12. Next base: position 39,667 of record NZ_FYDN01000014.1, read on the forward strand.
TGAGCAGTTCATGCAAGGGCGTGGTGGACGCCATGGCGCCCAGGCCGCCTACCGATAACAGGCATGCCGTACTCAACGGCAGGCGTTCGGCGGGCAACCAGATGGCGCACGCCTTGATCGCACTCATCAGAGAACCAGCGACACCCAGGCCGATCAGACCGCGACCAATGATCAGACCCAGTTCGGTATGGGAGAAACTGAAAATCAGAGAGCCCAACACGGCGAACAGCAGCATAGGTGCCTGCACGCTGCGCGGACCGTAGCGGTCGAGCATGACACCGAGCGGAATCTGCGCCGCAGCGAAGGTCAGAAAATACACGCCGGTCAGGAGACCCAGGCTGCTGGGGGGCAGGTTCAGTTCCCGTTCCAGGTCCACATAAATCAAGGCATTGACCGTGCGAAACAGGTACGACACAAAATGGCCGAGGCCAAACGGGATGAATATGGTCAAGAACAGGTACAAAAACGTGTGTTTGATTTCCTGGTCGGCCTTGGCGCACGAGCCTGTATTCTCATTACTCATGTCGAAGCCTCGCATGTGGAAAAGGTTGTGCGTATTTCACAGCAGAAACGCCCCCGCACCTCTTCAAGCCAAAGTTCATCGGGGCACGGTCGCATTTCAGAGAACTTTACGTGACCAGCATTCTTCAGCGCATTGGTGATGCCGTCGAAGGACAACGGATTATCGAAGTCGAGGAACAGCGGTTTGGGTTCGGTATCAATCTTGACGAAGGCATAACGGGGCAAACCGTTGACGGCGGCCCAGGCACGCCATTGCAGGGTGTGCTCAAGCTCGTCGACCGAGCCCTTCGGCTCTGGCAGGAGATCGCTGGTAAATAGCCAGGAAGCGCGCTTGTAGAGGGTGCGGCCCAACCAGATACGTCGGTGTTCGTGTTTGGCCACGGCGCTGCCAGCCAAGGCGAAGCCCAGCCGATGCATGGGGGTGGAATACACGCACAGCAAGTCTTCGCTGAACTGACCCAGGGCATCGACCACTTGCAGGCGACCGTTCACCCGCAGCACTTTTGCCCTGCCGGCGGCAAACTGTTGATGCGCCGCGACACAACCGCCGCCAGACGGCAGCACCAGTTGCAAATATGAGGGCTGCAAAGGCCAGTCGATGTGGGAGCGTTGATAGCTTTCGGGCGAGTCAGCCAATACCAGACGAGGGCGTTGGAATAACGCCTCTACCTGTTGGTTTATCTGAGTATTGAACGGTCCGAACGGCGCGGCGACGGGCTGGCTCAGAGTATGGACTGCCGGATGCACTTCACCCACGATGATTTGGTAGTCGCCGCGATTGAAGGCCTCGACCGACGCGCTGGAGAGCAGGATATCCGGAGAATGATAGTCGCTGCCGAACACCTCGAAGCCAGCAACATTCAGATCGTTATTGAGCAAAGTGATCAGGCGTTCGATGTCCGCCGCGCAAAGTTGTACCTCGGGATGGTCCGGGAAGTCCTGCAGCACTTGCGTCCAGGCTGTTTCCAGGCGCTGCTCGAGATCGAGGATGAGGCGCGCTTCAAGTGCAGGTAACAGAGGCGCGAGGGTGTTGAGCAGGTCGAGAAAATCAACTGGCTGATCGGGGCTGGCAGTCTGGCGCTGTTCCCAGACTTCAATGAAAGCCTCATTGAGTTGATGCGCGATGGCTTTGATCAGCCACTGATTGATGCGCATCAGCGGCGCCAGTTCTTCATTGACCTGGCTGAGCATGGCCTGGCCAAGGCTGATGTCTATGTTTCTCGAACAATCTTCGTACACCGGGTAACGTCCGACATACATGGCGCCGGTTTCTCGGCTGAGGTCGACCCCAGCCTCGCCAAGCAGCTGGTTCAAACCCTCCAGGCATTCGGTCCGGCGCATCAGGTCGCCGTGGGCATAATCCCGGCGCAAGCCTTCCAATGCTTCAAGGCGCGATTGCCAGGCCAGGCCGAAATCAGCGGACACTTGCGCGTCGACCAGGCAGCGCTGCAGCCGCGCGATGGGGCTTCGCTCGCGAGGCGATACTTGCCAGCCTCGGCGCACGATCCGTTTGCTCACCAAGTGCTCCAGCAGGTCGCGCAGAGTGCTGGGCGCGACTTCCGGACAGGCGCTCAACATACCTGCAAACGTGGGCTCTTGACCCTGTTGGTCGCTGATGTAGTGCAATACCCGAGCGGTTTGCGGGGTGAGGCGCTGGCTTTTGCCAATCGGCATGAACAGGATCTGCTCTTGCAGATAGCAACCGGTATTGAGCTGCAACGGCATTCGGTCGGTGTCTGGACATTGCCGGTTAATCTGTTCGACGAGCCGCTGCACCACCCAGTTCTCGAAGAATGTGTGGCGCTCCTTGATCCACGCCGTGTCACCTTGGGTCAGACGTACATTGTCAGTCTGGTTGGCATCGAACCGGCCCCAGGCCAAAGGTCCGAAAAAACTTGAGGTATCGTTCTTGGCGCAAAAACGTTGCGCGTAACTCCAGCCCAAACGCAGCTTCTGTTTTTTGCGGGTATCGTTTCTGCCGTGCCGATCCCGGACCAGCTCACGGATACGTGTCATCGCCGAGGGGTTAGATATGAATAAAGCCTCGGCGACTGCGTCGTCATCCAGGAAGTCGATCAACCCTTGGCGGGCACTTTCCAGATAGGCGTCATATTCCTCGGCTGCCTCTTCACGTGCCGCCGTCCGCTCCAATAAGCCGTTCCATTGCTGCAAAGACTCGGCCAGTGGTTCGCGCAGTACTTCCGGCAGATCAGAGAGTTGCAGGACCTGGTGCTCGTTGAGTTTGCGGATGAGCTTGCGGCAGGCCTGCGGTGAGTGCGCGTTGGCTTTCTCAAGCAACGTTGCCTTCAACGCCTGCAGTGAGCGAAAGTCTTGTTCAAAGACGCGGCACGATGGCAGGTCGGCGAACCGGCCCAGATCGGTCAAGTGATGAATGGGAAATCCGGTCGAGCGCAGCCAGAAGTATTGTGAGCTTTCCATGTTCTAGACCGGCATCCTGATTGCGTTGAGTTGCTGCAGTTTACCGAGCAATGACAGGTCTTCACTGCTGAGTTGCGCGGTGGGGGAGGAACTCAGTATCTGCATCAAAGTGGCGAGTGACTGCGGTTGCTCCAGGCATCTATAGAGATGCGCCGCGCGCGGGCTTATGAGCGTAAATTTATGGCGGGCCTCAGGGTCAGGTAAATACACCAGGATGTGTTGGCTGGTTTCCTCCGGGCTGCTACGCCCCAACAGGCTTTTGTCGCGCAACCACTGCGACAGCGCATAGCTACTCTGGTAAATGCGTGCACCGTCGGTGCGCTGATAATGGCCCGGCACCACGGCGCTGGTTTCCACAAGTCCGGTGTAGAGGCGCACACATTCGCGCTCAAGCCCCATCAGGTCAAGGATCTGCGGGTAATCAGCGAGTTCCTGGCGCTCGAGCAGAAACCCCAGCGCCGCATCGCAATAGCCATAAACTCTTGGCCCATAATCGAGCCAATTTTGTTGCCGCAGAAATGCCTTGGACAGTTCAGGCAGATCCAGCCCGATGTTGAGCAACGCGCGCAACGTCAACGGGGCACCGGTTTCCAGCGCGTTGATAAACGAATTGACCAAGCGGAACTGATAGTTCTCGACGAACCATTTCACTCTCTCAAACTGACTGGCATACACCTGCAAAATCGCCCGCTCGTCATCGGGATAATGCTCCAGCCATTGAGTCGCCCCCTGGGCTTCGTACAACTGCTGCTGCAGTGTTTCATCGCGTAGCAGGCGTCGCCACAGCTTCCAGACCTGCTCAGCATCCATGCATCAGCTCCTTAACCGGTTTGGTGTAGTGATTCCAGATTTTCTGTGCGCGGCGCACATCGGTGACGATCATGTGTTCGTCGTTGGCGTCCATCACCCGTGTCAGCGCATGGTGGGCCTGCCCCTGGTATTCCAGGATGATCGCCGAAGGCTGGGTACGAGACATAAGCTCCTCGTATAGATCCCAGACAGGTTCAGGCACACACGAGTCATGCCAGTCGTGGTAAAGCCCTTCGTGCCAACTGCCACCCGCCAGATGCACCGAGATCACCTTGTCCAATGGCAAGGTGTCGAGGTAGTCGCGCAAGTCGAAATTTTTCAGGTTCAAGTGATTGGTGTAGATGTTGTGCAAGTCCAGGTGCAAAAAGGTGCCGGACTGCTGTACGAGCCGGGCCAGGAACTCAGCTTCACGCATTTCCGCGCCCGGGCATTGCAGGTAATAAGCAGCGTTTTCATGGGCCAGCGGCATCCCGTAATGGGCCTGCAACATCTTTGCGCGTTCGGCACAACGGAGCACCTCGGCATTGGAAAACTGCAGCGGGCTGCTCCAGATGTCCAGCCAGGAGTTGTCGCCATAGAAACAATGGTTGGCGACCCATGGGCTGTTCAGCATTTTGGCCAGGGGCACATGGCGTTGCACCGCGGCGGTTTCTTCGAGAGGGCTGAAACCGAAATCGCAACCGTAATTGGAATGCGCCAGCAAGGTGAACTTCTCAGCCAGCCGATTGATCATCTCCTTGGCTGCGGGCCTGATAATCTGCGGGCCGTCCATGGGGGCCATGATGTTGTCGAGAAGGATTTCCAGCACATCGACTTCGATGTCCTCAAACGGAAACCAGTCGAGAATCTCGGGGTTGTACTGGATACCCACACCAATCGGTTCGGGCTTAACGAAGTGAGCCATGTGGTTGCCCAGTCAGAGGAAGGGGACGGCTCCCTCGACGTAACGCCGAGGAAGCGTTTGAAACGATCAGGCGAAAACTTTGCTTTCGATGATTTCGATATCGTCGAGATCAAACTCTTCGAACGCCGTTTCGTTGAGGGCTTGCGGTGCGACGTTGGTGGTGGATTCGGTGGTGAGTTCATCCGCGTTGGCGATAGCCGGGGTCACAGTAGATTGAGTCATGTCACTGTCCTTATGGGTGGTTGAAAAGGCGAATCAAGGTGGCTGCGGTGAAGCACCAGGCTATTACCCAGCCCAGGCAGGTCAACAGAAATGTACCCCAGTAGAGTCTGCGCAATGCAGGGGAAACCGTTTCCAGCGGCGCAGTACGCCAATGGCGCTTTACATGGTTGAAAGCACGCTGACGCAGGCGTGGCTGGCCGAGCACTTCGGTAATGGCCAGGTACGTGTCGCCATTGAAGATGGGCAGCAGCGTCGGTATCAGGGAAATGAACGAAGCCACGATCATCACGACAAAAAGAGCCGGTAAAACACCTTCGGTGTCACGAAACATTGCCCACAGGGCTATGCCCACGCCGGCATACAGAAGGCTAACCAAGGGTCCTGCCAGAATGGTGATCACCCGCTGGTTCAGTGGCAGCTGCGACCATTGCGTCTGCACCGGACGTACCCAGCCGGTGGCGAGCAACACGTAGATGCCGATTCCGAAATCGTTAACCTTGACCCCATAATGACGACAGGCCATCGCATGCCCCAGTTCATGAAGGGCGATGGACGTCAAAATGACCGGGAAGTGCCAGAGCAACCAGTGGTAACTGTGGATATACGTCTCGCCGACATCGGCCAGGAACGTGCCGAAGTGCATACCCAGATACACGAAGCTCGCCAGGGCCAATGCCAGCAGCGGCAAAATGAATATCGCGCGACAGCACCAGGGCGCCCACCGGTAAATATGATCGAGCAAAGGCTGCGGATCGGTTTTCACCAAATTAATCAGCAGATATTCTTTTAGCGGGCCGTAGGTGATACCCGTGGCGGGATCACGCAGATCCTTTTTATGAGCGGTTCGCTCGCTGCTCAGCAACTTCAGATTGAGTAGCTTGCGCTCGAACTGCGCGAGCTTCTCAGGGCTGACCTTTATTCGATGCTGCGCAAGGGCAGCGTCGGCAATGTCTTGCCGGCTTCGCTGGCCATCGAAGAGCAAAGCGAGTGAGTACTCGGCCTTGCCCAGTTCAAAGCCAATATCATTACGAGGGTCGTAGAGGTTGTAGCGCCCCGTCACCGAATCGGCAGGCGGCGAGGTCACGACCAGGTCATCCCTGAAGCAGGGATGGGCTTGGATGCTCGACTTTTCGAGAACGCAGGCCGAGGCACTCATGCGCGAGCTCGCAACGCGTGCAGGCTGGGCATGTAAGACTCCTGAAGTGCCTTGCGACCCTGGGCCTTAATGCTTTCGAGGCGTTCGGTGGCAGGCTGGGCACAGGCGCGGCCCAGCACGAACACCGCTCCCGGCCTGGTCGGCCCGCACACCGGTTCGTGGGTGGTCTGGATCGGTTCCCAACCATGCAGGCACATCAAGTACTCGATGCTACTGGCACTCAAGTAACGGCGATGGTTATGCGTCAGAAACCCTTGCTCGATGCCATAACCCAGCGCGCGCCCCTCAATCAACAACAATCCGTCCTCGGCACTGGCCTTCCGGCAAAGTTGCATGACCTGGTTGACATCATGAACATGTTCCAGCGAACCATTGATGATGATCAGGTTGTAATCACCACTAGGGCTCATATGCTCGGCGCCCACCAGATCGATATCCAGGCCGATTTTTTTGCCGTATTCCACATAGGCGCGGTCGGGGTCGTTGCCTCTGACAGTCCATCCCCGTTTAGCGAAGGGAATCATCAAGCCGCCGGCGGAACAACCGACGTCAAGCAGTTTGCCTTTGGCGGGCAGCACATCGTGCAAGTACCGACACAGGTGTTCGCCACGGCGGACCTGGTCTAGAAAGAAGGCGCGCTCCGGCTCCGTATTGCCAAACAGGGTCAGGCGGTAGAATTTGTCGTAGTAGGCGTTGTAAAAGGCTTCATCGAAGCGGTACTGCTGGAAAATATGCCCGCAATCCTGGCAGCCGAGTACAGGCAATGCCACGACCTGATCACCAGGACCTTGGACACTTTCCAGTAAAACCCAATGTGCTTTGGAACTGCACAATTCACAGTTCATTTTCTGCGCGCAAAACTTTCCAGGCATTTGCAAAACTTGCAAATACTGTTGCTCTATAGTTGTACTCACGATGACATCCCGGTCACTTGATGCAGAAGAAACCTTCAAAGCATATGTACTTGAATATACTGGTTATATCCTTAAAGCCGGCGCGAGATAACATATCCATATTGCCAGCCGTGGAAAAAGGTTCAAGTACGCCTTTCAAACTTCTTGTCTTCGCCAGGATTTCATCGGCGTTATAACCCTGGTCGCGTTTATAATCTACATACAGGCTACTGAGGATGTCTTGAAAGCGCGCATCCGGGCCGCGTACTTTTTCAAACATGATAAAAGCACCGCCCCAGTTCAACGATTCGTAGATACGATCAAACAAGGCTTGGCGAATACGCGGGTGCACGAACTGAATAGTGTAGTACGCAACTATCAGATCGCTTTTTTCATAAGGAAAGGTCAGGATGTCATCGGTAACGAAGCTGACATTGTGCTGCGGCGATGCGCTCAGAAGCTCATTTGCCTTGCGGGTCATGGCGTCTTCCACATCAATGCCCACCCACTTTGCCGAGGCGCAATGACGCTGTGCGAGTTGTCGGGTAAGGGTGCCGGTAGAACTACCCAGTTCGTAACAGGTGCTGTCGCTCTTTACAAAAAAGTCACTGAGCGACAGCACGATATCGTGCCCGTCCTTATATTTAGGTACGGATTTCGATACATGGGAGTCAAAGTGTTGCGGGGTCGTGCCTCCGAAACTCCATGAGGCATTACTGGACTCTACGCCGTCACCGACGGTTTCGTAGAGAGTGGCAGGCGAAGTCATTAGGGAAGACATGTATGTCACATCCTTGTCCGATAACATGGGAGCACTTTAGTGCAACGAGATTCCTTTCTGCTCGACCAGAGAATATCCAGTCTTAATTAATGTGTCATCATTTTTCTGTGGAAAATAATTATTTCATGCGCACCAAACAGGTGCATGAAAACTGACCCAGGAATGTTTGAAGTGCACGCCGTTTTTTGATGCATCACTGCTTAAGGTTCAAAAAATGCTGAGTCAGTCGAAAAGCAGAACTTTCCTGCTCTGAACCGATGGATCCCTCTAAGGAAGGTCAGAAACGCCCGCTATTCTCGAACGCCAGACTTCGACCAGCAGCAGGTATTTAGCGGTCTATTACTGCTCACGTCGATTGAGGTTCTAGGTCAAGACGACATTGGCAATCGAGATGTCAGTCTGCGCGCACTCAATACCATCACCGACGTGGGTTGGGTGCTGCTAGCGGGATCACTTGCAAGACCTGTCGCTCATTTCTGTAGGAAATTTCCTAGACAGCCGTGATGGCCACTCAGTATCGTCCGAGGATTTACAGCCCTCGGCGATTGTATGGTTATGGAAAAAAGTAACAGCGACTGGAGTGACGTAGAGATTCAGGCGGCGGTCGATGCCTATCTCGGGATGTGGTCGTGTGAACAGAAAGAACTGACATACAACAAGGCACACGAGAATCGTGTACTTCGCGAGGGCGTATTGGCCAACCGAACCAAGAGCTCTATCGAGTTTCGGATGCAGAACATTTCTTCCGTCATGGTCGAGCTGGGCCGTGAACCTATCAAGGGTTACAAACCTGCCAAGAATGTTGGCGCTAATGTTGCGCGTAGCATTCGCACAGCGCTCGATGCTTCTAGCGTTGTTACTCCTGAGGACTCTGATCCCACGGCGGACGAAGCAAAGCTAGAACAGCGGGCGGGCAAATTTGAGCGGCAACCATTCCTATACGTCCCAAAAGGGATAAAGAATCCTGTTTGGACCGAATCCACCAGAAAGGTTTACTTTCGCGATCCCGAGTTGAGGGGCTGGGTTCGTCAGCAGGCCAATGGAAAGTGCGAAGGCTGTGGCGAACCAGCTCCATTTAAGAAGGATGGGAAGCCGTTTCTGGAAGTGCATCACGTTAAGCATATGTCGCAAGAGGGTTCGGACCGTCCTTCGAACGTTGTGGCGTTGTGTCCCAACTGTCATCAACGTTGCCACCATTCGGACGACAGTGCGCAATTCACTGCTTGGCTTTACGACAAAGTTGGAAGACTAGAAGAGGAATAATGCGGTTTATCTGGATAACCGCATTCGCTGGTTGTAGGGCCGCTTCGCTGCCTATCGGGGATAAATCCCCTCCCCCCTATCGCTGCTGCGTAGACACCTGTCTTCAGGACTGAGTTGATGCCACCAATCGCCAGCACGCTGCCTCCCACAAATTCCGCATCATCCTGAAAACAATCAGTGCAACCCGCGCCGCCTCCCGCTATTAATACCTCTCCCCCACTCAAGGATCCGAGCCCCACCATGAAATTCGATCTCGCCTACTGCCTCAGCCTCGACGACAAGTTGTCGATCTATGACGTTCGCGATCTTAATTTCGATGAGACGGTGGCGTTTGACTCCGCGAAGGAGCACTTCCAGTGCCCCAACGATGCGTGTCGTTCGGCGTTCGAGGCTTCCAACGAGTTGGGCACGTTCAACGCCAAGAATGTGAATTACGTGCGCACGCCGCACTTCAAGAATCTGCCCACTACCCAGCATGTAGCGGGTTGTCCGTATGTGAGTTTGAAGGTTTCAGCGTCTGGCGTTGAAACGGCGGATGGCGAGGTGGATGACGGGCGTGAGGAACACTTCCCATCAGAGTTGCTGCTCACCCGGCGTGAGTATGTGCGCAAGCCTGTCGCGCCAGCGGGGGCGGCGGATGTGTTGCGCAATGATCCGGTGCGGGGGGTGGCGGACACTGGTAAAGAGTCGGCGAGTCGTGAGTCGGCACCGGACAAGACCAGTGTGTTTGCGCACCCGGTGGAGTGCTTTGTTTCGAACTTCGCGGACAAGGAGTTGCTTAAGCGCATGCCGTTGAAGGTCGGCGAGCATACGGCGCCGTACAGTTCGTTCTTCAAGAAGATTGAGTATCTGACGGACAACAAGGGGCTGATTTACTGGGGGCGAATCAAGAAGATTGAGGACTTCCACAGTGGTGCCAGTTTCCGGATCGATTTCGAGGACAAGGTCTGGTTCAAGAAGCCCGAGGACAGTAAGAAGAAGCCGTACCCGGTCAGTGTTTATCTGAACAAGAAGCTGATCGACAACTACCGCAAGCGCAAGGCGTTTCTGGAGGAGATCAAGCACGCGGCGGATAGCGACAAGGCGTTGTTCTGTTTCTTCTATGGGGTGACGCCGGAGTTGAAGCAGGTGCCCGGCAAGAAGAACCCCGAAAAGCCTTTCGAGGTCTTCAATGCCAATATCGAGAACCTGGATCACTTCATTATTCGTGAAGCGCCGGGGCTGGAGTGACGGTTAGCCTTGGGGCAGTTGCAGTTTGACGGCGCCGGGGTGTTGTTTGACGACGGAGTACGGCAGGATCGACCACTCTGGTTCATCGCAACCACGTTGTACGCGCGGGAAGTACGGTCCCAGGTAAATGCCCTTGGCAGTGAAGTGCCAATTCAAAACACTCCAGACATTTTCATCGGTGTAATCACAGCTGTCCTCATCACCGTCGGCTGGCTTCTTCATTTCGCTGGGATACAGCGTTGTGAATTGTTTGATCAGCCACGGCGCCAACACATCGCTCTGATTGCTGGCGCTTACTCCAGTCGAAGTCTTCTCGCGCTCGCCAACCCACAACACGTCTTGCAGCTTCATGTCTTGGCCAGTGTGAACATTGAGGTTGACGGGGGAGTTACTGACATCGGGGTGCGCGCCACCACAGTCATACCCGGTATTGATGTTCAGACTGACCACGTCCGGCGACAGGAACGTGGGCGCGACACTCTGATACTGCTCGGCATTTTCGCCACCCTGCAGCATGCAGGCGTGGTAGCTAATGACCTCTCGCCAAAGTCGCTCAAGCAATAGCTGATTGATGCGTAGTTGATCTTGCGCCGGGTAGCCGGACGCGACGCTGAACAACGAAATTTTCGATTCCGGTTCGACCCACCACTGCAGGTTATAACCCATGAAGCTTTCTGTTTTCGCGGGCTTGAGCTTGAGTCCCTGTAAACGCAGATACTCGTAGGGTTCGCTCTTCGGCAGTGTGGCAATGAAAGGCAAAGTCGCTGATGTCGGCGCTGGAAGTTTGGCTTCGGCCAAGTTCACCGACAACTTCTTGCCCTTCGGACTTTGCCACTCGCCCTGCCAGCCGTCGCCGTTCTCTTCCAGCTTCAACGTTGGCAGAGGCTTTTCATCACCGTAACGATTGTTGCCCTCGGTCAGGGTCAGTGTGCTGTCCTGCAACGCGCCGCTTAGGGGCAGATCGCGATGGTACTTCTCATAGAAGTAGCGGCCAGTCACTTCGTCCGGCTGTGTGGTATTCAGCTCCACGACAATCGGTGTCTTACCCAGCGTACCGGTAAATACGCGCCGGCCATCTTCGGCATGGGCAGTGGAAATCAGTGTGAACAGCGCCGCGGCATATGGCGCCAGGCGCATCAGTCCCTTGAGCATGAATCAATCCTTGAAGGAGTCGGAGGTCGCGTCGGCACATAGGCGCCGACGCTAAAAATACGCTGCGGATTATGGCGGGGGCCGCTTAACTATTCGAGTTTTCTTGCTCGTACTTTTTAAGCCAGGCTTCGTGCTCCAGCGCCGCAATTTCCCGAGCCATTTGTTGGCGACGTTCCTTGGCAGCATGAAGCTGGACGTCATCAAGAAAGCAGTAATGACGCAGCCAGTGAAGCGCCATTTCCTCATCCGGAAAGTAGTAAGACTTGGCGCCCTTGCTGTTCCTCGGCGTGTCATTCATTTGCTCGTCAAATACCATCGCGGTGATTTCATCCGGTGGCAAAGACCCCGTATGGGCGACCTTGTCCTGGAAAATCCATGCAATCTCATCAATGTGTTTTTGCGCGCTGCGATGACTACGTCGATAGAACCGTTGATGCTCACAAGTCTGTTTCAGCCGCGCCAACATCAACTCAGGGTTTAACCACTGCCCGAGGTCGTGATGATGGGCGTTGATCACTATCCCCTTGACCCAACGATCCACAAATCGATCAACAAAGTCTTCTGTGTCAGCCTTTTTCGCATCAGCGAAAATCAGGCAATAGCGGGTCTGGACGTGAATGACCAGCAACACATGCTTGCGTTGTACCGTTATCGCGTGCACCAGCCACTGCTCATCAGCGCCGCTCGACTCATCATCTTCAATGATTGAGGACGGCGGATTAGTGTCCACCGGCGTAATCTTTTTGCCTTTGTGAACACGGCTGAAAAACTTACTGGCGGCTTCGGTGCAATTGAAGATCAACATCCTGGTTCTCTGGTCGTTGCTGAGGACAGCGTTCAGTTACCGATTTTGGTTTCTTCCGCTGTAACCTGGCAATGGTTCATTTAAGCGAAATGCACAGCAGCACAATAATCAGCAAACCAATATAGACCCAGGCATGCACCCGATCCGGGATCCGCCCAATCCATGGCGCGGCCAATCGAATCCCGATGAGCGAGCCAACCGTCAGCACCGCAAACGCGAGCAAATCCACATACCCGACAAACCACGCGCCCAGGTCAGCCTGACTGAACCCGGCCAACGCCATGTACGTCAGCGTCCCCGCCAATGCCACCGGCACACTCAACGGATTGGCCATGGACGTCGCTTGCGACATGCTCAGCCCGCAACGGCGCAATAGCGGCACGGTCATGACGCTGCCTCCTACACCGAGAAACGTCGCGATGACGCCGATGCCTACACCGCCTGCGGAAGTTTCCATAGCGCCAAGTCGGCGTGGGATGACGTCTGCGTTTTGCGTGAGGAATCCGCGTCGTAACAGGCAATCGACGATGGTCACGCCGAGGTAGGCGATGAACGCGTAGCGAATCACGTCGCCGCTGACCCACACCGCCGCTATCGCGCCAACGACCGCACCCATCCCGATAAACCCACCCAGCGGCCACAGGTAATGGCGGATGAGATTACCGGCCCGGCGGTGTTTGTCGGTGGCGATCAGGGCGTTGACGATCATCACGCAGGTCGAGGTGGCGACGGCGATGTGCATCGCCGATTGGCCGATCGGGTCGTCGGCGCCGTGGCTGGCGGTGAGCAGGCGATACAGCAGCGGCACCACGACGAAGCCGCCGCCGAAGCCGAACAGGACGGCGGTGATGCCGGTCAGGCAGCCGAAGAGGGTCAGCAGTAAATAGAACATGACGAGGTTTCCATGAAAGGAGAGCGATCGACGATAGAACGGCATCGCTTGGCCTGCTTCAGCAAGTCAGCCAATAATGTTTGCGTTTACGCCAACCACCGGAAAACGCCTGATGCGCAATGTTTCGATCAATCTGCTGGATGACACGCCGCGCGTGGTGGTGGCGATCGGTACGGATTATTCCCACGGTCACTTGCTGCCTTTTCACACGCATCGTCGGGCGCAATTGTTGTACGGCGCGACCGGGGTTATGCAGGTCAGCACCCATGACGGCAACTGGGTGGTGCCGCCGCAGCGGGCGGTATGGATTCCGCCGGGGGTGGCGCACGAGGTGTTGATGCTTGGGGTCAGCACGCGCAGCTTGTACATCGAACCGGGTGCAGTGGATTTGGGGGAGCGCTGTCAGGTGATCAGTGTGTCGCCGTTGATGCGGCATTTGCTGATGGAGGCGGTGGAGTTACCGCTGACCTATGACTTGGGCGGACGCGACGGCGTGTTGATTGATCTGTTGCTGCATGAATTGACGCGCAGTGCGCCGCTGCCGTTGCACATTCCGCTGCCGACTGACGGAAAACTCCTGTCTATTTGTCAGAACTTTCTGCATCAGCCGTACGCCCACCAATCACCACAGGTATGGGCTGACCAGTTACACATAAGCTTGCGCACCTTCAACAGACTGTTTCGTCAACAAACCGGGCTGAGCTTCAGACAATGGCGGCAGCAGGCCTGCGTGGTCCTGGCGCTGGCACGTTTGGCCTCGGGTGAAGCGGTGACGCGCATCGCGCTGGACTTCGGTTATGAGAGCCCGGCGGCGTTCTCGACGATGTTCCGGCGGATCCTCGGACAGGCACCGTCCGTCTGGTTGGAGGCGGCGAATTAGGGCAAATCAAAAAATGCGTTTGATCCCGGCCGAAAACAACTGTACAAAAACACAGTACATTTTCAATCAGCACTCTTGAGCCCGGAGCACACCATGGCCTCTCTTGCGATGAACCACATCCTCGAACGCATTGCCCTTTTCCAGTTCACCCCGACGCACTGCGTCCAGGCCCGAGCGATGCTGGGCTGGAGCGTGGAACAGCTCTCGCGGGAGGCTGAGATTTCGGTTGAAGACATTCAACGCTTTGAAGCGCAGCAGGATGTAGCGGATGCGGCGCGACTGGCGCTGGCTTACCGGTTCGAGGCGCAGGGGTTGGTGTTCTTTCCGGGGTTTGCGCCGGGGCGTAGTGCGAGTGTTCAGCGTGCGCCGTTGGAATCGGTGGGGCGTGGGGATTTTGCGATGGCTGATTGAGAGAACGAGTTGATCTTTATCCCTAAATAGGTATATTTTCGCATGAGTGCAAGGAAGCCGCTCTTGTGGGTCTGCAGTAGCAAGAAAGATCTCAAGCAGATGCCCACAGACGTACAGGATGTTTTTGGTTATGCACTGGATTTGGCCCAGATTGGTTTGAAGCATCCGGATGCAAAACCCCTGAAAGGGTTTGGAGGCGCAGGTGTACTGGAGCTGATCGAAAACTTCGACACCAACACCTACCGTGCCATCTATACGGTTCGTTTCGGCAGTGCCATTTATGTATTGCACTGCTTTCAAAAGAAGTCGACTACCGGAATCAAAACGGCTCAGTCCGATGTTGATCTGATACGAAACCGCCTTCGAGCCGCTCAGGATCACGCGAAAGGATCAGAAAATGATAGAAATTGAAAAGGGTAGCGGGAACGTCTACCAAGACCTCGAACTGCCCAATGCCAGTGAAATGCAGGTTAAGTCGCAGCTCGCGGCGAAGATCGGCGAGATCATCAAGGCTCGCCATCTCACTCAGATTCAGGCGTCTGAAATCCTTGGATTATCCCAGCCAAAACTTTCCGAAATGCTGCGGGGTAAATTTCGAGGGATCAGTGAAGCCAAAATGATGGAATGTCTTTCGCATCTTGGGCGAGACGTGCAGATCGTAGTGAAATCGGCCCCCCGATCACGGAAAGAAGGCCGAATTGAAGTGGTGTTTGCTTAACCTGAAACTCATTAAGCGCTCTGTACAACTCCCTCACTCTCCCCTTCAACCACCAACCACCACGCCTCCCCGCGTTGCGGTTGAGCGATATTAAACGCCTCCCCCATCTGCGGCGTGGTAATCGAAACACTGCGTTCCCACGCCAGTGCCAGAATCCGGTCGAACGGTTCGTGCCAGGCGTGCATCGCCAGGTCGAAGGTGCCGTTGTGGATCGGGAAGAGCCAGCGGCCCTTGAGGTCGATGTGCGCTTGCAGGGTTTCTTCGGGCTGCATGTGCACGTGCGGCCATTCGACGTTGTAGGCGCCGGTTTCCATCAGGGTCAGGTCGAAGGGGCCGTACTGTTCGCCGATGCGTTTGAAGCCATCGAAGTAGCCGCTGTCGCCGCTGAAGAAGATCCGCGTGTCGCCGTCGATCATCACCCAGGACGCCCACAGGGAGCTGTTGCCATCGAACAGGCCACGGCCGGAAAAATGCTGCGACGGTGTAGCAACGAAACGGATGCCGGCAATCTCGGCGCCCTGCCACCAATCGTACTGGCGGACTTTGCTGGCTTCGATGCCCCATTTGATCAGCGTGTCGCCGACGCCCAGTGGCGTCAGGAACAGGTTGGTCTTGGCAGCCAGTCTGAGCACGGCCTGGTAATCGAGGTGGTCGTAGTGGTTATGCGACAGAATAACCGCTTCGATCGGCGGCAATTGGTCGATGCTGATCGGCGGCTGGTGGAAGCGTTTCGGCCCGGCCCACTGCACTGGTGATGCACGCTCGGCGAAGACCGGGTCGGTGATGAAGAATTTGTCGCGCAGTTTCAGCAACAAGGTCGAGTGACCGAGGCGATAGACGCTGTGATTGGGCGCTGCCAGCAGCTCTTCCCGAGTCAATGCTTGCACCGGGATCGGCGCAGCGGGCCGGGTGTTGCGCGGTTTGTGGAAAATCATGTTCCACATGATCCGCAGCATTTTGCGCAGGCCTTCGCGTTGCACCGGCGCATGGTTACGAAACAGGCCTTGAGCCTGTCGAGAGGCTTCAGGCGTGGATGTTTTATCCGGGATAGAAACAGGATTGGCCATGACTGAATGACTCCAGAAAAACCGCGCAATTCGCGGTTTCTCCACGGTTGGGACGATAAATGGCCAAGCTGCACGCATAGGCCGAACTGTCTGCTTTTTAGGTTGCGAGGATTAACGCAACATTACACTGCTCGGTGTAGTTTCTAGGTTGCATCAAAGCGGATGACAAGTAAACTGCCAAGTGTAATTTCATCTTTTCTTTGCCGAAGCGTACTTATGACAGCTCCACAGCGCCTCACCGACCGTAAACGCGAAGCCATTATTCAAGCGGCGATTGCCGAATTCCGTGCCAACGGTTTTGAGATCACCAGCATGGACAAGATTGCCGCCACGGCCGGTGTGTCGAAGCGTACGGTGTATAACCACTTCCCCAGCAAAGAAGAGCTGTTCGCCGAAATTCTCAACCAGTTGTGGGCACGAATCAGCGCAGAGCAATCCGTCGTCTATAACCGCGATCAGCCCTTGCGCGAGCAATTACGGCAGATGCTCCAGGCCAAAATGCAGTTGATGGCTGACGAGAATTTCCTGACCCTGGCCCGTGTGGCAATTGCCGCCACCATTCACTCGCCGGAGCGCGCGCAGAACATGGTCGAGCGCATGGGCAAGCGCGAGGAAGGTCTGACCGTGTGGATTCGCGCCGCGCAGGCTGACGGCCGACTGAAACCGGTCGATCCGGAATTCGCCGCACAGCAAGTACAAGGCTTGCTCAAGACCTTTGCTTTCTGGCCGCAGATGTCGATGGGCCGTGCCGCCCTCGATGTCGATATGCAGAACAGCGTCGCCGAATCGGCGCTGCAGATGTTTCTGGCCCACTATCAGCTCTAAATCGCCCCTCTCCTGCGCGAACCATCGACTAAATGGCTCGGAAGGACACTGATTATTCCCGTTGGAATAAATGACAATGTCCGACAATCGACCGACGAACGGTTAGCCTGAGAAAATACTGCAAAGTATTTCAGGATGAATTTCGCGCAGGGCATCATGGAAAACCAACGCGGCAAAGGCTTGTCATTCGCCAGACGTATTTATCTGCCCAGAGCCATTGGCTTGGGCGTGGGATTCTTCAGCGTCGCTGCGGCGTTGTATCCGCTGACCATGCCCGACTGGCTGTGGGCGCTGTTGTTGTTTAACGGTTTCGCCTGGCCGCACTTGGCTTACCAGATCTCCACGCGCTCGGCATTCCCGTATCAGGCTGAACGCCGCAATTTGTTATACGACTCGATGTTCGGCGGTTTCTGGGCGGCGTGCTTTCAGTTCAACCCGCTGACCACCGTGACCATCCTGTCGATGATGACCATGAACAACGTCGCCGCCGGCGGCCAACGTCTGTTCGCGTTCGGCGCCCTCGCGCAACTCGCCGGTGTACTGCTGGGCTGGGCGATTTTCGGTGTTAAATTCAGCCTGACGATGACCCAAATGCAAGTCTGGGCCTGCCTGCCGATGCTCACCCTGTATCCGCTCGCGCTGGGCATGGTGTGTTATCACCTGGCGATCAAACTCTCCCAACACAAGCGCGCACTGAGTGCCCTGAGCCGCACCGACAGCCTCACCGGCCTGCTCAATCACGGGGCCTGGAAAGACCTGCTGCACCTGAAATTTCAGCAGTGCCGCCAACACAACACCCAAGCCACGCTGGCGTTGATCGACATCGACCATTTCAAGGAGATCAACGACAGCTTCGGGCACATCGTCGGCGATGAAGTGCTTCAGCAATTGAGTCAGGAGCTCAAACGCCTGCTGGACCAGTACGAATTGGCCGGGCGCTACGGCGGTGACGAGTTCTGCGTGATCCTGCCGACACTGCCCCTGCACAAGGCCGAAGCCCTGATGGAGCAATTGCGCGAGGCATTGCAGCAGTATCGTCATCCGCAGGTGCCAGAGTTGCGAGTGGGCCTGAGTATCGGTTTGGCGCGCTATCAATCCTTGTACAAGGATGCACTGGACTGGCTGGACGATGCCGACAAAGCGCTCTACATCGCTAAACACACGGGCCGCAACACCATCAGTGTGGCCTTGACCAGGACCGCGACTGACAACGCCGACGCCTAAAAAGTTATACAAAATTACAAATAATTACTCTCTTGTACAAGTTTATGAAGTTTTGTATAAGTAGCCATCTGCCAGCTAAGGAATACTGGCATTGAGCAGTCATTGCCGAATGCCGTCCGCGCATTCGGTCTGCCGGCGCGGAAATAGGGACTGAATCCTCGATCTTCCCCACTTCCTGAGTACTGCGAACATGTTCTTTAATCGCCACAAAGCCGTCGTCGACGATCTTCAGCGCACCCTCACCGAACAAGCCGGCTTGCTCGAAGCGATCAATCGCTCGATGGCGGTCATTGAGTTCGACCTCGATGGCGTCGTGCTGCGCGCCAATGACAACTTTCTCAAGACCATGGATTACACCGCCGAACAAGCGATCGGCCAGCCCCATCGACGTTTTTGCACACCGGAGTTCGGGCGCAGTGCTCAATACACGGATTTGTGGTCACGCCTGAAAAACGGCCAGTTTCAGTCCGGTACGTTTGAGCGGGTCGACGGCAAGGGCCAGCCGATCTGGCTGGAAGCCAGTTATAACCCGATCAAAGATGCCTCGGGACGGGTGGTGAAAGTGGTCAAGTACGCCATGGACGTGACCGCCAAGGTGCAGCGGGAAAGTGAGGCCAATGCCAAGTTACAGGCGATCGACCGGGCAATGGCGGTCATCGAATTCAACCTCGACGGCAGTATTCTCACGGCCAATCAGAACTTTCTGACACGTATGGGTTACACCCTCGCCGAGCTGAAAGGCAAACATCACCGTTTGTTCTGCACGCCGGCACTGGTCAACAGCAGCGCCTATGAGGATTTCTGGCGGCGCTTGAATCAGGGCGAATTGTTCCAGGGGCAGTTCGAACGGGTGGATAAACGCGGGCAAACAGTCTGGCTCGAAGCCAATTACAACCCGGTTTATGACGCTGCCGGGCGCTTGTGCAAAGTGGTGAAATTCGCCTCCGATGTGACCGCGCGCGTCGAGCAACACGAACAGGACGCACGCAGTGCCAGCGCGGCTTATCACATCTCGGTAGCGACGCGAAAAGTCGCCGAGCAAGGTACGCAGGTGATCCAGCAAGCCGCCAGCGAAATGCGCGAAATCGCCGAAGACATTGCCGAGTCTTCAACGCTGATTGCACAACTGGGGGAACGCTCCGAGCAGATCACCGCCATCGTCAACACCATCCGCTCGATTGCCGACCAGACCAACCTGCTGGCGCTCAACGCTGCAATTGAAGCGGCGCGCGCCGGTGAACAGGGCCGCGGGTTTGCCGTGGTTGCCGATGAGGTGCGCCTGCTGGCGGGGCGTACCAGCGGCTCGACGGCGGAGATATCCACCATGATCGGTTTGATCCAGAGCGAAACCCGTCAGGCCATCAAGAGCATGGAAGGCACCCGTGGCCGTGCGGCTGAAGGCGTCGAGTTGGCGAATCAGGCGGGGACGGTGATTCTGCAGATTCGTGATGGTGCCAGTGAGGCGGTGGATGCGGTGAGCATGTTTGCCAATGAACGGGTGCCGGGGTAATCGATGCAGGGTCAGTAGACCGAGGCGCGACCTTCGCGAGCAGGCTCGCTCCCACAGGGAAATGCAATCCAATGTGGGAGCGAGCCTGCTCGCGAAAGGGCAATGAGCCGCGATGCAGGACTATAGTGAGCTTCAGTCTCAAGTCCTGCCGAGTGCACCATGACCACTGAAAAACCCGCATTGCCTGAAACAGCTCCCGTCGACCACCTGCGCTTCCACCGCCCCCACGCCCACCTCAACACCACCTTCGGCAACGACAAGTTTGCCCTGCGCGCCGAGGCTTTCGCGCGGTTCTTCGGCACGCCGCTGTTTCTCGGGGCGCAAACCGTGATCGTCGCGGTGTGGATCGGCCTCAACGTGTCGGGCGTGACGCAATTCGACGTTTACCCGTTCATCCTGCTCAACCTCGCGTTCAGCCTCCAGGCCGCCTATGCCGCACCGCTGATTCTGCTGGCACAAACCCGTCAGGCCGCGCGCGACAAGGCACAAGCCGATGCCGATGCGCTACACCGTGAAGCGTTGGCACAGGCCAATACCGAGCGTCAGGCCCAAGCGGCGAAGAACACCGCGCAACTGCTTGAGCTGCTGGAGCAGAACACCCGCCTCACCGAGATGACCAAAAACCTCACCGAACGCATCGCCAGCCTGACCAGCGAGCTGCACGATCATATGCGCCAGAACCCGCAGCGCTGATCACGGCAAACGCAGCGCACGCCCAAGTTCATCGAACAACGTCACCACCGAACGCAAGGCTCGGCAATCCGCGCGGGTCAGCAACCATAACGCAGTGTCGTAACCGTGCAGCGGCTCGCTCAACGCCTGCAAACCGTCGATGATCAGAAAGTCCGGTAACGCCGCCACACCGAGGCCCGCACGAACCAGCTCTGTCACCGACAACATGCTGTTGCAGCGATACCCCGGAGTGACGCCGGGCAAGTGCTGGCGACGCCAGGCGACAGTCGGATGATCGGGCAAAAAGTCATCCGGGGCGATCCAGGTCAACGTCGTCAGATCCGAAGCATCGACATTTTGCAGATAGCGCGAACTGGCGCAGACCCGGTAGGAAATCTTCGCCAGTTGCCGTCCGACCAGATGCTCGGGCGGTGTCCGCGTCAGGCGCAGAGCAATGTCGGCATCACGGCGACTGAGGTTGGCGAAGTCGTTGGAGGTGCTCAGTTCAAGGGTCAGCGCCGGATAATTGGGCATGAACTGCGCCAGCGCCGGCAGCAGCAAACCCTGCAACACCGAATCGGTGCAGGTCAGGCGCACCGTGCCGCTGACCACTTCGCCGCCCTGCTCCACGCCGATACGTGCGGCTTCCAATGCCTGTTCGGCGCGTTCAGCTTGCTCGGCCAGCGTCTGCGCGAGGTTCGTCGGCAGGTAACCGGCGCGGCTTTTTTCGAACAATTGCTGACCGAGTGCGGCTTCGAGACGGCGCACGGCGCGAAACACCGTCGACACGTCGACCTTCAACAGCTGCGAAGCGCGGGCCAGGGAGCCGCCACGCACCAAGGCTAGAATCAGGGCGAGGTCGGGGTAGTCGAGCTGATAGTGCGTGGCTGCATTAATCACTTGGGGAAACGCCCATATTGAGTGCGTGAACGCCAATCTATAGTGAGCACCATCAATCAACAAGCGCAGGGAACTCCCATGGAAAACAGCGCCGTCCGTATCGCCCTGATTGGCGATTACGACCCGCAAGTCACCGCCCACCAAGCCATTCCCGTCGCCCTCGGTCTGGTCGCCGAACACCTCAATCGCAACGTGCAATTCGAATGGCTGGCCACCGAGCAGATCCACGCCGACACACCACTCGGCGATTTCGACGGTTTCTGGTGCGTACCGGCCAGCCCCTACAAAAGTGAAGAAGGCGCACTGCGAGCGATCCGTTTTGCCCGCGAACAGCAGCGCCCTTTCCTCGGCACCTGCGGCGGCTTTCAGCATGCCGTGCTGGAATTTTCCCGCAACGTGTTGGGATGGGTGGATGCGGAACATGGTGAAACATCACCCGACTCAGAACGCGCGGTACTCACGCCGTTGACCTGTTCGCTGGTCGAAGCGGTGGACAGCATTCACTTGGAGCCCGGATCGTTGATCGCCAAGGCGTACGAAACGTCTGAGATTCGTGAAGGTTATCGCTGCCGCTTCGGTGTGAATCCGCTGTTCGAACGGCAACTGTTGAACGATCGGCTACAAGCTGTCGGTCATGATTCGTCAGGGGATTTGCGCGCGATTGAACTTAAGGATCAGCGGTTCTTTGTCGCCACGCTATTTCAACCGGAACGTGCGGCGCTCAAAGGGTTGATGCCGCCGCTGGTGCGCGCGTTTGTCGAAGCTTGTGCGGAGGCACGTTGATGGCTTCCTGCTTTGCGGTGATTTTTACCTCGACTCGAACCGAGGGTGACAACGGCTATGCCGAGGCCGCTGAGCGCATGGCTGAGCTGGTCAGTGAGCAGCCGGGGTTTCTTGGGGTGGAGTCAGTCAGAGGCGCGGATGGCGTCGGGATTACGGTGTCGTATTGGCAGAGCGAAGCGGCGATTCTGGCGTGGCGGCAGAACCCGGAGCATCGGGTGATTCAGGAGCGTGGGCGCTCGGAATGGTATTCGGCGTTTCATACGCGGGTGTGCAAAGTCGAACGCGAGTATCGGTTCAGCCTGTGATGTTGGTGGTGAACTCACCGGCCTCATCGCTGGCAAGCCAGCTCCCACAGGTTATGCGCTGTTCTGAAGATCACACCGTATTTGTGGGAGCTGGCTTGCCAGCGACGGGGCCGGTACAGCCACTAAAAATATCAGCCGCGCACCAGACTCCGCACCGCGACAATCTCCGGCACCTCAACCTTGCTCATATAAACGCGCAACGGCTCGGTGATGTTGATCCGCTCGTCGATGTTCTGATCCAGCAATAGCTGAATCAACTCGCGCTTAAGGGTCATGGTCTGCGCCGTCGCCGGCGCCCAGACGAATTCACTCACAGGAATAATGCCGTCATCCGCCACGTCCATGCCGAACGAATCTTCGCTGAAACGCACGATGTATTGACCGGTCTTGCGGTTGAGGCCGACAAACCCCTTGAGATCGTCGGCAGCCTGGCAGATGAGTTGGGAGGTGATGCGCATGGTAAACCTCACGAAAAATGATCGATGGTTTACACGCAGGGCAACGGAGCGGCGCGCCCTCTGCCGGGACGTCTGCCGAGGGCAAGCGTACTGCAAACCGCGCCACAAAAGTGCAGGAAAAATCGCTTTTAATACGTTTATGTCGGTCCTGCGATAGCACGCAATCGATTCAGTTGTTAAAAGGTAGGTCTTTGAAAATGCCCTGCGAAAGGAACTCGAACATGCCCGCCACTTTCACCAAAAGCGCCCTGGTTCTGAGCCTGCTGCTCGGCCTCGGTCAGGCGCACGCCGCCAGCCACGCTGATCCCGACGCCGTTGCTGCGGCCCACGGCATCCCGCACCCAGCGGTGATCGCTCACCGTGGCGCGTCCTTCGATGCACCGGAATCCACCGCAGCGTCCTACAAACTGGCCCGCGACCTGGGCGCCGATTACCTGGAAATGGACCTGCAGCGCAGCAAGGACGGCGTGCTGTTCGCCCTGCACGACGACAACCTGCAACGCACCACCGACGTCGCCAGCAAGTTTCCGGAGCGCAAGGACGCCTCGGCCACCGCGTTCACCATGGCCGAACTGAAAACCCTCGACGCTGGCAGCTGGTTCAACGCCAAGTACCCCGATCGCGCGCGCCCTTCCTACGCCGGGCTGAAAATTCTGACCCTCGATGAAATCATCGACATCGCCCAGGCCAACCCGCAACACAAGCCGGGCCTGTACATCGAGACCAAAGAGCCGCAGCTGTTTCCCGGGATCGAGAAAGACCTCAAGGAAAAACTCCAGGATCGTGGCTGGCTGAGCCCGGCCGGTTCGAAGCTGGCGAAAAGCGCACTGGGTGTGGGTCAGGGTAAAGGCAAGGTGATCCTGCAGACGTTCGAGAAGAACAGCCTCGCCCTGCTGGAAAAAGAAATGCCGCAAGTGCCGAAGATCCTCCTGCTATGGGTTGGCGAAGGCAGCATCGAGCCAAAATCGAAAGTGACCTTTGCCGAGTCTGGCGAGAAAGACAAAAACGTTTTCTACGGCAAACAAGAGCCGAAGTCCGAAGCCGAATTCAAGCAATGGGTGGATTACGCCAAGGCCCAAGGTGCCATCGGTACCGGCCCGTCGGCGAAGCTGACCAAGGGCGGCGACCAGAGCTATTCGGATCTGGTGCAACCGTGGATGAACCAGTACACCCATGATCAAGGCCTGCTGGTGCACGTCTACACCGTCGATGAGCCGGTGGACTTCGACAAAGTCATGGCGGCCGGTGTCGACGGCATCTTCACCAACCGCGCCAGCGAATTGTTGAAGTTCTACAAACGCCCGGCGGCTGGCACGGTTGATCAGGTGTTGAAGAACAACGGCTTCTGATCTGAAATCGAGGCGCCTTCATCGCGGGCAAGCCACGCTCCCACAGGTTCTGTGCCGGTGCATGGCTTGCCCGTTTTGTTTGGGTGCGGGGTTTTAAGGGTGAGTTAAGTTGCGCTGGTTAACCTGAGGCCACTTAAACGAATCACCCCAAGGAATGAACCGATGAAAACTTTGACTGCCCTGTTTACTGCCGCTGCCCTGACTCTTACCGCTGGCCTGGCCCAGGCTGATGTTCGCGTTGACCAGATTCCGCAACTGGTCAAGGAAGGCAAGATCAAGTCGCTGGAATCGATGAATGCCGAAGCGCTGAAACTGCATCCGGGTGCAACTATTACTGACACGGACCTGGATAACCACTTCAACGGTTATGAGTATGAAGTTGAATTGAAAACTGCTGATGGCAAAGAGTTCGATGTGGACTTTGATGCGACCACTGGCAATGTGTTGAGCAACAAGCAAGACACTTGATTGAACGCACCACCAAAAGCCGCACGATTGAAAGATCGTGCGGCTTTTTTTGTGTTCGGCTTTTTTGATGTGTTGTCAGTGAAATTTTCTCCCCCTCACCCCAGCCCTCTCCCCCAAGGGGGCGATGGGGGAAGGGAGCAGATCGGGGACTTTTCAATGCCTGAGTTCGACTCGCAATCTTGAAGCCGATCAGGAAAACAACAAGAACCTGAGTGCGCCTCGAAATCTCAGGTCGGCGTAGCTCGAACAGTCACCGCGGTCAGTTCCCTCTCCTTTGGGAGAGGGCTAGGGTGAGGGGAAAAGGCATCACACCGAGGTGCTGACCAACGCCCCCGAAGTGCTCGAGTCGGAATCCTGCAACGCCTGCAACAGCGAGGCGGTGGCGGTGGACAGGGAGGCCGAGGTGGCGGTGATCTGCGCTTGTGCGGCGGCTACTTCGGCGGTTTTGGCATCCGAACTTTCCTGCTTCGCCTGGGCCGCTTGCAGCGCTTGCTGCTCCTCCTGCAATTGCTTCTGCAACTCGGCAATCTGCTTGCGCAGTTCTTTCACCGAATCCGATTCTTCACTGCTGGAATCGCTGTCACCCGCGGGTGCCGCACCACCGCCCGCAGCCACTTTGCTGGTGTCCGCTTTCACGCCAGTGCTGGCGGCTGCCGTGGTCGAGGTATCGTCACCAACGTCGCTGATTGCGGTTTTACTGGTGGGTGTCGTGACGGTCTGATTGATCGAAACTGAAGTAATGCTGACCATGGAAAGGCTCCAATGCCGGTTATAGATAACCGGTCATCGACCACGGCTGCTTCAATTTGAGATCGACTGTGTACCGACTCGGTATCCGAACCGGTACACAGGCATTGGCGTCAGGCACTCAGACGCGCGGTGACTTCGTTCAGCTCACCCGACAGACTATGCAGGTTCTGACTGGCGCTTTCGGTGCGCTGCACGTTGTCGAGGTTGGTGCTGGCGATCGAGGTGATCTCGGTGAGGTTGCGCGAGATGTCCTCGGCCACCGAGGTCTGCTCTTCGGCGGCGGTAGCAATCTGACGGTTCATGTCGCGGATCGCTTCCACCGCGTGGGTGATGCGCTCTAGCATCGCGCCGGCCTGGGTCACCTGCTCGACGCTTTCATCACTGCGCGTCTGGCCGCTGTCGATGGCTTGCGCCGCGTCCACCGCGCCGGTCTGCACGCTCTGGATGATCTGGTTGATCTCGATGATCGACTCGGCGGTGCGTTGTGCGAGGTTGCGCACTTCATCGGCGACCACGGCAAAACCACGCCCGGCCTCACCGGCGCGCGCCGCTTCGATGGCCGCGTTCAAGGCCAGCAGGTTGGTCTGTTCGGCGATGCCGCGAATCACTTCCAGCACTTTGCCGATGCGGCCGCTGTCGGCTTCCAGACGACGGATCACCGTGGCGGTATTGGCGATTTCGCCGCGCATCTGGGTGATCGAATGGATGGTGCTCTGCATGACCTTTTCACCCTGCTGGGCGGACTGGTCGGCATCGTCGGCCGCACGCGCAGCATCAGCGGCGTGACGTGCGACTTCTTGCGCGGTGGCGGACATTTCGTTCATCGCCGTGGCCACTTGATCGGTGCGATTGAATTGTTCGTTGGTGCCGCCGGCCATGGTCGTGGCGATCGCATTCAACTCGCCACTGGCGCTATCCAGATCGCTGGCGCTGCGTTGCAAACGGGTGAAGGTTTCGGCGAGGAAATCGCGCAAGGTGTTGGCGGCGGCGGCGAGGTTGCCCAGCTCATCCTGGCGGTCGCTGACCACGCGCTCGGCGAGTTTGCCGCGACTCAACTGAGTGACGTAATCGATGAGTTTGCGGATCGGTTCGACCAGGTTGCGGTTGACCAGCCACAGGCTCAGCAGGCCGATCAGCAGGCCCGATGCGAGCATCACCAACAGCCCCAGCCACACGGTGCGATCGGCGTCAGCACTGATCAGCGCCGATTGCGCGGTGCCCTGTTTGCGCAGTTCGGCAACCAGTTCACTCATCTGGTCGCTGGCGGCACGGTCGACACCTTTGACCGCGCTGTCGCCCGCCGTCGGATCGCCACCAGCCGCTACGTAGGCATCGCGGCCCTTCTGGTAGGCAGCGCCGAGCAGACGATGTTCTTCACGCAGACGTTCGATGCGGTTTTTCAGGCTCGGCTCGATGCCTTTCTGGCTGGCCAGTTCACCGAGGATGTTCTGCACATCGCGCTGACGATCCTCGAACTGACCCCAATATTTGGCCAGATCCGCCGGCTGCTTGCCGCGCAGCAGAACGTTTTTCCATTCCTGCACCTGCACCTTGAATTGCAGGTTGGCCTCGTCGATCAATTGCGAAGTGTGCAAGGGACCGGCGATCAACTGGCTGTAACTCTGCACGCCGTTGGAGAGGAAATGAAAACAGGCCAGGGCAATCAACAGCACCGCCAGCAGGCTGCCGCTCAGCAGGGCGAGAATTTGCGCTCTCAGGGATTTTTGCAGCATCGAAAGATACTCAGGACAAGGATGAGGCACGCCCGGTAAGGCGTGAAATTTTGCCGGACATCCCTGTCGGCACGCCTTGGCTCATGGCCAAGCGCGCGCAACGTAACCCAAGTGTGATCGGCACGCCAGAGCGCCTCTTGAAGAAAATCCGACCATCGGTAAGTCGCTGACTTGACGTCACTTTGCCGTCACATAAACGTCATGTGACATTGCGATGATGCGGCTCAGTGAACCTGCCATTTGCACAACCGACGCACCCTCCTCGCAGCGAGCCTTCATGAACCACAGCCTCGATATCAGCCATCGCGATCCCGATCTGTTTGGCCTGCTCTACGGCTATCGCTTCCTGCCCGGTGAACGTGGCCGCGAAGTCGATTCCACCACGGCGTTGCGCTGTTTGCAGGACGACAGCGACAGTGGCGAATTTCTTTGGCTGCACCTCAATCTGGCGCACGCGGCGTGCGAGCGCTGGATGAAAAGTCATCTGCAATTGCCCGAAGAGTTTTTCGAGGCGTTGCATGAAGGCTCGCGGTCGACGCGCATCGAGCATGTCGACTCGGCGTTGCTGGCGGTGGTCAACGATGTGGTGTTCAACCTCAGCAGCATGGTCTCCTCGGACGTGTCGACGCTGTGGGTCTGTGTGCGCAGCAAACTGATCGTCAGTGCGCGTCTGCAACCGCTGCACTCGGTGGATAAATTGCGCTCGTCGGTGAAAGCCGGCGAGCGCTTTCGTTCGCCATCGGAATTGCTCGTGCATCTGCTGCGCGATCAGGGTGAAGTGCTGACGCAGATTGTGCGCAAGACCAGCATGAGCGTCGATCAAGTCGAGGACGAATTGCTCTCCTCCCGGCTGTCGACCAACCGTGCCGAACTCGGTGCCAATCGCCGCGTGTTGGTGCGTTTACAACGGCTGCTGGCGCTGGAGCCGGGCTCGTTGCTGCGTCTGCTCAACCGGCCGCCGCCCTGGTTGCAAAAGGAAGACGTCAAGGAGTTGCGCAAATCCACCGAGGAGTTTGCGCTGATCATCAACGACCTCACCGCCCTTGGCGAGCGGATCAAACTGTTGCAGGAAGAGATCGCCGCCAACCTCAACGAACAGAGCAACCGCACGCTGTTCACCCTGACCGTGGTGACGGTACTGGCGCTGCCGATCAACATCATTGCCGGTTTTTTCGGGATGAATGTGGGTGGGGTGCCGTTGTCGCAAGATCCGGAAGGGTTCTGGATTTTGGTTGCACTGGTGGCGACGTTTACCGTGATTGCCGGGCGTTGGGCGTTTCGCAAACGCGGGGATTACTGACGCCTGAACGCTCGTTCCCACGCTCTGCGTGGGAATGCATCAAGTGACGCTCTGCGTCACAGGGACGCGGAGCGTCCCGGGCGTCATTCCCACGCAGAGCGTGGGAACGAGCAGAAGACCGACGGTGGGGCTAATCAGCCAAACACTGACATGGCGCAGTCTCTCTGTAACATTCTGCAACGATCATGGGCGACATTCCTTCCCTCGCTCAGGATTGTCCTGCCATGGCTACTCCCTCCCTGACCGCCAGCCCCGCGTCCGCCCACAGTGGCAGGCCAGCCCTCGACAAAAAAACCGGCCCGTTTACCTACGTGATCTTTTTCGCCGTGTTGGCGATGGGAATGCTGTTCACCGCTTACAGCCTGATGCACGACATGCACGAACTCGGCACGGTAGTCACCACGTGGACGCCGTTCCTGCTGCTCGGCGTGGCGCTGCTGATTGCCCTGGGTTTCGAGTTCGTCAACGGTTTCCACGACACCGCCAACGCCGTCGCGACGGTGATCTACACCCACTCGTTACCGCCGAATGTCGCGGTGGTCTGGTCGGGGTTCTTCAACTTTCTCGGCGTGTTGCTTTCGAGCGGCGCGGTGGCGTTCGGCATCATCGCGTTGCTGCCGGTGGAGTTGATTCTGCAGGTCGGTTCGTCTGCCGGTTTCTCGATGATTTTCGCCCTGCTGATCGCGGCGATCCTGTGGAACCTCGGCACCTGGTGGCTGGGCTTGCCGGCGTCGTCTTCGCACACGCTGATCGGTTCGATCATCGGCGTCGGCGTGGCCAACGCCTTGATGCACGGCCGTGACGGCACCAGCGGTGTCGATTGGGCGCAGGCGACCAAGATTGGTTACGCCTTGCTGCTCTCGCCGCTGGTAGGTTTCGGTTGCGCGGCGCTGTTGCTGCTGGCGCTGCGTGCGTTCGTGAAGAATCGCGCGCTGTACAAGGCCCCTAAAGGCAACTCCCCGCCGCCGTGGTGGATTCGCGGTTTGCTGATTCTGACCTGCACCGGCGTGTCCTTCGCCCACGGCTCCAATGACGGCCAGAAAGGCATGGGCCTGATCATGCTGATTCTGGTCGGCACATTGCCGATGGCCTACGCCTTGAACCGCACCATGCCCGAAGAACAATCGCTGCAGTTTGCCGCCGTGGCGCAAGTCACCCAGCAGGCGCTGGTGAAAAGTGCACCGCTGCCGACGCCCGCCGATCCGCGTGCGGTCCTCTCCGATTATGTGCGCAGCAAGGACGCCACGCCGCAACTGATCCCCGCCCTCGCCGCCCTCACTGGGCACATCGGTGAAGAAGTCAAAGGCTACGGTTCACTGGCGAAAGTCCCGGCCGAAGCCATGGGCAACGTGCGTAACGACATGTACCTGGCCAGCGAAAGCATTCGCCTGATGGACAAAAACAGGGTCGGCAATTTCGACGCCGACACCAGCGGCAAACTGCAACTGTTCAAGCAACAGATCGACAACGCCACGCGGTTTATTCCGCTGTGGGTGAAGATCGCCGTGGCCATCGCGCTGGGGCTGGGCACCATGGTCGGCTGGAAGCGGATTGTGGTGACGGTCGGCGAGAAGATCGGCAAGACCCACCTGACCTATGCCCAGGGCGCCTCGGCGGAAACCGTGGCGATGTTGACCATTGGCGCGGCGGACATGTTTGGTTTGCCCGTTTCGACGACCCATGTGTTGTCTTCGGGGGTGGCCGGGACCATGGTCGCCAACGGTGGCGGGTTGCAGATGAGGACCATCCGCAATCTGTTGATGGCGTGGGTGCTGACACTCCCCGCCGCCATTCTGCTGTCAGGCAGCCTCTACTGGCTGTTCACCCAGATCTTCTGACCGACGAAGATCCCCTGTAGGAGTGAGCCTGCTCGCGATAGCGGTGTGTCAGTCAACATTGATTAAACTGACACACCGCTATCGCGAGCAGGCTCACTCCTACAGTTTTGGTGTTCAGGTTCAGAGCGCGGAGCGAATCAGATCGCCAAGCCAATCCATGAACACGCGCACTCGCAAAGGTAAGTGTCGCTGCCTGGCATAGAGCAATGAAATCCCCATCGCCGGCGCGGTGAATTGCGGCAATACGGTCACCAGTTCGCCGTTTTCCAGATGCGGCTGCATACCGGTGCGCGGCACCTGCGTCAGACCAAAACCGCCCAGGCACGCCGACTCGTAAGCGTCAGTGCTGTTGACCGTAATGCTGCCAGCCATCGGCAAGCGTTTAACCTGACCGCCCTCCTCGTACACAAAACCTTCCGAACGCGAACCCAATACGCCGACGTAATGCACCAGCCGATGCTGCGCGAGATCTTCCAGGGTTTGCGGCACGCCGTAGCGCTCGAGGTACGCGGGGCTGGCGCAGTTGACCATCTGGAAGTCGCCGAGGTGCCTCGCGACCACCGACTGATCCGGTTGCGCGCCGATGCGCACCACGCAATCGAAGCCTTCGCTGAGCAGATCAACCCGGCGATCGGTGCTGCTGATTTCCAGTTCCAGGTTCGGGTGACGCTCCATGAACTGCGGCAGGCGCGGCATGATCAGACGCCGCGCGAGAATGTTCGGCATGTCCACCCGAATGCGCCCGGTCAGCGACGCCTCGTCCTGGCGGAACAAGCCCTCGATCTCGTCCATGTGCGAGAGCAGATCCTTGCTGCGCTCGTACAACACCAGGCCGTCCTGCGTCGCCTGCACCTTGCGCGTGGTGCGTTGCAGCAGACGCGTGCCGAGCAGGGTTTCCAGCGCTTGCACATGTTCGGACACGGTCGAGCGCGGCAAGCCAAGGCTCTCGCCCGCGAGGGTAAAACTCGACAGTTCGCTGACCCGGACGAAGGTGCGCAGCAGTTCCAGTTTGTTCATGGGCCACCTATTGATTGTTCGGTTTAACCGATCAGTGATTCCGGTTTCAGTCTGTTTATCACCATAGGACGGACAAATAAACTTTGATCCATCACCTGATCACTCACGGCAATCGAGGAAAAACCATGGACCGCAAAATCGCATTGATCACCGGCGCCAGTCGTGGCCTGGGAAAAAACGCCGCCCTGCACCTCGCCGGTCAAGGCATCGACATCATCGGCACCTACAACAGTCGCGCCGATGAGGCCCAAGCGCTGGTGCTTGAACTGGAAAAATTCGGCGGCAAAGCCGTGATGCTGCAACTGGATGTCAGCCGCAGCGAGAGTTTTGCCGGTTTCGGTGCGCAGGTTGAGCACGCGTTGCAGGAAACCTTCAAACGTCAGCGCTTTGATTTCCTGATCAACAATGCCGGGATCGGCGTGCACGCGCTGTTCGCCGAAACCACGCCGGAGCAGTTCGATCTGCTGATGAATATTCAGTTGAAAGGGCCGTTCTTCCTGACCCAGCAATTGCTCCCCCTGATCAACGACGGCGGCCGGATCATCAATATTTCCAGCGGCCTGACCCGTTTCAGCTTGCCGGGTTACGGCGCTTATGCGGCGATGAAAGGGGCAATGGAAGTGCTGACCCGTTATCAGGCCAAAGAGCTGGGTGCGCGGCAGATTGGTGTAAACATTCTCGCGCCGGGGGCCATCGAAACTGACTTCGGTGGTGGTGCCGTGCGCGACAATGCGGCGGTGAATGCGATGGTCGCCGACAACACCGCGCTGGGCCGGGCCGGGCAGCCGGATGATATTGGCGGGGCGTTGGCGTTGTTGCTGTCGCCCGGTGCGCAGTGGATCAATGGTCAGCGGGTCGAGGCATCTGGCGGCATGTTCCTCTAACCAACGCTGAAACACAGCCCTGTGTAGGAGCTGCCGAAGGCTGCGATCTTTTTTAAAAACAACATCAAAAGATCGCAGCCTTCGGCAGCTCCTACATGGAGATGGGGGTTAGCCCTGACAAGCGTTGCGGGTCATGAAGCGTTCGCGCAGTACGTCGTAGCCCCAGTGATACACGTAGGTGTACGGCAGAAAGAACAGCAACACGCCGATGTCGAGCAAAAACGCCTGCCACAGGCTGACCGACAACCACCAAGCAATCAGTGGCACACCCATCACGATCAAACCACCTTCGAACAGCAACGCGTGCACCACCCGTACCCAGGCATTGTGCGCAACGTTCATACGCGCCAGCAGACGATCGAAGAAGCGGTTGAACACCACGTTCCAGCCCAGCGCCAACAGGGCGATCAACACCGTCACCGCGCCCATTTCAAGCATCGGTTTTTGCATGATCCACGCCAGCAACGGGGTGCAGATCAGAATCGCCAGCAGTTCGAAACCGATGGCCTGGAAAATACGTTCAGAGATGGATTTGTGGGCAGTCATGGCCTGACTCCTTGAGTGAAGATGGTTGCCATGATCTATCTTGATACCGATACTTCATAACCAATAACCATCGATCAAGGCGATAGTTGATGATCTCGCAGGAAGTGCTGTTGGCATTTGTCCAGGCGGCGACCCAAGGCTCGTTTTCGGCAGCGGCGCGCAAACTGGGGCGCAGTCAGTCGACGATCAGCGCGGCGGTGGCCAGCCTTGAGATCGATCTGGATCTGCAGTTGTTCGATCGCAGCAGCCGCAAACCGGCGCTGACCCCGGCCGGGCATGTGATGCTGCAACGCGCTGAGGCGATTCTGGCGGCCAGCAGTCGTCTGGAAATGACTGCGCGGCAGTTGTCCCAAGGCGTCGAGCCGAAGCTGACCGTGGCGATTTCCGACACTTATCAGTCGGACCGTTTTGAAGCGGCGCTGGTCGGGTTTGAGCAGCGTTATCCGGATCTGGAGCTGGAATGCCTGATCGCCGAATGCGATGACCTGATCGAACTGGTGCAGCGCGGTCGTGCGCATCTGGCCTTCGCCGAAATGCAAGAGAACTACCCACCGGACCTGGCGACCTCGACGGTGGCCGAGCGCACGGAAATCGCCCTGTTCGTCAATCGCGATCACGCGCTGGCCAAGCTTGATCTCGTTGATCAACACATCCTGGAACAACACCGTGAATTGCGCCTGGCGACTATCGTCAATCCTTACGACAGTCGCGGCAAAGGTCGGGTGTGGTCGGCGCCGAGTTATCTGATGTTGCTGGAAATGGCCGAAAAAGGTTTTGGCTGGGCGCCGTTGCCGCGTTGGCTGGCGCAGCGTTTTGGCAATGATTTGCTGGTGGAGTTGAAGGTGCGCGGCTGGCCTAAGCCGGTGTTTGTCGATGCCTTGTGGTCGCGGCTGTATCCGCCGGGGCCGGCGGGGAGCTGGTTGTTGAGCAAGATGCTGGAATAGCGGCGCTGCCAATCGCTGGCAAGCCTGAAGTCAAAAGCCCCTCACCCCAGCCCTCTCCCGGAGGGAGAGGGCTGGGGTGAGGGCCATTCCAGCGCCATGAGCCGCCCTTCGATAAAACGCCGCTCCGGCTCTTGCCGGGTCAGCTCCAAGGCCCGCATATACGCAGCCCGCGCTTCTTCCACCCTACCCAACTGCCGACAAAACTCCGCCCGCGCCGAATGCGCCAAGTGGTAATCCTGCAACTCGCCGCGACCCAAAATCCCTTCAATCAGATTCAAACCGTTCAGCGCCCCATCCCGCTTGGCCACCGCCACCGCCCGGTTCAACTCGATCACCGGCGAAGGCATCGCACGCAACAGCACGTCATACAAACCAACGATCTGCTCCCAATCCGTCTCCCCCGCCGACGGCGCCTCAGCATGAACCGCCGCAATCGCCGCCTGCAAACAGTATGGCCCAAACCGCCGTGTCGTCAGCGCACGCTCAACCAGCGCACTACCTTCAGCAATCAGCCCGGCATCCCACTGAGATCGATCCTGATCATCCAGCAGCACCAGTTCACCACTCGGCGAAGTGCGCGCCGACCGTCGCGACTCGTGCAACAGCATCATCGCCAGCAGCCCCATCACCTCCGGCTCCGGTAGCAATTCCATCAACAGTCGGCCAAGCCGTATCGCCTCGCGGGTCAGATCTTCACGGATCAACTCGGCCCCGCACGACGCCGAATACCCTTCGTTGAACACCAGATAAATCACCCGCAACACGCTATCGAGGCGCTCGGGCAGTTCGCTC
This sequence comes from Pseudomonas sp. Irchel s3a12, assembly GCF_900187485.1. Lineage (NCBI taxonomy): Bacteria > Pseudomonadati > Pseudomonadota > Gammaproteobacteria > Pseudomonadales > Pseudomonadaceae > Pseudomonas > Pseudomonas sp. Irchel s3a12. Next base: position 74,110 of record NZ_FYDN01000014.1, read on the forward strand.
AGGCTCGGTACTTGATAGGGAATTTTCGCGTCACGAATCTTCGCTTTGGCGCGCACGATGCGCTGGGCAATCGCTGCCGGCGCGGAGAGAAAGGCGCGGGCGATTTCCTCGGTGGTCAGGTCGCAGACTTCGCGCAACGTCAGCGGCACTTGCGCATCCGCCGCCAGCGCCGGGTGACAACAAGTGAAAATCAGCCGCAGACGATCGTCTTCCACGTCTTCACCGCTCCAGTCCGCCTGTTCCAGTTCTTCCAGCTGCGCCAACAACAATGGCTGCGAGGCCTTGAACCGCGCGCGGCGGCGCAACACATCAATTGCCTTGAAGCGCCCGGTAGACACCAGCCAGGTGCGCGGGTTGTCCGGCACGCCGTCGCGCTGCCAGCGTTCGACCGCGACGAAGAACGCCTCGTGCAAGGCTTCTTCGGCGAGGTCGAAATCACCCAGCAAGCGAATCAGCGTCGCCAGGATCCGCCGCGATTCTTCGCGGTAGACCTGCTCGACCCGCGCCTTGACCTCAGACATTCAATTGCCGCACCGGTCGTACTTCAACGCTGCCCACCCGCGCGGCCGGAATATCGCCGGCAACCTGAATCGCTTCGTTGAGGTCCTTGGCGTCGATCAGGTAGAAACCGGCCAATTGCTCCTTGGTTTCGGCGAACGGTCCGTCGGTGATCGACAGTTTGCCGTTGCGCATACGCACCGTGGTGGCGGTCTGCACCGACTCCAGCGCCTCGGCGGCAACCATCCGCCCGCTGCCCTGGATCGACTCGGCGTAGGCCCAGCACTCGGCGTCCTCCGGGCTGTCGGGCGATGAATGCAGCAGGCGTTCATCGCTGTAGACCAGGCATAAATACTTCATGGCGTTCTCCTGAATCGGACGGTTCAACTATGGCTGAAGATCAGGGGGTCACATCGAACAGCGTCGCACCGCTCATCGGATCAAACGGCGCCGACCAGTGTTCGTGGGCGATTTTCCACGCCCCGCCAACCTGCCGATAGCAAGCGGTGACGCGCATCCAGCAGCTCTGGGTTTCGCCCTTGTCATTGGTGCCGCCGCAGTTGGCCACCCAGTGGGCGAAAGCGATGTTGTCAGCACTTTCGATGGCGATTTCGTGGAACTCGAAAATGTGCGGGCCGGGGCACATTTCCATGCACTCGACCCAGTGCGCGCGGTAGGCGGCTTTACCCTTGAATTGCAGGGCCTTGATCGCGTCGAAAGAGACGATGTCGTCGGCGTACAGCGCCATGACTTTCTCCACGTCCTTTTTCATGACGGCTTCGCGGTAGGTGTTGATCAGGGTCTGGATATCGGTTTGTGCGCTCATGCTGTTCTCCGTGGTTTTTGTTGTGAAGACACCCTTAGTCGTTCGGCGAACGGGCAGATCGACAGGCGAAACAAAAAATTTCCGCAGAAGACAAAATCGCTAGAATCCGAGCCTCATCTTTGTAGGAAAAAGGAAATTCCCGTGTCAGCCCAACTCGTGCCGTACGACAACCTGAACGCCTTGCAGCGTGAGCAAGTCGAGGCGATTGAAATCCATGCCGAGCAGATCAAGTTCTCCGGTGATATCCACGGTGCTTTGCACACCCTGCTGTCGAAACCCGGCCCCGGGGTGAAGGGCTTTGCGCTGCTGGCGGATGACGTGCCGGTGGCGTTTCTGTTGCTCAAGCGCCCGCCGGTGTTGCCGGCTTGGGCCGATGAACACAGCGCCACCCTGCATGCGTTGCAGGTCGATCGCCGCGCTCAGGGCAAGGGTTACGGCAAGGCGTGTCTGCAAGCGTTGCCCGAAGTTGCACGTCAGGCGTGGCCGGAGATCAAGGGGCTGGAATTGTCGGTGGATGCGGATAACGACGCGGCCATCGCGCTGTACGCCAAGCACGGCTACGTCGACAGCGGCGAAGCGTACAAGGGCCGGATCGGTTACGAACGGCGCATGGGCCTGTTTTTCTAAGTCATCGAGGGAAGCACGATGATCGACTCAATCGAAGCACTGGAAGCGATTTACGGACTGCCGCATGAACGAGCGCTGCGCAAGCAGATCGGTTTTCTCAACGAGGACTATCAAGCAATGGTGCGCCTGTCGCCGCTGGTGATTGTCAGCTCGGTGGGCACCGATGGCCTGGATAATTCGCCGCGCGGTGACAAAGCCGGGTTTGTGCGGATCATTGACGAACGCACGCTGGCGTTGCCCGATCGCCCAGGTAACAACCGCATCGATACTCTGCGCAATGTGCTGCACGATTCGCGGGTGTCGTTGTTGTTCATTATTCCGGGGATTGGCGAGACGTTGCGGGTCAATGGTACGGCGACGATCAGCGCTGATCCGCAGTTGCTGGAAAGCTTTGCGGTGAACGGCAAACCGGCGAAAACGGTGTTGCTGGTGACGGTGGAAGCGGCGTTCTTTCATTGTTCCAAAGCGTTTGTACGCTCGGATGCGTGGAATCCTGAAACGCATCTGCCGCGCTCGGCTCTGCCCTCCGCCGGCGCGTTTCACAAACGCCTGAACGATGGCGAGTTCGACGCCGAAACCTACGACCGCGAAGCACCGAAACGAGTTGCCGACACCCTCTACTGATACTCCCGTAAATGATCGTTAAATGATCGTTCCCACGCTCTGCGTGAGAATGCAGCCGGGGACGCTCTGCGTCCCAAAGTCGTGACGCAGAGCGTCACAGGAAACATTCCCACACGGAGCGTGGGAACGATCAGTATCGGGCTGGCTTTAGAGAGTAAGGATCATCTCGTGCCACGCCATGCCGCCGTGATCCGACTCCGACGGTTTGATGTAGGCAAAACCAAACCCGGCATACAAAGGGATGTGCTTTTCCTTGCACATCAGATGAATCGTCGCCTTACCCATCCCGCGCATCCGCTCGATGAACTCGCCCATCAAGCGCTTGGCCAGCCCCTGCCCTTGATAATCCGGGTGCACCACCACGGACATGATCACCACGTTCGGCCCTTTCGGGTCGTGGCCGATCAGCTCCTTAAACGCCTCGTCCGACATCTGCACGTCAAACGCCGCGCCGGAATTGACGAAGCCTGCCACCACGCCCTCCACTTCGGCGACGACAAAACCTTCCGGCCAGGTGGCAATGCGCGTGGCGATCTTCTCGCGGGTGGCCGCTTCGTCACCTTCGTAGGCAACGGTTTCGATGGCGTAGCAGCGGTCCAGGTCGGCGGCGGTGACGTTGCGGATAACGGTGTTCATGGCGGCTCGGAAATCGGCAGAAGAAAGTGCCGAAAGCATAAAGGAATAAGGCCTGCATATCGATGCGCAAGGGCGGCGTAAAGCCTGCGTATAAGTGCTTTTCTTCGGGTTCGCGGCGGGCTATTTCTCAGGTGTGTCTCTGACTACCCTTGGGGGAAACCGCTTATGAGCAGCGTTGAAATCGGCCTGTTGATGGTGTTGGGCATCAGTACGTTCGGCTTTATCACTCTGGGCATCGACCTGTTGCGGGCGCGACGGTTGGGCAAAGGCAAGCGGGGTTGAAAACCATGAGGCGGATCATTGATCCGCCTCATGCTTGTCGGCTCAGGCCTTGGTATCGACCGGCACGCAGATTTCCAGTTTGCCGGTGTGCAGCTTCGGATTGAAATCCGCGCTGTAACGCTCCAGCTCCGGGGCGTTGAGCTCCACGTAATGAGAGGTCGGCAACCAGGTCTTGTAGATGTATTGCAGGGTTTGTGGCAATTGCTCGAGCGGTCCTTTGTGCTCGAATACTGCGTACTGGCGAGGCAGCACTTCGACCCACTGGTAGACCTTCTGGTCGAGGTCATCGAGCTTACTGATTTCCACCCCGGCGATGTAATCGAAGCCGCCCTTGCCGTCGAAATTGCTGCAGACACCGTAGGTCACTTCGTTCTTTTGCCCCTGGATCTTTCCCAGGTGCGGCAAGAACTTTTCCCACAGCGCCGGGATGTCTTTGGCTGTGTCTTGGGTAAATCGACCGCGAAAACCTGCAATCAGCAAGAAGTGTCCATGTTCGAAGCGAGGTTCAGCCACTTCGACGCGTTTTTGCTCATCCATGACTCGACTCCTGGAACAAAAAAAGGGGTTCGGCTGGGAGTATAGAAAGCCCGATCCAAATCGCACGGTTACAGCGCGTGCAACTGCTCGACGGCGCCCGAACCGACAAATTCGTTGTAGCCAGATACGATCACGTACACCGCGAAATAGCAGAAGATCGCTGCAGATGCCATGTAGGAATAGCGTAATAGCTTATCGCCCAAGAGCTTGCCGCCATGGCTCGCAGCGAAGCACAAACCGGCGGACCACAGCAGTCCGGCGCAGAGGAACCCACCGAGGAACAGCGCCGAACTCAAAGGACCGCCACCACCGGAACGCGCAATCAAGGTGCCGCCCACCGCCGCGAACCAGAGAATCGCGCTCGGCGACGACATGGCGAGAAATATCCCCCGGAAGAACTCTTTGCGATGGGAGTTCTGCCCCACTTCCGCCGTCTCGGCCAGCAGCGCTTCGTGATGGATCGCCGAGTAAATCATCTTCGCCGCAAAGTAGATCAGCAGCGCCGAACCACCAATCCACAAAACCCAACGCACGGTCTCGTATTGCAGCAAAACGGTCATCCCGGCCAGCGCCAGAACCGCATAAACCAGGTCGCCAACACAGGTGCCGAGGCCCAGCGCAAAGCCCTGAAAGTAACCGCGCTGCATCGCCAGGGTGATCATGGCGATGTTGGCCACGCCGATATCCAGGCACAGCGAAAGGCTCAGCAAGAAGCCGCTGGTGAATTCCATCTACCGATTTCCTTGGGACAAAATTGTTTACAAACGGGCTGGACAGTATGCCATCACTGACCTTATCTTCCGCCACAGGTCACCGCAGTGACCAGCGTCGCTCGGACGGTTCCGGGCGCTTACGTTATCCGAGGCAACAATGGCTGAACAAGGTTCGCCGCGCCGCTTTGCGCGCATAGATCGACTCCCCCCTTATGTTTTCAACATCACCGCCGAGCTGAAAATGGCTGCCAGGCGTCGTGGTGAAGACATCATCGACTTGAGCATGGGCAACCCCGACGGCGCCACGCCGCCGCATATTGTCGAAAAACTCGTCCAGGTTGCCCAACGCGAAGACACCCATGGTTACTCCACATCCAAGGGTATTCCGCGTCTGCGCCGGGCGATTTCCAACTGGTACAAGCAACGCTACGAGGTCGACATCGACCCGGAAAGCGAAGCCATCGTCACCATCGGTTCCAAGGAAGGCCTGGCGCATTTGATGCTGGCGACCCTGGATCAGGGCGACACCGTGCTGGTGCCGAACCCGAGCTACCCGATTCACATCTACGGTGCAGTAATTGCCGGCGCTCAGGTGCGTTCGGTGCCGCTGGTGCCAGGCGTGGACTTCTTCGACGAACTGGAACGGGCCATTCGCGGTTCGATTCCGAAACCGAAAATGATGATCCTCGGCTTCCCATCGAATCCGACCGCACAGTGCGTGGAACTGGATTTCTTCGAACGGGTGATCGCCCTCGCCAAGCAGTACGACGTGCTGGTGATTCACGATCTGGCTTACGCCGACATCGTCTACGACGGCTGGAAAGCCCCGTCGATCATGCAGGTGCCAGGCGCCAAGGACATTGCGGTGGAGTTCTTCACCCTGTCCAAGAGCTACAACATGGCCGGCTGGCGCATCGGTTTCATGGTCGGTAACCCGGAACTGGTCAACGCTCTGGCGCGGATCAAGAGCTACCACGACTACGGCACCTTCACCCCGCTGCAAGTGGCGGCGATTGCCGCGCTGGAAGGCGATCAGCAGTGTGTGCGCGACATCGCCGAGCAGTATCGCCAGCGCCGCAACGTGCTGGTCAAAGGCCTGCATGAACTGGGCTGGATGGTTGAGAATCCGAAGGCGTCGATGTACGTCTGGGCGAAGATCCCTGAGGCCTACGCGCATCTGGGTTCGTTGGAGTTTGCCAAGAAACTGCTGGCCGAGGCCAAGGTCTGCGTCTCGCCGGGGGTGGGGTTTGGTGAGTATGGCGACGATCATGTGCGCTTTGCGCTGATCGAAAACCAGGACCGGATTCGTCAGGCGGTGCGCGGGATTCGCGGGATGTTCCGGGCGGATGGGTTAGTTACCAAATAACTGACCCACCTCTGATCGTTCCCACGCTCCGCGTGGGAATGCCTCAATGGACGCTCTGCGTCCGCTTTGGGACGCAGAGCGTCCCGGGCTGCATTCCCACGCAGAGCGTGGGAACGATCACCCACAAAAAAACCGCATCGCTGCGGTTTTTTTGTGTCTGCGTGAAGCCGCTTAAACGAACAGCGACAACAGCAGGATAAAGCCCAACGCGACGATGGAGAGGATGGTTTCCATCGCCGTCCAGGTCTTGAACGTCTCGGCCACGGTCATGTTGAAGTACTGCTTCACCAACCAGAAACCGGCGTCGTTCACGTGGGACAGGATCAGCGAACCGGCGCCGGTGGCCAGCACCAGCAACTCACGGTTAACGCCCGGGATCATCCCCACCACCGGCACGACAATGCCCGCGCCCGTGATGGTCGCCACAGTCGCCGAACCGGTCGCGATACGGATCACCGCCGCCACCAGCCACGCCAACAGGATCGGCGAGATCTGCGCGCTGACCGCCATGTGGCCAATCACGTCGCCCACACCGCTGGTGACCAGCATCTGCTTGAAGCCACCGCCGGCACCGATGATCAGAATGATCGCGGCGGTTGGCGCCAGGCTCGCGTCGAGCCACTTGAGCATCTGCTGCGAACCGATGCCCTGCTTGTGCCCGAAGGTGTACAGCGACAGCAGCAACGCCAGCAGCAGTGCCGAGATCGGGTGACCGATCATGTCCATCCAGGTGCGGAAGAAGTGACCGTCCGGCAGCGCCACGTCAGCGAAGGTTTTCAGCAGCATCAGGAACACCGGCAGCAGCACGGTGATCAGGGTGATGCTGAAGCTCGGCAGCGTGGTCGAGTCGTCATTTTCGCGGGCCAGTTGATCGACCAGTTCCTGATTCGGGTGACCCGGAATGTGCTTGGCGATGAACGTACCGAAGATCGGACCAGCAATGATCGCGGTCGGCAGCGCAACGATCAGACCGTAGAGAATGGTCTTGCCGATGTCAGCGCCAAACACGCCGATGGCCAGCAGCGGACCCGGGTGCGGTGGCACCAGACCGTGCACGGCGGACAGACCAGCGAGCAGTGGGATACCGATCTTGATGATCGACACGCCGGTGCGGCGCGCAACGATGAACACCAACGGAATCAGCAGGACAAAGCCGATTTCGAAGAACAGCGGGATGCCCACCAGAAACGCGGCGAACATCATCGCCCACTGGACTTTGTCTTTACCGAACGCACGGATCAGGGTCTGGGCGATCTGATCCGCCCCGCCCGATTCGGCCATCATTTTGCCGAGCATGGTGCCCAGCGCAAGGATGATGCCGACAAAACCGAGCACGCCACCGAAGCCGTCCTGGAACGCTTTGATGATGGTGCCGATCGGCATGCCCGACGTCAGGCCGAGGAACGCGGCGGCGATGGTCAGGGAAATGAACGGGTGAATCTTGAATTTGGTGATCAGGATAATCAGGCCGATTACCGTGACCACTGCATCGAGCAGCAGGTAGGCGTCGTGGGACATGCCAAACATTGGGGGTGTCTCCTGGATTGTTGTTGTTATTAAAGCGGGTTAAACAGAAGTCGGAAGGACAGCGCTATCTCTTTCAACACACTCATACCGCCTGCTTCAGACCGTGGGCCTGCCACCAGACGTGAGCCTGGGACGCCAGCTCTTCAACGCTGTGGATCGAAGCATTCAACGCCAACGTCAACGGCTCACCCTTCGGCGATTCGAGGGTGGCGAACTGGCTTTCGATCAACGTCGCGGGCATAAAGTGGCCCGGACGGTGGGACACACGTTCAGCGGCAACTTCAGGGGTCAATTCAAGAAACACGAAACCCAGGCCCGGCAAGGCGCTGCGCAACACTTCGCGATAACTGTGTTTAAGGGCCGAGCAAGTCAGCACCGGGCGTTTGCCCAGCGCGTCGACGCGACGCAGTTCATCGCACAGGCTGTCAAGCCAGCCGGCACGGTCGTCGTCGTTCAGGGGGATCCCCGCGCTCATCTTTTCGATGTTCGCGGCCGGATGGAAAGTATCGCCTTCAATGGCAGTGGCGCCGCTCAATTGGCACAGGGCCTCGCTGACGCACGTCTTGCCGCAACCGGCAACGCCCATGATGACCAGGGCGGTGATGGGATGACTCATATAACACCTCAGCGCGCAGACAGCGCTACCTTTGCTAGCTATGACTCTAGTGCACAGGCAGAAGTTGCCGACGCCTTCTTGTCGTTTTTTTGGGTTGCAGCAGGTTTGTTCCCAACGCCAAAAAGCGAAGATCAGGCAGGACCTCGCTTACGCATTTACAGCTGCATCAGGACAGCGCTACCTTAGTGCCTTGATTTTTGTTTGGCAAGCCGCCCGATGACCTCCCCTAAAAACGATAAAAACACTCGCACCACCGGCCGTCCCACCCTGAATGAAGTTGCCCGCCTGGCCGGTGTCAGCCCGATTACTGCCTCCCGGGCCTTGCGCGGTGTCAGCACCGTGGCCACTGACCTTGTGGAAAAAGTCCAGAAAGCCGCGCTCGAACTCAACTACGTGGTCAACCCTGCCGCCCGCGCATTGGCCTCGGCGCAGAGCCATTCGGTCGTGGTATTAGTGCCTTCACTGTCCAACCTTCTGTTCATCGATACGCTGGAAGCCATTCATCGGGTGCTCACGCCCAAAGGCTTCGAAGTGCTGATCGGCAACTTCCACTATTCACGCGATGAAGAAGAAAACCTGCTGCGCAACTACATGGCCTATCAGCCGCGTGGATTTTTGCTGACCGGGTTTGATCGCACGGAAAGTTCACGACGGATGATCGAGGCAAGCAATATTCCCTGCGTGTACATGATGGAACTGGACAGCGCTGCCGGAGTGAATTGCGTAGGGTTCTCGCAACTGAGTGCCGGTGAAACGGCGGCCGAACATTTGCTTTCGCGTGGGCGCAAGCGCCTAGCTTACATCGGTGCGCAACTTGATCAGCGCACCTTGTTGCGCGGTGAAGGCTTTCGCAAAGCGTTGCAAAAGGCCGGGCGTTACGACCCGGATCTGGAAGTACTGACGCCTCGTTCTTCATCGGTGGGCTTGGGCGGGGAGTTGTTTTTGCAATTGCTCGCGGCGCATCCGGACGTTGATGCGATCTTCTTTGGCAACGACGACCTGGCGCAGGGTGCGTTACTGGAAGCGCTGCGTCACGGCATCAAGATTCCCGAGCAGGTGGCGATTTTGGGCTTCAACGATTTGCCGATGTCAGAGCACATGGTGCCGCGCCTGAGCAGCATCAACACCCCGCGTGAAGCGATCGGCCGGCGCGCGGCGGAGCAGATGCTGACGTTGATGGCCGGTAACAGCGTAGCGCGTCCGGTGGAAGACATGGGCTTTGAACTGAAGATTCGCGAAAGTACCTGACAACAGGTAACCGATCGTTCCCACGCTCTGCGTGGGAACGATCAACCGCCCAACAATTCGACGAGGGCATGCGCGCCCTTCTGCAATGGCTGGCTCTTGAGCCATACCGCATGCACCGGCATCACCAGTCCGTTTTCGATGTTGCGGAAATTCAGCCGTTTCAGTCGCCCGGATTCGATCCGCGACTGCACCACCGACAGCGGAAAATTACCCCAACCCAACCCCGCCTCAACCATTTCCATCGCCGTCTCAAGGCTGTCGGTGCGCCAATACGACTCCGCCACCAACGGCCGCGTTTCACTGATCGGCAAGTCACGACTGGCGACGATGATTTGCCGTACATGCACCAGATCCTCAAGAAACAGATCCTGACCCCGCAACAACGGACTGTCCACCGCCAGGGTGGCAATCATCCGTTCGCTGCCGACAAACTGAAAACGCTCCAGCACATTCATGCTCAATCCGGCGAACGCCAGGCACAGGCTGACGCGGCCGCTGTGCAGCATCGCCAACACGTCGTCCTGCGGTGCGGTCAGCACTTCGATATCGAGCAACGGATGGTGCTCGGCGATCACCTTGATCGCCGCCAGCAAACGGCGCCGGTCGATGTCCGCGACTACGCCGATCGACAACTTGCTCTCCAGCCCCAACGACAGTTCCACCGCATGCACTTGCAACTGCTTGAGTTGCTCGGCAATCAGCCGCGCGTGTGGCACCAGCGACAGCGCCATCGCCGTGGGTTGCGGTTCGCGATGGCTGCGGTCGAACAGCAGATAACCGAGTTCCGCCTCAAGGTTGCCGATCCCCATACTCACGGCCGACGGGACTTTGCCCAACGCACGCGCCGCCGCCGAAAACGAGCCGCGTTCGATTACGGCAAGAAACAGCTCGATGCTGTCACTGTTGAAATTCAATTTGCACACCTATCAACAAAACTGAAAGCTACTGACTTTTTCTGTCAGCCCTATTGAAGCTATCTTTTGCCGCCTTCGCCAGTCCCGCTGGCGAAAAACGGCAAGAAAGAGGCAACTCCCCATGCAAGGCGTCAAACGCAAACTGGTCTACGTGTCGCTCTACGAAGTGATCGGCATGACTTTCTCCGCCCTCGGTCTGGCGTTATTGTCCGGCACCTCACCGGGCAGCACCGGGCCACTGGCGGTGATCATCACCACCATCGCCGTGACCTGGAATTTCATTTACACCTCGCTGTTCGAGCGCTGGGAAAGTCGCCAGGTATCGCGCACGCGCACAGTGAAACGCCGTATCGCTCACGCGGTGGGCTTTCAACTGACGCTGATCGTGTTCCTGATTCCGTTGATTGCCTGGTGGATGAACATCAGTCTGGTGCAGGCGTTTCTGCTCGATCTGGCGCTGATCATTTTCATCCCCTGCTACACGTTTGCCTTCAATTGGCTGTTTGACCGGATTTTCGGGCTGCCAGCCTCGGCGCTACCAGATTCGGCGGCTGCGGCATAAATCGTTAATTCGTAAGCAGATATTGCGAGAATTCAGCGGTTTATCTGTTTAATCCGCCGATATTCACAATCCGTGAACTCCGATAGCAGGCTAAGCTTTTCCATCAATAAAAAATGGACCAGTCCATGACTGCACACGCCCCCGCCACCGCACAAAGCGACGGCATCGACCCGATCCGCGCTGCTCAGGTATCCGCCCGCATCGATCGCCTTCCGGCGGTCGCGACGATCTGGCGGCTGGTGGCGCTGCTGTCGATCGGTGGGTTTTTCGAACTCTACGACCTGTTCCAGACCGCTTACATCAGCCCCGGACTGATCCGCGACGGGATCTTTGCCACTGGCAATCAGGGCGTGTTCGGTTTCTCTGATCAGGCAGCGTTTGCCTCGGCAACGTTTCTCGGCCTGTTCCTCGGCGCCAGTCTGCTCAGCCCATTGGCGGATCGTTTCGGCCGCCGTGCGATCTTCACCTTCGCGCTGGTCTGGTACACGGTGGCGACGGTGTTGATGGGGATTCAGAGTTCGGCGCTGGGTATCATCTGCATGCGCTTTCTGGTTGGCATCGGCCTGGGCATCGAGCTGGTCACCATTGATGCTTACCTCTCGGAACTGGTGCCGAAACGCATGCGCAGCTCAGCCTTTGCCTTCGCGTTTTTCGTGCAGTTCCTGTCAGTGCCGGCGGTGGCATTGATGTCGTGGTGGCTGGTGCCGCAAGCGCCGTTCGGGGTCTCCGGCTGGCGTTGGGTGGTGCTGGCCAGCGCGGTGTTTGCGCTGTTTATCTGGTGGCTGCGCAAACGTCTGCCGGAATCGCCGCGCTGGCTCGCGCAGCATGGCCGCTTTGAGGAAGCCAACCGGATTCTCGATGGCATCGAAGCACGATGCGCGAAGGATCACGGCAAAGCGCTGGACGTTCCCGAAGCCGTACCGGTCGACGTCGAAGGCAAGGGCCGCTTCGCCGATATCTGGCAGCCACCGTATCGCCGCCGCGCGTTGATGCTGATCGTGTTCCACATCTTCCAGGCCATTGGGTTCTTCGGTTTCGGCAACTGGCTGCCGGCGCTGCTGTCCGGTCAGGGCGTCAGCGTCACTCACAGTTTGATGTACGCCTTCATCATCACCCTCGCCTACCCGCTCGGGCCGCTGCTGTTCGTCAAGTTCGCCAACCGCTTCGAAAACAAATGGCAGATCGTCGGTTCGGCCCTCGGCGCGATGACCTTCGGCACCTTGTTCGCCCTGCAGACCAGCGCATTCGGGCTGATCTTCTGCGGGGTGATGATCACTTTCTGCAACGCCTGGCTGAGTTTCAGCTATCACTCGTACCAGAGCGAATTGTTCCCGACCAACATCCGCGCGCGCGCCGTGGGTTTCTGTTATTCGTTCAGTCGCTTGTCGACAGTGTTCAGCAGCTTGTTGATCGGCTTGTTTCTCGACAATTTCGGTACGCCGGGGGTATTGGCGTTTATCGTCAGCAGCATGCTAATCGTGATGCTGACCATCGGCTGGTTCGGCCCGCGCACGCGCAATCTGGCGCTGGAAAACATCGCTCATCGCTGATGGACAACGGTCATCCTCTGCCGCTTATCGGCAAGGGATGACCGCCACGAATACCTGACTGATGATCAAGCTGTTGAAATAAAAGGATTTATTCAAAAGGCACGGTAATTGCTCCGATACGCGAGCCAGCAATTACCTACAGGTCTACACGTCATGTTGATCAGTGCCAAACAACAGCAAATCATTCACCTGCCCAAAGCGCTGAATGACGATGCCACCACCACGGCAGCCGCCGGTCTGCAAGGTGGCCTGCACGGCGCCATGCTGCAAACCCTGCAAAACCAGACCCAGGCGCAAACCGCTGAAGCCACCGCCAAAGTGCAGGACTCGGCCACGCAGATCGCCACCCAGCAAGTCAGTGAAGCCTCGCGCATCAGCGACAACGTCGACGAAGCGTTCGCCAAGACCCGCGTGAACCTGCAATCGACCGACGCCACCAGCACCTCAGCGACATCCGCCACCGACGAGTTCAAGGACTACATGAGCAAAACGCCGGAACAGCGTCTGCGCGACAGTATCCTGCAATCGATGGGGCTGACCGAAGACGACATCAAAGCCATGCCGCCGGAGAAACAACTGGCCATCGGCAAAGAAATCGCCGAGCGCTTGCAGGACAAGATGAAGTTGGCGCAGGCGGAGAAAGACAACGATGTGAAGGACAGCGACAAGCAGGCGGGCAAGTTTCTCGCTGCGCTGTGATTAGGCTGTTTTTAAAAAAGTCCCGCCAGGGACTTTTTTGTTTGGAGGGGTAAACCGTTCGTCGCAAATACCGTCGCACCTGTAATTTCTGACAGTAGACGACATGCTCTGCCTGAAGAACTATGGATTTGTCGCGCATAACCCTATGCGTAACTCCATTGATAATTTGCAGGGATAAGACCATGAGCAAGGACAAAAACGCCGTCGACTTTCTCAATCTGAAGGTTAAGGAAAAAGGTGGAGAGGAATCATTGATCCCCACCAGCCGCATCATTTTCGATCTGACGTCCGATCTATTGAGAGTGGGCGGATTCGACAATAAAACTACCGCACCGCAGTGGGGTGCAGAGTTCCACATCGGTCAGCCGATCAAAGTGGGTACGTACAGTTTTAATAACTCCAGTAACAGCGGCTTCTATAACCCGAAAAACGCCAATGCATCCTGGGGTTCGATCAGTGATGCCAGCGAAATTACCGTGACGGCAGTCGACATCGAGACAAGAAGCATTGCCGGCAACTTCAAGTTCACCGTCCAGGACAGTCACGACAAAGACAAAACCGCAGACGTCTACGGAAATTTTTCGTTCTCGAAGTAGTGATCGGGCGAAGGTCATCCCCCCTTAGCAGGAAGACAATATATGAACAAAGACTTGAAAAAAAAAGCTACCAGAGCCATTGGGCACTTTGCGTTGAATGTGAATGAAAACAACGAAGGGCATAAGCCGGTTCCAACCTCCCGCCTCATGCTAGACCTGAGCACTGATCAGTTTCATGTAGCTGGGTTCGCTGATAAGAATCTCGATTCACAGGGTGCAGATATCTACATTTCCGGAAAAATCGAAGCAAACAAAACTTACCTCTTCGAATCAGAAGGAGCCCGTGGCAACTACAACCCGGCAAAATTCGAGGGCAGTTCCTGGTCTTCTCGCTCCGGGAGCGGTGAGATCAAAATCGACGAAATAGACTGGGAAAATAAAACCGCAAAAGGCAGTTTCTTTTTTACCGCCACCTCGCAAGACGGGAGCCAATCCGCCGAAATCAATGGAAACTTCAATTTGCAACAATAGTAAGGGCATTGCCGTGTGTGTGTGTGTGTGTGTGTGTGTGTGTGTGTGTGTGTGTGTGTGTGTGTGTTGATCAGCACCTGTCCCTCAAGTCCGAGTGACAGGTGCTCTGTCATCCTCAATTCAACTGCAACGTCTCATTGAACTGACTGATCGCATCCACGACATGCCGCGAGCCCTGCTGAATTTCCAGAATCACCTCCCCCGCTTCATTCGCCAGCTCCACACCTAGCCCGGTGCGACTCAGGCTCGACTGCATACTCGACACCGCACTCAGCGACAGGTCATGGTTCTTGCGCACTACCTCGACAATTTCCAAGGTAGCCTGACTGGTTCGCGCCGCCAGGCTGCGCACTTCATCCGCAACCACGGCAAACCCGCGTCCATGTTCACCGGCTCGCGCCGCTTCGATGGCGGCATTGAGCGCCAGCAAGTTGGTCTGGTCGGCAATCCCGCGAATGGTCTGGACGATGGTGCCGATGATGTCCGATTGCTTGCTCACCGCATCGATACTCGCCGCCGCTTCGTTGAGGTCGCGGGAGATGTCCTGAATGATCTGCACGGTTTGCTGCACGACCTGTGAGCCTTTTTGCGCGCAGGCGTCATTTTGTACCGAGGTGCTGTGGGCCGATTCGGCAGCGTTCTGCAGCGTGGTCATCTGATGGGTGATGTCGCTGGCGAACTTGACCACTTTGTACAGTCGGCCCTTGGCGTCGAACAACGGGTTGTACGAGGCTTCGAGATAAACCATCTGCCCAGACTTGTTCTTGCGCTCGAAACGGTGCGAGTGATATTCGCCGCGATTGAGCGACGCCCAGAATGCCTTGTATTGCGGGGACTCGGCTTCGGCGCGATGGCAGAACAGGCTGTGATGATGGCCGACGATTTCGTTGAGCGAGTACTGCATGGTCTTGAGGAAGTTGTCATTGGCGGCGATGACATTGCCTTCCGGAGTGAACTCGATCACCGCCATGGAGCGACCAATCGCGGCCAGCATGCTTTCTTCTTCGTGTTCCTTGTTGATCCGCGCGGTGATGTCCGCCGCCACTTTGATCACACTTCTGACTTGCTTGTCCGGGCCATACACCGGCATGTAACTGGCTTCGAGCCAGACTTCCCTGCCGGCCTTGTTCAAGCGCAGAAAAGTCCCGCTGATCGGCTCACCGCGAGCCAGGTCACGCCACAATTTGGCGTACTCCTCGCTGCGATAGAAAGCCTCTTCACAAAACACCCGGTGATGTTTGCCGCGCACCTCATCGGCGCTGTAGCCCATGGTCTTGCAGAAGTTTTCATTGGCATCGATAACGATGCCGTCAGGGCTGAACTCGATCATGGCCATCGAACGGCTGATCGCAGCCAACTTGGCATTGGCCTCGGTCAGGGCGCAGCTGAAGCGCTCGATTTCCTGAAGGTCAGCCTTGTGATGTAGGTTGAACATGGTTGTATCACCTTCCGCGCGGACTTTTGATTTGATGAAAGTTCAGTTCTTTCACGATCCACCACTACGTTCCACAGAACAGGCACACGCATTCCTCCACGGGAGGAAGTTGTCAGGTGATAAATGATGATCAATCGGAGCGTCCATGCAGCGACGCTCTAATCAAGACATCCTTCTCTTGATAGCCCGCACGCGGGCCAGCCCTAACGCGTTGAAGAACTTCCATGTAAGCGACGCTCCTTGTTGGTTCAGTGTCGGTGCCTTGGGTTGCGCACTCTGGCAGCATGAATTCACGGACCAACGATGTGTTTCAGCCATGTTTTGACATGACGGTCGACATAGTTAGTTACGGGAAGCATAGCCAGTGCAAAGACCTGCGCAAGGCCACTAGTCGGCCAGTATCTGGCACTTTTTGCACAAGAAACGGTTCAGCGCGGGGAGAATTGTTGCCGGGGCAGACGCTTTCGCTGGCAAGCCAGCTCCCACAGGATTCTGCGCTTCTGCAAATCAGCGCGATTCCTGTGGGAGCTGGCTTGCCAGCGATGAGGCCATTACAAACACTACAAAAACGACAGAAACGACTTACAGACTTCCAGTCACCTTGGTCGCCACCTCCGCGGGCACCCAAGGCTTCCAGACCTGCGGCTGATCACGCAAAAACGCCTGCGCCACCACTCTCGGCTGCAAACGTTTTTCGCTCATCCCCGCCAGTGTCTGGTTCAACAGATCGATCGGCAGATCGACCTTTTCAAAGAACGTCACCAACTCCGGATACTGCGCCTTGAACGGCGCCGACACGCCAATCGCCAGGCTCGCCGGCATTGAGCGGGTGCCCTTGGGGTTGGGATTGTTGGCATCGGCCAGGGTCTTCCAGGCCTCGGCATCGAATGGCGGCTCATCCAGTTTGACCAGTTTGAATCTGCCAAGCAGCGGCGTCGGTGACCAGTAGTAGAACAACACCGGTTTGCCACGCTTGATCGACGATGCCACCTCGGCATCCAGCGCCGCGCCGGAACCGGTGCGGAAGTTGACGAAGCTGTCATTTAGCGCATAAGCCTTGAGCTTCTGGCTGTTGACGATCTCCGAGGTCCAGCCGGTCGGGCTATTGAGGAAGCGCCCGCGAGACGGATCTTCCGGGTCGCGGAACACGTCTTTGTAGCGCGGCAGGTCCGCCACCGACTTCAACTCCGGCGCCAACGCTTTGATCCCGCGTTCAGGGTCGCCCTTAATCACATACTCAGGTACCCACCAGCCTTCGGTGGCGCCTTTGACCGTATCGCCCAAACCGAACACCTTGCCTTCGGCGGCCGCCTTGACCCACGCCGGACTGCGCCCGGCCCATTCTTCGCCAATCACCTGGATATCGTTTTTCGCCAATGCGGCCTCAAGGCTGACCGTACTGCCGGGCAACGTGTCGGTCGGGTAGCCATAGCCTTTCTCAACGATCAGGCGCAGCACTTCGGTGATGAAACTGCCGCTCTCCCAGGTGATGTCGCCGAAGTGGATCGGCACGGTTTTCTCCGTAGCCGAAACAGTACCAACGCTGAGGCTCAGAGCCAGCAACGACGTGCCGAGCAGGGTTTTGATCGATCTCATGCAGACCTCTTGTTTTGCAGGAATTGGTTGGCGCTGTGGCGATCGCACAGCGCTTGGGAACGGCTCATGTACACGCTGACCGAACGCTGGGAGATACCCAGTTCGGTGGCGATTTGCGGGTAGGTCAGGCCGTCGATGCGGGCGAGCAGAAACGTCGCGCGGACTTTGCCGGGCAAGCGCTGCAAGCTGTGATCGATGCGGTTGAGGGTTTGCGACAGCGTTACGAGGTCTTCAGGCGAAGCGGCGTAATCGACATCGATGTGCTGGCGATGGTGACGTTCCAGATCACCGCGTCGCCAGCGCTGATAAAGCAGGCGTTGGGCGATAGTCGTCAGCAGGGCGCGAGGTTCACGAATGGCCCTCAGCGCTGGGGCTTCGAGCAATTGGGCGAAGGTTTCGGCGGCGATGTCTTCGCTGCTGGCCGCGTCATGCAGATGACGGCGCAGATAAGCACAGAGCCAACCATAGTGGGCGCGAAACAGGCCGTCCACGGTGTGACGATGGGAAAGGTCGGCGCCGGACATAGGGGCTCCTTGATGAGGGGTCGCTGAATGTCCGGTGTTCCGGTGGCGCGATCGTAGCAAGGCGCCTTATTCGTTAAAAATACTTAAAACGAATCTTTATATTCCATTTACAAATAAAAGATCAAAAGATCGCAGCCTTCGGCAGCGCCTACACCGATCCCCTGTAGGAGCCGCCGAAGGCTGCGATCTTTAGCGCAAGCGCCCATAGCCAAGTCCTTCAGCCTCACGCTGATAGTCGAGCAGGATTTGATAATCGCGCTCACTGGCCGCAAACACCTCAGGCAATCCCAAGGTCTGTACGACATCAGGGAGTTCGCGCAAGGTTTCATTCATTACCTGTCGGAGCTGCTCGACCTGCTCATCCGTAGCGCTACCTACCGTAATAAACGGCAGGGTCGGGCTCAGGGCGCTGCGCGCAATCACCCGCAAGGCGCTGACTTCTTCAGGCACATACCGGGCGAGATAGGCGTAGGTAACGCTGTCGATGGCAGCCAGATCGGCGCGGTTTTCCCGCAGCCAGCGCAGGCTCTCGCGATGGCCGCCGCTGATACCGACCGAGGCGAAGAATTGTCCGTCCTGATTCAGTGGCGCCAAGCGCTGACGCAGCAGGTTCATGCCACTGTTGGAGTCTTCGCTGTTGATCACCCCGCGACTGTTGTGAAAGTCCGCCAGGGTTTTGCGTGGGTCGTCAGCGTGGCCGAGGATCAGGCTGCAATGATTGCCAGCGCTGGCGTCGGGCAGTTCGTAGCGTGGGCGGCCGACGATGCGCACTTGTCCGCGCAATGCAGTCATCAGTGGATAGCCGCAGGTTTGCGTGAGCAGCAGATCTGGGGATAGCCAGAGTTCTGGCAGAGACAGGTCTTCAGCACTCAGGCGAGTGTGGCCAAGTTGCTCGATAATGCGCGCAATCCAGCGCTCATTGGCCGCGCGGATCGGCTCGGGGGCGACGTACATCAGCAGTTCGGTGTGGTGTTGAGCCATACACATTTTCCCCGAGTTACAAATAACCAATGTGGGAGCGAGCCCGCTCGCGAAAGCGCTGGGGCAGACAACAGATCCATCAACTGACACGACGCCTTCGCGAGCAGGCTCGCTCCCACAGGGTTTTGTGGTGTTCTTGGGTTAGTGGTAAGGATGCTCGGGACTGTCGATCGGCTTGACTCCATGGCGCCGCCAGAACTCGCCATACCCATGCACCAGAAACCCGCCACTGCGCGCGATCCATTGCTCGCGATGCATCCGGTAAACCGTCGGCAAGTCGTACCACGCCAGCTTCGGCAAGTCGTGATGCACCAGATGAAAATTCAGATTCAGGAACAACCAGCGCCATGGCCAACCCGCTTCGTTCAAGACGGTGCGCTGCTCCGGCTGCGCATGCGGGCGGTGTTCATAGTAGGAGCGGATCATCGCAATCGACAGCGCCGGCACGCTGATCAGCAGCACGTAATGCCAGACCGGCAGCACGCTGACACGGGCGACAAACCACAGCATCAATAACGTGAGCAGGCCGTGGGTCAGCCACATCAACCAGGCCTGGCGCTCGCCATTCTTCAGCCGCAGCAACTCTTCTTTGGCCAGCGCCATCAGCGCCAGCGGTGCGCCGATCACAAAGCGCCCGAGCACGGTTTTGTTCAACCAGTGCAAGCTGCGTTCAAACGGCGAACTGCCCTGCCAGCCAACGCGGGTCAGATAGCGGCTTTCCGGATCGACGCCGGGCACGGTGAGATCCTCATCACGGTGATGCAGCAAATGGCTGTCGCGATACAGCGTGTACGGATACCACACGGCAAACGGCGCGTAGCCAAGGATCTTGTTGAAGCGAACCCAGCGCGTCGGATGCCCGTGCAGCAACTCGTGCTGCAACGACAGCCACAACACCAGCAGCGGAGTCAGCAACAGCGTGCTCAAGGCACGGCCCAGCCAATGACTATTGAGAGCAATGGCAAACCAGCCGCCATAGACGCCGATCAGCAACAACCAGGTCGGCCACTCGGTACGGGCAGTAAAGCGTTGGCGCAGAGTTTCGATCTGCTGACGATGGGCGGCGTCGAAGTAATGGGGCATGGCATTGCTCGGAACGGGACTCTTCCCCTTCTGTGCAACGACGCGGTGCAATCTTGCAGATTATTTTCGGGTTCAGGCAGGAGCCCGAGAACCGGGCTCCGGAAAGGCGTGATTAGTGACCGAAGATGTCAACCTTTTTGGCTTTCTTCTCTGCGCGTTTTTCAATCGCGGTCTTGGCCGGTTTCTTCTTTGCGGCTTTCTTTGAATCCATACCTTTGGACATGATGCGTACTCCACTCACAGGGGATGTAGGCTCAGGTATACACCTATCCTGTTGCGCGCGTTCTTTTATAATCGCCGCTTTCAGCGCCGACAGTCCGATCCCATGCCCGACACCCAATACAGCCTGCTCGACGAGTCGTTATGGCCGTTGATGAACAAGTTTTACCGCAGCCACCAGTCCTCGATGAAAGCGGTTCGTGAGGCACAATTGTGGGTCGCGCGACGGGGCGAGATTGTTGCCGCGTTGTGCTTGCGGCCAGTGTCCGGCGGGCATTGGTTGACCGGGCTGTTCGTTGATCCGGGGTGTCGTGAACAGGGCATTGCCGCAAAGCTGATTGCAGCGGCGGTGCAGGATGTGAGCGAGCCGGTGTGGCTGTTCTGTCATCCGGATTTGCGCGAGTTTTATGAGCGACGCGGATTCACGTTCGACCCGGCGCTGCCGCAGGCGATGGCGGAGCGCTTGAGCCGGTATGCGCGGAGCAAGCCGATGATTGCGATGGAAAGGGTTCCCGCTCAATCCTGAAGGACATGCAAAAACCAATGTGGGAGCGAGCCAGCTCGCGAAAGCGGTGTGTCAGTCACAGAATCTGTCACTGATATTGCGCATTCGCGAGCAGGCTCGCTCCCACAGGGATATGTGCTGGGCACTGGATCAATCGTCAGCTGTGGGATCAAGATCCGGGAACATCACTTCGGTAAAACCGAACTTAGTGAAGTCGGTGATGCGCGACGGGTACAACCGGCCGATCAGGTGATCGCATTCGTGCTGCACAACCCGTGCGTGGAAACCTGAAGCAATGCGCACAATCGGCTCGCCCTTCGGATCAAACCCTTCGTAGCGGATCTGCTGATAACGATCTACCGCGCCACGCAAACCCGGCACCGACAGACACCCTTCAAAGCCCTCCTCCATCAACGGACTCAACGGCGTGATCAGCGGATTGATCAGGATCGTCTGTGGCACCGCTTCAGCGTCCGGGTAGCGTTCGCTGTGTTCGAAACCAAAGATCACCAATTGCAGATCGACACCGATCTGCGGCGCCGCCAAGCCGACGCCGCCGACGCTTTCCATGGTCTGGAACATGTCGTCGATCAGTTGCCACAGCTCGGGGCTGTCGAACATCTCGGCTGGCACGGGCGGGGCAATGCGCAGCAGGCGCTCGTCGCCCATTTTCAGAATTTCACGGATCATGATCAGACTTCGTCAGTGTCCGGCTTGAGCGAATGATCGCGGCCCAGGCCCGAGACGTGTTGTTTGGGATGTTCATCGAGTTCGCCGGGGACTTTCTCACCCGCATCCTTGCCCTCGCTGGACATGTGCTCAATCACCGCGTTCATCTCGGCGCCGAGCAACAGCACCGCAGCGGAAATGTAGAAATACAGCAACAGCACGATGATCGCCCCGATGCTGCCATACATCGCGTTGTAGTTGGCGAAGGTCTTCACGTAGAAAGCGAAACCCAACGAGGCGA
Organism: Pseudomonas sp. Irchel s3a12; assembly: GCF_900187485.1. Taxonomy (NCBI): domain Bacteria; kingdom Pseudomonadati; phylum Pseudomonadota; class Gammaproteobacteria; order Pseudomonadales; family Pseudomonadaceae; genus Pseudomonas; species Pseudomonas sp. Irchel s3a12. Next base: position 95,715 of record NZ_FYDN01000014.1, read on the forward strand.
TGATCCACACCACCACGGCCAATACCGAACCGGGGGTGATGAAGCGGAATTCCTGTTTGACGTCGGGCATGACGTAGTAGATCAGTGCCACAGCGACCATCATCAGAATCACGATCACCGGCCAGCGCGCGATGGTCCACACGGTAACGATGAAGTCTTCCAGCCCCACCTGCGCGGCGATCCAGCCCATCACCTGCGGCCCGAGCACCATCAGCGCGGCGGCCACCAGGAGCATGCCGGCAATGCCGACGGTGTAGACAATCGACAGCGGGAAACGCTTCCAGATCGGCCGGCCCTCGACCACGTCGTACGCGGCGTTCATCGCGCTCATCATCAAACGCACGCCCGCGGAGGCGGTGTACAGGGCGATAACGATACCGACGGAAAGCAGGCCACCCTTGGACTGCTGCAACTGGTCGATCACCGGGTTGACCTGCTCCAGCGCCTGCGGTGGCAGGACCAGTTCCGATTGCAGGCGCAGCCAGGAGAAAAAGTCCGGCAGGTGCAGGAAACCGATCAGGGCGATCAGGAACAGAATGAACGGGAACAGCGAGAACAGCATCTGGTAGGCCAGTGCCGAGGCATAGGTCGACATCTCGTCGTCGACGAATTCAGTGACCGTGCGCACCATCACCCGATGCAGGGGCAGACCTTTCATGTCTGGAAATATCATTCGCGTCTCCTTTCGCCGCAATACAGGTTGAAGTCGTGGCGACTCAGGGGCCGTTTTTTACATCACGGTAGCCTGTTTGGCGAACCTCGTCGGGTTGCTGCAGGCTTTTGACACAAAAACGGCCATCCTTGGATGGCCGTTCATGTATTTCGTTCAAGGCTGAATTACGCCTTGTCGACACCTTTCTTGATGGCGTCCTTGGCTTTACCGACCGCTTGCTGGGCCTCGCCTTTTTTCTCTTGCAGTTTGCCTTCGGCTTGCAGCTTGGTGTTGTCGGTGGCTTTACCGACGCCTTGTTTGACGTTGCCGACTGCTTCGTTGGCCATGCCTTTTACTTTATCGCCTGTGCTACTCATGGTGTTTCTCCTTGGTGCAATTAGGGGGAAAAGTCAGTACGTAATGATTGACTGGCCGGGTTTGCGCCAAGTTTCATTTATTTTCAGCGGCTCATTTCGTCGCGGCGTGCAGGTTGGGCTTTATGTTTGCGTGCGTAGCCCCGAGAATGCGCAACATATGGGCGTCAAGCGCCAGGAACCGATCCCGCAGGAATGTTATGAAACTCGATAAAACGCAGGCCATCGCCCGTCGCAACAAGGAACTGGGCGGCGCCGTGCTCGGCACCAACAACTGCCACTTCGCCGAACTGAACCGTAACCGCAACATCTGGTGGTTCGATCTGCCGGTGTCGCGTCTGGCCATCGGTCAGTACGAGTGGATTCACCTGCTGATGCACACGCCAGCCACTGACGAACTGCTGCACCTGAAAGTGCCGACGGTGTTTCTGCGTGAAAAGCTGGAAGGGCTGGTGATTCGTAATGAAGGCAAGCGTAAAGCCGCGTTGAGCCTGGAATTGAGTGCGGACAAGGACTCGTATCTGCAGGACATGCGTCCGGCGGGGACCAATGTGAATTTTGCGCCGTTCCGTCAGTAGGATTTGGCAGCCCCCTTCCCCTCACCCTAGCCCTCTCCCAAGGGAGAGGGGACTGACCGAGGTGTCTGGACGAGGTACGCCGACCTGAGATTCCGAGTTGAACTCAGATTCTAAACAGCCCCCCGATCGGCTCCCTTCCCCCTCGCCCCCCTGGGGGAGAGGGTTGGGGTGAGGGGGTAGGATTTACCGGACACTGCAAACTCCCTCGCATACACCAACAAAAAGCCCCGCATCTGCGGGGCTTCGTGTTTTAGGCGGCGGACTTGGCCTTGATCTTCTTCAGCTCTTCATCACGCAACTCGCGGCGCAGGATCTTGCCGACGTTGGTGGTCGGCAACGCATCGCGGAACTCCACCGAACGTGGCACCTTGTAACCCGTGACGTTGGCGCGCATGTGCTCCATCACGGTTTCCTTGGTCAGCGTGACGCCCGGTTTGGCGACGATGAAAATCTTGATCGCCTCACCCGATTTCTCGTCCGGCACGCCGATGGCTGCGCACTGCAACACACCCGGCAGGGTCGCCAGCACGTCTTCCAGTTCGTTCGGGTAGACGTTGAAACCGGAGACCAGAATCATGTCTTTCTTGCGATCAACGATGCGCATGTAGCCGTCCGGCTGGATCAGCGCGATGTCACCGGTCTTCAGCCAGCCTTCGCTGTCGAGCATTTCATCGGTGGCTTCCTGACGCTGCCAGTAACCCTTCATCACTTGCGGGCCCTTGACGCACAGTTCGCCGATTTCACCCAGCGGCTGCTCGACACCGGCATCATCGATGACTTTGCACAGGGTCGATGGCACCGGAATACCGATGGTGCCGATCTGGATGTTCTGGATCGGGTTGACCGTGGCCACCGGGCTGGTTTCGGTCATGCCGTAACCTTCGCAGATGGCGCAACCGGTGACCGCTTTCCAGCGCTCGGCAGCGGCCAGTTGCAAGGCCATGCCGCCGGACAACGTAACTTTCAGCGCCGAGAAATCCAGCTTGCGGAAACCTTCGTTGTTGCACAGCGCGACAAACAGCGTGTTGAGGCCGACGAAACCGCTGAACTTCCACTTCGACAGTTCCTTGACCATCGCCGGCAGGTCGCGCGGATTGCTGATGAGGATGTTGTGGTTGCCGATAAGCATCATCGCCATGCAATGAAAGGTGAACGCATAGATGTGGTAAAGCGGCAGCGGCGTGATCAGGATCTCGCAACCTTCATTGAGGTTGGAACCCATCAGCGCCTTGCACTGCAGCATGTTGGCGACGAGGTTGCGATGGGTCAGCATCGCGCCCTTGGCCACGCCCGTGGTGCCGCCGGTGTATTGCAGCACCGCAACGTCGCCGCTGTCGGGATTGGCTTCGGCCACCGGTTGACCCTGGCCCTTGCTCAGCACGTCATTGAACTTGACGGCTTTTGGCAAGTGATAGGCCGGCACCATCTTCTTCACGTACTTGATGACGCTGTTGATCAGCAAACGCTTGATCGGTGGCAGCAGGTCGGCGACTTCGGTAACGATGACGTGTTTGACGCCGGTTTTCGGCACCACGGTTTCAGCCAAATGCGCCATGTTCGCCAGGCAAACAAGGGCTTTGGCGCCGGAGTCGTTGAATTGGTGTTCCATTTCCCGCGCGGTGTACAGCGGGTTGGTGTTGACCACGATCAGCCCGGCGCGAATCGCACCGAAGACGGCCACCGGGTACTGCAGAACGTTGGGCAGTTGCACGGCGATTCGATCGCCGGGCTGCAAATCGGTATGCTGTTGCAGATACGCGGCAAACGCACCGGACAATTCGTACAACTCACCGTAGGTGATTGTCTTGCCCAGGTTGCTGAAAGCCGGTTTGTTGGCGAAGCGTTGGCAGGATTGCTTCAACACTGCCTGAATGTTCGGATACTCGTCCGGATTGATGTCGGCAGCAATTCCAGCCGGGTATTTATCCTTCCAAAAGTCTTCGATCATGGAAGCCCACTCCTCAGCAACGCGAATTCTTCACCGCATTTGATGCGATTATTATTGGTGTGTGTTTGGTATTGGTGAATCTGGCTTTTACAGAGGCCGAGAAGTCACAAAGCGCGCCGAGAGTAGCAGCTTTGCCAAGGGTCGACTAGAGCCAAAAGCGGCCCCTACAGTCATTATCATGACTCAAGACTACCTAGCAGTCATTTTAGAGCAAAAATCCTAGAACACCTTTTAAGCCCCGTTTTTCCGGGGCTTAAAGCAAAAGATCGCAGCCTTCGACAGCTCCTACAGGAAATGCATTCCAAGGTAGGAGCTGCCGAAGGCTGCGATCTTTGTGTTTTTGACTTTTACGCGATATCGCGCAACTCGCGCCGCAGAATTTTCCCGACAGGCGTCATCGGCAATGACTCACGCAACACGATGTGTTTCGGCACCTTATACGCAGTGAAATTCTCTTTGCAGTAAGCCTTGAGTTCTTCGAGACTGACCCCGGTTTCCCGCGCCACCACAAACAGCTTCACCGCCTCCCCGGAACGCTCGTCCGGCACGCCGATCACCGCGCAATTGGCGACCTTCGGGTGCGCCATCACTACGTCTTCGATCTCGTTCGGATAAACGTTGAAACCGGAGACGATGATCATGTCCTTCTTGCGATCGACGATGCGCACGAAACCGTCCGGATCGATCACCGCAATGTCACCGGACTTGAACCAGCCCTCGGCATCCAGCACTTCGGCAGTGGCCTCAGGCTTGTGCCAATAACCTTTCATGATCTGCGGGCCCTTGATGCACAACTCGCCGCGCTCGCCCATCGGCTGTTCGACACCGTCATCGTTGATGACTTTGAGCAACGTGCCCGGCACCGGCAAGCCGACCGTGCCCAGCCGCGACTGGTCGCCGTACGGGTTGGTGCAGGCCACTGGCGAGGTTTCGGTCAGGCCGTAACCCTCGGTGATGCGGCAACCGGTCATCTGTTCCCAACGCTCGGCGGTGGCTTTGACCAGCGCGGTGCCGCCTGAGTTGGTGAGCTTCAGGCTGGAGAAATCGAGGGTCTTGAAATCCGGGTGATCCATCAGCGCCACGAACAAGGTGTTCAGGCCCAATAGCGCGGAGAAGCGCCAGTTCTTCAGCTCCTTGATGAAGCCGGCAATGTCGCGCGGGTTGGTGATCAGCACGTTGTGGTTGCCGGAAACCATCATGCACATGCAGTTCGCGGTGAAGGCATAGATGTGATACAGCGGCAGCGGTGCGATCATCACTTCCTGGCCTTCGCGCAGCAGCGGCTGCCCGTCCGGGCCGAGTTGCGCGAGACAGGCGCGCACTTGCTGCATGTTCGCCACCAGATTGCCGTGGGTGAGCATCGCGCCTTTCGCCAGCCCGGTGGTGCCACCGGTGTATTGCAGCACGGCGATGTCGTCGAGGCTGACCTTCAGCGGCTTGATGCCCAGACCTCGGCCCATGCGCAGTGCGCTTTTGAAGGAGATGGCCTGCGGCAGCGAATACGCCGGGACCATTTTCTTCACTTTGCTGACCACGGTGTTGACCAGCCAGCCCTTGGCGGTGGGCATCAGGTCGCCCATTTTGGCTTCGATCAAGTATTGGATGTCGGTGTCGGCCAGTACTTCCTGGACCTTCTGGCCGAACATGTTCAGGTACACCAGCGCCCGCGCGCCGGAATCCTTGAACTGGTGGCGCATCTCCCGTGCGGTATACAGCGGGTTGGTGTTGACCACGATCAGCCCGGCACGCAGTGCACCGAACACGGCAATCGGGTAATGCAGGATGTTGGGAATCTGCACGGCGATGCGATCGCCCGGAACCAGATCGGTATGCGCCTGCAGGTAACCGGCGAAGGCGGCGCTCTGCCGCTCAAGTTCAGCGTAAGTCAGGGTGATCCCCATATTGCTGAACGCCGGGCGATCAGCGAACTTCTTGCAGGAACGCTCGAACACCTCGATCACCGACTTGAACTCACCCATGTCGATGTCCAGCGGTACGCCGGCCGGGCGCTTGTCGTTCCAGAAATCAGGTTGCATTGTTCTTGTCCTCTTTACCTGAGCCGATCCGGGCCGCTTTCTGTCATTTCTGAAAAAGCGGAGCTTCACGGACACTAGCAGTTATGGCCATTGAGGCAAATATGGCCAAAGCCGTCATTGATCGTGTGAATCTTCCTGCCGTGGCGTGGGCTGATCAGACGCGCTATACAATGATCCGACTTTGAGCAAAGGAATCGCCATGATCCACGACACCCTATGGCTGGACGCGAGTGACCGCAGCCGCCTGTTCGTCAATCAATGGCTGCCGGCGGCGCCGTTGAAAGCGGTGATCCTGCTGGCCCATGGCATGGCCGAACACAGCGGCCGCTATGCGCGATTGGCGGACACGTTTTGCGACAAAGGATATGGCGTGTACGCGCCGGATTTACGCGGACATGGCAAAACCGCCAATCACGGTACCCTCGGCCACTTCGCCGATGACGACGGCTGGTGCAAAGTACTCGGCGATCTAGCCAGCCTCAATCAGCACATCGGCCAGCAGCACCCTGGTGTGCCGATCATCCTGCTGGGGCACAGTATGGGTAGCTACCTCGCCCAAGGTTATCTGCTGCATCACAGCGCCAGCCTGCACGGGGCGATTCTCAGTGGTTCCAACTTTCAACCCGTTGCGCTGTACCGCGCTGCGCGGCAAATCGCTCGCCTGGAAAAACTGCGTCAGGGTGGCAAGGGTCGCAGCGCGTTGATCGAGTGGCTGTCGTTCGGCTCGTTCAATAACAAGTTCAAACCGGCGCGCACACCGTTCGACTGGCTGAGCCGCGACCCGGCCGAGGTCGACCTGTACGCCAACGACCCACTGTGTGGCTTTCGCTGCACCAATCAACTGTGGATCGACCTGCTCGGCGGCTTGCAGCAGATCAGCAAAGCGTCCAATCTCGCCCAGATCGACCCGGGCCTGCCGCTGCTGGTAATCGGCGGCGAATGTGATCCGGTGAGTGAAGGCAAGCGTCTGACAGATCTGGCCAATGCGTTGCGCACGGCCGGCAGCCAGCACCTGCAACTGAAGATCTACCCGCAGGCGCGGCACGAATTGTTCAACGAAACCAACCGCGACGAAGTGATCGCTGATGTGCTGGCCTGGATCGATCAGGCCTTGAGCCATCCGCGACCTCATCGCAGCGAATAATTTTTTGTGGATTCACTGAATCCGTCACAGGAATCGAGACCGATGACCCAGGTTACCAACATCCCTTACGAAGCCCTCGAAGTCGGCCAGACCGCCAGCTACAGCAAGACCGTCGAAGAGCGCGACATCCAGCTGTTCGCCGCGATGTCGGGCGACCACAACCCGGTGCACCTGGACGCCGAGTTCGCTGCCGCCAGCATGTTCAAGGAGCGTATCGCCCACGGTATGTTCAGCGGTGCGCTGATCAGTGCCGCCGTTGCCTGCGAGCTGCCTGGGCCCGGCACTATTTATATCGGTCAGCAGATGAGCTTTCAGAAGCCGGTGAAGATCGGTGACACGCTGACCGTGCGCCTGGAAATTCTCGAGAAGCTGCCGAAGTTTCGCGTGCGCATTGCCACTCGTGTGTTCAACCAGCGTGATGAGCTGGTGGTGGATGGTGAGGCTGAGATTCTGGCGCCGCGTAAGCAGCAGACGGTGACGTTGCCGACTTTGCCGGCGATTAGCATTGGCTGATTGATTAGCGGGGTGTCAGGTAAAGCTTTTCCCCCTCACCCCAGCCCTCTCCCCAGGGGGGGCGAGGGGGAAAGGGAGCCGATCTTCGTGCTTTTCAAAACCTGAGTTCACCTCAGATCGCTCAAGTCGGTGTATCTCCAACAGCCACCTCGGTCAGTCCCCTCTCCCTCCGGGAGAGGGCTAGGGTGAGGGGCTTGTGCTTTTTCCAGACACAAAAAACGCCAGACTAGCTGGCGTTTTTTATAACCGGCAAACGCTTACGAACGAGCGCGAGCCTGGTTACGCAGGGCTTTCACCTGGTCGTGGTTGCGTTGTACGCCGTGGTATTGGCGTTCAACCAGGTCACGAATACCTACCAGATTATGCTTGCTGATTTTCTCGAGGGCTTCTTTGTAGGCCTTCAGCGCATGGTCTTCACCGCGCTCTGCTTCGTTCAGTACAGCCTCTTCGTCTTTGCCGGTGAACATGGCTTTGACGTCGACCCAGCGACGGTGCAGGTCACCGCTGACGCTGGTGGAAGTTTCCGGATCGCCGCCCAGCTTGCGAACTTCGGCTTGCAGTTCTGCTGCAGCGGTGGCGCAATCAGCGGAGCGAGTTACAAACAGGGTTTTCAGTTCTGGGTGCTTGATGTCTTCAGCGCAAGTCTTGAACCCTTCCTGACCGTCCTTGCTGGTTTCAATCAGGTCATTGAGTACAGAGATGGCTTCTTTATTCATGTCGGTCATTTTTCAATTCCTTGCGATTGGTTGAAGATGCAAGGGATATTGCAGTGTGCATGCCAGCTTTTTTATTTTTAAAAAATACCTATAAATCAGTTAGTTAAAGATAAGTGAACTATCTGTATCACGGTTATTTGCATGATCTGTCATTTGGCCTGCATGCAGAATGCCTGTATTTTCCAAGCTGATTTGAAGCCAGACGATCTCACCGATGAATCCTGAAAAACTCGAACTGCTGATCACCCGCGAAATGCCCTTCGGTAAATACAAAGGCCGGATCATTGCTGACCTGCCGGGGCCATACCTGAACTGGTTTGCCCGCGAAGGTTTCCCGCACGGCGAACTCGGTGGCTTGCTCGCACTGATGCAGGAGATCGACCATAACGGCCTCTCGGACCTGCTCGAACCGCTGCGCGCCAAACACGGCAAACCTGCTCCGCGCCATTGAAGCGCCCTCCTCTCTCTTGAGTCAGCCGACCATGCCCGATAACACCCGCCGCGCCCGTGACGAAGCCTTTTGGCGAACGTTCGCCGATCGTTACGACGTTCAACCCGGCCCCGTGAACCTGGAAAACGGTTATTTCGGGCGCATGTCGCGCACGGTGATCGAGGAATACCAGCGCAACATCGAGCTGATCAACACCAGCAACTCGGTGTACGTGCGCCAGCGTTTCGAGCAGCACGACAACCTCGATATTCGCGCGCAACTGGCCGAGTTGATTGGCGTGCGCGCGCAGAGTGTGGCGTTCACCCGCAATGCCACCGAAGGCCTGCAGTCGCTGATTCGCAACTACAACCGCTTGCAACCGGGCGATCAGGTGCTGATCAGCGATCTGGAATACGACACGGTCAAAGGCGCCATGCGCTGGCTCGCCAGGCAGCGCGGCGCTGAAGTGATCGAGATTGCTCACGCGCACCCGACGAGCTACGACAGCCTGGTGGAGACTTACCGCGAAGCCTTCGTCGGTCATCCGCAAGTCAAGCTGATGGCCCTGACTCACGTCACTCACCGCACCGGTCTGGTCATGCCGGTGCAAGCCATCGCCGCGCTGGCCAAAGAGCATGGCGTCGATGTCATCCTCGATGGCGCCCATGCACTCGGTCAGATCGAGTTCGATCTTGATGCCCTCGGCATCGCTTTCGCCGGATACAACCTGCACAAATGGATCGGCGCACCGCTCACCCTCGGCTTCCTCTATATCGCGCCACACCGCCTGGCCGACATTGATCCGGACATGGGCGAAATGCATTACCCGGGCAATGACATCCGTGCGCGCACTTCGTACAGCACGCCCAACATTCCGGCGCTGATGACCTTGCCGCTGGTGTTCGAGGAGCACCGTTCCCTCGGCGGCGCACCAGCCAAGGGCGCTCGCCTGAATTATCTGCGCAACCTTTGGGTCAGCGCGGTGCGGCACTTGCCGGGCATCGAAGTGATGACGCCAGACGACCCTCGGCTGTATTGCGGCATCACATCCATGCGCTTCACTCGACACGACGATCAACAGGCGATGGCCGAACGTCTGCTCAACGACTACAACCTGTTCACCGTGGTGCGCCATGGCGCAGCCAGCGGGCCGAGCATCCGCATTACACCGGGGCTGACCACCACCGCTGCCGACATGCAGTTACTGGTGCGGGCGCTGAACGAGCTGCGCTAAAACACCGCGCCCGTGGACTTTTCGTAGCCCGCAAGGCCGATCTGCGACGACACCGCAAATGTGTCGACGCCGATCGTCTGGCAACCGAAGTAGCCATCCTCCACGCCTGCCCCGGCAATCGGTCGCAACTCCAGCCGCGAGGCGTCATTTCCGATGGTCTCACAGCGGCAGGCACAGGGCAGATGCAGCCGTCCGTTCCAGGCTTCGTGAAGTGCTTGCGAATGTTGATCGTCGCTGGCGATGCACACGGTCATGGCGATGCACGAAGCACCACCAGAGGGTCGATCCGGGTAAATACTGGTAAACCGTACGATGCCTTGACTGTCGGTCGACTGGGTTCCACACAGCGTATCGGCACCAATGTGCTGTTCGATCCAGACCCGGGCGCCAACCACCGGCTCACCGGTCATGAGATCGACCAGGGTCAGACGCAAAACCAGTGGCAGGCCTTCGACACCGCTACTGATGTTGCGCTCCTTGCCTTCGGTTTTGCGCCAATCGAAGCTGCCAGGGATTTGAATGGTCCGTTGCCGCAGAGGTGGGTGTGGCAAGGCTACTGATTGATGGTCATCCATGAGGCGTTCTCTCTTCCGTAAGATGAACGCAGATTAGCGCCACGCAAACGCGGCTGTGCGGTAACTATGTATCGCGTCGTAACGGTGTCGATGTAGGAGCTGCCGAAGGCTGCGATCTTTTGATGTTGGCGCTCAAGAGCAAGGTCAAAAGATCGCAGCCTCGTTTCACTCGACAGCTCCTACATGACTTCTACACAGCAATTTTCAGGCAAAAAAAAACGGTGCACCGACCAAGCGCACCGTAAAGCCGTAGAACACACAACGAAGTGTCTGGTAACAATCAGTCCAGCAGCGCCAGTGCCTCAGCGGTGCATTCCTGAATACGGGCCCAGTCGCCGTTCTTGATCCACTCCGGATCAAGCATCCAGCTACCGCCCACGCACATGACGTTTTTCAGCGCCATGTAGCTCTTGATGTTGGCCGGGCCGACGCCGCCAGTCGGGCAGAATTTCACTTCGCCGAACGGACCGCCGAGGGCCTTGATTGCTGCTACACCACCGCTGACTTCAGCCGGGAACAGCTTGAAGCGGCGATAACCCAGACCGTAGCCTTCCATGATGCCGGAGGCGTTGCTGATGCCCGGCAACAGCGGAATCGGGCTGTCGACGCTGGCTTCCAGCAGGTCGCGGGTGATGCCTGGGGTGACAATGAACTGCGAGCCAGCGGCTTCGGCAGCCGCGAGCATGTTGCGATCGAGCACGGTGCCAGCACCGGTCATCAATTCCGGACGCTGGTCGCGCAGGATCTGGATGGCCTTGAGGCCAAACTGCGAACGCAGGGTCACTTCCAGCGCGGTGAGGCCACCGGCAGCCAGAGCGTCAGCCAGTGGCAGCACGTCCTGTTCGCGAGCGATGGTAATCACCGGCAGGATCCGCGCCTTGGCGCAGAGGCTGTCGATCAGGGCAACTTTGTCCGCCATGGAAACGGTCGGGGATGGGGTTGTCATAGCGGCTGTTCCTTGGCTCATGGGCACCAGTAAATCTCTAACGTAGGTTGCAGAAACGCGCGCACCGGCATGGCGGCGACGTCGGATGCCAGCGCGGCATTCAGGGTGGTCAGTTTCGACTGACCGGAAATCGACAGAATCTTGTGTTTGGCCGAGGCCAGCAGCGCACGACTCATGGTCAGGCGTTGACGCGGCACGCTTGGCGCCAGCATCGGCCAGCAACGGCGCGTGCCATCAGCCTGCAGCGCTTCGGCGAGGTTCGGGCTGTCGGGGAACAGCGACGCGGTGTGACCGTCATCGCCCATGCCCAATACCAGCACGTCAATCGGCGGCAATTCGGCAAGCAAGCGATCAGCCTGTTCAGCAGCCTGCTCGACGTTGGCCGCCGCGCTATACAGGCTGAGGAACTGCGCCTTGGCTGCCGGGCCTTTGAGCAGGTATTGCTTGAGCAAACCGGCATTACTGTCGGCATGTTCAACCGGTACCCAGCGCTCGTCGGCGAGGGTCACGACGACCTTCGACCAGTCCAGTTCCTGCTTGGCCAGGTGCTGGAAAAACGCCACCGGGCTACGACCGCCGGACACCACCAGCACCGCGTTGCCGCGTGCAGCAATGGCGTCGCTCAATTGCTTGGCGACGTTCAGCGCCAGACCTTCGGCCAACAACACCGGGCTCTTGAATTCGTGAGCGTTCACGCCCGCAGGCAGTTGCACATCAGATATCGCCATACCACGACCTCCCGTCCCGCGTGATCAATGCAATGGAGCTCATCGGCCCCCACGACCCGGCCGCATACGGCTTGGGCGCGTCACCGGATTTTTTCCACCCGGCAATCAGCTGGTCACACCATTTCCACGCGGCTTCGATTTCATCTTTACGGACAAACAGGTTCTGATTGCCGTTCATCACTTCCAGCAACAACCGCTCGTAGGCATCGGGGATCCGCGCGCTACGCCAGGTGTCGGAAAAATTCAGTTGCAGCGGGCCGCTGCGCAGTTGCATGCCTTTGTCCAGGCCCTGCTCTTTGGTCATCACGCGCAAGGAAATGCCTTCGTCCGGTTGCAGGCGGATGATCAGTTTGTTGCTGATCTGCAGGCGTTGTTCCGGCGCAAAAATGTAGTGCGACGGTTCCTTGAAGTGGATGACGATCTGCGACAGTTTTTGCGGCATGCGCTTGCCGGTCCGCAGGTAGAACGGCACGCCGGCCCAGCGCCAGTTGCGGATATCGGCACGCAAAGCGACGAAGGTTTCGGTGTCGCTCTGGGTGTTGGAATTCGGTTCTTCGAGGTAACCCGGTACGGATTTGCCTTCGCTGTGGCCAGCGATGTACTGGCCGCGCACCACCTGTGTGGTGAGGCCTTCCGGACTGATCGGCGCGAGCGCCTTGAGCACTTTTACCTTTTCGTCGCGGATGCTGTCGGCGGACAGGTCGGCCGGCGGGTCCATGGCAATCAGGCAAAGCAGCTGTAACAGGTGATTCTGGATCATGTCGCGCAGTTGGCCGGCCTTGTCGAAGTAGCCCCAACGGCCTTCGATACCAACCTTCTCGGCCACGGTGATTTCCACGTGGGAGATGTAATTCTGGTTCCACTGGGTTTCGAACAGGCTGTTGGCGAAACGCAGGGCGATCAGGTTCTGAACGGTTTCTTTGCCCAGGTAGTGGTCGATGCGGTAGGTACGGTTCTCCGGGAAGAACTGCGCCACGGCGTCGTTAACCTTGCGCGAGGATTCGAGGTCGGAGCCGATCGGCTTTTCCAGTACCACGCGGGTATTTTCTGCCAGACCGACTTTCGCCAGGTTTTCGCAGATCGCGCCGTACACCGCCGCAGGGGTGGCGAAGTAGGCAATCATGCGTTGCGTGCTGCCAGCCAGTTCGGCCAGCGCCACGTAATCTTCGGATTTGAGGAAGTCGACGTGCAGGTAGGTCAGGCGTGCGAGAAAACGCTCGGCGACGGCCTCGTCCAGCTCTTTGCCCACATAACGACGCAGTTCGGCGGCGATGAACGCCATGTGCTGTTGCTCGGAACCTTCTTCACGGGCCAACGCGATGATGCGCGTGTCCTCGTGCAGCAGGTCGGCGCCATCGAGATGATAAAGGGCAGGAAACAGCTTGCGCAGGGCCAGATCGCCAAGCGCGCCGAACAAGGCAAAGGTGCACGGTTCAACCGTAATCGAAGGCATGATGTTTGTTCTTTTATCAAGTTAAGCTACAAATACCTTTTTTCAAGGCATCACTCAAGGGAAAATGTAGTAATAACCACAACATTTTCGCAAAATACAGATTCCGAGTGGTGGTCGGTCGGAGCCATCAGTAGGATAGGCCACCGTTACGGGCCATATCAAAGGCCCAATTTGCATAGCCCGGCGCACCTTTGCGCAGGTGAATTAGGAATTCCATATGGACCGCGTGCGAAATTTACTGGAACAGATCCAGAGTCGCCTTGAAGACCTGAACAAGGCCGAACGCAAAGTCGCCGAGGTGATCCTGCTCAACCCGCAGCAGGCCACCCGCTTCAGCATCGCCGCCCTCGCCCAGGCAGCCTCGGTGAGCGAACCGACGGTCAACCGTTTCTGCCGTTCGTTCGGTGTCAGCGGCTATCCCGAACTCAAGCTGCAACTGGCGCAGAGTCTGGCCAGCGGCGCGGCGTATGTCAGCCGCGCGGTCGAGGCCGACGACAATCCCGAGGCCTACACGCAGAAGATTTTCGGCAGCGCCATCGCGTCCCTGGACAGTGCCTGTCAGGCGCTGGACCCGAACCTGATCAGCCGCGCTGTCGACCTGTTGATTCAGGCGCGACAGATCCACTTCTTCGGCCTCGGCGCTTCGGCACCGGTGGCACTGGATGCGCAGCACAAGTTCTTCCGCTTCAACCTGGCGGTGACCGCGCATGCTGATGTGTTGATGCAGCGGATGATTGCGTCGGTGGCGCACACCGGTGAGTTGTTCGTGATCATTTCCTACACCGGCCGCACCCGCGAGTTGGTCGAGGTGGCACGTATTGCTCGCGAGAACGGGGCTTCGGTGTTGGGTTTGACGGCGGAGAATTCGCCGCTGGCCAAGGCCAGTACCTTGAGCCTGAATATTCCGTTGCCGGAAGACACCGACATTTATATGCCAATGACTTCGCGGATCATTCAGTTGACGGTGCTGGATGTGTTGGCGACCGGGATGACGTTGCGTCGCGGGGTGGATTTCCAGCCGCATTTGCGCAAGATCAAAGAGAGTTTGAATGCCAGCCGGTATCCGGTGGGTGACGAGTTTAATTAGGACGCTTCGCGTAAAAGATCGCAGCCTTCGGCAGCTCCTACAGGGGTTGATCGTTCCCACGCAGAGCGTGGGAACGATCATCAAGCCGCCGCCCACGCCTGCAAACTCAAATGCGCCTTCTCCCCCGGCGCCAGGTGCAAGCTGTCCGTCCCACCCGCCGCCGCTTCCACACAGACAAACTCCGAAATCTCATCCCAGCTCACGCCCAACAACGGCCGCGCGCCCGGATGCCAGACCACCGTGTCCGCACTGTCACCGGTATCAATGCACAACTCACGCTGCCAGGCGTGATCTTTCAGCTGCAATTCGCCGTCATGCTGGAACACCCGCTGACAGCCGCCATCCACCCGCAACTCGCCTTCCTGCTGGCAAACCTGGCGATTCAACTGGTCATAGCCCTGCGCACCTTCAAGCCCAGACAGCGCTATCTCGCCGACATCGCCAATACGCCAGTAAGCGTGCAAAGCCTGGCTCAACTGGCACGGCATATCGTCCTGATGCTCGGTGCTCAGGCGCAGTTCCATGCGTTCGCCCAGATGTGCATGCAGGTCAACCTGCCAGTCGCATAGCTGCAATTGCCAGTGCAGGCGCACGCCATCTTCGGCGCTGCTGCTGTCGAGCAACTTCCAGTCGAGCAGTCGCGCCCAACCATGCGATGGCCAGGCGTTTTCGCTCGGATGACGGCCATACCACGGCCAGCACACCGGCACACCACCGCGAATAGCGCCGACATGCGGCCACTTCGCCGCACACCACAACCACGGCTTTTGCCCGCGCGGCTGAAAGTGCAGCAACTGCGCGCCCTGACGACTGAACACCGCCTGACACAGCGGGTGATCGATCACCAACACGTCGCGCATCTGATAGCGCTCCCAGGCGAACACCGGTTGTTCACGCAGGGATTTGAAGAAGCGTTGTAGCGGATGCTCATGCATTTGCCACGATCCTGAACTCGTCTTTCACAGGGGTGCGCCGCCCCCAAAAAAAAGCGGACAGCCTTGGCTGTCCGCAAATATGCGCACATAGAGAGGAGCTTATCGCAGACGCGTTAGAACGTAGACTGAATTTTCAGGCCAGCGACCAATGCGTTGTCCACTTCATCCACACCACCCGGGTGAGTGATGTACTGCAGGTTAGGACGTACGGTCAGCCAGTTGGTGACGTGGAAGCCGTAGTTGATCTCGTAGTTGTATTCGGTTTCACGAATTGGCGAGAACACCGGATTGTCGTAGTCCGACACACCGTTGGAAGCGTTCAGCAGTTCGGCGTTTTTCTTCACGTCATCGTTGACGTGGATACGCGCCGCGCCGATACCGACGTCATCCTTCGGACGCGCGTCGAACGGGCCTTTGTAGACAAACATCACCGACTGATAGTTGTCGATGAAGTTGGTGTCCTTGTCGTGGAACGTGGCGTTGGCCGCGATGTTCAGACCGCGGGTCGCATCACCGTTGTGGCTGGTGAGTTGCTGTTGCGCGACGAACCAGTAGCCGCTTTTGCTGCTGTGGGTCTTGTAGGCATCGCCAGTAGTAGCAGCGTCGAAACCGTTGACGTCTTCGCGAACGTCGTCGGCATCGGCCGTGCTCTTGTAGTAACCGACGCGGTATTCGCCCGGCAGGCTGTTGACCTTCGGCGACCAGACCAGCTCGACCGGAAGAACGGTACCTTTGGTGCCGCTGCCACTGAGCTTGAAGCCGTTGCCGTGTTCCAGCTGCGACGGGTTTTGGTTGTACGCACCTATCTGCGCGTAAAGCTCGTCGTTGATGTTGTACTTCACACGGATCGCGGCCTGGCTGACCGGCCAGTTGTACCAGATGTTGGTCGCCCAGTTACCCACTTGCGAGCCGCAGAACGCCAGGTTCTGGAAGTCGCACGGGAAGGTGTTGAAGTCTTCGCCTTCACCGAAGTAACCGGCCTTGACGTCGAGTTTGTTGTCGAAGAACTGGTGCTGAATCCACAACTGGGTCAGACGCACCATGTGGCCACGGCCGTAAACTTCTTGCGACGAACTCAAGGTGCCGGCACGCGGATCGCCAACGCGGTCGTTGGAGATGTTGTAACCGTTACGGTTGGTCAGCTGGATCTTCGCCTGAGTGTTATCCCAGCCCCACAGCTTTTGCAGATCGAGTGCCACGCCCAGACCGAACTGGTCAGCGTAACGCGCGGTCTTGTCGTCGTTGTAGCCACCGTTCAGGTTGCCACCGACTTCCCCAACGTAGTCAGCCTTGATATCGATACCCTGCTCGATCAGCTTGGTACGCTCGCCACCCCAGTCGCCGGTCATCCATTTCGAATCGGAACTGAAGGCATCCGCCGCCATGGCGTTACCGGCCAGCACCAAGGCCGCCGCAGCCGACACTTGGCAGATCAACCGGGCATTGACGTGTTTCTTTTTCATCCCTACATCCTCGTCTTTATTGTTATTAACTGTTTTTATCTAACGCGGTTTACATAAAGTGCGATGGATTACAGGCAATCCACCGCGTGCTCCTTTTGGAATCCAATCCCTGTGGGAGCTGGCTTGCCAGCGATGGCGGTGCTTCAGGCGACATCCATGTTGGATGTGCCGGCCTCATCGCTGGCAAGCCAGCTCCCACATGACCGCATTCCAGCATCGATCTTCAGCGGCCTTTGAATTGCGCCACGTTCGCAGACCGCGCATCGGTCTGTGGTTGCCCGGCAGTGCCGAGGCGCTCACCGGTGTTGGCATCAAACAACAACACTTTCGACGGATCGAATTGCAGCGTCAGGTTCTCGCCCACCTGCGGTGCCACATCCGGCGCCAAGCGACAGCAGACTTTGGTTTCATTGAGGTTGACGAATACCAGGGTGTCCGGACCGGTCGGCTCGGTCACCTGCACTTCGGCACGAATGCTCGGCAGGCCATTGCCCTCGCCGTTCGCCAGTACGATTTGCTCCGGGCGCAGGCCGAGGATCACTTCGCGATCTTCGAGCCCGGCGTCCTGCATGCTCATCGGTAACTCGCAACGCGCCTGGCCGCTGTCGAGCAGCGCCAGCAGACGGCCGTCCTTGCGCTGCAGGCGCAGCGGAATGAAGTTCATCGGCGGCGAACCGATGAAACTCGCGACGAACAGGTTGGCCGGATCGTTGTAGATCTCTTTCGGCGTGCCGAACTGCTGAATGATGCCGTCCTTCATCACCGCCACTTTGTCGCCCAGGGTCATTGCTTCGATCTGGTCGTGGGTCACGTAGACCGTGGTGGTTTTCAGGCGCTGGTGCATCAGTTTCATTTCGGTGCGCATCTCGACGCGCAGCTTGGCGTCGAGGTTGGACAACGGTTCGTCGAACAGATAAATCTTCGGTCGCCGCGCCAGGGCACGGCCCATCGCCACACGCTGTTGCTGACCACCGGAGAGTTGACCCGGCTTACGGTTCAGCAGGTGTTCGATCTGCAACAGCTTGGCGACGCGCGCGACTTCTTCGTCGATCGCCGACTGCGGCATCTTGCGGATCTTCAGACCGAATTCGATGTTCTCGCGCACGCTCATGGTCGGGTACAGCGCGTAGGACTGGAACACCATGGCGATGTCGCGATCCTTCGGGCTCATGCCGCTGACGTCCTGGTCGCCGATCATGATCGCGCCGCCGGTGATGGTTTCCAGGCCGGCGATGCAGTTCATCAGGGTCGACTTGCCGCAGCCCGACGGGCCGACGAGGATCAGGAACTCACCGTCCTTGATCGACAGTTCGATATTCTTCAGGGTGTCCGGCAGGCCGGCACCGTAGGTCTTGTTGACGTTGCGAAGTTCGAGCGTTGCCATGATTACCCCTTGACTGCGCCGGCTGTCAGCCCGCGCACGAAATACTTGCCTGCTACCACATAGACCAGCAGGGTCGGCAGGCCGGCGATCATCGCCGCTGCCATATCAACGTTGTATTCCTTGGCGCCGGTGCTGGTGTTGACCAGGTTGTTCAACGCCACCGTGATCGGTTGCGAATCACCGCTGGAGAACACCACACCGAACAGGAAGTCGTTCCAGATCTGGGTGAACTGCCAGATCAGGCAAACCATGATGATCGGCGTCGACATCGGCAGAATGATGCGGCGGAAAATCGTGAAGAACCCCGCGCCATCCAGGCGTGCAGCTTTCACCAGTGCATCCGGAATGCTCACGTAGTAGTTACGGAAGAACAGCGTGGTGAACGCCAGACCGTAAACCACGTGAATAAACACCAGACCGGTGGTGGTGCTCGCCAGGCCCATCTTGCCGAGGGTGAACGAGGCCGGCAGCAGCACGGTCTGGAACGGCAGGAAGCAGCCGAACAACAACAGACCGAAGAACAACTGCGAACCGCGGAAGCGCCAGAACGACAGCACATAACCGTTCAACGCACCGATGGCGGTGGAGATGATTACCGCCGGAACGGTGATCTTGATCGAGTTCCAGAAGTAACCGTCAACCGTGGCCCAGGCCTTGACCCAGCCGATGCCGCTGACCACGGTCGGCCAGCTCAGCAGGTTGCCGGTGCTGATGTCTTCCGGGGTCTTGAAGCTGGTCAGCAACATAACCACCAGCGGCACCAGATAAAGCAGTACGGCGATGATCAGCACCGCGTAGATCGCGATGCGACTCAGGCTGATAGCAGGTTTGGCAGCGAGACTAGTCATTGCGCTTGGTCCTCAGCTCGGAATACAGGTAAGGCACGATGATCGCGAGGATCGCACCGAGCATCAGAATCGCACTGGCCGAGCCCATGCCCATCTGGCCGCGACTGAAGGTGAAGGAATACATGAACATCGCCGGCAGGTCGGAGGAATAACCAGGGCCACCAGCGGTCATCGCCGCGACGAGGTCGAAGCTCTTGATCGCGATGTGCGCCAGAATCATCACCGCACTGAAGAACACCGGACGCAGGCTTGGCAGCACCACTTTCCAGTAGATCGTCGGCATGCTCGCGCCATCGATCTGTGCAGCGCGGATAATCGATTGATCAACGCCACGCAGGCCGGCGAGGAACATCGCCATGATGAAGCCCGAGGCTTGCCAGACAGCGGCGATCACCAGGCAGTAAACCACGCGATCAGGGTCGATCAGCCAGTCGAGACGGAAGCCTTCCCAGCCCCAGTCACGCAACAATTTGTCCAGGCCCATGCCCGGGTTGAGCAGCCATTTCCACGCGGTACCGGTAACGATCATCGAGAGCGCCATCGGGTACAGGTAAATGGTGCGGATAAAGCCTTCGCGACGGATGCGCTGGTCGAGGAACACCGCCAGCAACACGCCGATCACCAGAGTGATACCGATGAACATGCCGCCGAACACCGCGAGGTTTTTGCTCGCGACCCACCAGCGGTCGTTGTCGAACAACCGCGCGTATTGCGCCAGACCGGCCCACTTGTAGTTGGGCAGGAAGGTCGAGGTGGTGAACGACAGAATGAACGTCCACAGGATGTAGCCATAGAAGCCCACCAGCACGATGAACATGCTCGGCGCCAGCACCAGTTTGGGTAGCCAGCGTTGCAATGCATCGAACGGCGAGGCCTTGCTGAACACAGCAACAGAACTCATGGGGAAATCCAGTACAGGGAATAAAAACTACAGTGAGATCCCTTGTGGGAGCGAGCCTGCTCGCGAATGCGGTGTCAGTCGACGGATGGAGCAACTGACACAACGCCTTCGCGAGCAGGCTCGCTCCCACAGGAGAAGCCTGTGCTACCGACGCTTATTTGGACGACTTGATCGCTGCGCCCAGTTTCTTGGCGGTGTCGGCCGGGTCGGCTTTCGGATCGTTGATGTAGTTGGTCACGACATCAAAGAACGCGCCTTGCACCGCCAGCGTGGTCGCCATGTTGTGCGCCATGCTTGGCTGCAGGCCGCCGGACTTGGCGTCCGCCAGGAAGTCTTTGGCTGCAGTCTGTGCGCAGGAGTCGAAACCGAGCTTGTCCATGTTGTTCAACATGTCATTGCGAACCGGGATCGAGCCTTTGTTGATGCTGAAGACTTTCTGGAAGTTTTCACCCAGCACGACTTTGGCGATGTCCTGCTGACCGGCCGCAGTGCCTGCGTCCTTCTGCTTGAACACGGCCAGCGAGTCAATGTTGTAGGTGAACGCCTTGTCGGTGCCCGGGAAAGCTACGCACTCGTAATCCTTGCCGGCGACTTTCTTGGCAGCGGTCCATTCGGACTTGGCCCAGTCACCCATGATCTGCATGCCGGCCTTGCCGTTGATGACCTTGGCCGCTTCCAGGTTCCAGTCCTGACCTTTGCCATCGGCGTCCATGTAGGTCGCGACTTTCTTCAGCTCGGTCAGCGCCTTGACCATTTCCGGGCCGGTCAGCGCGGCATTGTCCAGGTCAACCAGGGCTTTCTTGTAGCCATCGACACCCATGACCGAGAGCACCACGGCTTCGAACACGGTGCTGTCCTGCCAAGGCTGACCGCCGTGGGCCAGCGGAATGAAGCCCGCAGCCTTCAGCTTGTCGCCAGCGGCATAGAATTCTTCGAGGGTGGTCGGGTTCTTGGTGATCCCGGCTTTCTTGAATACTTCCGGATTGATCCACAGCCAGTTCACGCGGTGAATGTTCACCGGCACGGCCACGTAATCACCGTCGTACTTCACGGTATCGGAGACTTTCTTGTCGAGCAGGCTGTCCCACTTTTCCGACTTGGCGACGTCTTTCAACACGTCAGTGTCGAGCAGGCCGGTCGACGCCCATTCCTGGATGTCCGGGCCTTTGATCTGGGCTACGCCTGGCGGGTTGCCGGCAACGGCACGGCTTTTCAGCACGGTCATGGCAGTCGCACCGCCACCACCGGCGACAGCGCCGTCTTTCCAGGTGAAACCGTCTTTTTCGACTTGCGCCTTGAGCACATCAACGGCAGCTTTTTCGCCACCGGACGTCCACCAGTGCACGACTTCGACCGAACCTTTGGATTCGGCAGCGGAAACACTGAGAGGCAGAATTGCGAGCGGGAACAGGGAGGCGACAGAAATGACAGTAGCGAGGCGAGAAATCGCATTCATCTGAGATGTACCTTTCTTGTTGTTATGCATGCAAGTCTGGTGCTTGCGCTGCACAGGAGTTTAAACAGGACGTTTCCCTTCGCAGGTAACGAAGGGACGCGCAAATGTCACTACATGGTTACATGATTGGTCACATGGCAACGCTCTGGGACAACTGCGCCAGAGCCGTTGCCATACTCGGTGACAAGGGTAGACGAGGGATCAGCACGGCTTGCCAGGCGTGATACAGATCGGGTTTGCCCGGCCAGATATCGGCACTTGGCAGGTTTTGCGGATTGAGCTCGTGGCGCCAACTGCCGTCGCAACGGTCGATGAAATACGTTTCGCAGAATTCCCAGATCAGCCGGTACCAGGTTTCGTATTGCGCATCGCCGGTGCGTTTGAGCAAGGCGCTGGCAGCGGCACTGGCCTCGGCGTGCGTCCAATGCAGGCGATGGCGAACGACGGCTTTGTTGTCCCAGTCGAGGGTGTAGACGATGCCCGGCAGACCATCGACGTCCCAACCGTTGCGGCAATTGTTCTCGAACAGTTTTTGCGCATCGGTGGCGAGCCAACCGGGCGTGAGCATGCCGGCCTGCACCCGCGCCGCTTCGAGGTGCAGCAGCAGCCGCGCCCATTCGAAACCGTGGCCCGGCGTGGTGCCGTAAGGGCGGAAGCCGTCGGCGGGATTGTCGTGGTTGTATTCGCGTAGCGGCTGCCAGTCGCGGTCGAAGTGCTCGATGACCATGTAACCGTTGGCGGCGGCGTGCCCGTGAATGACGCGTTCGACGATGCGTTGCGCGCGAATTAACCAGCGCGGATCTTCGGTGACATCGGCCAGCGCAAGGAACGCTTCGGTCGCGTGCATGTTGCTGTTGGCGCCGCGATAGGCTTCTTCTTCGCTCCAGTCGCGATTGAAGAATTCGCGCATCGCGCCCTCTTCTTCGCTCCAGAAATACGTGTCGATGATGTCAATCGCATCATCCAGCAACGCCTGTGCGCCAGGGCGCTGTGCGACCACCGCAGAGCTGGCCGCAAGCGCAACGAAGGCATGCAGATAGGCGTTCTTGCCGGTGTTGTCATCGCGGTGTTCGGCGACCGCAAACCAGCCACCGTGCAGGGCATCACGCAACGGCCCGCGCAGGGCGGCGATGCCATGATCGACCAATTCGGCAAAACCCGGCAAACCCTGAATGTGGGCCATGGCGAAGCTGTGGGTCATGCGCGCGGTGTTCATGGTTTCGGCTTGTACGTTCGCTGGCAGACGGCCGCGCTCGTCGAGGTTGCCAAAGCCTTCGGGCAGTTTCGATGCCTTGGCAAAATCCAGCAGACGCAGGCCTTCGGCGGCAAGCCATTGCTGGTGAGCAGGGGCGTTCAGCCAACTGCTGAAGCCTGGGTGGAAGAGATCCATGGGTGGCCTTTTTTGTTGTTATGACTGCGGGGAGTCTAAACAACGGGTCGGGGTGGGCTTGTAACGAAGGGGGCGGGGTTTGTCACTGAGCGGTGACAAAGAGCTACCCCTCACCCCAACCCTCCCGAAACGTCGGACCGCCCGTAGGGAGAGGGGGCCGATCGCAGACTGCTGAAGAGTTGCGCCGACCTGAAAGAGCTGTACCGAATCCATAATCGACTCAATGCATCAGGTCGGCGCAATTCGAATGAACAACGCGATCAGTCCCCTCTCCCTCTGGGCGGTCCGACGTTTCGGGAGGGCTAGGGTGAGGGAAAGCTTTTGACTCAATCCGCCGAACGCGGCAGCTGCAAGGTCACCCGCAACCCACCCTCACGCAGATTCTGCAGCGTCACTTCCCCACCATGGCTGTGGGCAATATTGCGCGCGATGCCCAACCCCAAGCCATAACCCTGCTGCTGCCCCGCCAGACGGAAGTGCGGTTCGAACACTTGCTCCAGCCGCTGCTCTGGAACACCCGGCCCTTCATCGTCGACGTGCAGAACAAACGCGCGCTCATCGTCGTCGATGTGCAAATGCGCGTTTTGCCCGTACTTCAACGCATTGTCGATCAGGTTACCGATGCAGCGTTTCAACGCCAGCGGCTTGCCCGGATAAGCCGCCAGCGCCTTGCCCTGCTGCGTCACGCGGCCATTGCCGTTCGGCGCCAGATACGGTTCCACCAGACAGTCGAGTACATGGTTCAAGTCCACCGGTTCGATGTTCTCGTGGATGTCGGTGTCCTTCACACATTGCAGCGCGCCTTTGACCAGCAGTTCCAACTCATCCAGATCACGGCCGAACTTGGCCTGCAGCTTTTCGTCTTCAAGCAATTCGACGCGCAAGCGCAAACGGGTGATTGGTGTGCGCAGGTCATGGGAGATCGCGCTGAACAACTGACTGCGCTCGGTGAGGTAGCGGCTGATGCGCTCGCGCATGGTGTTGAAGGCGCGGCCTACTTCGACCACTTCACTGCCGCCGCCCTCAGCCACTGGCTCGACGTCGGCACCTAGCGACAAATCCCGCGCCGCCCGCGCCAGACGCTTGAGCGGCCGGCTCTGCCAATGCACCAGCAGGCCGATAAACAGCAATAGGAATCCACTGGTGAGGACGATGAACCACACCTGTTGCGAGGGCAGGCCTTGCTCTTCAAGACTGGTGTACGGCTCCGGCAACAGCGAGGCGATGTACAGCCATTCGCCCGGGGCCATTTGAATCTGCGTGACCAACACGGGCGGATTCACCGGCTCCAGGGTCAACGCGTAATGCGCCCAGGAGCGTGGCAGCTCATCGAGTTTCAGCCCAGCATTGAAGATGCGCAGATCCTCAGGACTGACGAAGGTCACCGAAATATCGGTGTCATGGCCCAACGTCTGCCGCAGCACCTCGTCGACGGCTTTCATCACCGCCGCTTTGCGCGGCGTCACCGGCAGCACGTCCATGCCCAACGGCTTGTCGTTGAGCGTCACCACGAATCGCGTGCCGCCCATGCTGCGCAATTGATCGAGCACCAACGGCCGATAAGCCACCGGCAACGAGCGGAAGTAACTGACGCTGGCGGTCATCGAATGGGCGAGGCTACGGGCGCTGGTGACCAGGCCTTCGAGCTGGGTGGCGCGCAGTTGCGAGACCCAGATCACGCTCGACAATGTTTGCGCGAACAGCACCGCGAGCAACGTCAGCAGCAACATCCGCCCGAGCAGCGAACGCGGCATCGGCACTTTGGCGGCGAATTTGCGCAGCGACTCAGTGACCATTGCCGGCAACCACGTTGGCTGCCAGTTGGTAGCCGCTGCCGCGCACCGTGCGAATCAGTCGTGGCGGTTTCTCGGTGTCGCGCAGACGCTGGCGCAAACGGCTGACGGCCATGTCGACGATGCGATCGAGCGGCATCAGGTCGCGGCCACGGGTGGCGTTGCCGATGGTGTCGCGGTCGAGAATTTCCTGCGGGTGATCGAGAAACAGTTTCAGCAGGGCGAAGTCGGCACCGGAGAGAATCACTTCCTCGCCGTCGGTGTGAAACAGCCGGTGACTGACCATGTCCAGCCGCCACTCGTCGAAGGCCAGCACGTCACTGCCGCTGCGCTCCTGACCGAATTGCGCACGACGCAGCAATGCCTTGATGCGCGCTTGCAGTTCGCGGGGGCTGAAGGGTTTGCCGAGGTAGTCGTCGGCGCCGAGTTCCAGACCGATCACGCGGTCGGCTTCGTCGGAACTGGCGGTGAGCATGATGATCGGCACCTGCGCCTGACGCGGATGCTGACGCACCCAACGGCACAGGCTGAAGCCGTCTTCGTCGGGCAGCATGACATCGAGGATCACCAGATCGCTCGGCGCCTCGTTGAGGGCCTGACGGAAACTGGCACCGTCGGCGGTGGCCCGTACCTGAAACCCGGCGCGGGTCAGGTAGGTTTCCAGCAACTCGCGTATTTCCTGGTCGTCATCGACCAACAATATCGACTTGTTGACTGAGCTCACTTCGAAGGCATCCTTGTTGTTGGAATTGGGGCGGATTATGCCTTAAGCACTGATTTTACAAACACCACAAAACAACTGTAGGAGTGAGCCTGCTCGCGATAACGGTTTGTCAGTCAACGAATGTGTTGAATCCAAGACAGCTATCGCGAGCAGGCTCACTCCTACAGTTTGATTGCATTTCAGGTTGGGGTTGATTGATCCAGGGCCACGCCAGCGCCGACAAGCCCGGAATACGGCGCTGTCACCAGCCACACCGGGATGCGTTTGAAGTAATCGCTCATGCAACCTTTGTCAGCGAAGCTGCGGGCGAAACCGCTTTCGAGGAAGAAATCGGCGAAGCGTGGAATCACACCACCGACGATATACACCCCGCCACGTGCGCCCGTGGTCAGCACGTTGTTGCCAGCCACACGGCCGAGCCAGCAGCAGAACTGCTCCAGCACTTCCAGTGCAATCGGATCACCCGCAAGACCTGCCGCCGTGATCGCTTCCGGCGTATCAAGCGTTGGCTCATGCCCATCCACCGCACAGATCGCCCGGTAAACCCGTGGCAATCCACCGCCGCTCAACGCAGTTTCGGCGCTGACATGGCCGATTTCGTTGTGGATGTGCTGCCACAGCTGCGTTTCACGCGGACTGCTCAACGGCAAATCAACATGCCCGCCCTCACCCGGCAATGCCGCAAAACGGCCTTCGCCCAAATCGAGCAAGGTGCCGACGCCAAGGCCAGTGCCCGGGCCGATCACCACCGCCGGACGCAACGGCTCTGGCGTGCCCTCGCAGACCACGCGGAATTCGCCGGGCTGCAAACGGGTCATGCCCAGCGCCATCGCCGAGAAGTCGTTGACCAGCAACAACTGCTCGACCTGCAAGGTTTTGCAGAACGCTGTGCGACTCAAGCGCCAGTGATTGTTGGTGAATTTGAATTCATCACCACTGACCGGACCTGCCACGGACAAGCACACCGAACCGATCGAACCCGGCACCAGACCGAGCCCGCTCAGATAGAGGCTGATCGCCTCTTCCGGGCTGGCGTGGTCGGCCGTGGCCAGCACCTGAACCGATTCCAGTTGCTGGTTTTTCCACAACGCAAACCGCGCGTTGGTGCCTCCGATATCACCGACCAAAGCCAGTTTCAATTAAGCGTCTCCAGGGCAGAAGTGAAGGCGCTGGCGCCCTGCTCCGCCGAGCTGAAGGCCAAACGCATAAAGCCAAACAGTTCGCGACCGCTGCCGATGTTGTTGCCCAACAGGCCTTTGGCGGGTTCGCGCGCTGCAAATTCTGCGGCATCGACCTTGAGTTCCAAGGTGCCTTTGACGCCATCGACGCGGATGATATCGCCCTCTTGCACGCGCGCCAAAGCGCCACCGACATAAGCTTCGGGGCTGACGTGAATCGCCGCTGGGATTTTCCCCGAGGCGCCAGACATCCGCCCGTCCGTCACCAGCGCGACTTTGAAGCCGCGATCCTGCAGCACGCCGAGGAACGGCGTCATCTTGTGCAGTTCCGGCATGCCATTGGAACGCGGGCCCTGGAAGCGCATCACGGCGACAAAATCCTTCTCCAGCAAACCGGCCTTGAATGCATCGGCCAAGTCCTGCTGATCCTGGAACACCATGGCTGGCGCTTCGACGATCTGGTTTTCCAACGCGACCGCAGAAACCTTCATCACACCGCGACCGAGGTTGCCCTCCATTACGCGCAGACCACCCTCCGCCGAGAACGCACGCGCCACTGGACGCAGGATGTTTTCGTCGAGGCTGTCCGTCGGGCCTTCGCGCCATACTAACTGGCCGTTATCGAGGAACGGCTCTTTGGTGTACTGGCTCAAGCCGTGGCCGAGCACGGTATTGACGTCTTCGTGCAGCAGGCCGGCGCCGAGCAGTTCGCGGATCAGGAACGACATGCCGCCCGCTGCCTGGAAGTGGTTGATGTCGGCTTTGCCGTTCGGGTAAACGTGACTCAGGGTCGGCACGACTTCGGAGAGGTCGGCCATGTCCTGCCAGGTCAGTTGAATGCCCGCCGCCATGGCGATGGCCGGCATGTGCAGGGTGTGGTTGGTCGAGCCGCCGGTGGCATGCAGCGCAACGATCGAGTTGACCAGCGACTTCTCGTCGACGATTTCACCGATCGGCATGAAGTTGCCATTTTGTTTGGTCAGACGCGTGACTTGATGCGCGGCTTCACGGGTCAGCGCATCACGCAGTGGCGTGTTCGGGTTGACGAACGAGGCCCCCGGCAAGTGCAGGCCCATGACTTCCATCAGCAACTGGTTGGTGTTGGCAGTGCCGTAGAAGGTGCAGGTACCCGGGCTGTGGTAGGACTTCATCTCCGATTCCAGCAGCTCTTCGCGGGTGGCTTTGCCTTCGGCGTACTTCTGACGGACGTCGGCTTTTTCCTTGTTGGAAATCCCCGAGACCATCGGCCCGCCCGGGACGAAAATCGTCGGCAGGTGACCGAAACGCAGCGAGCCCATCATCAGGCCCGGCACGATCTTGTCGCAGATGCCGAGCATCAGCGCGCCGTCGAACATGTTGTGCGACAGCGCCACAGCGGTCGACATGGCGATCACTTCGCGGCTCGGCAGGCTCAGTTCCATGCCCGGCTCGCCTTGGGTCACACCGTCGCACATCGCCGGCGTGCCGCCAGCAAACTGGCCGACCGAGCCGATTTCGCGCAGGGCGTTCTTGATCTGTTCCGGGAAGACTTCATACGGCTGGTGCGCCGAGAGCATGTCGTTATACGAAGAAACAATGGCGATGTTCGCCGAGTTCATCATCCGCAGGCTGTGCTTGTCTTCGCTGCCGCAACCGGCCACGCCGTGGGCGAAGTTGGCGCATTGCAGCTTGCCGCGCATCGGCCCGTCAGTGGCGGCGCCGCGAATCAGTGCAAGGTAAGCCTGACGCGTGGCGCGGCTGCGGGCGATAAGCCGTTCGGTGACCTCAAGGACGCGGGGATGCATGTGTAGAACTCCAGGCTAACGGATGTGGCGACCTGATTGTCTATGCTGATCAAACGCCGTTGTTGTTGGAATGACAGACGGCTTTTTTGACCATTCGGACCAGTTGATTCAGGTCACTCGTTGTAGATAAAACAAAATATTGCCATTAAAAAGGCTTGTTTTCTATTTTTATGCGAATAATCTTGTAATTCCAACAACAAAACGACGGCGGCGCTGTTCCATGACTCTTCGAATCGCAATCAATGGTTTTGGCCGCATCGGCCGTAATGTCCTGCGCGCACTGTATACCCAAGGCTATCGACAGGATCTGCAGATCGTCGCCATCAATGATCTGGGCGACAGCTCGATCAATGCTCATCTGCTCAAATACGACACCGTTCACGGCACGTTCGACGCTCAGGTCGAGCATGACAACGAAAGTCTGACCGTCAACGGCGACCGCATTGCGGTCAGCGCGATTCGCAACCCGGCCGAATTGCCATGGGCGGCGGAAAAGATTGATGTGGTGTTCGAATGCACCGGTCTCTTTACCGATCGCGCCAAAGCGGCCGCGCATATTACTGCCGGCGCGCGCAAAGTGATCATTTCGGCCCCGGCCAAAGGTGCCGACGCCACTGTGGTTTATGGTGTGAACCACGACATTCTGCGCCAGTCGCACCAGATCATCTCCAACGCTTCGTGCACCACCAACTGCCTGGCGCCAGTGGCGCAAGTGCTGCACCGCGAGCTGGGCATTGAAAGCGGTCTGATGACCACCATTCACGCCTACACCAACGACCAGAACCTCACCGACGTCTATCACACCGACCCGTACCGCGCGCGTTCGGCCACGCAGAACATGATCCCGAGCAAGACCGGCGCTGCTGAAGCCGTGGGCCTGGTGCTGCCGGAACTGGCGGGCAAACTGACCGGCATGGCCGTGCGCGTGCCGGTGATCAATGTGTCGCTGGTGGACCTGACCGTGCAGCTGAAAAAAGAAGCCAGCGCCGAGGAAGTCAACGCGCTGATGAAGTCCGCGAGCCAGCACTCGAAGATTCTCGGTTTCAACACCTTGCCGCTGGTGTCCAGCGACTTCAACCACAACCCGCTGTCGTCGATCTTCGACGCCAACCACACCAAAGCCAGCGGCAAACTGCTGAAAGTGCTGGCCTGGTATGACAATGAGTGGGGTTTCTCCAACCGCATGCTGGATAACTGCCTGGCGCTGTGTAACGCGGAGTAAATCCCGTATCCCTTGTAGGAGTGAGCCTGCTCGCGATTGCTATCTGTCAGTCACAGATGTTGTAGCTGATCTACCGCTATCGCGAGCAGGCTCACTCCTACAGGGTTTTGTGCTGTATTTAAAATCAGGGCTTGACCATTCGACTAGATGATAAGCATTATCATTCGCTCGAAATGGATCAGGTCCTCCCGTGAGTCAATCGCGCTTCAACCACGTCTTCCTCACCCAGCGCACATCCTTGCTGCGAACGCTGGAACGGATGGTCAACAATCACAGCACCGCTGAAGACCTGTTGCAGGAGACCTACCTGCGTGTGACGCGGGCGTTGAGCGAGCGGGCCATTGATCACCTCGAACCTTTTGTCTTCCAGACCGCACGCAATCTTGCGCTGGATCATTTGCGTGCGCGCAAGATCCATTCGCGGACCATGGTCGATGACGTGCCGCAGGATGTCGTGCACAGCATTGCCGCCCCCGCCAGCAGCGCCGAAGATGCCGCCCACGCCGAACAGATGCTGGAGCGCCTGAACGTGAGCCTCAGTCAACTCAGCCCCCGCCAGCAGCAGATTTTCATCCTCAGCCGTTTGCACGGGAACAGTTATCAGGAAATCGCCGACGAGCTGAATGTTTCCCTCAGCACCGTGCAGAAAGAACTGAAGCTGATCATGAGCATTTGTATCGGCGTCGCCGAACGACACGACAGCAGCGGCAAGCTGTAAGCTTCAAGCTCCAAGTAAAAACGAAAAGCAGTACACGCATCTGGCTTGCAGCTTGCAGCTTGACGCTAGAAACTGCTTCGCCAGAAGCCCGAGGAAACACCGTGACGGACACCCACCGCTCGCCTTCGCCGGATTCGGTGCAGGACGCTGCAAACGCAATGGACCAGGCTCTGGACTGGCTCATCGTGCTCGGCAGCCCGGACGAGGAGCAGACCCGGCAATTTCATGCCTGGCTGGCGGCCGATCCGTTGAATGCCGAAGCGTTCGCCAAGGCCCAGGCGATCTGGGATGGTCCGCAAGTCGCCCAATGCGCGCAAAGCCTGGCGGCCAAACCTGCGAAGGTCACTTTTCTCAAGCGTCTGCGTCCGCACTGGAAACCACTGGCCACTGCCGCCGTGCTGATCCTCGGTTTGTTCAGTTTCAGCAATTTGCCGATGCGCCTTCAGGCAGATCACCTCACGGTGGTTGGCGAGCGCCAGCGTCTGCAACTGGAGGACGGTTCGAAAGTCCTGCTCAATACCAACTCGGCATTCTCCAGCACCATCAACGATCAAAAACGTGTCGCGCGGCTATACCAGGGCGAAGCGTTTTTCGAGATTGCCAGTGGCCGCAGCCAACCCTTGGAAATCGACGCCGGTCCGGTTCGCGCCAGCGTGCGCGATACCGCATTTGCCGTGCGTTATCTCGATGGCGTGGCGCAGGTCAACGTGCAGCGCGGCGATGTCGATCTGCAGGCGACGCATAACGACGCTCGCGTACGTCTGACGGCGGGTGAGAGTATTCGTATCGGCCCCAACGGTTTCGACCGCCCGGCCAAACTCGATGCCAACACGGACCTGGCCTGGGTCCAGGGCCGACTGGTGTTCGAGAACTGCCCGCTGAATCAGGTGCTGGCCGAATTGCGCCGCTACTACCCGGGCTGGATCATCAACAACAACGAGCAGTTGGCCGACGTCGCCGTAACCGGCAATTACCGTCTCGACCAGCCGCTTGATGTGGTTCGATCCCTCGCTCAGATCACCTCGGCGCAACTGAAAGAATTCCCCGCCCTGGTCATCCTGAACTAAATGAGAATTATTTTTACTCGATAGCCAACGTTAGTACGTCTCGTTATAGCCAATGCAATTGATTCGCAACAAGCGAGTCAATCAGCACCTATAAAGATTCGTGCGACACGGAGCGCTATCGATGTCCTCACGCCTTACCCGCCAGACTTCTTCCCCTTCCCGCGTACTGTCGCTGCTGACAGCGGCCATCCTGATGGCGGGCACTGCGCCGCTGATGGCGGCCACCGAGCAACCGACGCGCAACATGGGCGATTACTCGTTCGCCATCGGCCAGCAGCCGCTGGTGTCGGCGCTCAATGCCTTCACCGCCGTGACCGGTTGGCAAGTCGGCTTGCCGGCAGAACTGGGTCAGGGCGTGTCGTCGCCGGGCGTGCGTGGCTCGCTGCCACCCGAAAAAGCCCTGGAGCGCCTGTTGGTGGGGACCAACCTGAGCTTCCGCAAAATCAGCAACAACAACGTCGTGCTGGAAAAGCGCAACGCCAGCGGCACGCTCAATCTGGATCAGGTGACCATCAGCGCCACCCGTCAGGAGCAGTCGGTCAACAGCGTGCCGGCCACCGTCACCGTGCAGACCCGTCAGGATCTGGACCGCAACAATGTCAACACCATCAAGGATCTGGTCCGCTACGAGCCGGGTGTGTCCGTCGGCGGCGCCGGTCAGCGTGGCGGCATCAGCGGCTATAACATTCGCGGCATCGACGGCGACCGCATCCTGACTCAGGTTGACGGCGTCGAAGTGCCGGACGGTTTCTTCAACGGCCCGTACGCCAAGACCCAGCGCAACTACGTCGATCCGGAAATCGTCAAACGCGTGGAAATTCTCCGTGGCCCGGCCTCGGTGCTGTACGGCAGCAACGCCATCGGCGGCGCCGTCAGCTACTACACCCTTGATGCCGACGACATCATCAAGCCGGGCAAAGACGTCGGTGCGCGCCTGAAAACCGGTTACAGCTCCGCCGATGACAGCTGGCTGAAGTCCGCCACCGTCGCCGGCCGTGCCGACCAGTTCGACGGCTTGCTGCACTACAGCCAGCGCGACGGCCACGAAACCGATTCCTACGGCAGCAACAATGGCACTGGCCTAGAGCGCACCGCCGCCAACCCGGAAGACGTCAACGCCTACAACGTGCTGGCCAAGATCGGCTGGAACTACAACGACGATTCGCGTCTGGGCCTGACCTACGAAAAGTACAAGGATGATCGCGCCACCGATCAGAAAAGCGCTTACGGCGGCCCGTACTTCAACGGCGCGCCGACCATCCCCAACAGCGTGCTGCCCGGCGGCATGTACCAGTGGCGCACCGGTAACGACACCATCACCCGTGAGCGTTTCGGCATCGAACACTCGTTCGCCCTCGACAGCCTGCTGGTCGACAACGTGAAGTGGAGCCTCAACCATCAGATCGCCAAGACCGACCAGAGCACCACCGAGTTCTACTACCCGATCACTCGTAAGGTGCTGCGTACTCGCGACACCATTTACGAAGAGAAACAATGGGTCTTCGATGCGCAACTGGACAAGGCGTTCGCCATTGGAAACACCGATCACGTACTGACTTACGGCACCACCATCAAGCAACAGAAAGTCACCGGTTCGCGCAGCGGCGACGGCACTTGCCTGGCCGTCGGTCGCGGCTGCACCGCGATCGGCGCAACCAGCACCGCTGACGTGTTGGCCAAGGCCACCGACTTCCCGGACCCGACTATCAACACCTACAGCTTGTTCGCTCAGGATCAGATCAGCTGGAACAACTGGACCTTCCTGCCGGGCCTGCGCTACGACTACACCCAGCTCAAGCCGCACATCACTCAGGAATTCCTCAACACCGTGGCGGCGGACGGCCAAGGCACGGTCAGCGACGAGAACAAGACCTGGCACAAAGTCTCGCCGAAATTCGGCCTGACCTACGCCCTGTCCGAGAATTACACCTGGTACGGTCAGTACGCCGAAGGCTTCCGCACCCCAACCGCGAAAGCCCTGTACGGTCGCTTCGAAAACACCACCACCGGCTACAGCGTGGCGCCGAACCCGGACCTCGAACCGGAAAAAAGCAAAAGCTATGAAACCGGTCTGCGCGGCAACTTCGAACACGGCTCGTTCGACGTGGCGGTGTTCTATAACAAGTATCGCGACTTCATCAACGAAGACGCTGTGACCCCGGGACGCAACGAGCTGACCTTCCAGTCGGCCAACATCAAGCACGCCACCATCAAGGGTGCGGAAGTCAAAGGTCGCCTGAACCTGGATGCGTTTGGCGCGCCGCAAGGCCTCTACACCCAGGGCTCGATTGCCTACGCCTACGGTCGCAACAACGACAACGGCGAGCCGATCAACAGCGTCAACCCGCTGACCGGCGTGTTCGGTCTGGGTTACGACCAGGACAACTACGGCGGCCTGCTGAGCTGGACCTTGGTGAAGAAAAAGGATCGCGTCGACGACAGTAACTTCAAGTCGCCGGATGGCGTCAGCAGCCAATTCAAAACCCCGGGCTTCGGCATTCTTGATCTGGCCGGTTATTACAAAGTCACCGACGACGTCACCGTCAGCGGCGGCATCTACAACCTGACCGACAAGAAATACTGGCTCTGGGATGACGTGCGCGGTTACGACAGCGTCGGCGAAGCCTCGGTGACGCAACCGGCCAACCTCGATCGCCTGACCCAACCGGGTCGCAACTTCGCGATCAATCTGATCTGGGACATCTGATCCGGCCAACCTCACGGCGCGTGTTCAGGCACCGCGCCGTGAGGTTTTTTTACGCTTGCACGTCGCCTTGTTCGTCTCGTTATCAAGCGCCTCTTTTATCAAGGACATGTCATGACCACTTCGGAAAAAGCCCTGCGTTCACAACGCCTGAACCAGATCACCCACGAGCCGCACAACAAGCTCGACGCCTTGGTCAAAGCCCACGCGCCGTTCGAGACCCGCGCCAATTTCGCCCGTTTTGTCGTCGCGCAGTACCTGTTCCAGTCGGAACTGGTCGATCTGTATAACGACGCCGAACTGACCGCCATCGTCCCGGATCTGCCGGCCCGTTGCCGCGCCGAAGCGGCCAAGGCTGACCTCGCCGATCTCGACACTGAAGTACCGGCAGCGGTCGCAGGCGCAGTGAAAAATCCGAGCAAGGCTCGCGCACTGGGCTGGATCTTTGTCTCCGAAGGTTCGAAGCTCGGTGCGGCGTTCCTGATCAAACGCGCGGTGGCGCTGGAGCTGAGCGAAACCTTTGGCGCCCGTCACCTCGGCGAGCCTGAAGGTGGCCGTGCCGAAGGCTGGAAAAGCTTCGTGCGCACCCTCGATTCGCTGCAGTTCACTGCCGAGGAAGAAGCCGAAGTCGAGCAAGGCGCGATCGACGCGTTCAACCGCTTTACCGTGCTGCTGGAACAGGCTTACGCCACCGAAGCCGAACCTGCCTGATTCCCGACACACCACAAAACCCTGTGGGAGCTGGCTTGCCAGCGATGGCGGTATGTCAGTCAACTTTGTAGTCACTGATCGACCGCTATCGCTGGCAAGCCAGCTCCCACAGGGATCTTCACAAATCTGTAAGATCCCCATCTCGCCTCACAGCAATCCCGAGCCCATGCCGCAACCCGCCTCCTCGAAACTCGCCCGCGTGCTGTTCGGCCTCTTGGCCTACGTCAGCCTCGGCATCGGCCTGATCGCCATTGTCGTGCCCGGCCTGCCGACCACCGAGTTCATCCTTCTCGCCGCCTGGGCCGCGACTCGCAGCTCGCCGCGCCTGAGTGCCTGGCTGGAAAACCATCGCTTGTTCGGGCCGATCCTGAGCAACTGGCGCAACGGCAAGATCATCGCGCGCAAGGCCAAGGTCAGCGCGACGGTGAGCATGTTGCTCTGCGCAACCTTGATGCTGGTGATGCTCGACCACGGCTGGCCGGTCTATCTGGCGATTGCCGGGATGAGCCTGGGTAATCTGTGGATCTGGTCGCGACCGGAAGCCATCCCTGCTTGAACCCACAACGTCTTCACACTGAAACATCCCTGTAATTATTCGCTTTTTCAGCACTTTCTCCTGCGCAAACGTTTAGCGCTGACCGTCCGTCGGCACGCGCCTCATGACCTCTGCTTCCACGCCGATGAGCATTGAATGGCGCTGAATGGATTTGGCGAACCGGGTAGCTCCTGCCCGAATGCCACCCGTTTATTCATTCGCGAGATCGCCCCATGTTCGACGCTCTGTCCATTCGCCTGAAAATCGTCCTGCTCTCCGGTCTGTGCCTGCTCGGTGTGGTCGCGCTGATCGTCGGCATGAACATCTACCAGACCAACCAGAACGACGAACTGGTCAGTAACTCCAGCAATAAATTGCTCACCGCCAGTGTGCAAAATCTGTTGCAAGCCAAAGCCGCCGAACAAGCCGTGCGGGTGCAGAAAACCTTCGGCGAAAGCCTGACGGTGATCACGGCCGTGGCTGACCAGATCAAGGACATGCGCGTCATGGCCGCCAAGCGTTCGCTGGACGCCGGCGCCTTGCGTGAAGAGTTGAACCTGAGCCTGAAAACCGCCTTCGAGCGCAACGACAAAGTGCTCGGTATCTGGCTCGCCTTCGAACCCAACGGCCTCGACGGCAAGGACAGCGAATTCGCCAACGACGCCGCTCGCCAGTCCAACGAAGCCGGACGTTTCGCCACCTACTGGAGCCGCGCTGGCGGCGCCTCGCTGAACACCATCATGGTCGAAGAAGACCTGACCAAAACCACCCTCAGCGTCAGCGGCACGCCGTACAACAGCTGGTACACCTGCCCTCGCGATGCCAAGCGCACCTGCCTGCTCGACCCGTATGCCGACACTGTCGGTGGCAAGGAAATGCTCATGACGACCATTTCCGTCCCCCTGATCGTCGACGGTAAAGCCATCGGCGTGGTCGGTGTCGACATCGCCCTCGACGCCCTGCAAGCGGCGGCCGTGGATTCCCAGCGCAATCTGTTCAACAACGCCGGGCACATGCTGATCGTCTCTGGCAGCGGCGTGCTCGCTGCCGACAGTTCCGACGCGACCAAGGTCGGCAAGAAAATCAGCGACACCCTCGGCGCCGATGGCAAGGATGTGCTGCAACTGCTGACCTCCGGCACACCGAAGATTCTTGAACAAGGTGATTTGATTCGCGCCGTTTACCCAGTCGATCCAATTGGTAACTCGCGCGCCTGGGGCGTGGTCATCGACTTGCCGAAACAAGTACTGCTGGCTGACTCGGTCAAGCTGCAAGCGGTGCTCGATGATGCTCAGGAAACCGGTGTGATCACGGCGCTGCTGGTTGCTGTAGTCGCCGGTCTGGTTGGCCTGCTGCTGATCTGGCTGACCGCGTCCGGCGTCACCCGGCCGATCAACAGCGTCGCTGAGATGCTGAAGAACATCGCCAGCGGCGAAGGCGATCTGACCCAGCGCCTGAACTACAGCAAACAAGATGAACTGGGCGAACTGGTGAACTGGTTCAACCGTTTCCTCGACAAGCTGCAACCGACCATCGCGCAGATCAAACAGAGCATCACCGAAGCCCGTGGCACCGCCGACCAGTCTTCGGAAATCGCCCGCCAGACCAGTGAAGGCATGCAGGTGCAATTCCGCGAGATCGACCAGGTCGCCACCGCCTCCAACGAAATGAGCGCCACCGCCCACGACGTCGCCAACAGCGCCTCCAACGCGGCCAATGCCGCGAAAGGTGCCGATCAGTCGGCCAAGGACGGCATGTCGATCATCGAGCGCAGTACCCGCGACATCAATCAACTGGCCGACGAAGTCAGCAAAGCTGTGACCGAAGTTGAAGCGTTGGCAGTCAACAGCGAGCAGATCGGCTCGGTGCTGGAGGTGATACGCAGCATCGCCGAACAGACCAACCTGCTCGCCCTCAACGCAGCGATCGAAGCGGCTCGCGCCGGTGAGAGCGGCCGTGGTTTCGCCGTGGTTGCCGACGAGGTACGCAACCTCGCCAAGCGCACGCAGGATTCAGTGGAGGAAATCCGCATCGTCATCGAGCGCATTCAAACCGGCACCCGTGGCGTGGTCGCGACCATGCATTCGAGCCAGACCCAAGCGCACAACAACGCCGGGCAGATTCGTCAGGCGGTGGATGCGCTGGGCAAAATCAGCGACGCGGTGACGGTGATCAGTGACATGAACCTGCAGATTGCCAGTGCGGCTGAGCAGCAGAGTGCGGTGGCCGAAGAGGTCAATCGCAATGTCTCGGCGATTCGCACCGTTACCGAAACATTGACTGAACAAGCCACTGAGTCGGCGGCGATCAGCAGCCAGCTCAATGCCCTGGCCAGTCAGCAGATGAAGTTGATGGATCAGTTCCGCGTCTGACCCCGCCACTCAATCCACCACAAAACCTTGTGGGAGCTGGCTTGCCAGCGATGACGGCACATCAGTCAGTACATTGTTGACTGACACTCCGCTATCGCTGGCAAGCCAGCTCCCACAGGGTCAAGTGGCAACCCTGCAATCGGGGATTTCATCTGACCCGACATTCTTTTGCACTATCATCGCCCTCTCGCTCCGGAGGGCCTTCGATGACTGATTTACTCACGTCCATTCAAGCCGAACTCGGTTTGTCGCACACGCCGATTCCGTTCACCGACCGAGGCGCCCTGCCCTCGGCGTTCGCCGTCACTGAGCTTGCCTGCGCCAGCATCGCAGCGGCCGGTCAGACCGTCAGCGAATTGCTCCGGCAGCAGACCGGTCAGCGACCTGTCGTTGAAGTCGATCGTCGATTGGCCTCGTTCTGGTTCGCCACATCAATCCGTCCCATCGGCTGGCAAGTCCCGCCACTGTGGGACCCCGTCGCTGGCGATTATCAGGCCCGCGATGGCTGGATCCGCCTGCATACCAATGCCCCGCATCACCGCGCCGCCGCTGAACGCGTGCTTGGTGCCTGCGCCGACCGTGGAGCGATGGCTGCCAAAGTCGCGCAATGGGCGAGTACGGATCTGGAGCAAGCGGTGGTCGAGGCCAAGGGTTGTGCCGCGCAAATGCGCAGTTGGGTGCAGTGGCAGACGCATCCGCAGGGGCTGGCGGTGAATGCCGAGCGGCTGGTGCATTTCATCGATTCGCCAGATGAAAACGCCCAACCATGGCAAGGCTCGGTGGCGCAACCGTTGGCCGGGATCAAGGTGCTGGATCTGACACGCGTGCTCGCCGGCCCCACCGCCAGCCGTTTTCTCGCTGGCCTTGGCGCCAACGTGTTGCGCATCGATTCCCCGACCTGGAATGAGCCTGGTGTCGTTCCGGAAATGACCCTCGGCAAACGTTGCGCGCGGCTGGATCTGCACGACCCGGCGGATCGTGCAGTTTTCGAGAATTTGTTGAAAGACGCCGACATTCTGCTGCACGGTTACCGTGCTGATGCCCTGGAGAATCTTGGTTTCGGCGTTGAGCGCCGTCGCCAAATCGCGCCGGGCCTGATCGACGTCGGCCTCAACGCCTACGGCTGGAGCGGCCCGTGGCAGAACCGTCGAGGCTTTGACAGCCTGGTGCAGATGAGCAGCGGCATTGCCGAGGCCGGGCAGCGCTGGCAGCAGGCAGACAAACCGACGCCGTTGCCGGTGCAGGCGCTGGATCATGCGACGGGGTATTTGCTGGCGGCGAGTGCGCTTCGACTGTTGACCGAGCGTTTGAACACGGGTCGCGGTGGCTCGGCGCGGTTGTCGCTGGCGCGGACGGCGAAGTTGTTGATCGAGCATGGGCCGGGGACAAGTGAGGCATTGCGGGCGGAAGATGAGCAGGATCAGGGTTCATTTCTGGAACATACCCCGTGGGGCCCGGCGCATCGCTTGCAGGTGCCGGTGAAGATCAGCGGCACATCTATTCAATGGGCTTTGCCGGCTACGGAATTGGGTTCTCACCAACCACGGTGGGCTTAAAAAGCCCCTCACCCTAACCCTCTCCCTGAGGGAGAGGGGACTGATTGGGGGATATTGAAGAGACTCACCGACTTGAACGATTGGCGCTGAATCCATAATCGACTCGGGCTTTCAGGTCGGTGGATCGCGCAAGACACCTCGGTCGGCCCCTATCCCTCAGGCAAAGGGGACTGATTGGGGGATATTGAAGAGACTCACCGACTTGTACGATTGGCGCTGAATCCATAATCGACTCGGGCTTTCAGGTCGGTGGATCGCACAAGACACCTCGATCGGCCCCTCTCCCTCAGGCAAAGGGGACTGATTGGGGGATATTCGAGAGATTCACCGACTTGAACGATCGGCTGTGAATCCATAATCGACTCGGTCTTGCAGGTCGATGTACAACGCAAGACACCTCGGTCGGCCCCCTCTCCCTTTGGGAGAGGGCTGGGGTGAGGGCTGCAATTTCAAGTTGAGCGAAGATGTATCAATCTGCCCGGCTCAAAGATGTCCACAACAGTTGCGCCGCATACCCCCGATACGGCCGCCACGCCTCAGCACGTAACGACAATTCCCGCGCTGGCGGCCGCTCTCCCTCCAGCACCTCCAACGCTCGCAACAATCCGACATCACCGGGCGGAAACCCATCCATATCCCGCAACTGCCGCAACGCAATGTACTGCGCCGTCCACTCGCCAATCCCATGCAACGCCAACAACCGCGCCACGCCACCCTCGCGATTCGGCTCGAACAATGAAGGTTCTTCCAGCAACGCCTGCGCCACCCCCGACAGCGTCCGACCGCGACTCTTTGGCATGCCCAGCGCCGCCAGATCTGCCGCCGCCAATACGTGCGCCTCGGGAAATACATGCGTCAATCCGGGCACGGTGGAATCAAGCGGCGCGCCATATTGCGCCACTAGTTTCCCCGCCAGGCGAATCGCCGCAACCACGGTAATCTGCTGCCCGAGCACCGCGCGAAAGGCCAGTTCCAAGCCATCCCACGCCCCGGGAATCCGTAATCCCGGCCGCTCGGCAATCAACCGCGCCAGCAACGGATCATTCGCCAGATGCGCATGCATCACCGCCAGATCCGCATCCAGATCAAACATCCGCCGCAACCTGACAACGATCTCGGGCACCACCAACGGATCAGGAAAATCCAGCTCAACGGCCAAGGCATTCCCTGCCTCAGGCCAAATTGAAACCGTGCCATGAAGCCCGTTCAAACCGATGCTGCGTGAATACACACCATCGACCACAACCTCCATCCCGACCACCGCCCGCGCCGCGAGAAACCCCAGCATCGCCGCCCAGTCATACGGCGGCCGATAATCAAGCAGCAACCTCACAACGACAGCACACCGCTGTACAACCCATACGCCGCCAGCCCCGCGCCGATAACCACGCAGGTAAAAATGCCCTTCTCGATATGGGTGAACAACGGCTCGCCCTGTTCATGCTTAGCCTTGGCAAACAGGATCACCCCCGGCGCATACAGCAACGCCGACAACAGCAAATACTTCACCCCACCGGCGTACAACAACCACACCGCATAACCCAGGGCGATGCCGCCGATCAGCAAATCCTTGGTGCGCTCTGCCGAGGCATGCTCATAGGTTTCGCCACGCCCGCTCAACAG
Organism: Pseudomonas sp. Irchel s3a12; assembly: GCF_900187485.1. Lineage (NCBI taxonomy): Bacteria > Pseudomonadati > Pseudomonadota > Gammaproteobacteria > Pseudomonadales > Pseudomonadaceae > Pseudomonas > Pseudomonas sp. Irchel s3a12. Next base: position 136,493 of record NZ_FYDN01000014.1, read on the forward strand.
CACTGCATAGGCCGCCGACCACAGGTACGGCACCAGAATCATCGACGACGCCAGATAAATCAGACTGGTGTAAGTGCCCGCCGAAAACAGCGTGATCAACAGGAAGATCTGGATCATCACGTTGGTCAGCCACAACGCATTGACCGGGACGTGATTCTTGTTTTCCTTTTTCAGGAACGCCGGCATGGTCTTGTCCTTCGCCGTGGCGAAGAGAATCTCCGCACACAGCAGCGCCCACGACAACAACGCGCCGAGCAGGGAAATCGCCAGGCCAATGCTGATCAACAAGGCGCCCCACGGCCCGACAATGTGCTCGAGCACCGCCGCCAGTGACGGGTTCTGCAAATTCGCCAGTTCCGGCTGGCTCATGATCCCCAGCGACAGCACGTTGACCAGCACCAGCAGCGCCAGCACGCCGATAAAACCGATCACCGTGGCGCGGCCGACGTCGCTGCGTTTCTCCGCCCGCGCCGAGTACACACTGGCACCTTCGATGCCGATGAACACGAACACCGTGACCAGCATCATGTTGCGCACCTGATCCATCACCCCGCCGAAGTTCGGGTTGCTGGTGCCCCAGATGTCGCGGGTAAAAATGTCAGCCTTGAATGCGACCGCCGCGATAACGATGAACATGATCAGCGGTACGACTTTGGCCACCGTGGTCAGTTGATTGATCAGCGCCGCCTCCTTGATCCCGCGCATCACCAGAAAATGCACGGCCCACAGCAGCACCGACGCGCAGCCAATAGCGATTGGCGTGTTGCCCTGACCGAACACCGGAAAGAAATAACCGAGGGTGCTGAACAGCAGGACGAAATAACCGACGTTGCCCAGCCAGGCGCTAATCCAGTAGCCCCAAGCCGACGAGAAGCCCATGTAGTCGCCAAACCCGGCCTTGGCGTAGGCGTATACGCCGGAATCCAGCTCGGGTTTGCGATTGGCCAGGGTCTGAAAGACGAACGCCAGGGTCAACATGCCGATGGCCGTGATCCCCCAACCGATCAGAATCGCCCCGGCATCGGCGCGTGCCGCCATGTTCTGCGGCAGCGAGAAAATCCCCCCACCAATCATCGAACCCACCACCAGGGCGATCAACGCGCCTAATCGCAGCTTTTGGGTCGGTTGCGACATTTCAGTTTCCCTTTGAAGTGTGGTGAGCGTGCATTTGTAACAACGATTAACTAAACGGATAAAGGTAGATGACGTTTATCAGGTAACGCCAATTAACGCCTGTTTATATATAGCGGATGACGCTAACGCCTAGCACGTTAAGACAGTTTTGTGCGCTGATCCCGATAAATCAATTCTGTACTGAAAACAGAGGCGGAAAATTTGCCAAAAGCTGAAAAAGAACTAGCGTGATAATTCGAAAGTAATAATAGCCATTCCCAAAGATGTAGCCACAACGCCTCTAGGACGGGCCTTGCGGGCAGGAGCTTTATGCCTTCATCCGAAGCCTAAGTCATTCATTAACAATGGAATGTGACCATGCACTGATCTAAGTCAGCTGTTTGAACAGACAACAGAACTACGCTGTGATCTCTTCTCTCCTGCAATGGAGTCATGCAAATGTCTGAAGCTCCCGGAAAACTACGACTAGGTGCACTGGTTGCATTGGTAGTCGGTTCAATGATCGGTGGCGGGATATTCTCCTTGCCTCAAAACATGGCCGCCAGCGCCGACGTCGGTGCGGTACTTATCGGTTGGGCCATCACCGCTGTCGGCATGCTCACCCTCGCTTTTGTCTTCCAGACCCTCGCCAATCGCAAGCCTGACCTGGACGGCGGCGTCTACGCCTACGCCAAGGCCGGATTCGGCGATTACATGGGTTTCTCGTCCGCTTGGGGTTACTGGATCAGCGCCTGGCTGGGTAACGTCGGTTACTTCGTTCTGCTGTTCAGCACCCTCGGCTATTTCTTTCCGATTTTCGGTGAGGGCAACACCGTTGCTGCGGTGATTGGCGCCTCGGTGCTGCTGTGGGCCGTGCACTTTCTGGTGCTGCGCGGGATCAAGGAAGCGGCGTTCATCAACCTCGTGACCACGGTCGCCAAGGTCGTACCGCTGCTGCTGTTCGTGTTGATCGCGGTGTTCGCTTTCAGACTGGACATCTTCACCGCCGACATCTGGGGCATCAAAAATCCGGATCTGGGCAGTGTGATGAACCAGGTGCGCAACATGATGTTGGTCACCGTGTGGGTGTTCATCGGTATCGAGGGCGCGAGCATCTTCTCGGCCCGCGCCGAAAAACGCTCGGACGTCGGTAAAGCCACCGTGATCGGCTTCATAACCGTGCTGCTGTTTCTGGTGCTGGTGAACGTGCTGTCGCTGGGCATCATGACCCAACCGGAACTGGCGAAACTGCAGAACCCGTCGATGGCCGCCGTGCTTGAGCATGTGGTCGGTCACTGGGGCGCAGTGCTGATCAGCGTCGGTCTGATCATCTCCTTGCTGGGGGCGCTGCTGTCGTGGGTGCTGCTGTGTGCGGAGATCATGTTCGCCGCCGCCAAAGACCACACCATGCCGGAGTTCCTGCGTAAGGAAAATGCCAACCACGTACCGGTCAACGCCCTGTGGCTGACCAACGCGATGGTGCAGATTTTCCTGATCATCACGCTGTTCTCGGCCAGCACTTACCTGTCGCTGATCTACCTCGCCACCTCGATGATTCTGGTGCCGTACCTGTGGTCGGCGGCCTACGCCCTGCTGCTGGCGGTGCGCGGTGAAAGTTACGAAGGCTTCGCGGCCGAACGGCGCAAGGATCTGATTATCGGCGGCATCGCCCTGATCTATGCGGTGTGGCTGCTGTATGCCGGCGGGGTCAAGTACTTGCTGCTCTCGGCCCTGCTCTACGCACCCGGCGCGATCCTGTTCGCCAAGGCCAAGCTGGAACTCAAACAACCGATTTTCACTAACGTCGAGAAGTTGATTTTCGCCGCAGTGGTCGTGGGTGCCCTGGTGGCTGCCTACGGTCTCTACGACGGCTTCCTGACTCTGTAATCCCTGATTGATTTGTTATCTGGAGGATCTGAAATGACCACGGAAAAAGTTAAGTACGGCGTCCATTCCGAAGCCGGCAAACTGCGCAAAGTCATGGTGTGCTCCCCAGGTCTGGCCCATCAGCGGCTGACCCCGAACAACTGCGATGAACTGCTGTTCGACGACGTGCTCTGGGTGGCCCAGGCCAAGCGCGACCACTTCGACTTCGTCACCAAAATGCGTGAGCGCGGCATCGACGTGCTGGAAATGCACAACCTGCTGACCGACATCGTTGCCATCCCGGAAGCACTGGACTGGATTCTCGAGCGCAAGGTCACCGCCGACTCGGTGGGCCTGGGCCTGATCAACGAAGTCAAATCCTGGCTGAAAAGCCTTGAGCCACGGCACATCGCCGAATTCCTGATTGGCGGCGTGTCCGCCGATGATCTGCCGGACAGTTTCGGCGGCAAGACCATCCAGATGTTCCGCGACTTCCTCGGCCACTCCAGCTTCATTCTGCCGCCGCTGCCGAACACCCAGTTCACCCGCGACACCACTTGCTGGATCTACGGTGGCGTGACTCTGAACCCGATGTACTGGCCAGCGCGTCGTCAGGAAACCCTGCTGACCACCGCCATCTACAAATTCCACCCGCAGTTCACCAACGCCGAATTCGAGATCTGGTACGGCGACCCGGACAAGGATCACGGCAGCTCCACCCTCGAGGGCGGCGACGTCATGCCAATCGGCAACGGCGTGGTGCTGATCGGTATGGGCGAACGTTCATCCCGCCAAGCCATCGGCCAACTGGCGCTGAACCTGTTCAAGAACAAAGCCGTGGAAAAAGTCATCGTCGCCGGTCTACCGAAGTCCCGCGCCGCGATGCACCTCGACACCGTGTTCAGCTTCTGCGACCGCGACCTGGTGACAATTTTCCCGGAAGTGGTGAACCAGATCGTCGCCTTCACCCTGCGACCAGACGAAAGCAAACAGGGCGGCATCGACATCCGCCGCGAAGAAGGCACCTTCCTCGACACCGTGGCCAAAGCCCTCAACCTGCCGAAGTTGCGCGTGGTGGAAACCGGCGGCAACAGCTTCGCCGCCGAACGCGAGCAATGGGACGACGGCAACAACGTGGTGGCTGTGGAGCCGGGCGTGGTCATCGGCTACGACCGCAACACCTACACCAACACCCTGCTGCGCAAGGCCGGCGTGGAAGTCATCACCATCAGCGCCGGTGAACTGGGCCGAGGCCGTGGCGGTGGCCACTGCATGACCTGCCCGATCATCCGCGACCCGATCGATTACTAAACCTCTGAGCCCTGGCCGACACTTACAACGTGCGGCCAGGGGGATAACCGACACCGAAGGAGATCCATCATGGCTTTTAACATTCACAACCGTAACCTGCTCAGCCTGGAACACCACACCCCACGTGAGCTGCGTTACCTGCTCGACCTGTCCCGCGACCTTAAACGCGCGAAATACACCGGCACCGAGCAACAACACCTGAAGGGCAACAATATCGCCCTGATCTTCGAAAAAACCTCGACCCGCACCCGTTGCGCGTTCGAAGTGGCGGCCTATGACCAAGGCGCCAACGTCACCTATATCGACCCGAACTCGTCGCAGATCGGCCACAAAGAAAGCATGAAAGACACCGCCCGCGTGCTGGGGCGCATGTACGACGCCATCGAATACCGTGGCTTCAAACAGGAAATCGTCGAAGAGCTGGCCAAGTTCGCCGGTGTGCCTGTGTTCAACGGCCTGACCGATGAATATCACCCGACTCAGATGATCGCCGACGTGCTGACCATGCGTGAACACGCCGACAAGCCGATCCATGAAATCAGCTACGCCTACCTCGGCGATGCGCGCAACAACATGGGCAACTCGCTGCTGCTGGTCGGCGCCAAACTCGGCATGGACGTGCGTATCTGTGCGCCGAAAGCGCTGTGGCCACTGGATGATCTGGTCGAGCGTTGCCACAAATATGCGGAAGAAAGTGGCGCACGTATCACCCTGACTGAAGACCCGAAAGCCGCCGTCAAAGGCGTCGACTTCATCCACACCGACGTTTGGGTGTCGATGGGCGAGCCGGTGGAAGCCTGGGCCGAGCGTATCCAGCAACTGCTGCCGTACCAGGTCAACGCCGAACTGATGAAAGCCAGCGGCAACCCGCGCACTAAGTTCATGCACTGCCTGCCGGCGTTCCACAACAGCGATACCAAGGTCGGCAAACAGATTGCCGAGCAGTATCCGCACCTGAAAAACGGCATCGAAGTGACCGACGACGTGTTCGAGTCGCCAGCCTGCATCGCCTTCGAGCAAGCGGAAAACCGCATGCACACGATCAAGGCGATTCTGGTCTCGACCCTGGCTGATCTGTAACCACTGCTGATCCATGATCGTTCCCACGCTCCTGCGTGGGAATGCATCCCGTGACGCTCTGCGTCACAGCGGACGCGGAGCGTCCGTGGCGGCATTCCCACGCAGAGCGTGGGAACGATCAACACGAAAAGGACATGCATTATGCGTATCGTCGTAGCGCTGGGCGGTAACGCCCTGCTCCGCCGTGGTGAACCGATGACCGCTGACAATCAGCGCGCCAACATCCGCATCGCCACCGAGCAAATCGCCAAGATCCATCCCGGCAACCAACTGGTCATCGCCCACGGCAATGGCCCGCAAGTCGGCCTGTTGTCGCTGCAAGCGGCGGCCTACACCTCTGTCACCCCTTACCCGCTGGACGTGCTCGGTGCCGAAACCGAAGGCATGATCGGCTACATCATCGAACAGGAACTGGGCAACCTGCTCGACTTCGAAGTGCCGTTCGCCACCCTGCTGACCCAGGTTGAAGTCGACGCCAAGGATCCGGCCTTCCAGAACCCGACCAAGCCGATCGGCCCGGTCTACGACAAGGCTGAAGCAGAAAAACTCGCCGCCGAAAAAGGCTGGGCGATTGCCCCGGACGGCGACAAGTTCCGCCGCGTGGTCGCCAGCCCACGGCCAAAACGCATCTTCGAAATCCGCCCGATCAAGTGGCTGCTGGACAAGGGCAGCATCGTCATCTGCGCCGGTGGCGGCGGGATTCCGACCATGTACGACGAGAACCGTAACCTCAAGGGCATCGAGGCGGTGATCGACAAGGACCTGTGCTCGTCGCTGCTCGCCGAGCAACTGGAAGCCGACTTGCTGGTAATCGCCACGGACGTCAACGCGGCGTTCATCGATTACGGCAAGCCGACGCAGAAAGCCATTGCCGAAGCGCACCCGGATGAGCTGGAACGCCTCGGCTTCGCCGCCGGCTCGATGGGGCCGAAGGTGCAGGCAGCCTGCGAATTTGCACGCCATACTGGCAAGGTCGCGGTGATCGGTTCGCTGGCGGACATCGAAGCGATTGTCCAGGGCACTGCCGGTACTCGCGTGACCACTGCGAAGCCCGGCATCACTTACCGATAATTAGAAACTCCGGGGGCAGGCCCGAGGTCTGCCCTTCTCCCATGCCTTGAAAGGAGAAAAACATGGCCCAGTTTGAACCCGGTCATCTGCATATTGAGCGGCACGCGTTGACGCCGGATGACGTCAGTTACAACGTGCACCTCGACTATGAAGTGTTCAGCGATCCGCAAAAAGGCAAAGGCATCCAGTTCACGATGCATGGCAACCTTCAGGGCAAGGACATGAAAGAGACCTTCTTCCTGCCCAAAGAGGAGGCCTACAACTTTGCCAACAATGTGACGAAAATCGCCGAGAAGTACGGCATTCCCAAGACGCACAGCCAGATCGGCTCGGTTCACAAGCATTACGACATGATGTTTGAAGACATCCGCAAGCAACTTGATATGAAGTCCGGCGACCCGGTCAATCTTGAGCATTTCGAATAACCCGCAAAAGCCCCTCACCCTAGCCCTCTCCCAAAGGGAGAGGGGACTGATTGGGGGATGCTCTAGAGTTACACCGACCTGACCTTGCTTTACCGAATCCATAATCGACTGGTTCTTTCAGGTCGATGTCAAACCTCAGACACCTCGGTCAGCCCCCTCTCCCTCCGGGAGGGGGCTGGGGTGAGGGGACTGATTGGGAGATGCTTCGGAGTTACGCCGACCTGAACTCGCTTTACCGAATCCATAATCGACTGGTTCTTTCAGGTCGATGTCAAACCTCAGACACCTCGGTCGGCCCCCTCTCCCCCTGGGAGAGGGCTGGGCGGGCGGCGTTTCCGATGAGGGTGTTTTTGATTTAAGGCATACTTGCCACCCTCCGCACTGCAGATCACTGAACCGCCCCATGCGTATCCACGTCAGCTTCATCGACCGCGTCGGCATCACCCAGGAAGTCCTGGCTATCCTCGGTGGGCGCAATCTCAATCTGGATGCGGTGGAGATGATCCCGCCCAACGTCTACATCGATGCCCCGACCTTGAGCCCGCAAGTGCTCGAAGAGCTTAAAGATGCGCTGTTCCGCGTGCTCGGCGTCGAGGCTGTGACCGTGGTCGACATCCTCCCCGGCCAGCGTCGGCATTTGCAGCTCGATGCGTTGCTGGCGGCGATGACCGACCCGGTGCTCGCCCTCGACAGTGCCGGCAAGGTGCTGCTGGCCAACCCGGCGTTGATCGCGCTGTACGGTCGCGAACCGGCCGGCGAGAGTGTCGCGGAACTGTTCAATGATCCCGCGCTGCTCGACACCTTGCTCGAACATGGCTTCCGTCTGCCGCTGCGCGAGATCACCGTCAACGGCCAGACTTTGCTGCTCGACGCCACGCCGATCACTGACGCCGGCGCCCTGCTGACCTTGTATCAACCGAACCGTATCGGCGAACAACTCTCGGCACTGCACCATGACCACGCCGAAGGTTTCGATGCGCTGCTCGGCGAGTCCCCGGCGATTCGTACGCTCAAGGCCCGCGCGCAAAGAGTCGCCGCTCTTGATGCACCGCTGTTGATTCAAGGCGAAACCGGCACCGGTAAAGAACTGGTCGCCCGCGCCTGCCACGCCATCAGCGCGCGACACAGTGCACCGTTTCTGGCCCTCAACTGCGCGGCCCTACCGGAGAACCTCGCCGAAAGCGAACTGTTCGGCTACGCCCCCGGCGCCTTTACCGGCGCGGCGCGCGGCGGCAAACCGGGGCTGATGGAACTGGCCAACCAGGGCACGGTGTTTCTCGATGAGATCGGCGAGATGTCGCCGTACTTGCAGGCCAAGCTGCTGCGTTTCTTGAACGACGGCAGCTTCCGCCGCGTGGGCGGTGATCGCGAAGTGAAGGTCAACGTGCGCATCCTCAGCGCGACCCACCGCGATCTGGAAAAAATGGTCAGCGAAGGCTTGTTCCGCGAAGACCTGTTTTATCGCCTCAACGTGCTCAACGTAGAAGTGCCACCGCTGCGTGAACGCGGGCAAGACATTTTGCTATTGGCGCGGTATTTCATGCAGCAAGCCTGCGCGCAGATCCAGCGCCCGGTCTGCCGTCTCGCCCCAGGAACTTACCCGGCGCTGCTCGGCAATCGCTGGCCGGGCAATGTGCGGCAATTGCAGAACGTGATCTTCCGCGCGGCGGCGATTTGCGAGAGTAGCCTGGTGGATATTGGCGATCTCGACATTGCTGGCACCTCGGTGGCGCGGCAAACCGACAGCGATGTCGACAGCCTCGAGCAAGCGGTCGAAGCTTTTGAGCGTTCCCTGCTGGAAAAACTCTACGTCAGCTACCCCTCGACCCGCCAACTGGCCAGCCGCCTGCAAACTTCGCACACGGCCATTGCCCATCGCCTGCGCAAATACGGCATCCCCAACAAACCCTGAAAACACCACAAATTCACCTGCGGGAAATACCCCCCTGCTCGCGAAAGCGCTATATCAGCAGAATCATTAGTGACTGACACACCCTCTTCGCGAGCAGGCTCGCTCCCACAGGATTAGAGGGTGATTTCGAAATCGCGTCAAAAACGACCTCCACCTGTACTGAAAGCGCTACAGCGGAACGATATCGCTACACACACCTCCGATCACCGCTGTGCAAGGCTTTGATCCCGTTCAGCTTTTATCCTCGCTCCATGCTGTAGCGATTTCGCTACAGGCATCTCTGAACCTTCGACCCCCACAATATCTAATTCATTGATTTATAACGATAAATCAACATTGGCCACATTCTTGCTAATCAACCCTTCATAAATAAGGGCCTTCGCGCCCGACTATTCCACCGCGTCCACCAGACGAGTCTGGCCCCCTGAGGAGTTTCCATGAGCGAGTTGCGTTTTACTGAAGATCACGAATGGCTGCGCACCGAAGCTGACGGCAGCGTTACTGTCGGCATCACCGCTTTCGCGCAGAACGCCTTGGGCGACGTGGTGTTCGTGCAACTGCCTGAGCTGCAGGCTTACGAAAAGGGCGCCGAAGCCGCCACCGTGGAATCGGTGAAAGCCGCCAGCGGCGTGTACATGCCGCTCGACGGCGACGTACTGGCAGTCAACCCGGCGCTGGTAGACGCCCCGGAACTGGTCAACGAAGATCCGCTGGGCGAAGGCTGGTTCTTCCGCTTCCAGCCTAACGACGCCGCCGCTGTCGGCAAATTGCTCGATCAGGACGCGTACGACCGTCTGATCAAAGCCCAAGCCGAAGCCTGAGGAACACCGACATGACTCAAGTAAACCTTGGCACCGCCAACGAATTCATCGCCCGTCACATCGGCCCGCGCGCCGGTGACGAGCAAGCCATGCTCAACAGCCTCGGCTTCGACTCGCTTGAAGCCCTGAGCGCCAGCGTCATCCCGGAAAGCATCAAGGGCACCAGCGTGCTCGGCATGGACGACGGCCTCAGCGAAGCCGATGCCCTGGCGATGATCAAATCGATCGCCAGCAAGAATCAGTTGTTCAAGACCTACATCGGCCAGGGCTACTACAGCTGCCACACGCCGTCGCCGATCCTGCGCAACCTCTTGGAAAACCCGGCCTGGTACACCGCGTACACCCCGTATCAGCCAGAAATTTCCCAAGGTCGTCTCGAAGCGCTGCTGAACTTCCAGACCATGATCAGCGACCTCACCGGCCTGCCGATCGCCAACGCCTCGCTGCTCGACGAAGCCACCGCCGCTGCCGAAGCCATGACCTTCTGCAAACGCCTGAGCAAGAACAAGGGCAGCCACCAGTTCTTCGCCTCGATCCACAGCCACCCGCAGACCCTCGACGTGCTGCGCACTCGTGCCGAGCCGTTGGGCATTGAAGTTGTGGTCGGCGACGAACGTGAACTGACTGACGTAACGCCGTTCTTCGGCGCGCTGCTGCAATACCCGGCGAGCAACGGTGATGTGTTCGACTATCGCGAACTGACCGAACGCTTCCACGCCGCCAACGCTCTGGTCGCCGTGGCTGCCGACCTGCTGGCCCTGACCCTGCTGACCGCCCCGGGCGAGTTCGGTGCTGACGTTGCCATCGGTTCGGCACAACGCTTCGGCGTACCGCTGGGCTTTGGTGGCCCGCACGCCGCTTACTTCTCCACCAAAGATGCGTTCAAGCGTGATATGCCGGGCCGTCTGGTCGGTGTCTCGGTTGACCGTTTCGGCAAGCCGGCGCTGCGTCTGGCGATGCAGACCCGCGAGCAACACATCCGCCGCGAGAAGGCCACGTCGAACATCTGCACCGCACAAGTGCTGCTGGCCAACATCGCCAGCATGTACGCCGTCTACCACGGCCCGAAAGGCCTGACGCAGATTGCCAACCGCGTGCATCACCTGACCGCGATCCTGGCCAAGGGTCTGACCGCGCTGGGCGCTAACGTCGAACAAGCCAGTTTCTTCGACACCCTGACCGTCGCCACCGGCGCAAACACCGCCGCGCTGCACGACAAGGCACACGCTGCGCAGATCAACCTGCGCGTGATCGACGCTCAGCGTCTGGGCCTGTCGGTCGACGAAACCACCACCCAGGCTGACATCGAAACCCTTTGGGGCCTGTTCGCCGATGGCAAGACCCTGCCGGACTTCGCTGCTCTCGCCGCCTCCGTACAAAGCACCATTCCAGCCTCGCTGGTACGTCAGTCGCCGATCCTCAGCCACCCGGTGTTCAACCGTTATCACTCGGAAACCGAGCTGATGCGCTACCTGCGCAAACTGGCAGACAAGGATCTGGCACTGGATCGCACCATGATCCCGCTGGGTTCGTGCACCATGAAACTCAACGCTGCCAGCGAAATGATCCCGGTGACCTGGGCTGAATTCGGCGCCCTGCACCCGTTCGCCCCAGCCGCACAGAGCGCCGGTTACCAGCAACTGACCGATGAACTGGAAGCGATGCTCTGTGCCGCCACCGGTTACGACGCGATCTCGCTGCAACCGAACGCCGGTTCGCAAGGTGAATACGCAGGCCTCTTGGCGATCCGCGCCTATCACCAGAGCCGTGGCGATGAGCGTCGCGACATCTGCCTGATTCCGTCGTCCGCCCACGGCACCAACCCGGCCACCGCCAACATGGCTGGCATGCGCGTGGTTGTGACCGCGTGCGATGCGCGCGGCAACGTCGACATCGAAGACCTGCGCGCCAAAGCCATCGAGCACCGCGAACACCTCGCCGCGCTGATGATCACTTACCCGTCGACCCACGGCGTGTTCGAAGAAGGCATCCGCGAAATCTGCGGAATCATTCATGACAACGGCGGCCAGGTGTACATCGACGGCGCCAACATGAACGCAATGGTTGGCCTCTGCGCACCGGGCAAGTTCGGCGGCGACGTCTCGCACCTGAACCTGCACAAAACCTTCTGCATCCCGCACGGCGGTGGCGGCCCGGGTGTCGGCCCGATTGGCGTCAAGTCGCACCTGACGCCGTTCCTGCCGGGCCACGGCCAGATGGAACGCAAGGAAGGCGCGGTCTGCGCAGCACCGTTCGGCAGCGCGAGCATTTTGCCGATCACCTGGATGTACATTCGCATGATGGGCGGCGCAGGCCTGAAACGCGCTTCGCAGCTGGCGATCCTCAATGCCAACTACATTTCCCGTCGTCTCGAAGAGCACTACCCAGTGCTGTACACCGGCAGCAACGGTCTGGTGGCACACGAATGCATCCTCGATCTGCGTCCGTTGAAAGACAGCAGCGGCATCAGCGTTGATGACGTCGCCAAGCGCCTGATCGACTTCGGCTTCCACGCACCGACCATGTCGTTCCCGGTCGCGGGCACGCTGATGATCGAGCCGACCGAAAGCGAATCCAAGGAAGAGCTGGATCGCTTCTGCGACGCCATGATCCGCATCCGCGAAGAAATCCGCGCGGTGGAAAACGGCACGCTGGACAAGGACGACAACCCACTGAAAAACGCTCCGCACACCGCTGCGGAACTGGTTGGCGAGTGGACCCACCCGTACAGCCGCGAGCAAGCCGTGTACCCGGTCGCGTCGCTGATCGAAGGCAAATACTGGCCACCGGTCGGTCGTGTCGACAACGTCTTCGGCGATCGCAACCTGGTCTGCGCCTGCCCGTCGATCGAAAGCTACGCTTAAACCGATGCGGGATCAGTTATCGCTGATCCCGCACACACCGCTGATCCCCTGTAGGAGTGAGCCTGCTCGCGATAGCGCACTGACATTTACCAATGATGTCGACTGACAGACCGCTATCGCGAGCAGGCTCACTCCTACAAGGGAATGCGGTCAGCCGCAAAACTTTGCCAATTCCTATAACAAGAAACCGGAGAACCACTCATGTCGTTAAGCGTGTTCGACCTGTTCAAGATTGGCATCGGCCCCTCCAGTTCCCACACCGTCGGCCCGATGCGTGCTGCTGCGCGTTTCGCCGAAGGCCTGCAACGTGAAAACCTGCTGACCACCACCGCCAGCGTTCGCGTTGAGCTGTACGGTTCCCTCGGCGCCACCGGTAAAGGTCACGGCAGCGACAAAGCCGTGCTGCTCGGCCTCGAAGGCGAACATCCCGATACCGTTGATACCGAAACCGTCGCCGCGCGCCTGCAAGAAATTCGCGGCAACGGACGACTGAACCTGCTCGGCGAACACAGCATTGCGTTCAACGAGAAAGAACACCTGGCAATGATCCGCAAGCCGCTGGCCTATCACCCCAACGGCATGATCTTTCGCGCGTTCGATGCTGCCGGGATTCAGATCCGCAGCCGCGAGTACTACTCGGTCGGTGGTGGTTTTGTCGTTGATGAAGATGCCGCGGGTGCCGACCGCATCGTCGAAGACGCCACGCCGCTGACCTTCCCGTTCAAAAGTGCCAAGGACTTGCTCGGTCATTGCGCCACCTACGGTCTGTCGATCAGTCAGGTGATGCTGACCAACGAAAGCGCCTGGCGCCCGGAGGCGGAAACCCGCGCCGGCCTGTTGAAAATCTGGCAGGTGATGCAGGACTGCGTCGCTGCGGGCTGCCGTAACGAAGGTATTTTGCCCGGCGGCTTGAAGGTCAAACGCCGTGCGGCAGCGTTGCATCGGCAACTGTGCAAGAACCCGGAATCGGCGTTGCGCGATCCGTTGTCAGTGCTCGACTGGGTCAACCTCTACGCTTTGGCGGTCAACGAAGAAAACGCCAATGGCGGACGTGTGGTCACTGCCCCCACCAACGGCGCGGCGGGGATCATTCCAGCGGTGCTGCATTACTACATGCGTTTTATCCCAGGCGCGAATGACGACGGCGTCGTACGGTTTCTGCTGACCGCTGCGGCCATCGGCATTCTCTACAAGGAGAACGCATCGATCTCCGGCGCTGAAGTCGGCTGCCAAGGTGAAGTCGGCGTGGCCTGTTCGATGGCGGCCGGTGCGTTGTGCGAAGTGCTTGGCGGCAGCGTGCAGCAAGTCGAGAACGCTGCGGAAATCGGCATGGAGCACAACCTCGGCCTGACCTGCGACCCGATTGGCGGGTTAGTGCAAGTGCCGTGCATCGAGCGCAATGCCATGGGCTCGGTAAAAGCCATCAACGCGGTGCGCATGGCCATGCGTGGCGACGGCCAGCATTTCGTCTCCCTCGACAAAGTCATCCGCACCATGCGCCAGACCGGCGCCGACATGAAAAGCAAATACAAAGAGACCGCCCGCGGCGGTCTGGCGGTCAACATTATCGAATGCTGACCTCACCCCAGCCCTCTCCCTCTGGGAGAGAAAAGTAATTAGCCCCCTCTCCCTTCGGGAGAGGGCTGGGGTGAGGGGCTTTTGATCTTGATCTTGCCTCTTACCCCCAAACTCTAATTTTCAAGGAGCCACGCATGTCCACCGAACAACTGTCGAAAACCCCGCTGCACGCTCTGCACATCGAACTCGGCGCTCGCATGGTGCCGTTCGCCGGCTACGACATGCCGGTGCAATACCCACTCGGCGTGATGAAAGAACACCAGCACACCCGTGAGCAGGCCGGGCTGTTCGATGTCTCGCACATGGGCCAGATTCGCCTGACCGGCGCCAACGCCGCCAAAGCCCTGGAAAGCCTGGTGCCGGTAGACATCATCGACCTGCCGGTGGGCATGCAGCGTTACGCGATGTTCACCAACGACAACGGCGGCATTCTCGACGACCTGATGGTGGCAAACCTCGGTAATGACGAATTGTTCCTGGTGGTCAACGCCGCGTGCAAGGATCAGGACCTTGCCCACCTGCAAAAACACATCGGCGATCAGTGCACCATTACGGCGCTGTTCGAAGAGCGCGCTCTGCTGGCATTGCAAGGTCCGGCGGCGGTCACCGTGCTGGCGCGGCTGGCACCATCCGTTGAAAAAATGACTTTTATGCAGTTCGCCCGTGTCAATCTGCTCGGCGTCGACTGCTTTGTCAGCCGTTCGGGTTACACCGGTGAAGACGGTTTCGAAATCTCCGTACCAGCTGCAGATGCCGAAAAACTTGCCCGCGCCCTGCTCGCCGAACCGGAAGTCCAGGCCATTGGCCTCGGCGCTCGCGACTCGCTGCGTCTGGAAGCCGGTCTGTGCCTCTACGGCCACGACATGAACACCGAGACCACGCCGATCGAAGCCAGCCTGTTATGGGCGATCTCCAAGCCACGTCGCGCTGATGGCGCGCGGGCCGGCGGTTTCCCGGGCGCGGAGAATATTTTCGCCCAGCAACAGAATGGCGTGGCACGCAAACGCGTCGGCTTGCTGCCGCAGGAGCGCACTCCCGTGCGTGAAGGCGCAGAAATCGTCAACGAAGCCGGCGAAATCATCGGCAGCGTGTGCAGCGGTGGTTTCGGTCCGACCTTGGGCGGGCCGTTGGCGATGGGTTACCTCGACAGCGCATATGTCACCCTCGACACACCGGTTTGGGCCATCGTTCGTGGGAAAAAGGTGCAAATGCTTGTAAGCAAAATGCCATTTGTTCCACAACGCTACTATCGCGGCTGATTGACTGTTTCTATAAGTAACGCGATTGCGTTATGCGTGCACTAATGTGTAACGCAATCGCCACAAAAAAGTGCATTTTCTATCAACTGATTCGAATATGAACTTTGCTTATAACGATCGAAAACAATTGAACAGGCTAATCGTCTAAGACCGCACTAGCGAGAGGATTAACTTGCTCAAGCTCAGTAAAACCGGGGGCTTCGCAGGGCTTGTTTTTTCTCCCGTAGTTGGCGTAGAGTTTCTCCACTGTGTTTGCATGGGTCAGCTTGGAATCGTGACCTGGGCAGTAGCCTACAAGTTAGCTACATCCCGTTCGACGTCTTCTTACTCTCCTGCAACCAGCCCCAGTACTCTTTCATGAGAAAGAGACTGTCATTAATTTTTGCGTCAAAGGAAATAAGAAATGTCCACACGTCAGAGCGGTACCGTCAAGTGGTTTAACGACGAGAAAGGTTTTGGTTTTATCACTCCAGAAAGCGGTCCGGATCTGTTCGTACATTTCCGCGCCATTCAGGGCAACGGTTTCAAGAGCCTGAAAGAAGGCCAGAAAGTGACCTTCGTTGCTGTGCAGGGCCAGAAAGGCATGCAGGCTGACGAAGTACAAGCAGAAGCCTGATTTCTGTTACGAAAAAGCCCCTGATATTGATATCAGGGGCTTTTTTGTGCGCGCGAATCCGTAAAATGGCGCTTCATTTTGCGTCCAGAGGCTGCCATGTCGAAAAACCTGCTCACCCCACAGGGCGATTTTCCCGCCGTTGGTCTAGGCCGGCGTCTGGCGGCGATGTTCTATGACTTTCTGCTATGCACCGCCCTGCTGATCGTCACGGGTGGCATCTACAAGATGATTCAGGCAGCGATCATTGGTGAAGAGCGCCTGCGAGTGATGACCGATGCCGGCAAGCTCGACGGTGATCCGCTCTACTCGACCGTGCTGGTGTTGGTTCTGTTCGCATTTTTTGCCAAGTTCTGGACCCACGGCGGTCAGACGCTGGGCATGCAGGTGTGGGGCATTCGCGTGCAGAACGCCAATGGCACGGCGATCAGCCTGTGGCAGGCGTTGTTGCGGTTTATGGTGTCGATTGCGTCGTGGCTGTGCGTGGGGTTGGGATTCCTCTGGTCGCTGTACGACAAGCAGAAGCGCACGTGGCATGACATCTATTCCGATACCCGCCTCGTCCGGATCCCGAAGAAGACCAAATAATTTTCAGACGCCGAAAACCACTGTAGGAGTGAGCCTGCTCGCGATAGCGGTGTGTCAGTCAACATTTTCGTTGTTTGACACACCGCTATCGCGAGCAGGCTCACTCCTACAGGTTTATTTATTGCCTGAAAGACCTCAGGCGTTACCGGCCAGCTTCATCCGCGCCGCTTGAGTAAAGTCGAGCATGCGCTTCAATGGCCGGATCGCCTGCGGAATCAACGCCGGATCAACAAAGATCTCGTTGGTCCCTTCCTTCAAGCTCTTGAGCGTGCGCTCAAGGGTGTTCATGGCCATCCACGGGCAATGTGCGCAACTGCGGCACGCCGCGCCGTTACCAGCGGTTGGCGCCTCGATGAAGACCTTGTCCGGGCACAGCTGCTGCATCTTGTAGAAGATGCCACGGTCGGTCGCAACGATCAGGGTCTTGTTCGGCAGCGATTGCGCGGCAGCGATCAACTGGCTGGTGGAACCCACGGCGTCCGCCAGTTCGATCACCGACGTTGGCGACTCCGGGTGCACCAGAATCGCAGCGTCCGGGTACAACGCTTTCATGTCTTCAAGCTGCTTGGACTTGAACTCTTCGTGAACGATGCAGGCACCGTCCCACAGCAGCATGTCCGCGCCGGTCTTGCGCTGGATGTAAGTGCCCAGATGCTTGTCCGGCCCCCAGATGATGGTCTCGCCGTTGTCCATCAGGCTTTCGACGATCTCCAGCGCGCAACTCGAAGTCACCACCCAATCAGCCCGAGCCTTAACGGCTGCGGAGGTGTTGGCATAGACCACCACCGTGCGCTCCGGGTGCTGATCGCAGAACGCCGAGAACTCGTCGACCGGGCAACCCAGGTCCAGCGAGCACGTCGCTTCCAGGGTCGGCATCAGCACGCGTTTTTCCGGGTTGAGAATCTTCGCGGTCTCGCCCATGAACTTCACGCCGGCGACCACCACGGTTTTGGCCGGGTGAGCATTGCCGAAGCGGGCCATTTCCAGGGAATCGGAGACGCAACCGCCGGTTTCTTCGGCCAGAGCCTGAATCACCGGATCGCAATAAAAGTGGGCCACCAGCACCGCGTCCTGAGCCTTGAGCTCGGCGGCGATGGCAGAACGGTAATAAGCCTCCTCCTCGGCCGTCAGCGGTTTGGGCTGTTTGGCATCGAGGTGAGCTTGAACCAGAAGGCGTTCGGAAATCTGCGTCATGTTCGCAAGACCTGCAGGCGCGTTCGCGCGAAAGTCGAGTATACACCCGGCTCCGGACCGCTTGAGGGTACCGCCGGGAGAGTGAGTATTATCAGGCACGGACAGCATTGAAGCTGCGCAAGGCTACAGAATATCCCGTTGATACAAAAGATGATTCTGACCTGCGTCAGCGCTGCGGGTATTGAAATAACGCGGAGCGAAATTACAGGCAAAAAAAAACCCGGAAATCCTCACTTTCGTGGGCCTTCCGGATTTTCTAAACCGCCAAATATGGTGGGTCGTGTGGGATTCGAACCTACGACCAATTGGTTAAAAGCCAACTGCTCTACCAACTGAGCTAACGACCCGCTGTGTGGTGGCGCGTATAATACTGATTTTTAAGGACTATTCAACACCTTTTTGAAAATAATCAAAAATAAGGTGTTGGATCGTCCACACCAGCGGCCGCGAAGCCTTCTGCGCGCAGGCGGCAGCTGTCGCATTTACCGCACGCGCGGCCGTCATCGTCGGCCTGATAGCAGGAAACGGTGAGGCCATAATCAACGCCGAGCTTCACGCCCGCCTGGACGATCTGCGCCTTGCTCAGGTTCTGCAGGGGCGCCTGAATGCGGAAACCGTTGCCTTCCACACCGGCCTTGGTCGCCAGGTTGGCCATGCGCTCGAACGACTCGATAAACTCGGGACGGCAATCCGGGTAACCGGAATAGTCCACGGCGTTGACACCAATAAAGATGTCACGCGCACCCAGCACTTCTGCCCAGCCCAACGCCAGCGAAAGGAACACCGTGTTACGCGCCGGCACGTACGTCACCGGAATGCCTTCGCCCAGCTCCTCCGGAATATCGATGCTGCTGTCGGTCAGTGCCGAGCCGCCCATACCATTCAGGTTGAGGCCAATCACCTTGTGTTCGATCACACCCAAGTCGCGGGCGACGCGGGCAGCGGCGTGCAGTTCGGCGTGCGAGCGCTGGCCGTAGTCGAAGCTCATGGTGTAGCAGCGGTAGCCTTCGGCTCGTGCCATGGCCACGACGGTCGCCGAGTCCAGGCCACCGGACAGCAGGATGACCGCGCGTTTTTCGAGGGTGTTCAGTTGTTCGGTCATATCAGCGCCCCGGCTCGTCGTTCCAAAGATATTTATGCAACTGCAATTGCAAGCGTACCGGCAGGTTGTCCGCCACCACCCAGTCCGCCAGATCGCGAGCATTGAGGTCATGGTGACTTGGGGAGAACAGCACTTCGCCGGCACGCCGATCAAGACCGTACTGAATCAGTTTGGAGACGGCCCAGTCATAGTCGTCGCGCGAGCAGATGACAAACTTCACCTGATCGTTGGGGCTCAGCAGTTCGATGTTCTCGTAACGGTTGCGATGGGCTTCTTTCGAGTCCGGCGTTTTCAGATCGACAACCCGACTGACGCGCGGATCGACGGCCGAAATGTCGAGTGCGCCACTGGTTTCCAGCGAAACCTCGTAACCGGCGTCACACAACTGCTTGAGCAAAGGAATGGCGTTCGGCTGCGCCAGCGGCTCACCGCCGGTGACACAGACGTAGCGCGGACGAAATCCGGCCACTTGCTCGAGGATGTCGTCGAGGGTGCGGATGGTGCCGCCACTGAACGCATAGGCGCTGTCGCAGTATTGGCAACGCAGAGGGCAACCGGTCAGGCGCACAAAAACCGTGGGCAGCCCGGCAGTCCGCGTTTCCCCCTGCAACGAGTAGAAAACTTCGGTGATTCTCAATGTGTCTTGCATAGTCGCCACGGGCGTAACAGCTAAACAGGCTGTCCGCCTCCGTCAGGCACTTCAGGCAATCCCGCCAACGCGTAGACCGCAAGAAGCGTGTTTCAGAAAAAGGGCGTGAATTCTAACGAAAAAACCCGCGACAAGCGCGGGTTTCTTCTAAACGGGTAAAACGACCTTACATGCGTTGCAGATCGCGTTGAGCCAACTGAGCGGCGGAGGTACCCGGATATTGGGCCACCACCTGCTGCAGAATGCCTTTGACCTTGTCGGTATGACCAAGGCGGCGCTCTACGTCAGCCAGCTTGTACAGCGAGTCTGGCACTTTGGCGTGCTTTGGATACAGCTGCGAAACCTTGGCGAAAGCCTGACCTGCGCCTTGCAGATCACCTTTGGCCAGATTCACTTCACCCAACCAGTACTGGGCGTTGCCCGCGTATTGGCTGTTCGGGTATTTGCGCAGGAAAGCGGCAAAAGCCTGGCTGGCCTTGTCGAAATCCTTGGCTTTGATCAGGTCGAAAGCGGCATCGTAATACAGCTTTTCCTTGGCCGGATCACCCGGTTCGCTGCTTGCAGCAGGTGCCTGGGCAGCAGCCCCGGCGCCAGCGGCAGCACCGGCAGCAGCACTTGCATCGCCACCGGCAGAAGAATTCTCAGGAGTCGCGGCAGGTGCAACGCCGGATCCTATGCGCCGATCAAGATCCTGGTATCGCTCCAGGGATTCCTGCTTCATGCGCGCAACCTGATTCTGCAGTTCTTCGATCACGCCTTGCTGGCGAGAAATCTGATCCTGCATCTGTTGCAATTGGTTGAACAGCATGCCTTGTGCCGAGGCAGGGGCCGAAGCCGCTCCCCCGGCATAGGCGCCGTTCGTACCGTAACCTGCAGGCGGATAACTGCTCCCGCTATTGTTATAACCGGAGTTGTCATCGACCACAGGAACCGCAGCCCACGCCGCAAGCGGCGCAAGGCTGAGAGCCAGAACAGTTACAGCACGACGGCACGTTCGCATATCGAATTACTTACGCAGTTCGACGCGACGGTTTTGAGCCCAGGACTGCTCGTCGTTGCCGGTAGCAACTGGACGCTCTTCGCCGTAGGAAACCAGTTCCAGCTGAGCTGGGGAAACACCTTGCAGTACCAGGTAGCGCTGAACGGCTTTCGCACGACGCTCGCCCAGTGCCATGTTGTACTCACGAGTACCACGTTCGTCGGTGTTGCCTTCCAGAACAACGCGAGCGCCGTTTGCTTTCAGGTCTTTGGCGTGAACGTCCAGAGCGCGCATGGCTTCTGGCTTCAGGTCCGAGCTGTCGTATTCGAAGTAGAAGGTGGTGATTGCGCGCAGAGCAGCTTCTTCGCTCAGGGAACCGTCAACGGCACCAGTGTTTGCGCCGTAACCAGCGTTTGGATCAACAGCGCCTTCACCGGCGTTGTCGCCGCCTTTGGACGAGCAACCTACAGCTACAGCCATGGCCAGAGCCAGCGCAGCAAATTTACCAAACTTCAGCATTTCCATCGTGAAACTCCTAATGAACCCCAGTGTGTTAAGTAAAACGTGTAGCGCCCGCTCACTTCAGGTAAGGGGACCAGGACGGTTCTCTGACTTCGCCTTGAGCGGTAGGAAGCGGGAGCCTAACGCGTCCATTAATGGACACGAGCATCAAGACTCCCCGGCCCTGTTGGCGGGTGGCGTAGATTACCATGGTGCCGTTGGGCGCAACAGTAGGTGACTCGTCCAGAGTGCTATCAGTGAGGATCTTTACACTCCCTCGCTGCAGATCCTGAGCTGCCACCTTGAAATTGGTGAAGCCATCCTGACGATGGATCATCACCAAAGTCTTTTCATCCGCCGACAGTTTCGGGTTGGCGTTGTAGTTACCGACAAACGTCACACGCTCGGCACCACCGCCACTGGCGCTGGTTTTGTAGATCTGAGGCTTGCCGCCGCGGTCCGAGGTGAAGTAGATGGTCGAACCATCCTTGCCCCAGTACGGTTCGGTGTTGATGCCAGGACCTGCGGTCACACGGGTAATCTGACGCGAAGCCAGATTCATCACGTAGATATCCGGGTTACCGTCCTTCGACAGCACGAACGCCAGGCGATCACCGTTCGGCGACCAGGCTGGCGCGCCGTTCAGACCTTCGAAGTTGGTGATCTGCTCACGGCGACCGGTGTCGATGTTCTGCATGAAGATGCGTGGGCGCTTCTGCTCGAACGACACATAGGCGATGCGCTTGCCATCCGGTGCAAAACGCGGCGACAGGATTGGCTCACGCGATTGCAGCAAGGTCACGGCGCGAGCACCGTCGTAGTCCGAACGCTGCAGGGTGTAACGGGTGTTCTTCTCGGAGAAGCGCTCAGCCGTCACGTACAGCAGACGCGTCGAGAACGCACCTTCAATACCGGTCAGTTTCTGGAACGACTGGTCGGAGATGAAGTGCGCCATGTCACGCAGTTGCTCGGTGGTGCCGGAAACACTGCCGTCAGCCACTTTCTGTTCGGTGGCCACGTTGAACAGTGCCCACTGCACCTGCAGGCGACCGCCGGCTGGCGCAATGCTGCCGACCATCATGTATTGAGCACCCACCGCCTTCCAGTCACGGAAGATGATTTCGCTCGGCTGACTTGGCTGGCTGATCATGTTTTGCTTTGGAATCGGCGAGTAGTAGCCCGAGTTACGCAAATCGTTACCAATGATTTCTGCCATGTCGTCCGGCAGCACGGCACCGCCCTGCATGCCGAACGGTACGACGGCGATCGGGGTAGCCCGATCGCTGCCGCTGCTGATCAGGATGTTTTTTTCGTCTGCTACCGCGATCCCTGCCAGGCAGCAGATAACGACAAGCATTGATCGAAGAATATTTCTCACAAGCCTAAATCCTCAGGATTGAATGTCATCTTGAATGAACGATAAGGAGCAAAATCACTTGGGCTCAAGCCCTGCATCTCCGTCAATCGCCCTATATTCTTTACGGCGGCAACCGCTGAAGCGTCAAAAGGCGCATCGCCGCTGGACTTCGTGACCGTGGCACCCGTTACTGTACCGTCCGGCAACATACTGATCCGAAGCTCTACCTTCATGCCTTTACGCGCTGAAGGCGGAAGATTCCAGCCTTCCGAAACACGCAGCCTGATCAAGTCATCGAAATCACCCGCCACACTGTCGCCGAGTTCATCTGCCTTGGTCGCTGCACGATCCGTCTTGTCCGAAAGCAACTCAGCCAGCGCCTGGGCTTTTTTGTCCTCGGCTGATTTACGAGCTGCATCCTGGGCCTTTTTCTTGGCGGCATCGGCGGCGGCTTTCTTCTTGGCGTCTTCAGCGACTTTCTTCTTCGCCTCTTCCGCTTCAGATTTCTTCTTGGCGTCCTCGGCCGCTTTTTTCTTGGCGTCCTCTACAATCTTTTTCTTGGCTTCTTCAGCAGCGGCTTTCTTGGCCTCTTCTTCAACAGCCTTTTTCGCTTCGTCTTCGGCTTTCTTCTTGGCTATATCAGCCAATTGTTTCTCTTCAGCCTTTTTGGCCTCGGCTTTCTTCGCATCGTCGGCTTTTTTGGCTTCGTCAGCCTTTTTTGCCTCGTCCGCTTTCTTCGCCTCGTCGGCCTTCTTCGCTTCCTCGGCCTTTTGAGCCGCATCTTCTTTCTTTTGTTCCGCAGCTTTCACCGCTTCCTGCTCGACCTTTTTCTGTTCCAACTGCTCGACTTCAGTCTGGCGCGCGGCGGTTTTCTTCGCCTCACCCGCAATCTTCTGATTGGTCTGGGTGGTTGCCGGACTTTTCGATTTCAGTTGATACAGGGTCGCCTGGACAATCGGTTTGGCCGGCGGCAGCTCTGGGGTAAAGGCAAAACTGACGAACAGCATGCCGAACACCAGCACGTGCAGGACAATTGCCAGAACACTAGGCCAGAAGTAGCTTTCCGAGGCGGACGGCTCTCGCTGTTGCTGCATCAGGGGGCCTCGGTAATCAAACCAACATTACCGACCCCGGCTTTCTGCAGCCCGCCCATGGCGCCCATGACGGAACCATAGTCGACGGTCTTGTCACCGCGGATGAAGACCTGGGTACGCTTGCCGCCTTCAGTGCCGGCACGAATGATCTTGGTCACCGCGTCGGTCATTTGCGGCAGAGTCATGGCCCTGTCCTGTTGCTTCTCGGTATCGACTTCGCTGCCAAGGTTCCAGTAGTAGGTCTTGTCAGCCTTGATCGAAATGGTCAGGACCTGAGTGTTGTTGTCCTGCGGCAAGGCTTCGCTGGAAACCTTGGGCAGATCAACTTTCACGCCCTGATTGAGCATCGGCGCGGTCACCATGAAGATGACCAGCAGTACCAACATCACGTCGATGTAAGGCACCACGTTCATCTCGGCAACCGGCTTGCGCTTTTTGCGAGCTCGAGCGATTAAAGCCATTGGAAATTACCTGCTTATTCTTCGCTGGTGTGCACTTTGCGGTGCAGGATCGCCTGGAATTCATCGGCGAAGGTGTAGTAGCGGCCCAACAAGGTTTCGCTGCGAGCGGCGAAACGGTTGTAAGCGATTACGGCAGGGATCGCGGCGAACAGACCGATCGCAGTAGCGATCAGAGCTTCGGCGATACCCGGGGCCACAGTGGCCAGGGTTGCTTGCTGGGCGCTGGCCAGACCGCGGAAGGAGTTCATGATGCCCCACACGGTACCGAACAGACCGATGTACGGGCTGACCGAACCGACGGTGGCGAGGAACGGCAGGCTCTGCTCCAGTTTCTCTTCTTCGCGGGAGATGGCGACGCGCATGGCACGGGCCACGCCTTCCATCACTGCTTCAGGATCGACACCTGGCTGCTGACGCAGACGGGAGAATTCCTTGAAACCGGCGCGGAAGATCTGCTCCACACCCGAATCAGGGTCAGGGTTGCTGCCCGCCTGACGGTACAGCTTGGACAGGTCGATACCCGACCAGAAGCGCTCTTCGAAGCTCTCCAGGGCGCGTCGACCGGCGCGCAGCAGATTGCTGCGCTGAAAGATCATGATCCATGAGGTCACCGATGCGGCCACCAGGGTCAACATTACCAACTGCACCACGATGCTGGCATTGCTGACCAGGCTCCACATGGAGGAATGGTCGACGACGTTAGCTTCCACGCTTTATCTCCTGCTTTGAGTGTGTACCCGGGCCGACCGCGTCGGCAAAGGCCGCACGCAAGTCTTCGGGAAGGGCCCGGGGTTTCAAACTGTTAGTGCGCACACAGGCCACCAAAAACTGCCCCTCACAGAGCAGCACATTATCCGTTGCCCGCCTGACCTGCTGTTTGAAGCGCAGGCTGACCCGGTTCAATTCGATTACATCAGCGCTTACCAGCAGTTCGTCGTCCAGTCGCGCCGGCGCGTGATAGCGCGCTTCGCTGGAGTGCACGACAAACAACAGGTCCTCCCCTGCCAGCTGCGATTGGGCAAAGCCCAGCTCGCGAAGCCGCTCGGTTCGAGCCCGTTCCATAAACTTGAGGTAATTAACGTAATACACGATGCCGCCCGCATCGGTGTCCTCGTAATAAACGCGACAACGATGTGCGAACGACTCAAGCCCGTTTTGCGCGCGCATACTCTAGTGCTTACTCCTCAGGTTGCCAATCCGGCCAGGCAACTGTTTTTCATGGTTTCAGGGCTTTACCGCAAAAGTACCGTCCTATGACCGTACAAACCCTGAATAAATCGACAAAAAATGTGTATCAATCGTCCACGGCATCGAGAAACTCGTCTGCCACGGGCATTTCACCCATTCGTGACGGGATGTTTAAACCAAAGTGCAGGTACGCATGGCGCGTCACCACCCTGCCCCGTGGAGTGCGCATGATGTAACCCTGCTGGATCAGATACGGCTCCAGCACATCTTCAATTGTGTGGCGTTCCTCGCTGATTGCAGCGGCGAGGCTGTCGATACCGACGGGGCCGCCATCGAACTTCTCGATCATGGTCAATAGCAGGCGGCGATCCTGATGATCGAAACCGTGTTCGTCGACATCCAGCAGGTTCAGCGCCAGGTCCGCCACCGCTTTGGTGATATGGCCCTTGGCACGCACTTCGGCGAAGTCGCGCACACGGCGCAGCAGACGGTTAGCGATCCGCGGGGTGCCCCGGGCGCGGCGCGCGATTTCGAACGAGCCTTCCGGATCCAGCGGCAGACCGAGGATGGCTGCGGAACGGCTGACAATCGTCGCCAGATCAGCCGTGCTGTAGAACTCCAGACGCTGGACGATACCGAAGCGGTCACGCAACGGGTTAGTCAGCATGCCGGCGCGAGTCGTCGCGCCGACCAGCGTGAATGGCGGCAGATCGAGCTTGATCGAACGCGCTGCCGGCCCTTCGCCAATCATGATGTCGAGTTGAAAGTCCTCCATCGCTGGATACAGCACTTCTTCAACGATCGGCGACAGGCGATGGATTTCGTCGATGAACAACACATCGTGCGGCTCAAGATTGGTCAGCAACGCCGCCAGATCACCCGGACGTTCAAGCACCGGCCCGGAAGTGCTCTTGATCGATACGCCCATTTCCTGAGCGATGATGTTGGCCAGCGTGGTCTTGCCCAGACCCGGCGGGCCGAAGATCAGCGTATGGTCGAGGGATTCGCTTCGGCCACGGGCGGCCTGGATGAACAGCTCCATCTGCTCGCGCACGGTCGGCTGGCCGATGTAGTCGGCCAGGCTGACCGGGCGAATGGCCCGGTCCTGGACTTCTTCGCGCTCGCGCGGGCTGTGCGCGGCGGTGATCAGACGATCAGCTTCAATCACTTAAATCATTCCCTTCAGGGCGCGGCGGATCAGGTCTTCACTGCTCAAATTCTTGTCCTTGATGGCGGTAATCGCCTTGCTCGCTTCCTGCGGCTTGTAGCCCAGGGAAATCAGCGCACTGACCGCATCGTTCTCGGCGGTGTTAACCGGCGCCGGGCCATCCGGCTGGTTCGGCACGAGCGCGAACATGGCTGGCGTAGTTTCCCAGGCCTTGAAGCGATCCTTGAGTTCGACCAGCAGGCGTTCGGCGGTTTTCTTGCCGACACCCGGCACCTTGGTCAACGCCGAGGTGTCCTGAGACTGCACGCAGCGGATCAACTCGTCGACTTCCAGACTCGACATCAAGGCCAGGGCCAATTTTGGCCCGACACCATTGAGACGGATCAACTCGCGAAAAAAGTCTCGCTCACGCTTGCCGGCAAAACCATAGAGTAATTGCGCGTCTTCGCGTACGACCAAATGCGTGTGCAAGGTCAGCGGTTCACCGACCGACGGCAGGCGATAAAGCGTGGTCATGGGCACTTCCAGCTCATACCCGAGGCCGTTTACATCCAGAATCAGGTGCGGCGGCTGTTTTTCAGCCAGGGTGCCGCGCAAGCGTCCAATCACGTTTCAGATCCTTGAGCGTTGGCCAGCCGTGGGCTGGCGACTGTCGAAAGGCGGATTTCGGGCCGACGACCCAGGCGCAAAAACCGGCTTTCAGGAAAATTGATGCTGATGCTATCAGAGACGCAGGCGCCCGCCACGACTGCGTGCCGTTCCCAGGCCGTGCGGCAGCAGACTGGAACGTGTGTGCGCGTGGCAAATGGCAATGGCCAGAGCGTCAGAGGCATCGATTTGCGGTTTGCTGGTGAGTTTGAGCATGTGCATGACCATCATCTGCACCTGCTCTTTATTGGCGGCGCCGGTGCCGACAACGGCTTGCTTGACCTGCGTGGCCGTATATTCGGCGATCTCCAGGCACTCTTCCGCACCGGCGACGATCGCTGCACCGCGCGCCTGCCCCAGCTTCAGCGCCGAGTCGGCGTTTTTCGCCATAAACACCTTTTCGATGCCCATGGTCACCGGTCCGTAGGTCTGGATGATCTCGCGCACGCCGCGATAGACGATTTGCAGGCGTTCGTGCAGCTCGCCCGCACCAGTGCGGATGCAGCCGGATGCCACATAGATACAGCCGCCACGCCCGGTATCGCGAACAATCCCGTAACCGGTGATGCGCGAACCGGGGTCGATACCAAGAATTAAAGTCATAACGCCTGCAGATTCGGTAAAAGCACGATTTTCAAATCAACCCATAACAAATGTGGGAGCGAGCCTGCTCGCGAAGGCGGTTTCATCATCAGCAACGATGTTGCCTGAAAATCCGCCTTCGCGAGCAGGCTCGCTCCCACATTGAATCGTAGCCGCTCTTAACCGAGCTGAGCGGCCACGTCTTCCGGAATATCCGCGTTGGAATAAACGTTCTGCACGTCATCCAGATCCTCAAGCATGTCGATCAGCTTCAGCACCTTTTCCGCGCCTTCCAGATCCAGTTCGGCGCTAGTGGTCGGCTGCATGACGATTTCCGCGTCATCGCCCTTGAATCCAGCGGCTTCCAGCGCGTTACGCACGGCATAGAAACTGGTGAACGAGGTGAACACATCGATCGAGCCGTCTTCGTGGCTGACCACGTCATCGGCATCGGCTTCCAGCGCCGCTTCGGTCAGTGCGTCCTCATCAACGCCCGGCGCGAAGCTGATCTGGCCTTTGCGCTCGAACAAGTAAGCTACCGAACCGTCGGTGCCGAGGTTACCACCGCACTTGCTGAACGCATGGCGCACAGCAGCAGCAGTACGGTTGCGGTTGTCGGTCATGCACTCGACCATCACCGCCACGCCGCCCGGGCCGTAACCTTCATAGGTCAGCTCTTCAACGTTATCCGCTTCGGTGGCACCAGCGCCGCGCGCCACGGCACGGTCGATGATGTCGCGGCTCATGTTCGCGCTCAGCGCCTTGTCCAAGGCCAGACGCAGACGCGGGTTGGAACCCGGATCACCGCCGCCCTGACGGGCTGCAACGGTCAGCTCGCGGATCCACTTGGTGAAGATCTTGCCTCTCTTGGCATCCTGACGTTCTTTGCGGTGCTTGATGTTCGCCCACTTGGAATGACCTGCCATAACTCGCTCCGAATTCTCTTTGAAACGTTGCCCGCCCTGCTCATGCAGCGGCCAGCAAACAAAAAAAATCTCGACCTGCTCTTTATAGAAAGAAAAAAGGCGCATCCGAAGATGCGCCTTCAGGCCCGTCTTACTCAGCCTTTGGCGTTTCGCGCAAACGAATGTGCAGCTCGCGCAGTGCCTTGGCATCCACCACACCCGGCGCTTGCGTCATGACGTCGGCAGCACTCTGGGTTTTCGGGAAGGCGATCACTTCACGGATCGACTGGGCGCCGGTCATCAGCATCACCAGACGGTCCAGACCGAAGGCCAGACCACCGTGCGGCGGAGCACCGTACTTCAGCGCGTCGAGCAGGAAGCCGAATTTCTCTTCCTGTTCTGCTTCATTGATACCCAGCAGACGGAACACCGCCTGCTGCATTTCCTTGCGGTGGATACGGATCGAACCGCCACCCAGCTCGGTGCCGTTCAATACCATGTCGTAGGCGCGGGACAGAGCGCCAGCCGGGTTGGCTTCCAGCTCTTCAGGAGAGCATTTCGGCGCGGTGAACGGGTGGTGCAACGCGGAGAAGCTGCCGTCGTCGTTTTCTTCGAACATCGGGAAGTCGACGACCCACATTGGCGCCCACTCGCAGGTCAGCAGCTTGAGGTCGTGACCGAGCTTGATGCGCAGTGCGCCCAGAGCTTCGCTGACGATCTTGGCCTTGTCGGCGCCGAAGAACACGATGTCGCCATCGACTGCGCCAACGCGATCGAGGATCACGTTGAGCTTGTCTTCAGGGATGTTTTTCACGATCGGCGATTGCAGACCGTCAACACCGGCAGCGCGCTCGTTGACCTTGATGTACGCCAGGCCCTTGGCACCGTAGATGCCGACGAACTTGGTGTAATCGTCGATCTGCTTGCGTGGCATGCTCGCCCCGCCTGGAACGCGCAGTGCGGCGATACGGCATTTCGGATCGTTAGCCGGGCCGCTGAACACCTTGAATTCAACTTCTTTCAGTTGATCGGCAACGTCGACCAGTTCCAGCGGGTTACGCAGGTCTGGCTTGTCGGAACCGTAGCGGCGCATGGCTTCTTCGAAAGTCATGTGCGGGAAATCGCCGAATTCCAGACCCAGCACTTCCTTGAACAGGTTGCGGATCATTTCTTCAGTCAGGCCCATGATCTCTTTTTCATCGAGGAAGCTGGTCTCGATGTCGATCTGGGTGAATTCAGGCTGACGGTCAGCACGCAGGTCTTCGTCGCGGAAGCACTTGGCGATCTGGTAGTAACGGTCGAAACCGGCAACCATCAGCAGTTGCTTGAACAGCTGTGGCGATTGCGGCAGGGCGAAGAACGAACCGGCGTGGGTACGGCTTGGCACCAGATAGTCACGCGCACCTTCAGGGGTGGCACGGGTCAGGATCGGCGTTTCAACGTCGAGGAAGCCGTTCTCGTCGAGGAAGCGACGGATGCTGGTGGTCATGCGCGAGCGCAGACGCAGCTTCTCGGCCATTTCCGGACGACGCAGGTCGAGGAAGCGATAACGCAGACGGGTTTCTTCACCAACGTCGGAGAACTCGTTCAGCGGGAACGGCGGAGTTTCCGACTCGTTCAGCACTTCCAGTTCATAACCCAGCACTTCGATCATGCCCGACGCCATGTTGGCGTTGGTCGCACCGGCCGGACGCAGACGCACCTTGCCGGTGATCTTCACGACGTACTCGCTGCGCACGCGATCGGCAGCGGCGAAGCTCTCGGCGCGATCCGGATCGAATACCACCTGGGCCAGACCGTCACGATCACGGATATCGAGGAAAATCACCCCGCCGTGGTCGCGGCGACGGTGAACCCATCCGCAAAGGGTAATTTCCTGGCCTTCCAGGCTTTCGTTCAGTTGGCCGCAATAGTGGCTGCGCATCATGATAATGGTTCGCTTCTCGTCATTCGATATTCGGTGGAGATCCCGTTGCTTTCAAAGCAATGCGGAAACTCACGCGTGTCGTTCAACCTGGGGTTGAACCCTAGTCAGATTTGTCGCCACCGGCCAGATTCTTCTTGGTCCCGGTCTTGAAATCGGTTTCGTACCAACCGCTGCCGCTGAGGCGAAAGCCTGGCATGGACAGCTGTTTCTTGAGCTCTGGCGCCTGGCAGGCAGGGCAGTCGACCAGCGGTGCATCGCTGATCTTTTGAATGGCTTCCAACTGATGACCACAGGAAGCACATTGGTAATCGTACATCGGCATGGGGGTGTCTCGGCGATCAGATTGCCACCGCGCGCAGGGCTTTGCGGCGAAAGAGCGGGATTATATCGATTAAATGCGGCCTGTGCAGCCGTAAGACTGCACAGGCCGAGACCTCGTTTGCAACCGCCGTTTCAGAGCGATTCGGCAGCTGCTGCCTGCTTGACGCCGTTCATGACGCACACCACCCGCACCAGCGCGCTGAAATTTCTCACCCCGCCGTGACGCAGATGCACTTCGCGGTCGACGTGGGACAACAGCGAGCTGATCGAACAGCAGTTATCTGCGGCCATGTTGCCGAGGATGTTCCAGTAGACCCGCTCCAGCCGCAGACAGGTCGCATAACCGTTCAGACGCACGGATCGTGACGATGGCTGAACCAGTGCCATGTCGAACTCGCTGATGAACGGATCAACTTTCAACTCATGGGGCAAGCCGACAATCCTGTCGCCTCGCCTGTCTCCCTCTGCCATATCAGTGACACTCCTTTGCCATCTCTGCTTGTTTGAAAAGTCACATCCTGTGGCTTTCATAAAAGCGCAGACACAAAGTTATAGCCAGACGACTTATTGACCGACTCCGTAGGATAAGCCAACGACACAGGTAGGATTGCGGACAGCGCACGAGCCCCGCTGGCGGGCCCGCGCACTAGGGGGATTACGCTTCCAGCAGCGAGCGCAGCATCCACGCCGTTTTTTCGTGAACCTGCATGCGCTGGGTCAGCAGGTCTGCGGTCGGTTCATCGCTGACCTTGTCGAGCAGCGGGAAGATGCCACGGGCCGTGCGGGTCACGGCTTCCTGACCATCGACCAATTGTTTGATCATGTCCTCGGCACTCGGCACACCCACCTCTTCCTTGATAGAAGAAAGGCGCGCGTACGTGGCATAGGCGCCAGGCGCCGGAAAGCCCAATGCGCGAATACGCTCGGCGATCGAGTCCACGGCCAGCGCCAGCTCGTTGTATTGCTCTTCGAACATCAAGTGCAGCGTACGAAACATCGGGCCGGTGACGTTCCAGTGGAAGTTGTGGGTTTTCAGATACAGCACGTAGGTGTCCGACAGCAGACGCGACAAGCCTTCGACGATGGATTTGCGATCTTCTTCACTGATACCGATATCGATTGCCATGTTTACCCCCTAACGGCGATTGAATTCATCCAACAGGTGCAGACCCACTCTAGCAAGGCTGTCGACACCCCGCAGCCCCGATCAGGTGCCCACACTGCGACAAATCGACCGAGGCGATGCCGCTGGCCGGGCTGATTTGAGTAGCCGCAGGCTTTGCTGTTAAATAGGCAGTGTGTCGCCATGCCCCATTTTTCGGGGCGTGGCGCATAGGCTGATGCCGTGAACGTGTCCACCGCCTCTTATTTTGTTCCGAAGCGAACCGTGCGCCTTCAGCTCTTCCTTGTGAGCCGTCATAAACGTGAGCCAATCAAAATGTTGAAAATCGTCCACCTGCTAATGGGCGCAGCGGCTTTGCTGCTGTCGTTCATACCCAGCTTGAAATCCGAAGCCGTTCCCTACCTGCAACAACCCGATGCACTTTACCTGGCCTTTTTCGGCCTGCTGAACCTGGTGATTGCCCCAGTGATTCCTTACTGGAACAAAGGCCCTCGTCAGCATCTGCAAAACCTGGTCAGCGCGCTGCTGGTACTGACCGTCGTCCTGCAAACCTTGACCCTGATCGCCCCGATGCCCGTCATCGCCGGTCAGCCAGCCGTGCTGTTCACTCTGGTGATCGCGCTGGTTGCCGTGGTTCTGCACCTGGCCGTCAGCTTCTATCGTTCTTCACCGGCTGCTGCTCCAACCAGCTATGACATGACCAATCGTGATACCGGTACCGTCAAGTGGTTCAACACCTCCAAAGGCTTCGGCTTTATCTCCCGGGATTCCGGCGATGATATCTTCGTGCACTTTCGCGCGATCCGTGGCGAAGGTCACCGCGTCCTGGTCGAAGGCCAGCGCGTGGAGTTCTCGGTAATGAACCGGGACAAGGGCCTGCAAGCCGAGGACGTGATCGCCGCGCTGCCGCGACGCTGATCCAGGCATAAAAAAACCGCGAGCAGCGTGCTGTTCGCGGTTTTTTTACGCCTGCTGAAAAGTACCGGTCTCAGTAGTGCGGCGGTGGCGCCTCATCCTCGAAGGACTCGAACTGGCCGACCATCTCCTCCTGACGCTTGAGCAGCGCCGCCATCTGCAATTGCAGGCGCTCGACCACGCGCTGCTGCGCCACCAGCACGTCGTTCAACGACTGAATGGTGTCATCCTGAAACGCCAGACGGCTTTCCAGATCGGTAACACGTTCTTCCAGATTCATGACTCAGCCCTCCACAAAGGTGAAATGCTCGGTCAACACCAGTCGCAATCGTTCGCGAATGGCAGCGACCTGCTCGGTACTGTAAGGCTTGGCCGGGTGTTTGCCCCAGACCGGCGCCGGCCAGGCTGCGTCGTCACGTTTGCGCACAATCACATGCATGTGCATCTGACTGACAACGTTACCCAAGGTCGCGACGTTCATTTTGTCGGCATCGAACAGGTCCTTGAGCAGCTCCGCAAGCGCGGTGGTTTCCTGCCAAAACTGCTGTTGATCAGCGACATCCAACTGAAACAACTCACTGATATCGTCCCGACGAGGCACCAGAATGAACCAAGGGTAATTGGCATCATTGGACAACAGCAGTCGGCAGAGAGGGAAATCACCGATGGTCAGCGTGTCCTGTTGAAGTCGTGAATCTAAAGCAAACACTGCGCGCACTCCCGGC
Organism: Pseudomonas sp. Irchel s3a12; assembly: GCF_900187485.1. Lineage (NCBI taxonomy): Bacteria > Pseudomonadati > Pseudomonadota > Gammaproteobacteria > Pseudomonadales > Pseudomonadaceae > Pseudomonas > Pseudomonas sp. Irchel s3a12. The sequence goes on from NZ_FYDN01000014.1 coordinate 169,833, forward strand.
TGATCATTATTCAGCTTAGCGGCCATCCCGATGGACAGCGCACCAAGCGACAGGACGGCAGCATACCTGCGAATGCGCCAGCCTTCACGACGACGGTGAACCCCGTCGCTCTGCCAACGCCCCGAGATGTGACATTTGCGAGCGCGACGCACCAGCACGGAACCAACATCGACGTTCAGCACAAAAAAATGACCAGAATCAGCAGAGACGTGCAGCGTCATGCCCCTGCAAGCTGTATGAATTCAGAACAGCTGCAAATTTTTTTGCACCAAAACCGCACAGTGCGTCTACGCTCACTGCGTCGGGCATCCGCCAAATACTCACTGGCGGGGTGAACCGGTAACGTTTTTGGATGTCACGCGCGTTTCTCGGCGTGACAACACCATAGGAGGAATGGCGTCAAGCAATGAAAAAATCAGGCTTGAAGCCCAGCTTTCACGAGGTTTTCACAAACGCAGGCGGGTGTTCAGAAAAATAACCGCAGCGAAATTGCGGTTTGTGCACGCTTGTTGCATTCGTACCCATATGGACTATAAGCGCACCACTGGAAGTGGATGCCTTAAGCCCCATAAGAACAGTGGCAGGGTTGCCCGATGGAGATTCAAGTGTTTTGCCAGGGACTCTTTTTTACCGATGCAAAAAGGCCCATAAACAGCGAGAAAGTTGTCAGTCCGGCTGCGTCGGTACTGTGAATTTGCGACATCCACCACGTCATTTGCGACACCGTCGTAAAGAAGCTGAAAGGTTGGAATAGCAAGTATCGCCAACATTGTCGGCGTGATATAAGTTTGCGCCGACACAAAAAGAAAGAGCCGCCCAGATAATAAAACAGGTGGGACGGCAGTACTCTTCTAAAACCAAAGGAGCAAATCACGATGCGCGTGATGAAGTGGAGCATGATCGCACTGGCAGTTGCTGCAGCCGCCAGTACTCAAGTGGCTACGGCCGCCCCGTTTGTAAGTGACCAGTCTGAAGCCAAAGGTTTTGTTGAAGACGCCAAGCTCGACCTGCTGGTACGTAACTATTACTTCAACCGCGATAACAAGAACGGTAATGCTGACGTAAAAGACTGGACTCAAGGTCTGCTGGGCAACTTCAGCTCTGGCTACACCCAAGGTACTGTTGGTGTCGGTATCGATGCGTTCGGCTATCTGGCCATCAAACTCGACGGCGGTGATGGTACCTCCGGTTCGGGCAACATGAGCCGCAGCGACTTTGTCGATCCGAACAACGGTTCTCGTGATGTCAACGACAGCCAAGGCAAAGCCGGTGCAGCGGTCAAATTCCGCGTTTCCAAAACCGAGCTGAAAGTCGGCGACATGCAGCCTAGCACCGCACCAGTATTCGCTGTGGGGGGCTCGCGCATCCTTCCTCAATCTGCCAGCGGGTTCCAGCTGCAGAGCAGCGAAATCAAAGATCTTGACCTCGAGGCCGGCCACTTCTACTCGTCGACCAGCCAGGACAAGAACTCCCGTGATGGCGAGCTGTATGCCAACTACGCGGGTATAGACGCCGACTCCATCGACTATTTCGGTGGCAAGTACGGCATCACCGAGAACCTGAGCGCATCGCTGTACGGTGCCAAGCTGGAAGATATCTGGAACCAGTACTACGCCAACGTGAACCTCACCACGCCATTCGGTGGTGACACCTCGCTGAACACTGACTTCAACATCTACCGCACCACTGATACCGGTGACAAAAACGTAGGCGACATCAGCAACACTACGTTCTCCCTGGCAACTGCGCTCTCGTTCCTGAAAGCACACACCATTACCCTGGCCTTCCAGAAGGTCAACGGCGACACACCATTCGACTACATCGGTGTGGGCAAGAACAACCGTGGCGGCGACTCGATCTTCCTTGCCAACTCCATTCAGTACTCTGACTTCAACGGTCCAAACGAGAAATCCGCCCAGATCCGTTACGACCTGAAGATGGCTGAATACGGCGTGCCGGGCCTGAGCTTCATGACTCGCTACGTTAAAGGTTGGGACATCGACGGCACCGGCTTGGCAGCTAACAGCCGGTATCGTGATAGGGATGGCAATCCGCTCTACGGCGAAGATGGCAAACACCACGAGACCAACCTGGAAGTCAAATACGTAGTTCAGAATGGTCCGGCCAAGGATCTTTCGTTCCGTATTCGTCAAGCCTGGCACACTGCCAACGCCGACGAGGGTGAAGGCGACGTTAAAGAGTTCCGCCTGATCGTCGACTACCCACTGTCGATCTTGTAATCGCCAAACACTAGTTTGCGGTAACAACAAAAAGGCCCATCTCGCGATGGGCCTTTTTTATTGCCTGTCACTTGCAATAGTTGCCTGACCGACAAGTCAGGCAATTAATTAGCAACCTATCATTGTGTTGCCGATTCCTGCACCACACGAATTACCCGCTGCGGGAAAGGAATATCAATTCCTGCAGTCTTTAAACGATCACGCGACTGTTCGTTAAACATGAACATCACGTCCCAGTAGTCCGCAGTTTTAACCCAGACACGCAGCGAAACAGTGATCGAACTGTCGCCCAAGGTCGAAATCACGGCTTGTGGCGCAGGATCCTGCAACACGCGCTCATCCTTGGCCAGATCCAGCAACACCTGACGGGCCTTTTGCAGATCGGCTTCGTAATCCACGCCCACATCAAACACAACCTTGCGGGTTGGCTGACGGTTGGTGTTGGTGATAATGCCGTTCGACAGGTTGCCGTTTGGCACGATGATGGTTTTGTTGTCGCCAGTACGCAGCACGGTGTGGAAAATCTGGATGCTGTCGACCGTACCCGACACGCCTTGCGCCTCGATCCAGTCACCGATACGGAACGGACGGAACAGCAGAATCAGCACGCCACCAGCGAAGTTCGCCAGGCTGCCCTGCAACGCCAAGCCGATGGCCAGACCGGCCGCACCGATCGCGGCAACGAAAGAGGTGGTTTCAACACCGATCATCGAAGCGACGCTGACAATCAGCAGCACTTTGAGAATGATGTTCGCCAGGCTGCTGATAAAACCCTGCAGTGCCAGATCGGCATTACGCAAGGCCAGCAAACCGCCAAGCTTTTGCGTGACCTTGTTGATCAGCCACCAGCCGATGGCCAGGGTGATCACTGCCAGCAGCACACGGCTGCCGTATTCCATGATCATCGGGATCCACGCCTGGGATGCCTTGACCAGGTTGTCCACCTCAGCATTCAAATCCATGTTCTATCTCCTGATTTCCGGCTTCCCGGGCTGTAAAAAATCAGCGGCAGAAAGACCGAACCCGCTGGGGCTCAATCGTTTCTGCCGTTGCTTGGGCCTCGGACGCTGAAAACGCCGAGAGGTTCCCCGACCGGAAAGTTTAGTCGCGGAAGTTGTTGAACTGCAGGGGCATGCCGAATTCCTTGGCCCGCAGGGCCGCGATGGCCTCTTGCAGGTCATCACGCTTCTTGCCGGTCACGCGTACCTGCTCGCCTTGAATGGCGGCCTGCACTTTCAGTTTGGCGTCCTTGATGTGGCCGACGATTTTCTTCGCCAGTTCCTTGTCGATGCCTTCCTTAAGTACCGCGTCCTGCTTCATCAGCTTGCCCGATGCGTAGGCGTCTTTGACTTCAAGGCACTGCACATCGATCTTGCGTTTGACCAGCGCCAGCTTGAGGATTTCGATCATCGCTTCCAGCTGGAATCCGGCTTCAGCGGTCAGGCTGACGGTGAGGTCCTTTTCCTTGAACTCGAAGCTGCCTTTGCCTTTCAGGTCATAACGACGATCGAGTTCCTTCACGGCGTTCTCGACCGCGTTGGTGAGTTCGTGTTTGTCCAGTTCGGATACCACGTCGAACGACGGCATGTAATCTCTCCAATAAAAAGGCGCGCTCGATATGGATGGAGCGCGCTTGGCTTGCGGTTAAAATCGGGCTCATTATAACGGGTCTTTTCCCACCGACACGGCGAGCCGCACATGCCTGTACGCAATCGAGCAAAAAACTGATGGCCACCCCCTGGCACGTTCTTGGCGCCGGCAGCCTCGGCATGTTGTGGGCCACACGTCTGGCGCGGGCCGGCCTGCCGGTCCGGCTGATCGTGCGTGATGCCGAGCGCTTGCGCAGCTATGAAGCCGTGGGCGGATTGACGCTGGTCGAACAAGGTCAGGCCAGCACCTATGCCGTGCCCGGGGAAACACCCGACAGCCCCGAGCCGATCCGCCGTTTGCTGGTGGCCTGCAAAGCCTACGACGCCGAAAGCGCCGTCGCCCGCCTCGCCCCACGGCTGACTGCGGACGCCGAACTGATCCTCCTGCAAAACGGCCTCGGCAGTCAGGACGCCGTCGCCAACCGTGTGCCGCTGGCACGCTGCATCAGCGCTTCAAGCACCGAGGGTGCCTTTCGCGATGGCGACTGGCGTGTCGTGTTCGCCGGTCACGGATTCACTTGGCTGGGCGACGCGGGCCATCCGGTCGCGCCGATCTGGCTGGACAATCTGGACGCGGCAAAGATCCCCCACGAATGGAGCACCGATATCCTTACGCGGTTGTGGCGCAAACTGGCGCTCAACTGCGCGATCAATCCGCTGACCGTGCTGCACCATTGCCGCAACGGTGGCTTGCAGGAGCACCATTGCGAAGTCGCCACCCTGTGCGCCGAACTCGCCGAATTGCTCGAGCGCTGCGGCCAACCCGCCGCCGCCGACAACCTGCAACAGGAAGTCGAAAGGGTGATCCACGCTACGGCTGCCAACTACTCGTCGATGTATCAGGACGTCGCCAACCGGCGCCGCACCGAAATCAGCTATCTGTTGGGCCACGCCTGCAAAGTCGCCACGCGCCACCAGTTGAACCTGCCGCACCTCAATCGATTGCAGCAACGACTGGTCGCTCATCTGCACAGCCTTGGATTGCCCAGCGACTGAGCAGCGGCTACGCTGGCCACTTGTTCCTTTGTTGCGATAAACCTGATGCCATTGCGCCAGCGTCTCGAAAACCTGCCGGTCGGCCAGAAACTGCTGGCCGCCCTGCTGGTGCTGTTGACCACGGTTCTGCTGGTCGCCAACCTGACCTTTATCAGCGCCGCCTATTACATCTCCCAGGAAAGCATGGCACCGCAGGCCTTGCAGACCATCGGCCGACTGATTGCCAACCCGAGTCTGGTCAGCGAAGCGCTGCAATCACCGCAAAGCGCCGAGCGTCTGCTCAAAGAACTCGACAGTTACTCACCGCTGCGCGCCGCCGCCCTTTATGACGGCAAGGGCGAACGGCTGGCGCAAGTCCAGCGCGGCGAAAAACTCAGCCTGCCGGAACGCTATCGGCACATCGAAGCGTGGCAACTGACCGAGTTTCGCAGCAACCAGTTGATCACCCTGCCCCGCCCCGGCACCGCGCCGGGCCATCTGTTGCTGGTGGCCAGCAGCGAGCTGCCGATGGCGTTCTACACCGGCACGCTGACCGCGAGCCTCGGTATCCTGATTTTCAGCGTGTTGTTGTGGCTGGTGATTGCCCGACAGATCAAACGCCTGATCACCAGGCCGATTCATCAGCTTGAGGAATTGTCGCGTCAGGTGACCCGCGAAGAGAACTACGCCCTGCGCGCCTCACGCGGCAATCATGACGAAATCGGCAGCCTCGCCGAGGCGTTCAACACCATGCTGTCGCGCATCGAAGCCCGTGAGCAGCAACTCAAGCGCGCCCGCGACGACTCGCAAGCCGCGTACGATCAGGCCCAAGGGCTGGCCGAGGAAACCCGCCACACCAACCGCAAGCTGGAACTGGAAGTCCAGGTGCGCAGCAAGATCGAGAAGAAGCTCACCGGTTTCCAGAACTACCTCAACAGCATCATCGACTCGATGCCCTCGGCGCTGATCGCCCTCGACGAGCAGCTCTATGTTACCCAGTGGAATCAGGAGGCCAGCGCCCTTTCCGGTACGCGGCTGGACGAAGCACTGAACCAGCCAATTTTCCTTGCCTTCGAACCGCTCAAGCCGTTTCTGCCGCAGCTCAAGCAGACCGTCGAGCAGCACACCGTGGCGAAAATCGAGCGGGTAACCTGGTTCAAGGACGATGAACCGAAGCATTACGCACTGACCTTCTACCCGTTGATGGGTGGTGCCGGGCGTGGTGTGGTGATCCGCATCGATGACATCACCCAGCGTCTGTCGCTGGAAGAAATGATGGTGCAGTCGGAAAAAATGCTCTCGGTCGGTGGCCTCGCCGCCGGCATGGCCCACGAAATCAACAACCCGCTGGGGGCGATCCTGCACAACGTGCAAAACATCCGTCGACGCCTGTCCGCCGACCTGCCGAAGAACCTCGAAACCGCCGAGCAACTGAACATCGACCTGGACACGGTGAACCGCTACCTGCAGGGCCGCGAAGTGCCGCAATTGCTCGATGGCATTCAACAGGCCGGCGCTCGGGCAGCGAAAATCGTCACCCACATGCTCAGCTTCAGCCGTCGCAGTACCCGGCAGATGGCGCCATGCGATCTGCCGGCACTGATCGATCAAGCCGTGGAAATCGCCGGCAACGACTTCGACCTGGCCATCGGCTTCGACTTCAAGGGCCAGGCGATCATCCGTCAGTTCGACCCGGCGCTCGGCCCGGTGCCGGGCACCGCCAACGAACTGGAACAGGTGCTGCTCAATCTGCTGAAAAACGCCGCGCAGGCGATTCACCAGCGCGAAGACGACAGTGAGCCGGGGCGGATCATCCTGCGCACCAAGCTCAATCCGCCATGGGCTGAAATCCAGGTCGAAGACAACGGCATCGGCATGAGCGAGAACGTGCGCAAACGCACCTTCGAGCCGTTCTTCACCACCAAGGAAATCGGTCAGGGCACCGGGCTTGGCTTGTCGGTGTCGTATTTCATCATTACCAACAATCACAAAGGGCAGATGGAGGTGCAGTCAGCACCGGGCCAGGGCACGTGTTTCACCCTGCGCCTGCCGTTGACGCAACCGCTGCCCATCGCTGCCGAAACCAATCAATTATCGAGGTAACCCATGGGCTTTCGCCTGTCGAAAATCTACACCCGCACCGGCGACAAAGGTGAAACCGGCCTGGGTGACGGCCGCCGCGTGCCCAAAGACCATCCACGCGTGGAGGCCATTGGTGAGGTCGATACGCTGAACAGTCAGGTCGGCGTGTTATTGGCCGGGTTAATTGCCGAACGCGAAACGTATCCGGAACTGAATGAACTGATCGAGGTGTTGGCGCCTTGTCAGCATCGCTTGTTTGATCTCGGTGGCGAGCTGGCCATGCCGGCGTATCAGGCGCTGAATACGGCGGAAATCGAACGACTGGAAGCAGCGATCGATGTGTGGAACGAGGAATTGGGGCCGCTGGAGAATTTCATTCTGCCAGGCGGTTCGATGTTGATTGCCCAGGCGCATGTTTGTCGCAGCCTGGCGAGGAGTGCCGAGCGGCGCTGTCAGCATTTGAATGCGATTGAGCCGTTGGCCGGGGTCGGGCTGGCGTATATCAATCGGTTGTCGGATTTGCTGTTTGTCGCGGCGCGGTTGATTGCGCGGCGGCAGGGGGTTGCGGAGATTCTTTGGCAGCCGGCCCCAAAACCGACAGAGATGTAGCGCCTGACCGGCCGCCATCGCTGGCAAGCCAGCTCCCACAGGTTTCGAGTTGTACACAACAGTTGTGAACGACACAAAACCTTGTGGGAGCTGGCTTGCCAGCGATGAGGTCAGCAGCCTTTACAGAGAGTCAGGCCAGAACGCGCGAATCCCCGCCACGCCTTGTGCACCAACGCCCCAGGCTTTTTCGCGCTCGGCCGGGCCAACCCCGCCCAACAGAAACACCGGCTTACTAAAGCCTTCGATCAACGTCGAAGCCTGCTCCCAGCCCAGCGGCTGAGCATCCGGATGGGTCAGTGTCGGCTGCACCGGCGACAAGGTCACAAAGTCCACACCCATCTGCTCGGCCAGCGCCAGTTCTTCAGCGTTGTGGCACGACGCCGCCAACCAGCGCTCCGCCGGTAACGGGCGCCCCGCCGCCGCGTATTTGCGCAGCTGTGCTGAGGTGATGTGCCAACCGGCAGAGGGGAAATCACCGAGCCATTCGAACGGCCCCTTGATCATCAGTTGCGCCTTGCCCGCACACAGCCCGGCCGCATCGACCGCCAGATCGCGATACTTGGGGTCATAGCCGTTCGGTGCGCGCAGCTGGATCAGTTTGATCCCGCCGGCAATCGCCTTCTGGATACCGCGCAGCAACGCCGGCGTTTCCAGGTCCTCCGGCGTAATCAAGTACTCCGCAGGCAAACGCGCGGCGGCAACGATCGGCTGGTTGGCAGCCGGAAACTCGTAGTTCGCCAGTTCTTTCGCAGTGACCCAGGCCAACGGCTGGCCTTCGGCACCGTGAGGTTCGCCGCTGAAGTCCGACACGTCCCAGACATCCAGCAAAACCTGCTTGTCCGGGTAATCGTGACGCACTTTGATCAGCGGTCGAGCGGCGCCAACGACGATGCCCAACTCCTCATGCAACTCACGAGTCAGCGCGGTTTCAACTGTTTCGTCAGCCTCGACCTTGCCGCCGGGGAATTCCCAAAGACCGCCCTGATGTTGCGTGTCGGCGCGGCGGGCGATGAGGATTTTGCCATTGTTGTCACGAATGACCGCAGCGGCGACGTGTACGCGTTTCACGGATTCAACTCCTCCAGTCCAGCCTTCTGCCATGCCTTGAAGGCGGGCCATTGGTAGACGGTTTCAACATAGGCTTCGTCGGCGGCCGGCAGCGTCACCTGATAGGTGCGCAAACGCACGGCAATCGGCGCGAAGAAGGCATCGGCCAGACTCACCCGACCAAACAGGTACGGCCCGCTCTCGGTGGCAGCAGCACGGCACTCGGCCCACAGCGCGAGCATGCGCTCGATGTCGACCTTCACTTCCGGCGGCACCGGGTTCAGAGGCGCGTCATGGTTGAGGTTGAACGGCATGTGATTGCGCATGGCGAAAAAGCCGCTGTGCATTTGGGCGCAGGCGGATCGCGCCTGGGCACGGGCGAATATGTCGCTCGGCCAGAGTTGCTCGGACGGAAACTGCTCGGCGAGGTATTCGGCGATGGCCAATGAATCGGCAATGGTGCCGCGCGCCGTTTGCAGCAGCGGGACTTTAGCGGTCGGCGAATGCTTGAGCAGCAGCGCGCGGGTGTCGGGCTTGCCGAGTTTGATCAGTTCTTCGCTGTAGGGTGCGCCGGTCAGTTCAACGGCCAGGGCGGCGCGTAGGGACCAGGAGGAAAGCAGTTTGTCGCCGATGATCAGGTGCAGGGACATGATGGGGGTGCCTTTCATCAGGAGGGACAGGCCGGAATCTTCGGTACCTGACAGGTCGCCATCGCGAGCAGGCTCACTCCTACAGGGGATTTGTGAATGACACAGATCTCTGTGGGAGCCAGCCTGCTGGCGATGCAGGCGACTCGGTCTCAGGTTAGATCAAGTGCGGTATTCAGCGTTGATCTTCACGTATTCATGCGACAGGTCAGTGGTCCAGATGGTTTCGCTGCAATCGCCGCGACCCAGCTCGATACGGATGGTGATTTCTTCCTGCTGCATCACCGCCGAGCCCTGGGCTTCAGTGTAGGTCGCCGCACGGGCGCCACGGCTGGCAATGCACACGTCGCCGAGGAACACGTCGATCTTGCTCACGTCCAGATCCGGCACGCCGGCACGGCCGACCGCGGCGAGGATACGGCCCCAGTTCGGGTCGGAGGCGAACAGCGCGGTCTTGATCAGCGGCGAGTGCGCCACGGTGTAGCCGACGTCGAGGCATTCCTGATGGTTGCCGCCACCGTTGACTTCAACAGTGACGAACTTGGTCGCGCCTTCGCCGTCACGCACGATGGCCTGGGCCACGTCCATGCACACTTCGAACACCGCTTGCTTCAACTTGGCGAAAAACTCGCCTTCAGCACGGGTGATTTCCGGCAGCGCAGCCTTACCTGTGGCGATCAGCATGCAGCAATCGTTGGTCGAGGTGTCGCCGTCGATGGTGATGCGGTTGAACGACTTGTTGGCGCCGTCGAGCATCAAGTTGTGCAGGACGTCGCGGGAGACTTTGGCGTCGGTGGCGATGTAGCCGAGCATGGTCGCCATGTTCGGACGGATCATGCCCGCGCCTTTGCTGATGCCGGTGACGGTGATGGTCACGCCGTCATGCTCGAACTGGCGGCTGGCGCCCTTCGGCAGGGTGTCAGTGGTCATGATCCCGGTGGCAGCGGCTTCCCAGTTGTTTTCCGACAGATCATCCAGTGCGGCTTGCAGCGCGCCTTCGATCTTCTCGACCGGCAGCGGCTCGCCGATCACACCGGTGGAGTACGGCAGAATCTGGCTGGCATCAACGCCAGTCAGCTCGGCCAGTTTGGCAGTGGTACGTTCAGCGGCGGCCAGGCCAGGCTCGCCGGTACCGGCGTTGGCATTGCCAGTGTTGGTCAGCAAATAACGCACGGCGTTCTGCACGCGTTTTTTCGCCAGGATCACCGGTGCCGCGCAAAATGCGTTCAAGGTGAACACGCCCGCCACGGTCGAGCCTTCGGCGCAGCGCATCACAACGACATCTTTGCGCCCGGGGCGCTTGATGCCGGCCGAGGCGATACCGAGTTCAAAACCGGCAACCGGGTGCAACGTTGGCAAAGGACCAAGACCAACAGCCATGAATGCGCTCCTTACTCAATGATGTCAGCACCGTCACTCGCAGCGACGGTGGTTTAAATGGCAAAACGCCGCGACGGCAGGAGCCGGTCGCGGCGCGGGTATTTCAGCGATTGAAACGGGGTTTACTGGATCTGCCCGTGGCAATGCTTGAATTTCTTGCCCGAACCGCAGTAGCACAGTTCGTTGCGGCCCAGCTTCTGCTCGTTGCGAACCGGCGCGGTGGCGAGGGCCACATCGACCTCTTCACCGAGAACTTCCGGTTGCTCCAGACCTGGGGCCTCGGCGTGTTCGAACTGCATGCGGGCGGCCAGTGCTTCGGCTTCCTGACGCAGACGTTGCTCTTCGGCTTCCGGATCTTCGCGGCGCACCTGAACGTGCGACAGCACACGGATCGAGTCGCGCTTGATCGAGTCGAGCAGTTCGGAGAACAGCGTGAACGACTCGCGCTTGTATTCCTGCTTCGGGTTCTTCTGAGCGTAACCACGCAGGTGGATACCGTGACGCAGGTGATCCATGGTCGACAGGTGGTCTTTCCACAGGTCGTCCAGCACGCGCAGTACGATTTGCTTCTCGAACGAGCGCAGTGCGTCGGCACCGGCCTGGTCTTCTTTCTCGTTGTACGCCGCCATCAGCTCGGTCATGAGCTTCTCGCGCAGGGTTTCTTCGTACAGGTGATCGTCTTCGTCGAGCCACTGCTGGATCGGCAGTGTCACGCCGAAGTCGCTGGCAATCGAGGCTTCCAGACCGGCCACGTCCCACTGCTCAGGCAGCGACTGCGGCGGAATGTGCGCGCTGACGGTGGCGTTGAGCACGTCCTGACGGAAATCGGCGATGGTTTCACCGATGTTGTCGGCGGCCAGCAACGTGTTACGCATGTGATAGATCACTTTACGCTGTTCGTTATTGACGTCATCGAACTCGAGCAGTTGCTTACGGATATCGAAGTTGCGGCCTTCAACCTTGCGCTGCGCCTTCTCGATCGCGTTGGTCACCATGCGGTGTTCGATCGCTTCGCCCGGCTGCATGCCCAGGGCTTTCATGAAGTTCTTCACTCGATCAGAAGCGAAGATGCGCATCAGGCTGTCTTCCAGCGACAGGTAAAAGCGGCTGGAACCGGCGTCACCCTGACGGCCGGCACGGCCACGCAGCTGGTTGTCGATACGACGGGATTCGTGACGCTCGGAGGCAATCACCTGCAAACCGCCGGATTCCAGCACTTGCTGGTGGCGCTTCTGCCAGTCGGCCTTGATCTGGGCAATCTGCTCAGGGGTCGGGTTTTCCAGCGACGCGACTTCAACTTCCCAGTTACCGCCCAACAGGATGTCGGTACCACGACCGGCCATGTTGGTGGCGATAGTCAGGGCGCCCGGACGACCGGCCTGCGCGATGATCTCGGCTTCTTTTTCGTGGAACTTGGCGTTCAGAACCTTGTGTTCGATGCCTTCCTTCACGAGCAATGCGGACATGTGCTCGGAGGTTTCGATGGTGGCAGTACCCACCAGCACCGGACGGCCGGCCGCCATGCTTTCCTTGATGTCCGCAACAATGGCCGCGTACTTCTCTTCGGCGGTCAGGAACACCAGGTCGTTGAAGTCTTTACGCGCCAACGGTTTGTTCGGCGGAATAACCATGACTTCCAGACCATAGATCTGGTGGAATTCGAACGCTTCGGTGTCCGCGGTACCGGTCATGCCGGACAGCTTGGTGTACAGACGGAAGTAGTTCTGGAAGGTGGTCGAGGCCAGAGTCTGGCTCTCGGCCTGAATGTTCAGGCCTTCCTTGGCTTCGATGGCCTGGTGCAGGCCTTCGGACAAACGACGACCCGGCATGGTACGACCGGTGTGTTCGTCGACCAGTACGACCTGACCATCCTGCACGATGTATTCAATGTTGCGATTGAACAGCTTGTGCGCACGCAGACCGGCATACACGTGGGTCAACAGGCCCAGGTTATGCGCCGAGTACAGGCTCTCGCCTTCAGCCAGGAGGCCGACGCGGGTGAGCATGTCTTCGATGAACTGGTGACCGGCTTCGTTGAGTTCGACCTGACGGGTCTTCTCGTCAACGGTGTAGTGGCCAGCCTTGGTGACTTCGCCTTCGACTTCTTCAACGTGCAGTTCCAACTGCGGGATCAGTTTATTGATCTCCATGTACAGCTTGGAGCTGTCCTCGGCCTGACCGGAAATGATCAGCGGGGTACGCGCTTCGTCGATGAGGATGGAGTCGACTTCGTCGATCACGGCAAAGTTGAGTTCGCGCTGGAATTTTTCTTCCATGCTGAACGCCATGTTGTCGCGCAGGTAGTCGAAACCGAATTCGTTGTTGGTGCCGTAGGTGATGTCGGCGGCGTAGGCCAGACGCTTCTCTTCCGGCGGCTGGAACGGCGTCACGACGCCGACGGTCAGGCCGAGGAATTCATACAGCGGGCGCATCCAGTTGGCGTCACGACGCGCCAGGTAGTCGTTCACCGTCACAACGTGCACGCCCTTGCCGGACAGTGCGTTGAGGTAAACACCCAGGGTCGCTACGAGGGTTTTACCCTCACCGGTGCGCATTTCGGCGATCTTGCCTTCGTGCAAGGTCATGCCACCGACGAGCTGTACGTCGAAGTGGCGCATACCCATGATGCGCTTGCCGGCTTCGCGGGCGACCGCAAAGGCTTCTGGCAACAGCTTGTCGAGGGTTTCCCCTTTGGCGATGCGGGCCTTGAACTCAGCGGTCTTGGCGCGCAATTGATCGTCCGAAAGGGCCACCATTTGCTCTTCGAAGGCATTGACGAGCTGCACCGTCTTGAGCATGCGTTTGACTTCACGCTCGTTCTTGCTTCCAAAAAGTTTCTTTAACAAAGGCGCAAACATATCGGCAGGATCTTCCACACTAAAGGGATGGAGGGCGGCCCCGTGAGCGTCGCCCGTGCAGCCCTCATGGCCGCATGCGAACGAGCATTCTACCCGGAAACGGAAGTGAGGAAAGTGGCGATGTTCCACGATGCTGGCACTGCGCTTTGACGGGGCTCACTTAAAATAGGGGCGTTTTGCTCAACTTCAAGTCATACAAGGCAGAAGTTAGTCGTTGATTTAATGGGCAAAGCGAGGGCAAAAGCAATGGGCGAGTGATTTCGGCCTTTCTGCTACCATGGCGTTTCTGTTACTTCAGGTGTTCGATCATGGCATTTCGCCCTCTTACGGCCAGAGCACCCGCCGTTCTCCTGCGCGAAGCCAAGCCGCTCAAAGCCATCCTCGGCCATGCCCAACGACTGGGGCATTTGCAGCGTCTGCTCGAAAGCCAACTGCAACCCGCCGCCCGTGAACATTGCCATGTAGCGTCGTGGCGTGAGGGCAGTCTGTTGCTGATTGTCACCGATGGCCATTGGGCCACACGTCTGCGTTATCAGCAAAAACGCTTGCAGAGGCAGCTGCAGATGTTTGATGAGTTCGCCAGTTTGACGCGGATTCTGTTCAAGGTGCAGCCGCCTACAGTGCAGCGCGGGGCGGCCGGGCACACGATGGATTTGTCCACGGATGCGGCGGCTACGATTCAGGCCACAGCGGACGGGATCACTGATCCGAATCTGCGTGCGGCGCTGGAACGCCTTGCGGCGCACGCCAAAGCCAAGACCTGAGCGCTATCCGAACGTGAATAATTATTTAATGTGGGAGCGAGCCTGCTCGCGAAGAGGTTGTGTCAGATAACATTGAAGTTGAATGACACACCGCTTTCGCGAGCAGGCTCACTCCTACATTAGATCAGCGGCGTTTGCTGCCACCGAGTAAAGAGCCCATCAAGCCGCGCACCAATTGCTTACCGAGGTTATTGGCTGCCTGGCGCATCGCCGACTTAAGCGCCTGCCCGGCTGCCGTCCCGAGAAACTCCCCTGCCCTGTCGGCCAGGCTCGGCTCTTCATCTGCTGGCTTACCCGCTGGCACCTCGGCCTCCGGCGCCAGCCCTTTACGCCCCATCAGAATTTCATACGCCGACTCACGATCGATCGGCTTGTCATAGCGCCCCTTGAACGGCGAACCCGCAATCAACAGCGTGCGCTCGGTTTCCGTCAGCGGCCCGATTCGCGACTGCGGTGGCGCCACCAGCCCGCGCTGAACCATTTCCGGCGTGCCTTTCTCGGTCAGCGTGCCGACCAACGCTTCGCCAATCCCCAACTCGGTCAGCACCGACAAACTGTCAAACGCCGGATTCGGCCGGAAGCCGTCCGCCACCGCGCGCAGGGATTTCTGCTCTTTGGCGGTAAAGGCGCGCAAGCCATGCTGAATGCGCAGGCCGAGCTGCGCCAGCACGTCATCGGGCAAGTCCGCCGGCGACTGCGTGACGAAATACACGCCAACCCCTTTGGAACGGATCAAGCGCACCACTTGTTCGAGCCGCTCCTGCAGTGCCTTGGGTGTGTCGCCAAAGAGCAAATGCGCCTCATCGAAAAACAGCGCCAGCAGCGGTTTGTCGGCATCGCCGCGCTCCGGCAACTGCTCGAACAACTCGGCCAGCAACCACAACAGGAACGTCGCGTAGACCTTCGGCGCCTCGTGCACCAGACGGCTGGCATCGAGCAAATGAATGCGCCCGCGACCATCGGCGGTCGGTTGCAGAATGTCTTCAAGTTGCAGTGCCGGTTCGCCGAACAAAGCTTCGGCGCCCTGCTGCTCAAGGATCGCCAGACGGCGTAGCAGCGCCTGACTGGAACCGGTGGTCATCAGCGCCGCGTCTTCACCCAACAGCTGCGGATTGTCCTTGAGGTGATTGAGCAGCGCTTTCAGATCCTTCAAGTCCAGCAGCAACAGGCCTTCGCGATCGGCGACCTTGAAGGCTGCATATAGCGCCGACTGCTGACTGTCGGTCAGTTCCAGCAAGCTGCCGATCAGCAACGGGCCCATTTCGCTCAACGTGGTGCGCAACGGATGACCGGACTCGCCGTGGATGTCCCACAAGGTCACCGGATAGGCCTGCGGCTTGTGCTTGAGCCACGGCATCCCGGCAATGCGCTCGGCCACCTTGCCCTGCGGATTGCCCGCCGCACCGAGGCCACACAGATCACCCTTGATGTCGGCGGCAAATACCGCGACCCCGGCGTCGCTAAACGCCTCGGCCAAACGCTGCAAAGTGACGGTTTTACCGGTACCGGTGGCGCCCGCGACCAGTCCGTGGCGGTTGGCCAGGCGCATGGCCTGAGCGATCTGTTGGCCTGCGAGATCAGCGCCGATTACGAGTTGCGAGGAGTCAGGCATTTTGTCACCCAATGGTTAATCTTTGATTGCGCATGGCCGATAAAGAGGAGTGAGAGACCCCGACCACAAGTCAGGCCGGACATTTCCCTAAGGAGAGACGGAAATATCAGCTTGTTTTCACCCTTGCCCATTTTGCGCGCTTCTATAAAAGCATGCCCTGGACATTAAGACCTTAGCGGAACCCCAAGCCATGAACAAAAATCTGCGCTTCAGCCATAAAATTTTGCTTGCCGCCGCCCTCATCGTCATCGCCGCCTTCGCCTCGTTTACCTTGTACAACGACTGGTTACAGCGCAATGCGATCCGCGATGACCTGAACAACTATCTCAACGAGATGGGCGAGGTCACTGCCGGCAATATCCAGACCTGGCTCAGCGGCCGCATTCTACTGATCGAGAACGCCGCCCAAAACATCGCCATCAACCCCGAGCCCGCCAACGTCGCCAGTCTGCTGGAACAGAAAAGCCTGACCTCGACGTTCATGGCGACCTATCTGGGCGATGCCACCGGGCACTTCACCATCCGTCCGGACACCAAGATGCCCGACGGTTTCGATCCGCGCGTGCGCCCTTGGTACAAAGGTGCCGAGGGCAGCAGCACCTCGACCCTGACCGAACCGTACATCGACGCTGCTACCGGCCAGTTGATCATTTCCATCGCCACTGCCTCGAAAAAGGCCGGCCAGAGCGTGGGTGTGGTTGGCGGCGACCTGAGCCTGCAATCGCTGGTCGACACCCTCGCCGCCCGGGACTTCGACGGCATGGGCTATGTGTTCCTGGTCAGCGCCGACGGCAAGATCCTCGTGCACCCGGACAAGGCCTTGGTGATGAAATCACTGAAAGAAGCCTATCCACAGGACACCCCGCGCATCAGCAGCGACTTCAGCGAAGTCACCGTCGATGGCAAGACCCGCATCGTCACCTTCGCGCCGATCAAAGGCCTGCCGTCGGTGAACTGGTACATCGGCCTGTCGGTGGACAAGGATCAGGCCTTTGCGATGCTCAGCGAATTCCGCACCTCGGCAGTGATCGCGACCGTGATTGCCGTGGCAATCATCATTGCCCTGCTCGGTATGCTGATCCGCCTGCTGATCCAGCCGCTGCACGTGATGACCCGCGCCATGGAAGACATCGCCGATGGCGAAGGCGACCTGACCAAACGCCTGACCATCGTCAATAACGATGAATTTGGCGTGCTCGGTACCGCATTCAACCGTTTCGTCGAGCGTATTCACGGCTCGATCCGCGAAGTGTCGTCGGCCACCGGCCAGGTTAACGAAGTCGCCCTGCGCGTGGTCGCGGCATCGAACTCATCGATGTACAACTCTGACCAACAAGCCTCACGCACCAGCAGTGTCGCCGCGGCGATCAACCAACTCGGCGCCGCGGCGCAGGAAATCGCCCGCAACGCCGCCCAGGCTTCGAATCAGGCCAGCGACGCGCGCGGTCTGGCTGAAGACGGCCAGCAAGTGGTGGATCGCAGCATCAAGGCGATGAATCAACTGTCGAGCATGCTCAGCGCGTCGAGCAGCAACATCGAGTCGCTGAATAGCAAAACCGTGAACATCGGCCAGATTCTCGAAGTGATCACCAGCATTTCCCAACAGACCAACCTCTTGGCGCTCAACGCGGCCATTGAAGCGGCACGTGCCGGTGAAGCCGGCCGGGGCTTTGCCGTGGTGGCGGATGAAGTGCGCAATCTGGCGCACCGCACCCAGGAATCGGCGCAACAGGTGCAGACCATGATCGAGGAACTACAAGTCGGCGCCCGTGAATCGGTGAGCACCATGAGCGACAGCCAGCGTCACAGCCAGGACAGCGTCGAGATTGCCAACCTTGCCGGGGAGCGCTTGAACAGCGTGACCCAGCGCATTGGCGAGATCGACGGGATGAACCAGTCGGTGGCCACCGCGACCGAAGAGCAGACGGCTGTGGTGGAGTCGATCAACGTCGACATCACCGAGATCAACACGCTGAACCAGGAAGGCGTGGAGAACTTGCAGGCGACGTTGCGCGCGTGTTCGGACCTGGAGCAGCAGGCTTCGCGTCTGAAACAACTGGTTGGCAGTTTCCGCATCTGAAGATCAAGAGCCTTACCCCCTCACCCCAGCCCTCTCCCCCAGGGGGGGCGAGGGGGAAAGGGAGCAGATCTTCATGTTCCTCAAAACCTGAGTTCGACTGAAGACTTTCCGGTCGATGCATAAAACCCAAACATCTCGGTCAGTCCCTCTCCCTCAAAATGGTGTGGGGAAAGGGAGCCGATCTTCGTGCTGTTCAAAACCTGAGTTCGACTCAGGTCTCTCAAGTCGGCGTACCTCCAACATCCACCTCGGTCAATCCCCTCTCCCTCTGGGAGAGGGTTAGGGTGAGGGGGCCGCGCAATCCCGACCGAACATCTATTCTTGATAAAGGTCAACCAAGGGAGAACCACGCAACGGAGGGTTGATCACCGTGCATATCGCCGACATCACCATGTTCTACGCCCCGGCCAGCGGCGGCGTGCGTACTTATCTGGATGCCAAACACCGCCGGCTCGGAGTCAAATCCGGTACCCGCCACAGCCTGCTGATTCCCGGTGCGCACTTCGGCGAACACGACGGCGTTTACACGGTTCCCGCCCCCGCCCTGCCTTTCGGCAAAGGCTATCGATTCCCCCTTCGCCTCGCGCCATGGCGAAACGTCCTGCAGGATTTACAGCCCGATCTGATCGAAGTCGGCGACCCTTATCTGACCGCCTGGGCCGCCCTTGATGCGCGACGACAGCTGGATGTGCCGGTAATCGGTTTCTATCACTCGGATCTGCCCTTGCTGATCGGCAATCGCATGGGCCATTGGGTCACACCGAATATCGAGGCGTATGTCACCAGGCTTTACGGCAACTTCGATCGGGTTTTGGCGCCCAGTCAGATCATGGCCGACAAGCTCAGCGGCCTCGGTGTACGCAATGTGTTCGTGCAACCGCTGGGCGTCGACCTGCAAACCTTTCACCCCAAAGCCCGCGACCCGCAACTGCGTGCAGAACTGGGCATCGCCGAAGACACCCGGCTGCTGATTTTTGCCGGACGCGGCTCGAAAGAGAAAAACCTGCCGGTATTGCTCAAATGCATGCAACGCCTCGGCCCGCGCTATCACCTGCTACTGGTCGGTTCGTCGATGCCCACCGCTGTGCCGGAAAACGTCAGTGTGATCGACGAATTCTGCCCCGCGCCACGCGTCGCGCAGTTGATGGCCAGTGCGGATGCCTTGCTGCATGCCGGCGACCAGGAAACCTTCGGCCTGGTGATCCTCGAAGCCATGGCCTGCGGCATTCCCGTGGTGGCCGTGGCCGCCGGAGCTTTCGAAGAGATCGTCACTGATTCCTGCGGCCTCCTGTGCGCACCGAACAACCCGCAAGCGATGGCCAATGCCGTGCGGGAACTGTTCAGTCGCGGCTGTAGCAAACTTGGCACACAGGCGCGCCAGCATGTCGAAACCCGCTATGCGTGGGATACGGTGGTCGACAGTTTGTTGGGCCACTATCACGCCGTACTCGGACATACACTGCCCAAGGTGGCCAATGCTTGAATCGATGAACAACCGCGCCGTGTTGCTGGTGCTGCACGACGTCGCTCCGTCGACGTGGGCGGATTACCAGCCGTTTGTCGAGGCCGTCGACGCCTTGGGCAACGTGCCGATGACGTGGCTGGTCGTTCCGAATTTCCACCGGCACAATGTCCTCGACGATCACCCGGCATTTTGCCGACGGCTCGATGAGCGCGTCGCCCGTGGCGATGAGTTGGCGTTGCATGGTTATTTCCACGATGACCAGGAGCCCGGCCCGACGACGCCGCACGACTGGTTCATGCGCCGCGTTTACACCCATGAGGGGGAGTTTTACCGTTTGTCTCGTGAAACCGCCCTCGCTCGCCTGCGCACCGGCATCGAAGTCTTCCAGCGCCACGACTGGCCACTGCACGGTTTCGTTGCCCCGGCGTGGTTGATGAGCGACGGCACCCGCCAGGCCCTGCGCGAGCTGCCCCTGCGCTACACCAGCGATCCGCAGCATCTGTATCGGTTGCCGGATTTCACCGCGATCGATGCGCCGGGTCTGGTCTGGAGCGCTCGCAGCGCCTGGCGAAGGGGTCTGTCGAAGATTGTCAGCGAGCAGCGTCAACAGCGTTGGCGTCGGGCGTCGGTGATTCGTCTAGGCTTGCATCCCGTGGACATGCGCCACGGCTTTTCCCGTGATTACTGGCTGCACACCCTCGAACGACTACTGAGCGAAGGACGCGTACCGATGACCAAAATCCACTGGCTCGCCCAACAGCGCGGTCAACTGGGAAGCGCCGCATGAGTCGCGGCATTCTCTTGCTGATCGGCCTGCTCGCGGCGGTGCTGATTCCGGTTGTGCTGGGTGGCGGCGACACCTGGGCGCGGCTGCAGAGTTTCCCGTTGCACTGGCTGTTGATCATGTTCGGCATGATCCTGCTTTGCTGGGGCATCAATACCTTGCGTCTGCGCCTGCTACTCGGCGATCAGCGCGAGCGCGTCACGCCGCTGCAAAGCCTTGGTGTAGTGATGGCCGCCGAATTCGCCTACTGCGCGACTCCCGGTGGCAGCGGCGGGCCGTTGACGATCATGGCCCTGTTGGCCCGATCGGGCGTGCGGCCGGCTCGGGGCAGCGCGGTGTTTGCCATGGATCAGCTCAGCGATTTGCTGTTCTTTCTCTGCGCCCTCAGCGGCATTTTGATTTATGCGCTGTTCCAGCACCTCAGCGATCGCCTCGAGTGGTTGCTGATCGTCAGTGCGATTTCGCTGTTCGGCGGTTTATTCAGTTGTGTGCTGGTCGCGCGCTATCACCGCACCTTGATCCGCCTGAGCGGTCGCCTGTTGGCAAGGATGAACGTCAAGGCCAGTACCCGCCGCCGCTGGGCGCGCAAGTTGCTGCATTTTCTCGCGGCGTTTACCGATACGTTGAAGCTGCCCTGGCAAACTTTGATCAAAGTATTCGCCCTGACCTGTGTGCATTGGTTGCTGCGCTACAGCGTGCTGTATCTGGCGCTACGCGGGCTGGGCGCGGACTTGCAGTGGGCGTGGAGTTTTCTGGTGCAGATGCTTTCACTGGGCGCCGGGCAATTCAGCCTGCTGCCGGGCGGCGCGGGGGCGGCGGAGTTGACGTCGGCAGCATTGCTGGCGCCGATGGTGGGGAAATCCACCGCAGCGGCGGCGATTCTGATTTGGCGGGTGGTGACGTATTACTTTTATCTGCTGGTCGGGGGGCCGGTGTTTTTGTTGATGCTGGGCCGACCGCTGTTGAGGAAACTGATGAAGGTGGGGCAGGCTTGATCGTCCGGTCGCGGCCCGAGCCTTTGGCTGCGCCTGCATGATCGCGCTTCAGCCATCGTCTTTGTTGTCGCTGGACTTCTCTTGCAATTGTTCCCACAACTCGGCAGCGCCGGGAAACTCGGTGCCATCCTCCGGGCTCATGTCCTCGGGATCATATCGACTCAAACACCCTTCGCCCAACGTCGCCGGCGCTTTGGAAGTGGCTTTGTCCAGTGGATCGGTCATGGCTTTTCCTCACAGCTGAAATGAAAAAGGGTCTGGACGATTGAACGCCCAGACCCTTGGTTTTTCAAGCCCGTGGGGTTGAGATCAGAACACCACAGTCTTGTTGCCGTGCACCAGTACGCGGTCTTCGAGGTGATAACGCAGGCCACGAGCCAGCACCATTTTCTCGACATCACGACCGAAACGCACCATGTCTTCGATACTGTCACTGTGGCTGACACGCACCACGTCCTGCTCGATGATCGGGCCGGCGTCCAGCTCTTCGGTCACGTAGTGGCAGGTCGCACCGATGAGCTTCACGCCACGCAGCGACGCTTGGTGATACGGCTTGGCACCAACGAACGACGGCAGGAAGCTGTGGTGAATGTTGATGACCTTGTGTGCGTATTCACGGCACATGTCTGGCGGCAGGATCTGCATGTAACGCGCCAGCACTACCACTTCGGCATCGTGCTGTTTGACCAGACGCGACACTTCGTCGAAGGCCGGTTGCTTGTCCTGCGGATTGACCGGGACGTGGTAATAAGGAATGCCGTGCCACTCGACCATGCTGCGCAGGTCGTCGTGGTTGGAAATCACGCAGGAGATTTCGCAGTCCAGTTCATCGCTGTGCCAGCGGTGCAGCAAGTCCGCGAGGCAGTGCGATTCGCGGCTGGCCATCAGCACAACGCGTTTTTTCTGCTCGGTGTCGGTGATGCGCCAGTCCATCGAGAACTCTTCGGCGATCGGCGCAAACTTCTCGCGCAGCACTTCAATACCGAAAGGCAGCGAATCGGCACGAATTTCGTGACGCATGAAGAACCAGCCCACCTGGTTGTCCGAGTGGTGGCTCGCTTCGGTGATCCAGCCGTTGTGGGCTGCCAGAAAATTACTGACTTTGGCAACAATGCCAACGCGGTCCGGGCAAGATATCACCAGCCGAAAAGTGCGCATGAGGGGGAAACTCCAGAACTTCGCAAAGGCCGCCATTCTAGCGGCTGCGCAGGAAAACTGCAGTATTGATCAGCAGCGGGAGGCGCCAGGCTCAGTGCTACGGATTCTTGATGAGTAACCGACAGACTGGTACTGATCCTGCGGGATCGCTTGATCAGACAACTGTGAATATCTGTGATGACTCGATCACACTATTTAACTGAATATTCAATAGAGAGCAGTTTCTCGTAACTAATTTAAATAAAAACCCTGGTTAAATGTTTACTTGATGAAACAGCCTGACTATTATTGCGGCACTGTCCCCCTGCCACCCCGCACTCTACTAAGGTAGTAATCATGTCCTTGATCAACGAATATCGCGCCACCGAAGAAGCCATCAAAGAGCTGCAAGCCCGTTTGAAGAACCTGTCCCAAGACGACAAACTGCAAGCCGAGCTGGAATTCGAAGGCAAACTGCGCACCCTGATGGGCGAATACTCCAAATCCCTGCGTGACATCATCGCGCTGCTGGATCCGGAAGCTAAAACCAAAGCAGTACGCGGCGGCGCAGTAAAAACTACCGGCACCAAGCGTGCTCGCAAAGTTAAACAATACAAAAACCCGCACAACGGCGAAGTCATCGAAACCAAAGGTGGCAACCACAAAACTCTGAAAGAGTGGAAAGCCAAGTGGGGCGGTGACGTGGTTGAAGGCTGGGCTACCCTGCTGGGCTAAGCCGCAACGTCTTCGCAGAGCGATCCGCGAAAAACAAACGCCAGCGAATGCTGGCGTTTTTTTATGCCAGGGATTTAAGCCCGGTCATGTTCGAATTCAAAGATTCAAACGTTTGCGCAATGCCTGGACATAATTCTGCCATTCATTGAGCACCTCACTCTGCATCGGCGTGGCATTAATCGACCATTGCTCGGCCGCCTCGGTAAAAGATTTCAAGGTATTCGGTGCGCCGCACTCAGGCGTGGACAAACGCTGCTGACAAAATATTCTCCAGCGTTCTTGCTCTTCGAAATTCAACGTCTCGGGAAAGTTGCGTGCGCGATATCGAAAGAGTAATTCAGGCAAACGTTCGTCATCGAAAGGCCATTGCTCTTGCGCTAGTTGTGCCGGGTCAGCGCTCCTCACTTGCTCACATAGACGTCGGTCACGGTCACCGATAAATCCGTCGTACAACTGTTGTTCCGGATCCTCGCTCGGAATGAAATCTTCGCTGACATAAATCTCTGCAACTTTATCTTTCCAAACTTGCTGTGCGTCAGTTAGCCGCAGTGCTCGCTGTTGATAAAGCGCCATGTCCAGCCCCAGACGTTGCTGATCCTGCGCGCGCAAAACCGCAAGCGGCGCCACCACCGGACAACGGTTGATGTGAATCAGCTTGAGCGGCACCGGCAATTCGCCTTCCAGCAAATCATCACGACGCGTGTACAAACGCTGGCGCAGGGTCTGCGCGTCCAGATCGAGCAACCCCTGCGGGTCGAGGTGCAGATCGCAGACGATCAAGGCGTTACGGTTTTTTGGATGCCAGGCTAATGGCAGCACCACACCGACATAACTGCGCGCGGCCGAGAAACGCCCGGAAATATGCACCAGTGGCTGCAGCAGACGAATCTGATCCATGACCTTTTGCTTGCTACGCAACTGGAACAGCCAGTCATAGAGTTTTGGCTGTTTCTCGCGGATCAACCGTGCCAGTGCAATGGTCGCGCGCACATCCGACAACGCTTCGTGGGCATGCCCGTGATCGATATTGTTCGCGGCGGTCAGGCGTTCTAGCTTGAGCGTCACCCGACCTTCGTCATCGGTCGGCCAGACCAGGCCGTCAGGACGCAGCGCATAAGCAGCGCGCACCACATCGATCAGATCCCAGCGACTGTTACCGCCCTGCCACTCCCGGGCGTACGGGTCGAAAAAGTTGCGATACAGGCTGTAACGGGTCATCTCGTCGTCGAAACGCAGGGTGTTGTAACCCGCGCCACAGGTGCCGGGGGCCGCCAGTTGGGCATGCACCCGCGTCATGAAATCAGCCTCGCTCAAGCCTTTTTCGGCCAACTGGCTCGGGGTGATGCCGGTAATCGCGCAGGCCGCCGGATGCGGCAGGATGTCTTCGCTGGGCTGACAATAGAGGTTGACCGGCTCGTCGATCTCGTTGAGCGCATGGTCGGTGCGAATTCCGGCCACTTGCAGTGGGCGGTCGTTTCGCGGATTGATGCCAGTGGTTTCGTAGTCGTACCAGAAGATTGAAGTCACGGGCGGTTCCTGAACAGAAGATCGGCAAAGTCTAGGCGCTCGACCGCGCTCGCGGCCAGCCTCGTGTCATTCAAACACTTCGTACTTCACGATGTGCAATACATAGTTATGTCGTTTTCCCCCGAGAGGCTGCTAGCATCGACCTCACTTGCACCCCGAACAGGCGAACACCAGGTAGCCCATGCTCGAGACCACAGCACCGCCAAGGAAAGCACCGCTGGCCCCGCCGCTGGATACGCGGCATCAGGTCGAAACGCCGGAAGGCATCGACCTGCCGTTGCGTCCCGCCGGGTTAATGGTGCGTGCCGTAGCCTTTGCGATCGATCTGGCCCTGCGCGGCGTGATCATGGGGGTGCTGTTCATCGCCCTGGCGTTTCTCGGCAAGCTCGGCATGGGCCTCGGCTCGCTACTGCTGTTTGCGATCAGCTGGTGGTACATGGTGCTGTTCGAAGTGCTGCGTCAGGGCCGCTCGCCGGGTAAACAATGGATGGGCCTGCGCGTGGTGCACGATGACGGCACCCCGGTTGGCTGGTCGGCCTCACTGCTGCGCAACCTGCTGCGTTTTGTCGATCTGCTGCCCTTCGGCTACTTCCTCGGCACCCTCAGTTGCCTGCAACACCCGACCTTCAAACGCCTTGGCGACATCGCCGCCGGCACATTGGTGGTCTACAGCGAACGCCCGCTCAGTCGTCCGCAACTGCCTGATGCCGAACCTCGACGCTCACCAGTGCCCCTGACACTCGCCGAACAACGCGCCGTGCTGGGCTTTGCCGAACGCCAAGAAGAACTGTCGCCAGCACGGGTCAATGAACTGGCGGCCCTGCTCGCCCAGCCATTGCACATTTCTGCGCCCAAGGCTGTGGCTGAACTCAATGGCATCGCTCGCGGTTTGTTGGGCCCGACATGAAGCAAAGTCTTTTCGAAACGCGGCACAAGGCCGAATGGGAGCGTTTTGCGCTAGCCCTTGAACGCCTTGAGCGCGGCAAGGAGACCTCGCAAGTCGCCGGTTTCCCCAAAGCCTACCGCCGGCTTTGCCAGCATCTGGCGTTGGCGCAGGAACGCGGCTACAGCAGCTTCCTCATTGATTCGCTGCAACAACAAGTACTGCGCGGCCATCAACAGCTGTACCGTCACCGCAGTCGACTCGGCGCCAATCTGCTGAGTTTCATCCTCGCCGACTTCCCCCGCCTGGTTCGTGCCGAATGGCCCTTTGTGCTGGTCGCCAGCCTGCTGTTCTTCGGCAGTCTGATCGGCGTCGGCGTGTTGGTGTATTTCTTTCCCGAACTGGTCTACAACCTGCTCCCCGCCGATCAGGTGCGCGAGATGCAAGGCATGTACGACCCGGTCGCCGGACACCTCGGGCGCCCCGCCGAACGTGCGGCCAGCGAGGACTGGGTGATGTTCGGTTACTACGTGATGCACAACATCGGCATTGCCTTTCAGACTTTCGCCAGTGGCTTGTTGCTAGGCGTCGGCAGTGCGTTCTTTCTCTTTTACAACGGCATGGTCATCGGTGCGGTGGCCGGGCACCTCAGCGAGATCGGTTTCGGCCAGACCTTCTGGTCATTCGTCATCGCCCATGGCGCCTTCGAACTCAGTGCCATCGCCCTCGCCGGGGCCGCCGGCCTGGAACTCGGCTGGGCGTTGATCGCGCCCGGGCGGCTGACCCGCAGCGAAGCGCTGAAACGCGCCGCACGCAAAAGCGTGTTGCTGGTCTGCGGCGTGATGTTGTTCCTGTTGATTGCCGCGTTTATCGAAGCTTATTGGTCGTCGAAAACCAGCGTCACACCACTGACCAAGTATCTGGTCGGCGCCGCGCTTTGGGCTCTGGTCGCGGTCTATCTGTTGTTCGCCGGAAGGACCCGCCATGCGCCTGAGTGACGCCACCGTGGTGATCCGCCCGCGCACGACCTGGGAAGCCATGGACCTGGGCGTGCTGATGAGCCAGCAACATCGGCGTCTGCTGATGACCAGTTGGGCGATTGTCACCCTGCCGCTGTTCGCCTTGCTGAGTCTGTTGCTGTGGGATTCGCCGTCACTGGCGGTGTTTATCTTCTGGTGGCTGAAACCGGCTTATGAACGCCTGCCGCTGTACATCCTGTCGAAAGCGCTGTTTGGCGAAACGCCGACACTCAAGCAAGCCCTGCGCGAATGGCCGCGCCTGCTCAAACCGCAATTGCTGGCCAGCCTGACCTGGCGCCGTCTGAGTTTCAGCCGCAGCTTTCTGCTGCCGGTGGTGCAACTCGAAAGCCTCGATGGCAGCGCCCGACAACAACGCCTGCACGTGCTCCTGCAACGCAACGCCGGTGCCGCGCAGTGGTTGACCATCATCGGCGTGCACCTGGAAACCGCGTTGTGGATCGGCCTGATGGTGCTGTTCTACATGCTGCTGCCGCAGCAAATCGAAACGGACTGGAGCTGGCAGTCGCTGATACTCGCGGCGGATC
Organism: Pseudomonas sp. Irchel s3a12; assembly: GCF_900187485.1. NCBI lineage: Bacteria > Pseudomonadati > Pseudomonadota > Gammaproteobacteria > Pseudomonadales > Pseudomonadaceae > Pseudomonas > Pseudomonas sp. Irchel s3a12. The sequence continues at coordinate 196,866 of NZ_FYDN01000014.1, forward strand.
AAGACTGGCGCTGGCTCGAACACCTGACCAATGCCTTCTACGCACTGGTGCTGGTGGTGTGGGAGCCGATCTATGTCGCCTGCGGCTTCAGTCTTTATCTGAACCGGCGCACACAACTGGAAGCCTGGGATATCGAACTGGTGTTTCGCCGCTTGCGACAGCGCCTGAACAACGGTGTATTGGGAGTGCTGCTGGCGGTCTTTCTGGTGCTGCCGAATGTGCCTTCGGCGTGGGCGGCAGAGCCGGATGACAGTCCACAGGCACCGCGACTGTTGAATCAGCCTCTGACCAGTCAGGCCTCACGGGACAGCATCAAGGCACTGCTTGAGCAACCGCCGTTCAAGAACAAGGAATCCGTCACCCGCTATCGCTTTAGCGACGATCCGGCGAAACCTGCCACAGCGCAAAAACCCGGTGAAGCACCGCAGTGGCTGAAAACCCTGCTGGATTGGCTCGACGGGCAACACTTCAATGTGCTGGCGAAGATCATTGAAGTGTTGCTTTGGGGCACGGTGATTGCTGCGTTCGGCTGGCTGATCTGGCGTTATCGCGACTATCTCCAAGCGTTCGTCAGCCGCCGCCCGAGACTGCTTGCCAAACCGAAACGCGCGGTGCCGCAACAAGCCTTCGGTCTGGACTTGAACCGCGACACCTTGCCTGGCGACATTGCAGGCAGCGCCGAACACCTCTGGCAAAGCCAACCCCGTGCAGCGCTGGGCCTGCTGTATCGAGGGCTGCTCAGCCATCTGCTCCACGACTTCGATATGACCCTGAAACCCGCTGACACCGAACTTCAGGTGCTCGCGCACGTTGAACAATTGCAACGCCCGGAACTGCTCGCCTTCAGCCGCAGCCTAACCACCCATTGGCAGAACATGGCCTATGGGCATCGCGCCCCGGCAGCCTCCCTGAAGCAGGAGCTGTGCGATGGCTGGCGCGCCTTGTTTGGTCCCGGAGCCGCCCGTTGAATCGCCGGACACTGTGGTGGGTGGCTGCGTTGATAGCCCTGTTAATCGGCACGCTGAGCGTGTTCCTCTACCTCAACGCCACGCCTTATCAGGAAGAAGTCGATCACGGCCCCTCGCCCGCCGCGCAAGCCAATCCGTATCTGGCCGCCGAGCTGTTTTTACGTGAACGCGGGCTCAACGTCAGCCATGCCGAAAGCCTCGCGGCACTCCCCGATATCGACCCGCGCCGCCACACGTTGCTGTTGTTCAACGACCGCTCACACATGACCCCGCGTCAGGTTGACCAAGTGTTGAACTGGACCCGGGCCGGTGGGCGACTGGTGTTCGTCGCCGAGTCGCTGTGGGATGAGCAGAGCAAACAAAGCAACGATCTGTTGCTCGATCGCGTGCAACTGCATCAATCCCTGAGCAAGGATCTGAAAGACTTACCCGCAGACGCTGAACCAGAGCGCTTCCCGCAACTGACCAGACTCTATCTGGAAGACGAAGACGCACCGGCCTACGCTGGCTTCGACACCGACTTCCACCTCGACGACCCGAAGAATCTGGCGCAAGCGTGGGCCAACAGCGCCAAGGCCACGCACATGATGCAGCTGCCCTACAGCCTGGGCACGATCACCGTGGTCACCGACGCCGAGTTGTGGAAGAACAAGACCATCAGCCAATACGACAACGCCTGGCTGCTCTGGTATTTGAGCGCCGACACCGACGTCACGTTGATCTACAACACCGAGCACGATGGCCTGCTGACCTTGCTCTGGCGCTACTTCCCGCAAGCCATTGTCGCTTTGCTCGCGTTGATCGGCCTTTGGCTCTGGCACGTCGGCGTGCGTCACGGCCCACTGCAACTACCCGCCCCGAGTGGACGCCGACAATTGCAGGAACACCTGCGCGCCAGCGCCGATTTCCTGTTGCGCCACAACGGCCAGCAGGCGTTGCTGCAAGCACTGCAACAGGACGTTCTGCGCCGTGCCCGTCGCCGTCACCCCGGCTTTGACCAATTAAACGTTGCCGAACAATGGCTGGCTTTGTCGCGTCTGACCCGACAACCCACCCGCGCCATCAGCCAGGCCCTGAGCCCGGTGCCGGATCGGCGCATGTCCAGCGCCGATTTCTGCCGCCAGGTCGCCCACCTGCAAACTTTGAGGAACACGCTATGACTGAACAGATCGAGCCCGGCAGCGCCAGCCACGCCGCCCAGCAACGCCAGCGTGCCAGCCAGTTGGCGCAAGCAGTACGTGGCGAATTGCAAAAAGCGTTGATCGGCCAGAACCAGGTGATCGATGACGTGCTGACGGCGCTTATCGCCGGCGGTCATGTGCTGCTCGAAGGTGTGCCGGGATTGGGCAAAACCCTGCTGGTGCGGGCGTTGGCCCGTTGTTTCGGCGGCGAGTTTGCGCGGATTCAATTCACCCCGGATCTGATGCCCAGCGACGTCACCGGCCATGCCGTGTACGACCTGCAAACCGAGCAGTTCAAGCTGCGCAAAGGCCCGTTGTTCACCAATCTGCTGCTGGCCGACGAGATCAACCGCGCCCCGGCAAAAACCCAGGCTGCCTTGCTCGAGGCGATGCAAGAGCGTCAGGTCACACTCGAAGGTCGTGCCCTGCCCATCGCGCAACCGTTCATGGTTCTCGCAACGCAAAACCCGATCGAACAGGAAGGCACTTATCCCCTGCCGGAAGCCGAACTCGACCGGTTCATGCTCAAGGTGCGCATGGACTACCCCGACGCCGATCAGGAGCTGAACATGGTGCGCCAGGTCTGCCGCTCGACCCGCGCCGACATGCTCGATGTGCAACCGCTGCGCACCGTGTTGCAAGCCAAGGATGTGCAAGCCCTGCAACGGATTGCCAGTGATTTGCCACTGGACGATCAGGTTCTCGATTACGCCGTGCGCCTGGCGCGCGCCACGCGCACCTGGCCGGGGCTGACCCTGGGCGCCGGGCCGCGCGCCTCGATTGCTCTGGTGCGTTGCGCCCGTGCCCGCGCCTTGTTGCGTGGCGGCGAGTTCGTGATTCCCGACGACATCAAGGGCTGCGCGCTGGCCGTGCTGCGCCATCGCGTACGCATCGCGCCGGAGCTGGACATCGAAGGCCTGCAGGTCGATCAGGTGCTCGCACAATTACTCGACCAAGTTCCGGCGCCGCGCCTGTGAAACCCTCGCGCCTGCTGTTGATCTGGCTGGCCTTCCTGCTGCTCATCGGCATTGTGCTGGGCACGTTGCGCGCACTGGAGATCGATATCCCGGCGAGCCTGATATCGATCAACTGGGGATTGCTGCTCGCGCTGCTGGCTCTGGCGGCGCTGGATGCGTTGCGTCTGCACCGTTTGCCAACACCGCGCATCACTCGGCAGATGCCCGGCAGCCTGGCACTCGGCCGTTGGAGTGAGGTGCGCCTGGAAATCGAACACGACTTCAGCGAGCCGATGCACATTCAACTCTTCGACCATCCGCCAGAAGGCCTGAGCTTCGAAAACCTGCCGTTGTCGATTGAATTGCAACCCGGCCAGCGCAGCCTGCTCGGCTACCGTCTGCGCCCGCTCAAACGCGGTCATTTCAACTTCACCCAGTGCGAAATCAACCTGCCCAGCCCCTTGGGATTATGGTCAGGCAAACGCTTGCTCAGGGTCAGCGACCAGACCCGCGTCTACCCCGACTTCGCCCGGCTCTACGGCGGTGAGTTGCTGGCGGTGGACAATTGGCTCAGCCAGCTCGGCGTGCGCCAACGGCAACGGCGCGGTCAGGGCCTGGAATTCCATCAACTGCGCGAATTCCGTGAAGGCGACAGCCTGCGCCAGATCGACTGGAAAGCCACCGCACGCCAACGCTCACCGATTGCCCGTGAATATCAGGACGAGCGCGATCAGCAGATTATCCTCATGCTCGACTGTGGCCGACGCATGCGCAGCCAGGACGATGAACTGTCGCACTTCGACCACGCGCTCAATGCCTGCCTGTTGCTCAGTTATGTAGCCTTGCGTCAGGGCGATGCGGTGGGTTTGAGTACCTTCGCTAGCGAACACCCACGCCATCTCGCGCCGGTCAAAGGCAGCGCACAACTGAATGTACTGCTGAACACGGTTTATGACCTCGACAGCACGCAGCGCCCTGCCGATTATCAGGCCGCCGCCAATCAACTGCTGACGCGACAGAAGCGCCGGGCCTTGGTGGTGCTGGTAACCAACCTGCGCGATGAGGACGATGAGGAACTGCTGAGCGCGGTCAAACGCCTGAGCGCACAACATCGGGTACTGGTCGCCAGCCTGCGCGAAGAGACGCTGGATACGTTACGCCAGACCACGGTGCAAACGCTGCCCGAAGCGCTGGCTTACTGCGGCACGGTGAGTTACCTGAATGAGCGGGCAGAACTCCATGAGCGGTTGAGTGCTCATGGCGTTCCGGTGGTGGATGTCCGGCCCGCCGAGTTGGGGGCCGAACTGGTGACGCAGTATCTCAGTTGGAAACGCAGTGCCGCGCTTTGAAGCTCGGTCAACTTGTGACTTTCACAGTAACGGCACCACTTTCGGATGTGCCATCAGGGTTATTGACCTTGACGGCGAGGGAAACGGTTTCCGTTATAGCCGTCGGCCTCCACTGAGATTCATATCGCCCCTTGTGATCGGTCTTGCTTTCGATAAATGGTGCTCCATTATTCGAGACCAGGATTTTTCTGTCAGGCATTGGCTCTCGCGAGTACTTATCCACGATCAGCGCAGTCATGGAGACGTAATAATGCAAGGGAACCGGATTAGGCGAGGCGACAACGGATGCCACGAGCGCGGGACGCTCACTGACGCTGAACGACAACGCTTTCACATCCCAGCCAGCCAAGCCGCCTTTTACCGACGCCCACAACCCAGTCTCACCAGCAGAGCCCAGGAAAAAGCGCACCGTTGCCATGCCATCTTTATCCGTCAGTGTGGCCGGTAAATATTTGTTGTCGTACTCCCACATCACTTCGACATTGGCCAAAGGCTCCCCGGTATTGGCTGAAACCACCAAAGCCTGAGCTGAAATTTCTTGCCCCGGATAACCGGTCAGATCATCGCTGAACAGTTCCTTGATCTGTCGAGGCTCATGCAGGAAATACGACAACGAAATCGATTCCGAATACTGCGCGTCCCCCACCGTCGCGGTCAGTTGCGCCGCTCCGGGCGTCTTGGGCACAAAGCGGATCCGCGCCTCGCCATAGAAGTTGGTGGTCGTCGTCACCTCGCCAAGATCCGCACTGCGCCAGACAACGTTCATCCCCGCCATCGGCCTGCCACTGATGGCCGAAACAACGGTGATCTGCTCGGACACAGCCTCGCCCCAAAGCAACGTCTGACTGCCCCGCGAACGCTCGGCGATTTTCACCACTTGGGCGCCTTCGCCCAAAGACATCGCGTTGACGGGAGAAAGATTCGCCAGTCGTTCGCAGGCAAAGCACAGCCCGAAGCGGCCGTTCTTCAGGTCGCCGGCCGAATAGAGGTAGGTAAGTCCCTCCTCAGTGAAACGCTGGAATTCGCCGAGCATGGGTCCATCGAAGCGTATGCCCAATTCCTCTGGACCGTTTCCCGTCATCCCCAGTGCCAGGCTGCAATCGAGCAACGCGCTGTTGGCCGCGGCTTTCACATCGATCCGGTGCTGGCCCTTGCGGCGCGGGAAACAGGTTTTCTCACCCCACAGCTGTGCCGGCTTGTTGTCGAAACTGACCCATAATTCGGTCCACGGATCCGTTAGCTGCGCTTTGACGGCTATCGTGCGAGCGTCTTCGAAGTTATCAAAGTAGCTCTCTACCAGCGCCGTCACCGAATGCATATCGCCGGTGTCCGGACGGAAACCGAAACCGCTCCAACCCTCGGCATCGGTCAACGTCGTCGCGCCATCCAAGCCGTCCCACCATTTCACCGGAACCCGCCCCACCGCGCGGTCGGTAAAATGCGAGTACACCTGGACCCACAGCCAGGCGGGTGTCTGACCCACGACCGGATCCACGGTGGCTTCGCGCACGGCATGGATCTTCACTTTGTTATGGCCCAACACCATCGGCTTGCCTTGGGCGACATAATCCAGCTCAGGCAAGGCAAGGGTCAGCGCAAATCGGCCGGGCTGCTCGCTGGCGGAAAAGTCCAGCTCCCAGATCGTGCCCCCATCGTTCAATGTCTGTGAAGTATCCAACGAGGGGCGGACGCTGGCGTCGAGGTCATCCATCGAGGTGCCCGACCAGCTCAGCGCGGCCTGCAAACCCACCAGCGGGCTTAACTCATTGGGCAGAACATTGAAACGGTGAGTGGCGCCCAGACACGGATAAAGCGCTTGTTCATCCGGCGCAGCCCGAATCTGATCCAGCAGCAGGCTGACTTCCGTACTCAAATCCGCAGACAACAGGCGCCCGGACAACTCTCGAACAATCTCGACGCTTTGCAGGCGCAGCTCCAGCTCAAACAGACTGCTGATGCTGCCTTCTGCCGCTGAACTCAGTGTCCATCGCACCCCCTCTGCCGTCAGCGGTTTGCTGACTCCCGGTTCAGAGAACTGCAAGCCGATGTCAGCGGGATCATCGTTACGCCATTGCAGGCTGATACCTTTGCCAATCCACGAACTGCCGGCGACAGGAACGACACTCAAGGTGTGCGGGAGACCTTTCTTACACACCAGACCGAGCGTATTGCGCTGGATAATTTCCCCATCCAGCCGGATCTCGACCTCGGTTTTCCAGGGGCTCGTAGCGATCGCAGTGACTTCGAACTCTCGAGTGATCGGCACGGCTTCCGGGTGTGCCTTAACGTGGGCGATGACCTTCAAATCCCCGGCCCTCAGCGGTGTGTAGAACACGTTCGCCCAACCACCGTAGCCCGTATAGATAGTAATAACGTCTTCAGGTGTGTGCCATTCGACCAGCGCGTTACGAACCGGATCACCGTCAGCGGATGCCGTTTCATGCAGCACTTGCACGCGTAACAGCACGCTTTCCTGCTCGTCCACGACCGGAAATTTGTTGGCTTCGTGCACCTCGCCGACCCTGACCCGATTACGCGCCAGCGACATCGGTTTGCCCGGCGATGGCAGCAGCAATTTCGAGCAAACCAGCGACAGCAGAAATCGGCCGTCGAGCTCATCATCACAGGTCAGCGTCCAGAGCATGTCGGGCCGCGCGACCTGTACCGGATCCTCCAGTGGCGGGCTGACGTCAACGCCCAGTTGTTCATGACTGTCGCCGCTCCAATGCAAAGACAGCTCTGTATCAAGCAATGGACTGTTATCCGGCAGACGTACCAGCAGATCATGGGTGCTGCCACGGTTCGGATAACCGTTTGCATCCCAGGCTGTTTCGACTTCATCGACAACGGCCCGCAGATCTTTCCACGGATCAGTGGCCAATACCCGCACGTTGAACTGTTCGGTGTAAACGCCGCTGGAGTAATAAGGGCTCCCGACCGACGCTTCGATAAGCGCTTCTACCGCCACTGTCGGCTGAAAATCAAAGTAGGCCCAACCGTACTCATCGGAAACAGAGGCTGCTGTCACACGCTCTGCCGTCGACCAATTGACCGTCACGCCAGCGACGCTCTGCTGGGTATAGAAAGACGCCACCCGCACACCCAGACGCACGCTTTGCTGATACTCCAGTACCGGGTAATACGCGGCTTCGAGTCTCTCGCGAAACTTCAGGCGATGATGTCCCAGCGATACCGGGATCGTAAAAGGCTCTGCGTTGTAGCGGTTGATCAGGTTCAGTGTGAATGAATAAGGATCTTCGTCACCGACCACCGGACAATCGAGCGACCACTGCTCTGTCAGCAGCTGTTCAACCTCAGGCCCCGGTTTGACGACGATTGCTTGCTGTGGATTATCAGTAAGCGTCAGTGCCGCCTCGGTATTCTCCCAGGCATGCTCTGGTTCAGGTTCGAAGGTCAAACTGTGTGGGTTGGCGTCCGTTGCCCCCAGACAAAAACACAACGTGCTGCCCTCGTCCAGAACCTGATCATCCAGTTTCATGGTTCGCAGTTTCAACGGGGCCAGGTGCAACAGGAGGTTGATGCGGGTAATACGGACTTTCGAGGAATAGTCGTCATCATCGTTTGGCGGGCTCTTGATCTCTATACGCAGGGTGTCGCCGGCGTCGAACGATGAGTTCAGCGTTTGTTCGTATTCAATCGGGACAAAATCCAGAGGTTGCCCTACCGCCAATCGGGCCAGATCCTCTTCAAGATTGCGGCCAGTCGCGGGTTTCAGCTCTACCTTCAATATTTCTTCCGAGCCCTTGAAGAGGTATAGCCATCCCGACTGTTCGTGGATCGTCTCGCATAGGAAACTCAGCCGGTATTGCGCATCGCTGGCGGTTTTTCTGGGAACTTCAAACTCTTGGCTGAGATAACTTTCATGAGAGAGGTGCAGAAGCAGGATTCGATCCCCGGCGTACCAGTCGCCCGCTACACCGATCGAAGGACCGCTTTTTTTCCAGCCGTCTGTCCCTTCGCTGAAATCACCATTGAACAGCAGATTCCTGTTGGCTTGAACAATCGGCTCATTCATGACGACTCACTCCTTTAACCTGAGTGTTGCGCGCGGCATTTTCAGCTTCGTTGACCAGGTCTTCGACTTTGCTGACAAAGGTCGACTCGCCAACCTTGGCCGAGTAGCGGATACGCAGGATGACGTCGTTCATGGAACGCAGCGTGCCTGCTTGCGGTTGTTTCAAATGCCAGGGAAAAGTCAGTTGCCAGTTCGACACTGCACCCGTTTTCTCAAAGGGATTGAGCAAGTCATTATCGGGTTTCATGGCCGTCAGACCGTTGTCGGCGACCCCTGCCGACAACACGATTTGCTGGCCACTGCGCAAATTGATCAACACGTCGCCAGGCGCCACGTTCCCTGGTTTATGCAAGTACTGCACTGACTGCGTCGTTGCCCGGGTCGCCAACTTGCTTGAGATCTGCAGCAAGGTCGCCCGCACATCCTCATACGGTCCGGTCAGCACCGGCAGGTCGACTTCCACCGAGTCGATCTGCCGACAGAAGTGGCCTGGGTGATCACGATCAAAGAGCAACTGGGTCAGCTGGAATTCCAGTGTGCCGGTGGTCTGTAGCTGCGTGAGCGCAGCCTCCCAGTTGGCGATACCTGGCTGCGGGTCAACCGTGTCGTTGAACAGTTTGCGCAGGGAAACGGTTTTCAAAAACTCCGGCCGGCGCTCGTAGCGCTGCACATATTCGCGCTCCATCCGCAGCAAATGCGCACGCAAGTGCTCGCCGGCCGTCAAACCATGACGCTGTTCCAGAAAGACGTTCGGCAAAGGGATCTGCGCGTCGTAATCGCCGGTTTCGGCATTCAGAGAAGCCTGAGCACTGAGACACAGGCTGATCACGGCGTCATAGGCCTGATAGTGCAAAGCCTTGAACTGGCCAAGCATCCAGCCAAACAACTCGGCATTGCTCGCGCGTTTTTTCAGGAAGTTGTAAACCGCCAAAGCCTGAGCGTTGGCCCGCAGAGTCTGTGCAAGGTTGGAGCGAGCCGCAGTAACCGCATGGCGCTGCGCCTCGATCTGCGCGTTGAGCGCGTCGACCTCGGCCAAGGCCTGATCACGTTGCAGCCCCCATTCGTTGCGACGTCGACGATAACCCTCGGTAGTGGCCTGGTCGTCGGCGTCGATTTGCAACATTGACGCGGCGATTTCCAGGCCGAAACACACCGCATCAATCGCATTTTCGGGTTTCATCCCGCCATTGGACATGCCATAGATTTTCGGCAGCGCCGCGATAACCGCCCCGGTGGGTTTGAGGACTTTGGCGGTCAAGGCATTGGTTTTCGACTGCTTCAGGCTCGCCATGACCTGATACTCAACCGCCGAAACGTTCTCGTCGTAGCGCTGCGCGTAGGCATCCGCCCGCTGTTGCGCCACGACCCGGCTCTGTTCGAGCGCTGTAACGCTGGCCTCCAATTGAGCAATGGATTGCTCCTGTACGGTCTGGGCGTAGTCGCCCAGCTCTACCAAATGCGTTTGCTGCAATTCTTCCTGCTCGGCACGATCACGTCGTTCGAGCATATTGAGCACCTGACTGCCGAAATCCTGTAGCACCTGCACCGCACGCAAGGCGATTTCGTGGACCGGACGCCAACGGAATGCGCCGACCACCAGCCGCCCGCCCATCGGCCGTGGCCCACCGACGCCACCCGAGGCCAGAAAACGCAGCAACTCGTTCGGATCGGACGGTGGGCTGAACAACGGGATATCCAGCGGTTTGCCATCGAGCGTGAGGTTGTTACGCAAGTTATGCAGGCGTTGACCGGGGGCGGCAAACAAGTCCTCCAGCGAGTGATCGATCGGAATCCTGAATGGCCCGTAAGCCAACAAACCGAGCCTTGGCGCACGCTCGGAACCGGCCGGGACATCCGCCAGATCGAATTCGAGCGATTGTTCAAACGCCTCCAGCGCCGGACGGCTACTGCTTGCGTCCAAAATTTCTTTCACTGTCGTGGTTTGCCAACGATTCACCGCACGGGCCAGAGGCGGCCTGCCCATCAGGAACTCGGCTTGCACGTAACACAACTTGGCCGCCACCAGACTATCTCGGGTCAGTTGACGGTAATACCAATCGCCCCAGGCCATAAGGTTTTTCACGTACTCGCAGAACATCAGAATCCTGAAGTGCTTGGGCGCCGAATAGCCGATGGCATCCGGATCGGCAGGGGCCAGCGCCTCACAACCTGAATTGCCAGCGTCAAGGGCCAACGGCCGGCAGCGCCAGTACGCCTCTTTGGGAACGGGGCTGTCCGGTTCCGCGATGGCTTGCGGGTCGAATACGTAGTGCAAACATTTCTGCGCTTCGGCAAAACGCCCTTCAACGTGCAGCCGCGTGTACAACAGGTGCGCTACATGAAAAAACAACTCCCAGAAAAACAGGCCATTGGCGCCATCGAAGGCGCCGTTGGGCTCGATAAACTCACTACCCGTCGGCGGTGGTTCGGCAAGAAACTGCGTATCCCAGTGCAGTACGGCTTCAACGGAAATACTGGCACGCAGTACCAGTTCAGGGCCGAACAGTGAGTTCAGCCGGCTGTATTTGAGGTAGGGAGCCGGCAACCCGTAGGCAATGAATTGCGCGGCATCGCGGGTGTTTTTCACAAGCGTTGGCACGGTGAAGTTCGCCAGATTGACGATCTTGAGTTTGAATGCCTTGCCGCCATACTGCGTGTCCGTAGCTTTCAGAGTGACGGTGGTGTCTGCGGGCCATGACCCCTGGTCACGTTTGAACTCCAGCGATGCCGTGGCCCAGTCTCCGGCTTGCGAAAACTGCGCTTTTAAAGGCGCAGGGTCCGTACCGGTTCTGCCCACCAGCGTCAACTCGAACTCTGGAGTAACGCCGCCGGACAACCCGGTAGGCCTGCAAAACCCGTTGACGGTCAACACATCCTGACCGTTTACACGCTGGGCCGCGGCCCGGAGGCCGAGATAACGCGACATCGAACCGGGCGTTTGATCCTCCGAGGTCATCGTCACTTGGCTGCCGAATGAGTGCTGCACCGTCTCGGGCGTGACAAACCGGTCTTTCGCGAAATCCAGCCAGCCACCTCCTTCAGTGGTATCGGGCCGCATCAGTACGTCATAAATCCTGTATATCACTGGTTTTTCCGGAATTGATTCCTTGTCCACCAGCGGAATCAACACCCCCAGCTTGCCCTTGGGAGAATCCAGATCGATCCACACCGAGGCAATCAACTGAAACCCCTTGTCGTCACCCGGCTCGGCTTGTGCACTGTACAAACTCAGCGGTGCCGACCACTGACCGTTCTGCTTCATGAACGCCAGGTTGACGCTGAGTTTTTCGGGGATGAATTCGTCATTCGTTTTGCCTTCAACCCTGTCACTCCACTCGGCCCAGACCAGGCACAACCGGCCGTTCCAGAATACCGGGCGAATATCCAGCACCCGATACGCTGGCTGAATCTCCACAGCCTGCCATTCACCCCATGCAGCTGGATTGACAGCGACACAGCTCGGCGTGAGTTCAATCTCGGCCTTGCGCCAGAAGTACTGGTAGGGTGGCACCCGCTGACGGCCGACAAAGTAGTAATCGGCGCGGTCAGGTGTGACGCCGTCCATGTAGCAACTGATGACATCCAGGTCACAGACCTGCTCGAACGCTTGCAGATAGTTCTGCAACGCCAGCTGTACTGAATCAGTCGTCAAACGGGTCTGATTAAGATCGTTTTCGAGGATCTTGAACAGACTGCTCTTGCGTTGGCGGACAGACGGGATAATGAAGTTTTCCGGGTAGAGCGGAATCAAATGCACCGCCGCCCAGTCGGGATAGTTGTTGCACAGTTCCCACTCGGCCAGATCGCTGGCGGGAAACTGGTGGGTGGTATATCCGGGCTCAAGTTTGCGATACACCGCATGAATGTATTGCTGCGCGCAACTGGTCGCTTCGGCCACCCAGGAGCTTTGCACGGCGAAGGTGTCCAACGGGTCCATGCGCAGCAGTTCGAAGAGGTCTGCCGACGTTTTCACAAAGGGATACTTCACCTGGCTGGCATGGCCGATGCAATATTCAAGCAAAGCGGAACGCCGTTTTTCCTGCAGATCGCCAATGTAATTCAATGCCATGATCATGGCTCCTTGATCAAATTCCGGGGGTGAGTGCTGCACCGGCTATGTCAGTTGGGTGATGCACTACCTTCGAACGTAATGGCATCGAAGTAGGCTTGCTTTTCACTCGCTTGGCAGAGCACGCTTAACCTGAATGTGCCGCCCGTAGCGCTGGAAACGTAGACGCGCGTGAGCCCTTCCTGATTGGTGCTCCCGTGCCGTCCCCGGAAGATCACCCTGTGCGTTTCGTCCTCACCACTTTCGACAGCCCAATCCACCAGCTCGTCTACACCCAGGTTCTTGAACTCATCCATCAACGTTGCATAGAGCTCGACTTCCCTGCCGCTTGGCACGACCCCCGATGGAACCGGCGACTTCAGCATCGTGACAAAATCCAGGCTTTTATCGTGGGAAATGAGTTTGATGGTTTTGGCGTTCTCGGGCTCAAACAGGTCCAGCCAGAAAACGGGCGTGTCCTCGCCCATTTTGGCGCCGGGGGTGTAGGTGGCCTCGAATTGCCCGTTGTGACCGGTATAGCCGGTTTCGATATCGCCCAGGCTGGCGCGAAAATGCACGCGGATACCGCTCAAAGGCGCTCCTGCGGGATCTTTGAGCGTCACCGTGTAAATAGCGGTGTTGGTGGATCGAGCTATCAGCTCGGAGGGTTGCACATCGCAGCTGATGGTCACCAGTTGCCGCAGATCCCCCGGCACTTGCGCGAGCGGCGTACGCGCCTCGGACTGACTCAGCAAGGCCAGTTCAGCGGCCTCGGCGTAGGCCTCCTTGCTCACCGCTTCAGGCAAATGGCCCAGCAGGAAGATTGTCAGCGCATCCATCCCCGTTTTCCTGGACATCTCAAGGACGCGGATGAGCACAGCCAGCTGGCTAAGGTTGCTCAGCACCGGCGGAATCGGGTCCATGCGACTGACGCACTCACGCACCTCCTGCACGCTCCAGTCGAAAAACTCGGCCAGACGCAGGGTAGAAGCCTGCTCCGCCAGTCGCGACGCATCCTCGCCAAGCACTGTTTCCAGTGAGTTGGCTTCGCGCAGGTAGTCGAGCAACTGTTGCGCCGGCTGCGTGCTCAAGCCAAATGCCCGGGTCAGCGTGGTCAGGTGATAAAGCGTGGTGACCGTGAGTGCATACTTGTCGGACTGCCCCATCCAGGCCCGAAAACCGTAATCCAGATAATCCTGGAGCAGGGTGGCACTCAGCCCCAGCGTTGAAACCACCTCACTGCGCCGCCGAACCTCGGCCAATAGCGTAAGCAACACATCGGAATCCGGACTGCGCTTGGATGGTTCGGTACTCGAATCGATGCGTGATTTCACCTGGCGCAAAAACTGGTAAACCGTTTTGTCGGCCCAGTTCAGTACCGGTATTGCCTGATCCGGTTCAATACCGGCATAGACCGCCAGCGTTTCCTTCACCAGCGATGCCTGAGCATCCCTGGCGTCGAGCAGGACTTGGAGCAGGGTATTGACTAAATTCGTGCGCACTCCGGGTTCCAGGTTACCCAGTGCGTGATCGACTGCCCACTCGACCCTTCTCAGCATATCGATCAAATACTGCTCCGGCGTGCCGATGGGCGCCAACATCAACCCATCGGCATCGACAACAGGCTCCAGTTCGTCTTCAGGTGATACCAAGAAATCCAGCCAACTGGCCGCACCGGCGGGCGGTAAACCAGCCATCAATACAGCCGCGTTGGAGAACAGCGCCGTGGGCAACAGATTGCGTATCTGATCAAACAGCTGCTGTTCCTGTTCAGAGGCTTCACGGGCGGCTTGCGGTGTTGCCGCGTGTTGCAACATCCACAGCACAGGCAAGTTGTTTTGCTCGCACCACTGCACGCACGATTGCAGGGCGTCAATGATGTTCAGAACATCAGGCGTCTGGCTGACGGCCGAAGCAATTTTTGGAGTGCCTGCCAACTCTTTGAGCCAGGCCTCCCCCCCCACCAGTAGCAGCATCAGCACGCCTTCAACGGGGGTCATGCTCAGCAATCGGGACAACCGCACCAGTCGATAGAAACTGGAAATGATCGGCAGGCTGCGCTTGAACGTGTTGTCGCTGATGCCGTGGGCCGTGGCCACTTGCAACGCCAGATACTGGTAAGTCTGTGTGTCGATCCCCAGGCTATTACACAACTGGCTGATGGGCAGATTGACTTCGCCCGGTCCGGGCGTTACCGGAAAATCGCCGTCATCCAGCACCAAAGGTTCCCGGTAGCGGCCTTGACTGTTGAACACTTGATCGAATTGCGATAACGCTTCGCCGCGCCCGTAAATGGCCAACTGATCGATGAATACCGCAAAATCTGCCGCTGTGCAGTTGTAGCGTTCGCGCAAGGTCTGGAACAGCCCAATGGCATGCACGACGTTGTCCGTGATCCACCATTTCCCTTCATCCGCACCGCCGCGCACTTCAGCCCTGATCGCAGCAGCCACCAAGACGTCCACCTGGTCACTGGGCAGTTCCAGCCAGTTGCACAGGCGTATCATGCGGTTCATCCGGTCGAAGGTGGCAAGCCCCTTGTCATCGTTGTAAACAACAGATAATCGATGCAGAGACGCAGGATTTTCATCCGCAACGTTGATATTCACGCCGGGGTGGGCATTGGCGTTGATGTACACCGACCCAGAACGCCCGCTTTCTGGCAGAGGCGAGACGGAAACTTCGGCGCCCCTGGCAGGGGTAGAAGGTAACGGAGGAGGATCTTCGGGGTCAAAATTGGCCGATAGTACCGGGGCGAAATCACGAATGGACAGCAAACGTTCGATCGCCAGCGTGTCGAGCTTTGTGTGTTCGCCGAAGTACGGAACCTGATTCAGGTTCTGCGGCCCCGCATCATGTTCTATGTCTGAGCCATAGTTGTCCCGATAAAATGCATCACGGTCTTGAGTCGTTACGGGAGGCTCCGTTAATACGTTCCGTTGATAGGGGCCGAATCGCGAGGAATGCGCCAGCGCACGTTCGGCGAAATCAATCCAGGTGCCGGACTGCAAAAAGTAGGGGTAGTCCAAATGGACCGCGCGGGCAAAATCACCTACTGACAGATTGTTGAGTTGCGCAACACCGTCAAGGGTGACCCAGTGTTGGTAGTACGGCAGGCCATTGGGATAACGCGCTTCAATCATCGCGTCTTCGATTGTCTCTGGCGGATCGGTTTGTGTTGAATGTTCAGCAATGAAGCGTTCCAGAACCGAGACGATGATGTCCACCGAAGACACCGGCCGGAACACGGCATTGAAATCCACGGACAGGTCCATCAGATCAGCACGCCGCTCTTCGAGGGGGAAGCCCGGTGGATCAAGCTTTACGGACTCGATCCGGTCGCGGATCCAGAGCAACAGAAAGATCAGGTAGGCCACCGGGGATATCATGGACTCCAGAGACTCCGGCAGAGCCCGCTTTTCGAAGTCGGTCTTGAAAAGCAGCTCATATCGTGGCCCGGTCACCCACGATAGCAATCCGCCCGCCGGCTCAGGCACACCATCGCCACCGCTCATCTGCTGTTCGATGAACTGACGGCTCACGTAAGTGGCCATGCTGTTGGCACGGCGCAAAAACCGATGGGCGTCCTCCCGGTTCATTTGATACTGGCTGGCCAGGTGCTCCACGCCCTTCTCCACCAGCGGGAAAATCGAGCCACCGTTTTTCAGGTAGGCGTGGAGTGGTTGCAGAACAGTGTCGTTAGCATTTTCCTCTTCTGGAAACAACTGCCTGTACAGTTGCAGACCGGGAAGGCGCGAATCAGCCATGATCGAATTCCTTGGGTCGAGAGCGGGCCTGAACTGCCCGACGTGTTCGTCAGGCTGCACATGTGTTCAGGACAATTTGGCGCTGGATAGCCCGAAGCGTCTACTGTCAGAAATGACAGGTTTAATGACCGCCCGTCGGCTTTTCGCGATTCAGTGGTCCGGGGGAACCTGCACAACTTCAAAGCGTGCGCTTTCGGCCCAATCGGACATGCTTGTTCCCGGCGTGAGGGTTTGCCGGAAACGGCACCATCTGCCGCCCAGTGGTAACGACACAGCGGACTCACCGCGCCAAGCGCTGCCGGCGACGGTAAGCAGCGGCGTCCATTTCTGCTCCGGGTTGAACCAGCTCACGACTTGCCCGACACCGCCCTCGCCCGTACCGGCAAAGGCCACCGGATCATGCACCCAGCGTCCCGCTGCCGGTTCAGCGATGATAGGCAGATACAGCCCCGCCACGACCTTGCGCATGGCAGCGCCTGACTCGAAACCATCCAGCATTGATGTCACTTCCAGAACCATGTCGCCGTCGGTCTGAGCTTCCACGCTGATCGACCAGGTTCGGTCCTCCAGGACGACAGCACTGGGCGTGGCGCTCCCCAGCGTCACCGTGACGGTATCGCCCGGCACACCGAAACCTGACACCACCAACTGCCGGCCAACCTGTTCGTTTTCGACTGGGGTTTCGACAAAAGGCGCTGCCGGGACCACCTCATAGGTCAAGTCGTCTGTGAAGGCAGATTCATGTGTCTTGTTGTTTTCCGTGAACAATTGTCGGGCGCGGATAATGTAGTTGCCGACCGGCAGCGTGACTTCCCGTTGCCAGTCACCGCTACCGGGCACCGTAATATCGCTCAACCACGGTACGTCAGTGCCCTTGAACCAGATCTCGACCTGGGCTGAAGGGAAACCAACACCCCTGAGCGTGGCAGTACGCGTCAGGTTGCCGCCGTCCTGCGGCGTGGTGATCTGCGGTGGCGGCACCACCACGTTGAAGGTTCGATGGTCGCTTCTTTCGGACGGACGCCCGTTGCGCTCCTGTTTCGCGAAGATCGTAGACTCACCGAACTTCAAATCAGTGAGCTGGATGGCCCATTCACCGTCCTCGACAAGCTGAGCTTCTGCTATTTCGTTTCCAAACTGAGACTCGTGCAGTTTCATCAAGGCGCCGCTCACACCTTCGATGCCCTTGATCATCACGTCCGGCTCCACGTCACCGCTCTCGACCGGATAGGTAATGACCGGTTTGAGCATGGCCGGGTAAAGCGTGAAGTTTCTGGATTGCGCCTCAGAGTTTTGCTCGGCTGCCCTTTGGGTAACGAAGATGGTTTGGAGGACCTCCGCGGGAAACGGCTCTGTTCGCTGGAACGTCCATGTGCCGTTGTCGACGATTCCGGCATAAACGCTGCTGTCACCGCTGAAGGTGATGCTCACTGTTGCGCCTTCCAGGCAGGTGCCGCGGAACATCGGTGTCAGGCCTTCCCGGGGTGGCTCGTTCACTGTGGGAGGCAGGGGTGGAATCGAGACCTTCAACACTACACGGTTGAGTGAACAATGCTCCTCCAGACACTGCTGGATATGGACTTCCTGATCCTTCACCGGCCCCCAGTCTTCATTGGCTGTGCTCGACCAGGTCCCACCGCTCACGACTGCATCAGGGGCTGCCTTGAGGTCGCCATCAGGATGGTAAAAACTCACGGTGGCGCCGTTGTAACCCTTACCGCTGAAGACCGGCCGATAAGCCTTGGTGTGGGTCACGTCGGTGACATCCGGCATGTCGTTCTGGAGTTTGAATTCAAGAGGCAGCGATTCGATCCAGCCACTGGCGTTGTCGACGATCTTCTGCACGACCTCGACTGAAAAAGCCCCCAAAGCCCAGCCTGTCGATGTTGTTGTCCAGCTACCATCGGCTCGCACAATGGCATTAGGCGGCGTGTTCGGTGGCAGGTCGCCCGGATAGCTCTTGATGGTGAACTGAATCTGCGTTTCGAGGTACTGGTCGTAATGGCCACTACTGAAAAACGTCATGGTTTCCTGATTGAGGGTGTACTCGACCGTCGGTTTGCCCGGGCGTACCCGTATGCCGAAGGGTTCACTCGTTATTGAGGTAATCCCCTTGACTGTCTGCGTGCCAAAAATCGAATGAGGGCCGGGCGTAAGGGTGCATTCTCGGCGCCATTCACCAGTGTCGGGATGTGGCCAGCCCACAGCCACGGCATCGTCCCCCATCTGCTCTGAATACACGTCGACTCTGTTCTGATAAAAACCGGTGGCGCCGATCCCCTCGAACATCGATTTCATTTCCACGATTGGCGGCGACGCGGGATTGGGTCTGGGCGTTATAAACACGGGAGGACCAATAAGATAAAACTCTTGAGGATCGCTCCACTCGGAGTAGCCGCCACCCAGATTCTGTCTGGCAATAATGGTGTAACGTGCCCCTCGCGCGAAAGTATGGCTACTGGTTGCAAGCCATTCGCCGTCGGAATCAACCGGATCGGATGAGGCCACAGGCATGAGGGGATTTACTAAGAAAACACTGATGCGGGTTCCCTGCAGCGCCCCGTTGCCCTTGAACACGGGTAGAACACTCTCGACGGGCAGATTGATATCCGGGGACGTAATTTTGATTTTGCCTAAAACGGTGAACGTCTTCGTCTGGGTATATCGCCCCACCGTTCCGTCGACGTCTTCACGGATTTGTAGCTCGCGCACACCTTGGGGAAGACCCGTCGATAATGTGACAGTCCAGCGCCTATCAGATTGAGTGGTGTGCGTGGTGCTCATTACGGCTTTGTCGGCAGGACGCACAAGCCTTATTACACTGCCAGGACTTGCAGTGCCTGATACCCTTACGCCAACCACATTAGCGGCATCAAACGCGGCAGGCTTCCTCACTTCAACATGCTGGGAAGTCCACGGAGCCCACTCGTCACCTCGCCTCCAGACACCATCAAATTTGGCCTTCCCTTCTACAAGTCCATTGACCTGAATAGTGTTCCAATGAACTGCCTGAAACCAGTCTCCATCAAGAATCTTCCTGCTCGAGTTTGCAGAATGAAAGTCCATCCACACCTGATTATGTTCTCCGACATACGATGGGATACTGAATTTAAGCGGCGTATCGGGGCTAACAAGAATCGTGCTGTCTGCGTGGAGAAACTGGAGAGGTTTCCAAGCCCGAACATCTGAATTCCCGTCATCCTCGTTCAGAGCATGCTCAACCTTCTGATTAAAAGTATTCTCTGACATGATCGCGCGCCTTTCGCCTGGGCCTTCGGCCGATAAGTCTTGTTTTTACAGAACACGCGGATACCTAGGCACCTGTAAAATCTGACAGTCCCGACGAGCGGTAGATCAAACCGGCAACGTCATGCGACTGCAGCCAGTGGGTACATCACACAACCATTACCTGCGCATCTCTTGGAGTCTGGTGGTCTGTACGCTTACGGATCGAACTGACAGGCCGCCGCGTCTCGCGATGGGATCAATCAGTTGAGCGAGATGAGAATGTGGCTGGCATAGAACCTGGATCACGAACGGCCAAATGACAGAGCCTGTCCGTCAGTGTTCGTGTGCCGGGGAGGACGCGTTCGTCGACAAGCTCAGAGGATCCACGTGCACCGGATCCAGTGTAGGAGCAAGCTTGCTCGCGAAGCTTTTAGCGGGTTTAAATCAGGCCGAAGCCGGCAACGGCTGAAAACTGAAATAACGCCGCAACGCCTGCACCAGTTGCCCAAATTCCGGCGGTGCGCGTTGCAGGACGAAGCCGGCGTCGTAGTGCAGCGGCGTGGCGTCCTCATGGCACCACACGCAACACGCCGTGAGGTCGATTACCTGCTGACAGCCATCGCTGGCGGGGATTTTCAGGCGTAACTGGAAGTCCACGCCGACCATCATGGGCAATTGGCTGATGAGCATCAGCCCGTCTTCGGAGAGGTTGCCGAGAAAACCGATGGGCTTGTCGGTGACGCTGTTGAACACTCTGAGGAAATACGGCAACTGATGCCGTTCGATCCGTTCGGTAAACATGCGCAGTTCGCCATGCAAGGCTCCATCACAGAGCCGCACCCTTGCTTCGGAACGAGCCGGTTTCGCCGGCCGCTCTCCCCGCTTCCGGTGTAACGGTCGCTACGTCGCCGTCACCTTACAACTGCCAGTCGCGGGTGTTGCTCCGGATTCAGGAACCTGACGCTGAATCCGGGTTATTCGACTATAGCTCAGCTTGTACACACAGCCAGATTTTGTATGACAACTGTCATCAGAAACGGGTCGGGCGCACCACGGCAGCGGCACTGCGCGTCGGGTAGTGGCCCAGGCTCTGCAAGGTTTCCAGACGGGCACGGGCGCGGTAGGCGTATTCGCTGTTCGGGTACGAGGCGATGATGAACTGATAAGTCTGCGCCGCGTCGACAAACATTTTCTGCCGTTCCAGGCACTGGCCGCGCATCATCGACACTTCCGGCCACACGTACGGGCGGGCACGGCTGGCGCGTTCGACCTTGGACAGTTCGAGCATGACCTGCTCGCAGTTTCCGCGGTCATAGGCGCTGTAGGCGTTGTTCAAATGGTGGTTCATCGACCAACGGGTGCAGCCCGAAACGGCGAGGACGCTGAGGGCAAGGGCGGCAATGGGCAACAATCGCATGGGGGTTCTCCTGTCTTGTGCTCTGTATCGACCCCTGCCGGGAATTCTTCAGAAGTGTTTGCGCCAATCGTCGTGTTCAATAAAGAAAGTAATAAGTAGTGCAAACGAACAATGACTACACCCCAAGAGCATAGTAGCCTTCGCTAGCGCTTGAACTCAGGAGTCTTTGCATGTCCGTCCGTCGTACCAAAATCGTCGCTACCCTTGGCCCGGCCAGTAACTCGCCGGAAGTTCTTGAACAGCTGATTCTGGCTGGTCTGGACGTTGCCCGTCTGAACTTCTCCCACGGCACCCCCGACGAGCACAAGGCTCGCGCGAAGCTGGTGCGTGACCTCGCCGCCAAGCACGGTCGCTTCGTCGCCCTGCTGGGTGACCTGCAAGGCCCGAAAATCCGTATCGCCAAATTCGCCAACAAGAAGATCGAGCTGAAGATCGGTGACAAGTTCACCTTCTCCACCAGCCATCCGTTGACCGAAGGCAACCAGCAAGTGGTCGGCATCGACTACCCGGATCTGGTCAAGGACTGCGGCGTGGGTGACGAGCTGCTGCTCGACGACGGCCGTGTGGTGATGCGCGTTGATACCGCCACCGCAACAGAATTGCATTGCACCGTGACCATCGGCGGCCCGCTGTCCGACCACAAAGGCATCAACCGTCGCGGTGGCGGCCTGACCGCGCCGGCCCTGACTGAAAAAGACAAGGCCGACATCAAGCTCGCTGCAGAAATGGAAGTCGACTACCTCGCGGTGTCCTTCCCGCGTGACGCTGCCGACATGGAATACGCCCGTCAACTGCGCGACGAAGCCGGCGGTACTGCCTGGCTGGTGGCGAAGATCGAACGCGCTGAAGCCGTAGCGGACGACGAAACCCTCGACGGCCTGATCAAGGCATCCGACGCGGTGATGGTTGCCCGTGGTGACTTGGGCGTGGAAATCGGCGACGCCGAACTGGTCGGCATTCAGAAGAAAATCATTCTGCATGCACGCCGCCACAACAAGGCGGTGATCGTCGCGACCCAGATGATGGAGTCGATGATCCAGAATCCGATGCCGACCCGCGCTGAAGTGTCCGACGTAGCCAACGCCGTGCTCGACTACACCGACGCCGTGATGCTGTCCGCCGAATCCGCCGCTGGCCTGTACCCGCTGGAAGCCGTGCAGGCAATGGCGCGCATCTGCGTCGGCGCCGAGAAGCACCCGACCGGCAAGACCTCCAGCCACCGTATCGGCAAGGAATTCACCCGCTGCGACGAAAGCATCGCGCTGGCGACCATGTACACCGCCAACCACTTCCCGGGCGTCAAAGCGATCATCGCTCTGACCGAAAGTGGCTTCACTCCGCTGATCATGTCGCGTATCCGCTCCTCGGTGCCGATCTACGCCTTCACCCCGCACCGCGAAGCCCAGGCCCGCGCGGCAATGTTCCGTGGCGTGTACACCATTCCGTTCGATCCGGCTTCGCTGGAACCGCACGAAGTCAGCCAGAAGGCCATCGACGAGCTGACCAAACGCGGCGTTGTGGAAAAAGGCGACTGGGTCATCCTGACCAAGGGCGACAGCTACCACACCACCGGCGGCACCAACGGCATGAAGATCCTGCACGTGGGCGACCCGCAGGTCTGAGTGACGCGCTGAAAAACCAAAGCCCCGGCATGTGAGTGCCGGGGCTTTTTGTTGTCTGCGTTGAATCGAAAGCCCCTCACTGTAGAGACCGGTACATCCTTTACAAATTAGACCGGGGACATCGTTTACACCTTTACAGGCTTGAAACGCGTTTGGCGCCTCTTTCAAGCCTGCCTAAACAGTGGCTGCAAAGGTACAGT